>NZ_AZHT01000026.1 GCF_000599605.1 Prevotella sp. HJM029 | reverse complement strand
TCTTCCGATCTGATCCCCCGGGCCATACTAGTACTGGATGCATCTGCAGGATATCGCGGCCGCCATCTGCCCTACGTTTGAGGGTTATAAGCTGGGTAGTATTACTCCTACTAACGGGCTGCATACCTCCATCTTCTAGCAGGTGTGGTCAGCTTCTCAGTGTAATCGGAAGGGACCTGTGAAAAAAAGGTTCAAAAGCACTGATGGGCAAGTGTTCTCCAGACGGTCTTAGAACGGACATTAGCGGTTTTGACAGATCAGGATCCCCCG
>NZ_AZHT01000025.1 GCF_000599605.1 Prevotella sp. HJM029 | reverse complement strand
AAGTTCGGGTCGAAGAAACGAAAAAACTATAAAAAGGTTGAGAATCGGGATGCCCAGAATAAAATTTTAACTTCAGCCCTCGACAACACGGTTAAGTCAAGTCGTATGAAAAAAATAGAAGCAGCAAGAGAACTCCACGCAATTTATAACAGTTACGAGATCAGGAAAGTAAAGTTGGCAACAATCCTTCGCAAGATGTACAAATGGGGGGATAATTGGAGATTGTGTGGATATGCACATGACTATACTGTTTAGCCTGAATTCTCTATTATACATTAAAAGTGAGGAGATTATGAAAATAAAGACAAACAGATACTTCTTCAAGAAAGCCGAAAAAGGTTGGACTATCATGAAGCGTAGAATGGACGGTTATATCATCGCCATACATTGGGTGGCCAGCTGGCAGGAAGCACGGCAGCAAGTCTATAAGCTCAACGGCTGGAGTTGACAATATTCCATGTGGTTCTATACGGAGGAACTCTAATTATAAACAATTCATATACAGACAAGATGAAAACATTATCAATTCACAAAAACAAGGTTTTATCGGCATCTGAAGCTGCCGGTAAATGGTGGAGATCAAAAAATATATTCTTCTCAATGCTTGCAGAGGAAGACTTCACCAATAAAGAAGTAGTACTCGTACACCTTATTCTTATAACTTTTCTAACCTGTACAGCTTTTGTTGAGACATACCCTGTCATATCAATTCTTGCAGTCATTGTGAGTGCCGTTTGTGTCAAGTTCTTGAACAATGTGGGTAACAAGAATAGCAATGTTACTAATTAGCTTATTTTTTTATACCTCTAAATATTAACATTTAAGCAAAACACATAAGAGAGTATATGAAAATATCAAAAGTTCCAAATAATAAATATTTGGAACTTTTTTAATGTACATTAACAAAATAAGAAGACAGGAAGTTTTTCCAAAAGATTTTGAAAATGTTAATATAAGACTTTTATTTTTTTGATACCTCATTTTCATCGTGAGGTTTGTATCTTCGCAGCCGTTAAAATGTTTTTTTATGAGAAGAAATCACTTATCATTAACTCTCGCGTTGACGGCACTTGCTTTCTCTTCCTGTACAAAGCATCCGTCATTTCAGAACTCTACCGAAGCAATAGAGGCCTGTAAAGCAAAGCTGTCGGAAATCCAATCTTGCAAGGATGCCGACATCGAAAAGGTAACTGACCTTACGGCACAGTGGCAGGAACTAAAAGACTCGTCGTACAGTGTCTTTTCAAAAGACTCTACCATTAACCTGAAGAGTCCGATAGCACTTGCCTATTTTGTCATTTCCGATTCTGTAAGAACGGAGCTGACACGACTGGCTTTTTCAAAGCAGCGTTCGCTTCATGACGTGATGTACTTTAAACTCAATACGGCTTCCGAACGGGCAAAGATAGAAAGTTCAGACACCTATAAAAAAGCGTCTGACTTTTATGGAAGGCTTGACGAAGAACAGACGATAAAAGGACTTCCGCAAATACTGGCCATCTACAACAAGTTGCTAAACAGCACGCATGACTTTAAGCAGGAGTCTCAATTGCTTACCTTTATCAGGCAGGAAGACAGATGTTTTCGTTCGCTCATGGAACACCTTAGCAATGTACCCATGGATGAGATGCAGCGGTTAACCCAAAAGACAACAAGGCTTTTTGACCGGCTTTACTCTTCTGTCGGTCAGAAAAACGATGAAGTGAATGACAGGACGATGCTGTATCTGACCATGCGTTTTAATCGCCGGATCATGCAAAATGCCATTGCGTGCAGGGAAGACATACTGAACAACAAGCAGCTTAGCCAGGAACAACGGGTCAGTTACCGCTGGATGCTGATTCAGCCCTATGTGTCCTTGGATGGGTATTCAACGGCTGCATTGACCAAGAAACAGCGTGAAGAGCTGATGGTAATTTCCAAGGAACTGCCAATACTTTTGAATCGCCTGGACAACAAAAAGAAAACGAAGGAGGAGGAAAATAAGCTGATAGCCACTTTGGCAGAATATTTTCTGAAATCGTATATTTCAGCAACTTTATAAATAGAAAATCGTATGGAAAAAGCATTAGACTACAACACACTTGAAGACGGAACTTACAAGCGTTCCATCCTCCTGCTTTATCAGAAGTTGATAAAGTTACTCCCTGGCTATTTTACAGAACAGCAGATATGCGTTATCCAACATGCTTATTTTACGGAAGTCGTTCTTAACATGGAAGAGCAACATGTGTTGGAAAATTTCGTATCGGATTTGGTGGAGAAACTGCATATACACGTTCTCTATGCTTCCAAGGAAGAAAAAGGAAAAGTATATAAGGTGGTGGCATACTCGACTCCGGTAGAAGATGAAATGTTTGTTGTCTATCTGTCATCGACCAATTACGGAATCGTTGACTCAATGACAGTATTCTTCTTTGATAGTTTGGAAACGATGTACTATCAGCTGCTTTCCGAAAGGAATCGGATGCCCAAACTTCAGAAAAACATTCTGGAACAAGAATCATACGCAGAAACATTGTCGAACTTCAATTGAAAGAAATATGGTGATGTTAATATTAAAATTAATCCTTTTCGTGATGCTGACGAGCATTCCTTTCCTGTATCATTTTCTAATCAAGCCAAGGAGGGAAAGCGTGAAAAAATACCGCAATGTTTTTACGGCAGCACAGCCCCATATGTCGAAGCTGAAGAAGTCTGTTTGGAGAATAGGCACTCATCTTATCAACTTCTATGACAAGATGAAGCATCGGGAAAAGCCAAGAAAGTTTTTTACATTATTGCTTTTACTGTTTCTTCTCGGTATTCAAGGTGTAGACAACTTTGCATCAGGAGAAGTGGCTGCCACATATAAGACCATGGCAAAAGAAAAGAGGTTGGACCAGCTTAGCATCAGCGGAAAGAAAACGGCGGCTCCGTTCATGCAACGAAAGATGAACAACTACCTCTATCCCTTTCTGACCCGCCCCCTCGTTTACCTTATTACTTTCGGGATGACACTACTGTTCTTCTCTTACAAGTTGGCTAACAGAATACTCACGAAAATACATAATAGCAAAAGGATTCTGATAGGTGTTTCCTGTGTAATTATTTTGTTTTCTTTCTTCGATGAAGGAAGGTATATTTTGCTTTCTGAAGTACTTTTCGTTATTGCAATGGCTTCCTTGTTCTATCCCAATTTTCATGATCCTGCTGCTCCCAAAGGGAGGAAACCGATACCACAAAAATACACGGTAGAAAGGAAGGCTGCATGACCTTTATCGGTTACAACATTTATATAAAAATGTGGATTGGAAAAAGGTAGATTTTTACATATAATATTGATAATATAAAATAACAATGACTAACGATAAAATGATAGATAAAGAAGTCGTTCAAAATGGTTATAAGAACTATCATGTAAGAATGTCTTCCGACCTGCTTAAGTTTCTCTGCGGAGACTACACTTACAAGAACGCAAAGCGTTTTTCTCGCCTGCAGGCCTTTCGGGATCTTGTGGCACGACATTGTACCTCCGAGAGGAAACAAGAGGACACGGCCGCAAATATAGAATGCCTATCGAAGTCTTGGGGCTGGAGTCGACCATCGGTCATGAAGTTCATCCAGAATTTAGAGACAATGAATGTTTTGGAAGTCTTCAATGTTGTTACAAGCAAAATGGTCAGACTCCGAAAAGATATCGTCGTTTTTGCCCCGGCAAAAGATGTTGAGAAATGACGGAGAGGGATTTTATCCATCCCGAAAATCCGGCTTGACATTTCATTTTTAATGAACTTGGAGATGGAAAAGACAAAGTCTTGGTACATGCGCTTGCGCATGAGCGATCGTTTTGCAAACGAAATGAATTGTTTTACATTGGGAGGTAGCCTAATACCCCCCAAATCAAAATTTGGGGGTATTGCCACCCCGGCGAGGGGGGACTTCGTGCGGCAAGCCGTGTCAATATTAGGCTCTCCGAGGGGTAAAGCGGAAATGGCATTTCGAATATAGAGATGAAGCTTTCAGTCTTATACTTTGGAGGGGGTGACCCCTGTAAAAGTTACATTGACCCCACCATTGACCCCTCTAATGGTAACAAATCGCAATCATTGACCCCTCTAAAAGTGTAAAAATGATAGTTCGTGAATTTGCAGTGTTTTTGAGGGGAGTAAAAACTCCTTTACAAAAAGGGCTGACCCCTCTAAAAATTACAATTCGTCACATTGACCCCACCATTGACCCCTCTAATGGTAACAAATCGTAATCATTGACCCCTCTAAAAGTGTAAAAATGATAGTTCGTGAAATATTGAATTCCACCGTTCTGAAATGTTTATATTCAGGAACCACCCCACGATGAAGTAAAAGAAATAACGATAAATGGCAAAACAAGTAATGGATCTTATGCCTACGAAAGGCATTACTGTTGCTCAAAGCAATGAGCATCTACGAAACTTCTCGGCGGAAGCATACCGGAGAAAACTATCGTATGCTTTTGACCCGACACGTGAGCATCTTAACTTTGAAGTTCGCAAAGGAGGTGTGATAGCTCCAGTCGACAAGCAGCTCTCAATCCCCAAACGAATCAAAGATAATTTGAAGGCAAGGAATATAATAGACCCTAACCTCGGACTTCCGGAACCGAAGTACCGGACTGTTGCAAATTTCATCTTGGGTGGTTCGAGGGATCAGATGCACCGTTTGGCGTTCGGTGAACAACAGGTGAACTTGGACAAGGGAGCTGACAATTCGGAAATTACCCGCAGCCCTGAAATAGAAAAGTGGGCTGTTGACATGTACAAGTTTATGAGTAAAAAATATGGTGAAAAGAATATCGCAGCTTTTATAGTACATCTTGATGAAACAAACCCTCATATTCATTGTACAATTTTGCCAATAACAGAGAGAAATAAATTTTCTTGGAAAATGGTTATGGCAGGGCAGAGTAAGTTTGAATATAGTCAGCGCATGACAGCCCTTCACAATGAACTCTCGGAGGTCAATAAGAAATATTCTCTTGACCGGGGAGACAGCATTGCAGAGACGGGGCACAAGCATAAAACGATGGGAGAATATTATGCGCAAAAAAAAGAGGATTTAAAGAAAGAAGTTGATCATCTGAAAGGCGATGTCGCTGATCAAAAGCGACAGATTTCGAAAAACAAGGTTACACTATCAGAACAAGAAAAAGCAATTAAGCATGGTGAAGCAAGATTGAAGGGATTGGGTACCATGATAGCCAATCTTGAAAAACATAAAAATGACTTGCTCCGTGAGATTGAGAAGTTAGAAAATGATGTCAAGGTTGGAAAGATAACCAAGGAGCAGGCTGATATTGAACGTGCAAGAATCCTCGCCGATATTGAAAAAACGAAAGAGAAAATTATTGACAAACAAGGAAAGCTCGCAGAGGCGGAGAGAAAGCTTGAATTAGTGAGGGGACAGACTGAAGCCACTGAAGAACGATATAAGGAAATCAAGGATGACATACACTCCATTGCGCCGAACCTGAACACGCAAGTCCTACATGAAATGCAAGCTGTTGGCTGGAACATGGCCTCGATAGAAGCACAAAAGTCTTATAGCAAATTTAATGCTTACCGTGAGTCTCTTCCGCCAGAGCAGAGAGTGGCTTTTGACGAAGCGACTAAAGGACTTTCTGAAGGTTCTGTGTTCGAACAGATGGCAGAAAATTCAAGTCAGGTTGCCTTGGTCGCCACGGCTCTTTTTCTTGGCTATCTTGATAAGGCAACAGAGATTTCGCAGAGTGCCGGCGGCGGTTCCGCGCCTAATGGAGGCTGGGGTAAGAAGCCTGACGAGGACGATATAGCGTTCCGACAACGCTGTTTCCTAATGGGTATGCACATGCTGAAATCAAGTAAGAAAAGGAATATCAAGCGATAATAATGTTGATGTTTTTTCATGGGGAATATTGTAGATGTTTGTGAATCCGAATAAGATGTGGATTGTATATATGTCTATTTTCTTATACTTCAATACAAGTATAGCGCAACACGTATATACATCTATACGGATATACACGCTACACCTGTGGTGTTTTTTACATTTACTTTTATCTATCCTTCCATTTCCGTTTCTGGTTTCGACCTCACTTTTCGTCCGCTTGCGGTCATCCATCGACTTTTATTTTGCAAAGGTATCGCAGGCAGAGAACACGGCAAACACCGGAATGCTCCCTATTGGCGGAAAACTTTTCATGACCCTCCGAAATCAAAGATTGCGGTTTCCTGAAAACTTTGCCAGCCAATTGTTTGCCTTATGTCCCCTTAATACCTGCGATCTTACCTTGCACATAAAAGGTTCGAGATGACGGTTACACCGGAATGATAAAAAAAAGTTCGGGTCGAAGAAACGAAAAAACTATAAAAAAGTTGAGAATCGGGATGCCCAGAATAAAATTTTAACTTCATAAAACAACAAACAAAATGATTAAGAACATCAAAATTCAGCAGCTGATTGAGAACTATGAAAGTGCAAACAATCCAGCAGACATTTCTTTCAAAAAATATGTTGAAAGAGAGAGTCAGAACGACCCTAACTTCTTTAGATTCTTGTTTGAAGAAGAGTTTGAAGACGATTTTGATTTCTCTTTGACGGACGAGCAGAGAGAAGAATTTGAGGAATTTCTTGAAAAGGAAGTTCTTACCTATGATGTCGTATTTAACAACGATACATCTTCAAATGAAAAGGGCTTCAAGTCTTCATTCCAAGACTGTCTCAATTATATCTACATGAACAACGGGACAGAAGAGAGCTATTTTGAAGACTACACAGGCGGTATCGTGTCAATCGTTTGCAACGAGACCGGAACAACCGTCTATGAAGAAAAAGTAATATAGGCATTTCAATGCTGACCTATCGGCATGACGGGGAAATAAAATGAAAAGATATAAATTCATTATTAAATTGTCCGATGGTAATGAAATACAGGCTATATCTGTCGGCAATAGCCGTGATGAAGCCGTAGAGCGTCTGTTAGCTTTGCCACAGACAACGGAGTTTATCGGTTCAGCGCAAGTCATTAATGCCGCTCTTGTTGGCGAGGAAGTAGTACGACCTGTTCCAGTTGACCGTTTCGTATTACAGCGGGCAAATGATTCCAATTGGTGGGTAGTCGGCGATCCGGAAGGTATGTTTGTCATAAGGTTTCAAGAACATGACTTCAATGGTACACGGAAAATCACCTATCTCAAAGACACTTCTTCCAATGCGCTGGCTGAAGCCCGTGTCTTTCGGGAGATACCGGAATGGTTGCAGCTATATCATTCCGAAGTGCTTTAAATGGGTGTACAGGCTTTTTCTTCTTAAAAAATTGTTTAATCAACCGTAAATTAGTATATTTGCTGTCTAAAGATAAGGCAATTATGAATAAACAAGAATTTTTAGATATATTGGAAGAGCACAAGGAATTGGGCTTCCAAGAACAGATAGACTATGAAAAGTTCTATCTCTACTCAATCGTGACCCATTCAACGGCCATCGAAGGCTCGACGATGACCGAGGTAGAGAACCAGCTGCTCTTTGACGAGGGTCTTTCTGCCAAGGGTAAAAGCATCATTGAACAGAACATGAATCTTGACCTGAAAGCTGCCTACGAAAGAAGCATGGAAATGGCAAGGGCACACACACCTTTCTCCATCGATATGCTGAAGGAATTGTCTTCAATCGTAATGAGAAGAACCGGGGGGATATTCAATGCACCTGGCGGTGTATTTGACTCGTCAAAGGGAGATTTACGTCGGGTAAACGTTACGGCAGGAACTATGGGAAAGTCTTATATGAGTTACCTGAAAGTCCCACAGAAGTTAGAAGATTTCTGCAAGGAAATGAACGAAAAACGGGAACAGCTGTTAAAGAACCCCGATGTATATGAGCAATACCGTTTGAGCTTTGACGCGCATCTGAAGCTCGTGACAATCCATCCATGGGTAGACGGTAATGGCAGGATGTCAAGGTTGATCATGAATCATCTTCAGAGTGAGTTTGGTCTGGTACCCAATAAGGTATTGAAGGAGGACAAGGCCGAATATATCAACGCCTTGGTGAAGTCAAGAGAGGGAGAATCAAATGTCCCGTTCCAAGACTTCATGTTCAGGGAACACGCCAAAAACCTCCAACAGGAAATCGAGAACTATAAGTTATCCATGGAAGATGAAGAAGAGGAGGAAGAAGAACAGAAACCTCGCCGGCATTTCCGGAGATAAGAAATTAAATAAAGGGTCATCTGAACTTTATGGTTCAAGTGACCCTTTCTCATGCAATAAAAACGAAGGAAAAAATTATTTGGAAGACTTCCTGTTACTCTTCCTATGGGCTGTTTGGGTGCCTTCTTCTTTTTTGAACTCTGTCTGGACAATCTTTATCATATCCTTTACTTCTTGATCTATCCGCTCAAAGTTGGCATACAGAATACGCTCCTTGGAGTCTTCAGAGTCGAAGTGGTAGAACTTCGGAATAGGATAATTGCTGTAGTCGGTCTCCTCTGCCTTAATCTGTTCCATATCAAAAGATGTTTTGCAAAAGAACTTGGTGGTTCTGAACTCTTCAGCAGTCTGAATATCCATCGAGTCCCGTCTGCCAGTCTTCGTGACGACGAAATCCCGGGCAGTCTGGCCACACAGCCATCCGGAAGCCATATCACTGATTTTGGAAGCAGGAACAAGGCTGTCCATATTCTCATTGAGATTGATGGATGTTCTGTCCCTGTCGATGGTAATGCCTTTTTTGAGTTGCACGACCTTTCCGAAGATGTCGCCCGACAGCCAATCAAGCGTTTCTTTTGAACGGGCTGAGCCGGAAACGACATTACCTACGGTGGTAATGATCTTATCCTTTCCCACCTTTCCATAGTCTGCTTCCAACTGCGGCAGTTCCTGAAAACCTAATGTCACAGCAACCTTATTGCTTCGTGCTGTACCTATCAAACGGTCTATCTTATGAAAGTAGAGTGTCGGCAGCTCATCGACAATGATGCTTACCGGGACATTCTTTCCCATACCGCTGTTAACACGGGTGACGAGACGGTTCAGAATCAGGGCATTGAGTGCTCCAATGATGCTCTCCATCTCCGGGTCATTGGCAATAAGCAGATAACTTGGATGTCGGGGATCCGACACCTTCAAGTCAAAATCGTCCCCGCTAAAAACCCAATAGGATTCCTTGGTGGCCAGGCGTGAAGTCTGTACACGCAACGTGCCTATCATACCTTCCAGCTGCTCCATGGCACCATTGTCAAAGGCGGTCATGAAAGGCCCCAAAAGCGGGTAGACTTCCGGATCGGTCTTCAAGACTTCAAAGATCTCATCATAGGAGTGGTTCAGGAACGAGAGCACGTGAGGCATGTCAGAATACTGGCCTTTCCAGTAGGCCGGTTGCACTTGATATTCCTTGTTGCCAATCTGGTTCGCATCATTGAAGACTCTTCCCGTCAACCGCTTATGGTGGGTCTCCTTATCCTCACCATATTCGGGGAAGAGCTCATTGCCGTTCTCATCAAAAGGCTTCTTGTTATAGTTGACGAAAAAGAAGATACAGGCTGCAAGGAAGTTGGTGGCAGATGTCTGGAAGAACTGGTCGGAACCGCCACCGGAAGTCTTCTGTCCCTTTTGAAGGGACTCAATAAGTGTCTCCGCTGTTTCCTGTGCTGCAGCCAAATTTGCAATGTACTTCTGCTGGATAGGATTAACGCGTGCGCTGTACTCAATATTGACAAAGTTAATGATATTGAAGTTACAGTCTTTTGGCAGGTTACCTTGTACCTGATTTTTCCTATAATGATAATAGAGCTTGGTTGCAAGCGTTGGGAACTTGTAGTCATAGACAACCATTGCAAAACCCTTGGCCGAATGCTGACGGATATAAGGTTCAATGACAGAGAACGTCTTACCGGAACCGGGTGTGCCCACAACCCATGTGCCTCGGAATGGATTGACAATATTAATCCAACCCCTCCTGAACTTGCCCTTGTAGTAGTAACGCATAGGGATATTGACGGAATACTTGTTCTCGACAAGTTCCGTTGTCTGCTCGAAACTCTCGTTCTCGAAATTGAAGCGGTCTTTGAGCATGCCGTCCTTGAAGTATTTCGATACGTTGTCAAGGGCTGTATGGACGAGTATTGTCCCTATGACAGACACTGCTATATAAACCCATACGTTGGCTTTCAGAATCCACAACCTGACATGCCAATCACTGTTATAGACAAGCACAGAAGCCACTACTAAACCAAAGCCGATGGCGAGTGGGTAGAATACCATCTTGCGCGCATCGAACTCTATCTGCTTCTTGTTCTTTGTACCTATACAGGTGATGATTACCAGCATGAGCGTAACCATCTTCGAGTAGGGCAGGAACTGATACATGGACAGTACCTCGAGCCGGTGATGAAAGCTGTTTACAATGCCCCCTAATCCGCTCAATGCGGCCGGATCCAAGGCATACATGAAGAACTCCAAGAGGAGTGATACATATATGGTTGTCCTGAAAATACTGTACGTTCCCTGTATTTCTTTACTTTCTTCCATTGCTTTTAGTATTTAACGCCTTTGGCATGTTTCATCCAAGTCTTCAGGCAATCTTTTGTTATAGATCCCATCTTGCGAGGCTGGTATTCCTTTCCAGTTCCTTTTAGGTCATACCATGAATCCATGATTGTTGTGTAATGTATCAAGCGGCTTAGAGTACGGAGCTTCCTGTTGAGCGTACGCAAGTTCAGGCGGATGTTGTCTATAACTTTGAGCCGTTCATATTGGGTCATCTTGGCATTCTTGTCCTGGTCTTTCTTCAGCGGCAGAATCTGCTCGATGTCTGCTGCGAGTTTCAGACCGTTCTCGATAATGTCAGTATAGATGTTGTTCTTTGACTGTGAGAAAGCTACCGCCAGGACATTAGCCGGTTGCCGCACGACAATGCCCTTGACAACTTTCACGTTTTTCATTGCTTCATCCACTTCCATGTAAATGCCGTATATGTCGGCAGCCACGGTCAGTATGTCATCAAAGCTGTTAAGGTAATCATTGAACTGACGTTGAAAGTTCGTTGTCGCTGCCACTTCCTCTTTCAAATATTTGTGTCCTGTAAGGTTTCCTACCAACAAAACATCTTGCGCCTTTAAGGCTTTCTTTGCCTGTTTGGCATAAGTGGCAAACATCCCGGCCCTGACACCATCCGGTCCATTCTGTGCAAACAGGCTTATGGAAAGGGAAAATCCTAAGATGACGCTGATAGCTGCCCGCCTGATGCTGTTCATTGTCCCCATGGCTTATGTGTCTGTCTGTATTTATAAAACTTGGCAACATTGCTGATTGCCCTGCACATCCGCTTGGACGATTCCTTGGCCAACACCTTGTTGCTCTTGTTAATCTTACCAATGATGGCCCTGTTCCACACATCATCTAAAGAGTGCATTGTGACACTCACTGACAATAGCCGGAGTTTTCGGTTCAACCGTTCTAAATTGTTTGTCAGATTCCACAGCATCTGCGTCCTCTCCGCACCATTTAACATATTGTCTTCCCCTCCCTTGGCAATTACATTCTTCAATGCCCTGTAAGTACGAATAAACTCTGTCGCCGTCTCCAAATAGAGATTATTCATCGACAGAGAAGCAGCAATTCCTTGGGGATTGATTCTACATGCTGTATGAACTTCCCATAGTGCTGTGAGCGTCTGCATCCCGTCGGCATAAAGGGAGGTGGCACCTTTTATGGCGGAAGCATATCCGGAAGCAGTCTTCAAATAGGAATTGTATTTTTGTTCCCACTGTTTCATCTTGGTATTGGCCACAGTCATGGCTCCCTGCTCCACCGCAAGAGCAGCCATGGCCTTCGACTGTTTCTTTATCTGATTGCCAAGAAGTTCCTCACCTCCTGCAATTGCGGCATATTCAAGCGGATTGGATGATGAAAGTCCCTGTGCAGAGGATGGTATGATTCCGACAGAGAGGGCTATAAGTGCAAAAACGCGTCTAAGGCCTGTTTGTAATCTCATAAATACCTTTTCTTTTCTTGTTAAACTCCACACGTTTACGTATCTCGCTGACAATATCCACCCTTGCTTTGATGCCTACCATATCCAGCTGGGGATTGTTCCTGTCTCCGGAATAGATGGTGATGGTCTTCAGACCGAAGAGCTGCTGGGGTAACGACTGGTGCTGCCGGTAGTCGACGACACGATAAAGCTCGATATAGTCCGTTGAGTGGGAGAGCACACCGTGAAGGGTGATTAGCTGCTCCCCTGTCAGGACATATTCGATCCTTGCCATATAGACCACTTGAAAAAACAGGTAGAAAGTAAAAAACAATGCCGGCCATATCAAAAGCTCATGGAAACGAAACTCCATAAAGCTGCTTATCCAATAACTTGCCAGGCACAATAAGATTACCGGCAGCTCATTGATACAGAACTGCCCCCAATGGGGACGGATTGTCACCGTTTGGAAGGGCATAAATTCATGATTGAACATATAGCGGATGTTGTTGTTGGTTAAATGCCCATTCCCCTGCCTTCCGATGGCCCTTTTCTAAGCTGTTCGTTCTCTGACTCGTAAAGGGCAGCAGAGACCGCTTCGGGAGAGACTACACCGGGTTTGGAGAAGACATTTCGGCTTGCATAAAATTCAGGGCGGGGGCGTGGCTCTGCCATGACGGAACCGACAACATCCATTCCCACGGAGACGGCAGCAAGGATAGCTGCTCCCAAGTTGAAGCCGTGACCCGCTTTAGTCTTCATCTCCACTTCGGGGAATATCTTGTCGAAGAGCTTCATGCGCTGGGTGTCGTTGATGGCACGGAACTTGTCAAAATCTTTTTGGGTAATCTCATGGGAAAATACATTACCGTCTATGACGGCGGTCATCTTGTACTTCCCTTCTACGATTTTGCCTTCTGCGTCACGCAAGCGTTCCACGGCAATATCTCCGACTTCGGTTGTCCTCCCATGGGCACCGCTTCTGACCCATTCTTTGTTGGGCTTCAAGTTCTCCAATGATTGTCCGTTTACGCCGGTTTCTCCTTTCAGGGCAATCTTTACGTTTTCCCGTAATTCAGCCAATGTGGGTTGGGCTTTTCCCTCTGCCACCAATTTCGCTTCGCCTTGGCTAACGGCTTTTATATCTGTCCCGGACAGGGCTGTGGCTTTGATATGTCCCGTATCCTTAAAGATTGTCTTGTTCAACGCATCTGCCATACGCTCGTTGTATGGTCTTCCAGCACCGCTTTGCAATGCGTCCTTCATGTCTATATTCTCCGAATAAGAAGACACGCGTTTCTCTGCGGCGGAGAGGGGCAGCCGGATTTCTTTGACAACAGATAAGGGCTGCTTGTTTTCATCGGTTATGGGAATGATGGTGGAAAGTAGCTTTGCCTTGCCGTCATCATCTGCATTCTTGAAAGCAAGATACTGATCTTCGGTAATTTTATATGACCACATACCAATATCCTTGCTCTCCCGCATATTCAGCATGTACTTGCCGGAAATCTGATCCTTGTAGGCCATCGCTCCGGTAATTGCAGCGGAAACATTGTCATTAACAAGGTTGTAATGGCCGTTCAATACGACAACACTGTCTGCATCCTCAATCCTGCCTGAACGCACGGGATCTTCCAAGACACCGTTGGACGCGTCCTTTATCTTGACTTCATCAAACACCTTGTCGAACAGTTTCAGGCGGTACTCGTCATTATAGTTGATGAACTTGATATAGTCCTCCTTGGAGATGTCATGTGACATCACCTGATTGTTGATTACGGCAGTCATGCGAAACGTAGTCGCACTCTTGCCGTCATTGACGGGCGACACCTGAATCTCACCAACAGAGACGGCACGTCCGTCCTTTACCGGAAGATAGAAGCCTTCGTTTGGATTAAGGCCACGTCCGTCGACGATACCAATAGAGTTCCAGCGATCTAAGAAACCGCTTCGATAGTCCTCGCGCATGTCTTTCATGTCTATGATGTCAAGTTTGGATGCCATATATTGGTTGGCTGCTTCCTGATGAAGTCCCAGCTCTTTCTCCACTTCGGGTTTCAGCTTGATGTCTACATAATCCTTGCTGTTAAGCATCTCTACGGTTATCTTATCGGTAAAGTCTTTCCCTATGACGGCATTCAGGATGGCAAGCCGTTCATTGACAGATACACCATCCTTGTTGTGTACACCCTTTTTGTCGCTGTACTTGAATTTTTCGTTCATGAGTTTCTTCGTCTCGTCAGGGTTCAGCTTGTATTCAAGGTTGGTAGGAACGGACGCAGACTTGATGGTCAGCAGATTTTTCTTTTCATCTATGACAATACCGTGCGAAGACAGTACCTGCTGAAATTTCTCTGCTGACAGATAAACCGGTGAACTGATGGAATTAAGGGGAATGGACTGTCCTTTCGGACGTTCCACCTTGGGAAGCTGCTGTTCGCTGATACTCATGGACTGAAGGACGTCCTGTTTCTGCTTCATGCCCTTGTCATAGAACCCATAGGCACCTGTCTTCATCTCTCCGGGACGCAAACGCCCGTCAGGACGGTCTATAACGACAGGTGCGCTGTTGGCATAAAAAGGTCTTCCATCTATGCGCCTGATGCGCCCACCATGGGCAAGTCCCATCAAACCATCTATGATGCTATCAAAACGCCCGTATCTCGGCCCTTCAAAAGGGTAAAAGAGACGCGGTTCTCTGTATCCATATTCTCCCGGGGCAAGCCTGTGCCCGTCAAGTCCCATGTTGACAGGACTGTTGGCGTTGCGGGCTGCAACAAATGAGCCTGGGATATAATAATCTTCCTTAACGATGCCGACAAAGGTGTTGTAGGCCTTCTTGTCCCATGCGGATGTACCTCCGTTCATCAGGTTCTCAACCTGTTGCTGGTCGAGAGGATACCGCCGGGGTTCGGATGAATTATGGGACAAGGTGACAAGTTCATAGTCACCGGTCTGTGTCATGGTGATATGAGCCTGCATGCCGTTGGCATTGAGGGTGTCTTGTAGGCGCGGTGAGATGTCCGTTACACCGTAGTTGGTATTCTTTCTTAAAATGGCCATATTATTCTATTTTAATTCTTCTTACTTTTGCTTATACAGGATCACGCAGGTGTGGCGGTTGGCAGTATAAGGCTTATAAAGATTGATACCACCTTTGGTTGTTCCGGTCATCTTAGATTTCGGTACACCCGCATTTATCAGCAGCTTGGCAATATAACGGCAGCGTTTGATGGAAAGTTTCCTATTATGCTTGGGTGTTCCTGTCTTGCTGTCTGCGGAACCTACGATACGTACTTCCAAGTTATACTCCTTGACGGCAGCTGCGATCTCTTGAATGTTGACCAATTGCTGTTTGTCGACAAGCTCCGTGGTATTACGCTTGAAGAAGAACAGGATTGGAGCGTCAAACTGCGCAATGTTCTCATCGTTATTCCCGGAAACGCTCTCCGTATTCCCATTGGCAAGTCTTTCTTGAAGTGATTTAAGGCCACTGTAATTATTGCGCGGATAGGTGGTCAGATCGGTTATTGTCGGATTCTGCAATACATCTTCATTCGCCGACACCAACTTGTGTTTTTTGACTTTCCAGCCTAAATGTCCAATCCCGATGGACAAACCGATACTTCCCGAAAGGAGGTTGTCTCCCAAACGGCCTTTCTCTCCATATCCGTCAAAATCCCGACGGGTTGTCGTTCCACCAAAAGAGGCAGAGATGCTGATACGCTCACTTAGGCTGCAAGTTCCCAAGATGCCGTAGGAAAAGGCAAAGGAATTTTTCTTCAACTGATTATGCCGGATAATTCCAGCTCCCATATAGGGGCTTATGTTCCATTTTGCTGGCTTCTCAAAAGAGGGTCGGAAGAAGGAAGACACGTTAAGAAGTAGGTCTGTATGATAGCTGCCGAAGGACTGGGGGGCACGTTGGGAATCGACAAACTTAAAGCCTTGATAGGCCAATCGTGTCCCAAAATACGGCGAGTGCCATTTCCCGATGGAAAGTTCCAACCCTACCTTGGTTCTACCGTTAAAGTCCGTGTGTGAGACGGGATCTCCCAAGAAAGAGATAAAACCGCCCTGCGCGGAAACAAACCAGTTATCGCCCAATCCTGACAGCTTATACTTCGCCTGACCGTCTATCGGACTTGACAGGCCTGTCGGATGACTTGCAGAGCTTGCCGAAATCTCGTGCCGGGAGTTCACATAGAATCGTTCATCATTACCGTACACAACCTGTGCGTGGATGCCATGCCCTATGAATGTAAGGGCTGACAATAAAAAGAAGATTTTTTTCATTATGCTTTTTCTTTGTTTATACACATTTATATAGTATTATAGCCGTTCGGCGGCTACATCGTAGAGATAGAGCTTGTGCTTCATGATGATGCGCTCGCATTTCTGTACATAGTCCCTTGCCGTGGCATATCCGGCAGACTTGATGGAAACGAGCCAATTGTGAAAATCCGTGGAACTGTATTTCCAACACTGCTTATAGCGATCGCTCATCAACAGTCTTGAATGATATTCCATGCTGGCTTCCGGAGAGGCAAAATTGCAGAATTTTTCATTAGGGCGATCATCGTCATGGACACTGTATGGAAGTCCGCTGTCCAGCCAGTTCCTGTTGGCCTTGATGCCGAAGTAATTGAATCCTGCCTGGGCCAAACTGCTGTTTCCCCAACGGCTTTCAAGTGCCATTTGAGCAAGGATGACGGAAGCGGGAATGCCGTATTTCTGCTGTTGTCTCATGGCGGCATGGGCATATCTCTTGAAAAATGCGTCAGGAGAAAGAAGAGTCTCCTCGCTGACATGGAGAGCAGTAATACACTGCAACTTTACGTCTCTTATGTAAGTAAGGAGGTTATAGGGGTCTTCGAGTCGTCCCCTTAACCGGCTGGTGACATGAAGGTGTGGCCCCGTCGAACGACCGGAAGAACCGCTGACGCCAACCGGGTCTCCTGCATAGATTCTCTCTCCTTTCTTTACCCAGATTTGAGAAAGATGACAATAGCTGATGGTGTAATCACCATGACGCATGATGATGTAATTGCCGGATCCGGAGTCATAGCCAATATGCGCAATGTAACCGTCAAACATGGCAAGGACTTTTTCATAATGAGCTTTTAAATCCAAGCCACAGTGTTCTTTTTCCTTGCCGGTGAATGGATCTTTACGAATACCGAACGCAGAATTGATCTCGACACTTTGTAAGGGGAAACTGACACTAAGGTATTTGTCTATCCAGTAGTCCTGATGATTAGCATCGGTGGTATTCTTTTGTGCATGACAAAAGAGACTGAACAAACTCAAAACAGCCATGAAGATATGTCTAAAATGTATAACCATCTACTCGTATTTTATGATTACAAAAATAAAATAAACCGTTTTAATAGGGGGCTCGAAAAAAAAGGAAGTCTTATATTAACATTTCAAAAACGAAAAACACCGTAAAACCGCCCAAAAACATTTTGAAAATGTTAATATAAAAGGTTTATTTTTTAGGAGAACGGACTTTTCAAGTAAGAAACTATCTTTGCAAAAACAATAAACAGGAAAATTATGAGAACAATTTTTGATGAAAATGAGATACCATACGAGAAATTTGCAAGTGTCGGGCTGTCTCAAGAAATGGTGGATGACCTGCCTGAAATGGTGATGAAAAAACTATTGGAGGGACATTGGACTCCTATTTTACCCGTCAGCGTGGATTTGGGTGACGGCATACAGAGAACAATTCAGGCCCGTCTTAAACTTGAAAGAAGAAGTGGCACTGTTGACATCCTGATTGCCCCGAGAAGTGAAATGGCTGATTTGGAGGACTTCACGCCAGAGGAACAGAACACGCTGCGAAGCGGGAAAATCATCATAACCAAAATGCCGGGTAAGGAACAGTGTTTCGTACAGCTTGACGACAAGACAAACAGGGTTTTCTATATTCCCGTTTCTTTAATGGAGGATAATCTGGCTTCACTTCAAAACGAGATGGAACTTTCCAATGAGCAAGTGGCACAGATGTGTACAGGCAATGTTATTTCAATAGACAAGCAGGAAGGCCAGTTCACATTCGGACTGGATTTCCTCGCTGACGGTGGCATCAAGGTGGTAAGTGGTGACAGGGAGGAATATGACAGTATTGCTTCCCGTGAGTTGCCTACATATAATTTCGGCATCTACGGATGTTGGGTCAAAGAATCGGATAACTCTTTCAAGAACTATGTTCCTGAAGAGGACTATACAGAAGAAATGCAAAAGGAGTTCTACCACTTAGGAGATGAGAACTCGCAGAAAGCGGAGCAGAGAAGCAGAGGTATGCACAGATAATCTTAAAGTTTCACAATATGGCAAAAGTAGTAAAAGATTTGATTGGTAAACTCGACCGTGAGGAAATAACAAACCTGCAGTGTATCACAATGCATGGCAAGGAAATGGTAGACGACTATAAGGAGTGGTGCCAGGTACTGGGCTTCGATGAAGGTGATGAAGACGGAGCGGAACAGTTCATCAATGAGTTTCGCTATGGTGATGAGCCTGATGATAACGACTGGCCACAAGAAGTGTGGGATAAAATCAACGAGGTTTCCAACGAGGCGTTGGAAAATGCTGATATGACCAATGGTAGTAACCAAACCAAGGAAAGCAATCTCTCTTCAGTGGAACTGTTTCAAAAGTGGAGAAAAAATAAGGTTTTACTTGCTACTTTAAAGAACTCTGAAGAAGCGGTGAAAATTACTCTTTGGAGATACCTTCATCCAGAAGGAGGGTTTAAGACCTGTGCAAAAGCAATCAACACATCTAAAAATACAGTAAAGAAATGGTGGAATATCCGCTACTTCATTGACGGTGCCATTGCTGATGGTGGTCACGTACATCCCATAAGACTCGAACATGATGTCATCAAACGGACAATCCTTCAAGCTGTTGAAATAGCGGAGAAAGAATGAATAAAACAAGACGATAAACTTTAATTAAATAATGTCAGAAGGCGGTTTGCAGGGATACAGGCCGCCTTTTTCATTTAATCATCCCAATTTTAATTATGGTGAATTTGCCATAATTAAACATGAACCGGGTCTGATTATTGATAGTCCTATGTCAATGCCGATTGAAGGACTTGGCCTGAAGCTGCGTCTGATTGTTCCAAGATTCTCTTGGTGTATTCAGGATTGTTCTCTAACCTCTCTCTCCATATCCGGGAATATTCGGGATTGGTGGCATTAAAACGGCAACTCTGGCTGATAATACCACTACCCAGATGAGAGACGAGATTCTCAAAGAGATAAGTGTCCAGATGGAGCGTATCGAAATCAACTTCACGGGTGCTTTCCACCATGGCCACGGCCAAGTCACGGTAATAGTCGTCCTCGGTTTCAAAATTGCTCTTCGGGGCTATATGGATGACCTTCTCGGCATAATCATAGACAGAAAGGCCGGGGACACCATCAAACTTCAACGCTGTTTTACAAAAGCCGTCAGCGTCGAGGAACTGATACCCTGAAGTCTTCTTGCGCTCTGTTGCTATCATATTCAGTTTGAGAGACTCATAGGAACGCCTTTGGGTAACGGGAAAGGTGGTCTGTGCAATGTTGTACACCCTTGACGTTCCGTTCTTATGGAGGATAAAGAGGCTCTTGGCATCTTGAAGAATACCGAGTTCGTTCGCTCTTAGCTCCTCTTCAGTAATGAAGAAAGGAAGCTCAAACCCCTGCTGTTCTGTCCATAACGCAAGCATGATGGCATTCGGCCCGGTATAAACAGTGCCTTTGATATCTCTTGGTGTCAACATCTGTTTTGAAACCCAAGGGTTGTTGTCATTATCAAGCTGCTTTTTAAGTTTTGCACTTAACAGCTTTCCATAAACACGATAGGCTTCCCTACGGAGCATTTCTGCTGTGTGCCACCTGCCTTTGGAAGATGGTTCAATCCGGATATAGCCTTCCGGAATCTGACTTTTCTTAGGTTCAATTGACGGGGCTTCGTCAACTTGCTTGGGCATTTTGATGCCGTCATCACTTTTAGCAATAGGTTCTTGAACGCTTTGAACTTCATTTTGATTGTGGACTAAGGGCTCTTTATCCCTTACTTCGGTGGATTGCGGAGCTTCTATAACTTTAACTGCTGATGCAGGGACGACCGTTGCCGTCTCCGCGCTTTGCTTCACCCTGAAAATTGAGGTGATATGCTGCCATAACTCATCCAAAGTATGGTAATTGTCGCCAGTATTATAAGCTGACAGCCCTTGATGGATGTTATTTAGCCTGTCCTGCAATATTCCCTGGACTTTTTCGTCCGTTGTTCTCTGAAGGTCGGACTTCAATTCTGTCAGTAGTTCATCCGAACGGCGTATGACTGCTTTTAACAGGGTTGTCCTGTCTTCTGAAGAAAGCGTCACGGTTTCCAAAGTATCATTATTGAAGGCGACTATTGTGTCCGAAGCCTTTGCCGTTACACGGTCTATCTCTATGCCGTTTATCCAGCAAAGAGGATACTTTCCGGAAGAGAGCACTTTGTCTCCACAAAAGTCTTTGCCGAATATCCTGACAAAGGTCAGCAGTTCCTGACTGGCATCCTGCTCACTTATCGTTTTATCTATATAGTCCAACACGTCGACAAACCGGTAGGAATCATTAGAGGTAATCAAAAGTGAACTTTTACTAATGGATACTTGGGGATCGAAGTCTATCTTTATCTCATCCCCTGATAGGGCCCATGCCATGGGGACATAGTCTTTTCCATCCTCTTGGCGTATAGAGATAGAACTGTGGGCAGGGAACATCCCTTGACAGATATTGCTCCGTCTCATCAGACAGACTAACTCTGTAAACTTTTCCTCCGCCATGTCTCTTGCGGTGGCTTCATCGTTCCATTTGCGCTGCCCCTCACCGCCAAGGGCTGCCATCTCCTTGTTTTCAAGAAGCGACTTGAACTGTTTGTATGAAACTGTTTCTTCTGACTCATGATGGTGGCTGATCTTGTTGTAATGATATATGGACAAAGCCAAGTCCTCACCGGGCTTGTCAACAACGGCTTCAATCCATATAAAGTGCTTGCCGCCTTTTCGTGAAGCGGTCTCATTCTGTCTCTCATCCACAAAAAGGTTGCCCACTAAACTTCTACAAGCTCTCGCCTCTATCATTCTTACAAAAGCGGCATCCATTTTATAGCCATCAAGCTGTAATTGGTAAAGACGGTCAGCCTGTTGGTCTATGCTGTCAGGCCTTGCCTCCGAGTCTATCCATGTGCTCATCAAACCGTCCTGCCATTGGACGGCTGGAAAAAACTGCGGGTTGTTCCTATCCTGCTCGTTGGACTTGGATCGTGCCCATAAGCTCATTTGCAAAGCCCAACTCTGAAGACGGCTACACTGCTCTTGATTCTTTGCAAGGAAACACAGCTCTTCCTGGGAGAAGAAATGGTTGGGCGGGAATGGCTTTAATTTTAATTTATCATGGTCATGTCCTTGTTTTTCGCCTTTACCGTTATCGTGTTTTTTGCCAAATATCTTACTCCAGCCGCCTAACAAACGGTTGCCGAAGATTCCTGCTGGATTGTCATTTTCACTCATATACTTGTTAGGGTTTTGTACGGAATAAAATCACCGGCCTATAAAGACTTGAATGATCAACGCTCTATAATGCCGGTGTTCATGTAAACTTCAATGTTATGGCAACTATTCTTTCTGTGTGGCAGTCAACTCCCAAGGCTCGATACTGCTGGTACGGCACTCGATGTTGACATTACCTTGATAGATATGGAACTGCAACTCTCCTTTTATTTCAACATAGGCCTCGGGCTTGAAGAATTCCTGCTGAATCGAGGTCGGAGAAAGGAAGCGAACCCAAACCCAGCCTTTCTTTTCTCCATCCTTGTCTTGCGACACGCCGGAAAATGTCTGGAACTTGTGTCCGTTTTTGTTGGTACGTTCCGTAATCTCCCCCTTTATCTTACCTTTGAAATCGATAGCCCCTGTGAGCGAATCTGCTTCGGTGGACTTGACAATTTCTATTCCTTCATCGGTACGGAGGTTGTAATACGTACGGTCATCTATCCGTCTGATATAGAGTGTACCGTTCATTCTCACCCTACGCCCGGTGGAATACTGCTCGGCAGTTTCCTTATTGCCTGGAGCGGAAACGAAGACTTGGAGCTCCGCACCGGAACCATCACTGCCGGCAATGGGGATGGTGATACTGAAAGAAATGAAGGACTTGCCGTCCTTACTTTGTTTCTCTACTGCAGAATTGCTGATGATTCCACATGCTGTGACATTGCATTTAATCATATTACTCGTTATTTTGGTGAATTGTTTGTCTAAGTTCGCCGAATGGTGTTTGTCTGCTGCTCTTCGGGGAGTTCGGAATCGAAATTCAAAGAGGCTGCCTGGGCAAGCCGCTTGACATTGATACTTTCCCTGTCCCTTCTAAGGGTGGCAGCTTCTTTTGTCTCTTTGTTTTCTTTTGCCTCTTTGGAGGTTTGGGACTCGCCCATGTCTTCGTCTCCCTGTTTCAAATCTTGGGCAAGCGTCAGAATGCTCATGAAAAGGGTTGAGATAAGATTGGAGACAGGATTTCCGCCGGACAGCCCTGCACTATCGCCATTCTTGTTCATCAAATATTCCAACCATCTGTTGGGATCGTCTGATTTGGTGATATTGGCAAGCAGCATTTGTGTTTGGATATCCATAGGCTGCCCTTCGATACCAGTGGCAGAGGCATTGTTGTACGCCATTTGAGAGGAATAGCGTACCGCTAAGTTCTGGCCGCCTTTGTTCAATACTGCCGGGAGATTACCGCGGAACGAGAGTTCGGCAATGTATTCTGCCGGATCATAACTCTGGAGTGTTCCCTGGGCATTATAGAACTTGGTCTCAAAATGGAGGTGTGGCCCGGTCGAGCGTCCTGTATTACCGGAATAGCCCAGTTGCATCCCTGCATTGACGGCATCACCGACCTTAACCCCAATCTCACTAAGGTGCATATAGGTACATTGAAGACGACTGCCGTCAGAACGGCTGTATTCCACGGTAATCATGTTACCGGCAGCACCATTGTTGGGCTTGGCGGCGATGACCCTGCCGTTATCTTCTGTTCCATAAACGGGAAGATATTTGCCGCCAGTGCTAAGGTCTATGCCGCTATGATGATGTCCGGGGCGGTTCTCTCCAAACACTCCCGTTACCTTCAAACCCTCCAGGTTGATGGGCATGCACCAACGCCCTTGGAGAGGCGTGAGGAGAATACCGGCAGGGACGGCTTGCGGGGTGTCGGGCTGATGGCCTCTCATGTAACCTATCTGCAAACCTTGCTGCTGTGCATTCTGTACGGCGAGACGGTCGAATTTGTCTAATTCGTATTTACGGATAAGACTTTCTACGCTGTCTACATAATTGCTTGCCGTGGCGTAACCACCGGCCTTGATCCCTCTTATCCAACCCAAGTGATCTGTACTGTCCGTAGGACAACGATGCAGATAGCGGGGTTGGAGTAAGGTGGCAGAGTGATCGCTAAGACTTTGCCCCACGTTGTCGTAGGAACGAAAGGCTTCATGCGCTTGGTCATCGTCATAGTAACTCACCCGGCCTGTCCACGATGAACCCTTTTTGATACCGAAGAAATTGTTATCGTTCCGGGCGAGGGCAGAAGTGCCCCATGAACTCTCGATAGCCATCTGGGCGAGAATGACAGAAGTGGGAATGCCGTACTTAATCTGCTGCTCCATGGCATAAGGAGCATATCTGTTGATGAAATCAGAGGTGGATATGGCCATGTTTCTGGTAATGTGTCATGTCTGATGATTACTGCATTATTCCTTATCTGCGAAAGGTACTTTCTCTCCGGGTGGTCTCCGCCTCCTTTTCGGTAGCCGTTTCAGAAATCGAATCTGAAGTTCCTTCTGCAGTTTTCTCTTCTGCACCCTGTTCCTTTTTAACGGTTTCTGTCGAAGTTGATCGTGCTGCCATACTTGTGGATTGCTCCTTCTGCACGTCTTCTTTGAGTAAAGGAGCAAAGACAACAGCGGCAACAGCTTTCTTGTAGGCAGACATGTCATCTGCCAACCACATCTTGTCCCACTGCGACTTGGTGATTTCTTTCTTCATGAACTTACCGTCAATGGTGGCCATGACATACTTCTTGCTTGGGTCTTCCCTGTCTTTCGTAATGGTCGGACGATCTATCTTGCTCATGTCTACATTAGAAACTTTGGGCATGATAAGATCTACCTTGATTTCAGGATGCTGCTTGGCAACGGAGTAGTATTTCTGTGCAAGGGCATTGTGTATCTCCTTCTGCTTGTCCGTTCCCCTGACTTCGAAGTACAGCTTCTTGTGGGTGTCATTCGGATAGACGGAGAACGAAGGCTCGTTCTCTGCCTTGAAGAAAAAGGCATACTGTCCCTTCTCGTCACGGATAGGCGTGAAAATCTCAATCTTGGGCAAGGCTGCTGCCGCAATCTGCGGTTTCACATCTATATCTCTATGCTGACTGAACTCATATTGTCTCAACCGGTCTACGGAAACGGTCTTATCCTTATAGTAGTCGTCAGGCTCTTTGAGTCCTAAAGCACCACCGGCATTATAGAACTTGACATCGGTGATGCCCTCGTGTCCTAATGCTATCTTGATACGATCTTTGCGAATGCCCGAGATCTCTACGTTGTCTTCAAGAGAAGCCCCTTCAGGAAGAATGACATCGGCTGAACCTTTTGCCGTATCTCTGACAATGACGATTTCTTTTGAATCTATATCCGGGAGCTTAGCCAAATCGGTGGAAATCTGATATTGTCTCTCACTGACGGCCAAGTCTTTCAGGGGCAAGTCCTTACGAATATCTTCGTACTTGACAATCTGCTTCTGCATGTGCTTATCGATGGACTCGACGGCATTGTTGACATCTTTCTCCAACAGTCCAAGCAATTTGGGATTTTCCTTGATCTCGCGTTGCCAATAGTCGATATGTTGCATACTTTCTTTTGAAAGGCTTGCAGGAAGCCCCTGACGTGCCATCAGGATTCCGGCAGATAGGTCTTGAACAAATCTCTCGTATTTCGCATCGTCGTTGGGGAGGAGATTATTGCGTCCCATGCGGTCTAAACGCTGCTCGCTGCCTGTGGCTGCTACAATGGCACGGTAAATGTCATTGGCTTTCGCAATGGCGGCCTGCCGGCTGTTGCCGCTATCCTTATCCGTCATGCCGCTGACAATGATCTTGTCGGCTTGCTTGTCGTATTCTGCATCTTGCAGCACCATGACGCGTTCATAACCTATTCCTGCGGACTTGGCTACGGTCTGGGCGGTTGAATAAGCCTTGTTCAACACGTCCTTTTCGTTGGCTACTCTTCTTATGAGTTCTGCACTGTCGAGGTTATCGGCAACGACAACCCACTGCTTGGCTTGAACGAGCTTTGGCAGGTAGTCGTCGATTCTGTCAAGAGGGAAACCCGTGGACTTGATTTTCTTGCCATCGACCTCTGTTTGCCCTACTGGTAAGCCTAATATCTTGCCTGCTCTAGTGGCATCATTACCGTAAATATGATACTGGTTATCGTCACGCGCAACGACAATGGCCGTTGGATGGTTTGATTTCAGCTTTTCGGAGAACTTTATCATACTTGTCACGCCCCGTTCGGAGAGTTCCTCATACTTGGCACCGGTCTCTTTCAGCAAATCACCGTACATCTGTTTGCCGGTCATAGAAGTCTGGTCAATATTGAAAATCTGCAGGGTCTGACGGCTATGGTGCTTGACATAGAGCGACTTCTCATCCTCGGGAAGTTTCTGATATTCACCCTTGGTGATAACCTCTTTAGTAGCAATATTCTGGTAATTCCAACGCGTCCAATTGAAAGGGAGTGCCTTCTCATTACTTCTGACAGAATCGCCCGCATCCTTCAGCTCGTCGAAATAGGCATAAACATTGGAACGGTAGCCCTTCTGATCGGACTGAAGGTTCATCATCAGATTGTTATACGGAGTAATTGGTGTCTTTGCCCAAAGAAACTCTGCGTTGCTCTTGCCAGCCTTATTCATCCACACGCCTTTGTTGCCCTTTGCCAGTTCCAAGGCTCCAAGCAGCAAGGCGGCATGCAGGAATATCTTGGACGCTTGACCACCATCCTTGTCGTTTTTTCTATTCTCTTCCTCACGCCGTCTCTGTTCCTCGACTTCACGGCGACGCTCATCCTCTGCCTTACGGGCTTCATCGGCTTTCTTGACAGCCTCTTGCTTGGCTTGTGCTGCCTTCTGCTTCTTTTCATTCACGGTGGTTTGTTGTTCTTCAACGATTGGGGCGGCCATCTTTTCAGCTTCGCCCTTTGATACATGGTTCGTTTCCATAATGTGTTCGGCCACACCGGCCAGGTTGGTTTTTGGATTGCTGTCTTCAGAAAGAGAAACGTTCTCCTGAACTTCCTCGGGCTGTGAAGTTTCAGGCCACCATTTTGCAGACAAATTATTATATTTTACATAATCTAAAAAGGCAACGGCACTTTCTTCTCTTTGACTGTCAATTTTATGCTGATTGCAATAACTGTTATACCTCTCTTTTATCCCTTCAAGAGGAATCATTTGTATATACTCTAATTTGCTTATTGTACCATAAGCCACCGCATTTTCTATTTCAAAAACAGAATATGGTTCTTCTTGAAATGTAAGTGACGGTTTCTCTTCAGACTGTATGTCTTCCCTACTTTTCTCAATGCCAAGTCCTTCTGCCAAAGCTTCAGAGAAATCGTCATAATCATCGGCAGAATTGATGGGATTGCGGTCAGGATTGACACGTCTTTCCTGGGACTCTTGTAATTCTTCAGCCTTTTGTTCTTTCATATCTCCAACATTTTGATTTTCCGGCTCGGATGCAACAGCTTGTCTTTGGATTTCCAAAGGCGGTTGTTCATGCCCGGAATACACGGCATGCGGAATGATGGCAGTCTTCGCTTTCTCGGAGAACAGAAACTCGTCGCCATATGCGGCGGCTACGTTGGCATTATAAGCCGTAATGACCTGCTCCGCCTGCCTTATACGCTTTGCTATCTGTCTTGTCCTTTCATCATCAACAGAAAACGGATATTGTGCATTGATTTTTCTCCACTGCTCCGTAAGGTCATATAAGGTCTTGCCCTTTCGCTTTGTCTCTCCAAGCTCTTCATCAAGCCCGTCCAAATTACCGGCTTTAAGGGGAGTCTGGTTCAAGGCGATCCGCTGTTCGTCAACTTTTTCTATAATCATATCCGAGGCTTTGCCTACGTCAGTCATAATGGTTGTAATGGTCTCGGGCTTGTCCCTAAGTCTGCTTAACCATCCACTTAGATAATTGGCGTTGTTCTTCAATATTTTTCTGTCAAAGCCCATGGTGCTGCCGACAAGGGCGGAAGTCATTTCTGCGATCAGTTCCTCATGGGCGTAGTTGTCTGTCCCTTGGGCACCGAATTTCCTGTCAAGCCGGCTCTCGTGTCCTGTCGAGTGGGCCATCTCGTGCAAAGCAGTGGAATAATACTCCATGCCGTCATGATAGACTTCTTCAGGAGTTTTCCCAAGTTTGAACTGTTCTTTCATCGGAAGAACAATGGTATCCGTCGATGGGCGGTAAAGGGCCTGGTCGGCAGGTTTGTCATATTGTATATTGGCATGCCACGCCTTTTGCTCGAACATACGGTCAAGGGCTTCGTTGACATACATCCCCTCGGTGTCTTTGACCTCTTGTTCGGGTGTTTGGAAACGTGCTACAATGGCATCATACCTCTTTTTATTGACCTCTTCAAGGTTGGTCTGGTCGATGTTGAAGACATGAAACATTTTAGGGAAAGGACGAACGTCCATCGTGGCACGCTCTTCCTGGGACATGGCGTTATAGTCTTCCTCTGACACCCTCTTGCCGTTTTCATCTTTGATGGATAAGCCCCACTTGAAGATGGGAACGGATTTCTCGCCTGACTTGACATGGAGATTCTGCTCCTTGGCTTGCTTAAAAGTCATATAGACGGGTGTCTTGTATCCTTTCTCTGCCGTATTGAACATAAGAAAAAAAGAGTTACCACCGGAATACGTCCGACTGCTGATATTCTGCGGTAGTCCCTGAATGGAACCGTTGACACCCATCCAACCTTTCTTCCAGTTGTTGGCATTGGCTTTCTTGATGATCTTAATCATCATGTCTGCGAACTTCTTCAGAATTTCATCTGACTTATTCTTTCTTCCAGCGGAAGAGTTGCGCTGCTTGTATTCAGTCTCGGCCATAATTTTTATGATTATTGATTGTTACAAAATAAGCGACTTAATGTCAAAAAAGCATCCTCAAAAAAAAGAAACTCTTATATTAACGTTTTCAGAACCTTTTTTCGGCATCGTGGCGGTTTTTGTGTTAAAAATGGCTCTTGTTTTTTTGCGCAATCCAAGAAATCTGCCCTACCTGACTCTCTTTTGTTGGTCCTTCTATAACTAATCATATAGCAGCAAGGCGAGAATAAAAGGCTGTTTCTTGAGTCAGCCATGCGGTAATATGTATATATGTATAGTCGTATATATTTATTGGCAGCTATAAAGCAATATGGCTATACGTATTGAAGACACATCTTCTGATTTACCTGCGGTGCTTATTTTACATTTAATTTTATCTATCTTTCCATTTCCGTTTCTGATTTCGACCTCACTTTTCGTCCGCTTGCGGTCATCCATCGACTTTTATTCTGCAAAGGTATCGCAGGCAGAGAACACGGCAAACACCGGAATGCTCCCTATTGGCGGAAAACTTTTCATGACCCTCCGAAATCATAGATTGCGGTTTCCTGAAAACTTTTACCGGC
>NZ_AZHT01000024.1 GCF_000599605.1 Prevotella sp. HJM029 | reverse complement strand
TCCTTTCGAAAACAAGCACTCGCTTCTTGTACTACTTCTCTGTCTATGAAAATCTTGTCAAAGATCGCTCGCTTTATTTTCGCACCCATTTCAACAGGAGCAGAAAATGCTACTTGAGAACCTTTGTCCTCAAAAGCGAGTGCAAAGGTAATGCAAAATATCACAAACTCCAAATCTTTTTAGAAAAAATCTATATCTAAAATGAAACTTTTCGATTTATACAACAAAATAGAGAGAAACACCTATATCTATTTTGGAATATAAGTAACTGGAATAGAATTAGAATCAACACAACTGAACGTGAGTGGATTAAGAATTTCACACCAACACCCTCCTTAATAAGACGTTGCCATATCTTCTGGCACACAGATATAATAATCGGCTATGCCTTGATAAGCCTCATCCAAATGCGAAATATCTTCCTGTCGCACGGCTCTCACCACCACATATCGTACCCCCGGCTTATATGTTAACAGATAAGGGATGATGCCCTCGCGGTTGTCTGAATGAAAATTCCCATTGAAATGAATCAACTTTCCTGGCAGATTTTGAGCAATTCTCCAGGCCATCGTAGCATCTTTGACGGCTTGTGCCTCGGCAATGCGTTGAGGATTAGCATTTTTATTCTTCCCCATCATCCCCATGAGTGCAAAGCCCTGCTCGACACTTTCATTCGATTGAAAGTGGATAGGCAATGGTGCCATGTAACTTTTTGCTTCAGTTGAGAACGAATCCAAATAAGCTATTCCATGGTCTTTCACGGCAGTGGCATAACGACGTGGCACATTTGTGGCAACAACAGGCACGTGATGCTCGCGCGCAAAGCCAATCAAGCCGGCGTAATCGGTACTGTAATTAGGCCACAAGCGCGCTTCATCCTCAAATCGCTCACCCGTAATCTGCCCTTGAAGATACTCATTCAAAATGAGTTGATTGTCACTTTCAAACATTTCTAAACCCATTTTCAACTGTGACCCGTGTACATTGTAAAGACTTTCCAGCAACTTTTGCTCCAACCAATGGGTGATAACACAGTTATGTATCTCGCCAATAAAAACTACATCCGCCTTAGAAAGACTCTTAACAAGCTGTTCATAACTGATCAATTTACCCTTGTTGTCATAAAGACGATAAGCTTCGGGCTGTTTTTCAGCCCACATATAAGTTGCCATGCTCAGCATAACAGCACAGCAAACTAAATGTAAATTCTTTAATATTCTCATTATTTTTGTGATTTATATACAACGATTCGGTGGGTCCACTCAAACATTTCATTCACCATTTGCTGTATCATTTCTGGTGTAATACCATGTAAACATTCTCTATAATCATTGAAATCTTGCAATGACTCACCATTTTTCACCAATGAAATCAATGCCGTTTTCCATTCAGAGGGAGACTTATCATTCAGCACTTTATCTTTCGTAACAAGGAAAGAGCGCTTTAGTTTGTTGAGTTCTCCAGTGCTTATAGGCCGTCCTTTGATATCTTTGATAATCTCTTGCAACAACATTTCAGCCCTCTTTCGATTCTCGTCCTTCAAAGAAAGATTAATAACGAAGTGATATTTCTGCTGCGGGACACCACTATATGACAGGTCTACATAGGGCGAATAAACAATATTTTCACTCTCGCGGAGCACTTTCAATACACGATCTTGCAACACATCGCGAATCAGTTTCATACCCAGCGTGGCGCGAAGTGACGGCACATAGTTACCCGAAAAGATATAGTTAGCTACTGTTTGATGGTCATTCCCACCCTCAAAACCTTTGGAATAGACTTGCTTATTGGGTGTAAAAGGCACATTGTTCAAAGGCAATGGCGTTGCTGGTGCTTGGAGTTGCGCAAACATTGCAATTGCCTTCGGCACCACATGCCCAGCATTGAAGTTACCCGTTAGAATGACAGTGAGCCCTGTTGGATTGCCAAACAACTGCTTATAATAATGAGTTAAGGAGTCTATATCCAGTGCTTTCAGCGTAGCTTTTGTAAGCAATCGTTCACTATTGACTATTCCATTACCCACTAACGAGTCAATCGTGTTCGTCATTAATCGGTCAGCATCGTGCGCCAAGAGCTTGTCTAAGAGTGTCTCTTTTCCTAAATTTTCCTGCTCAGAAGCTATTGTTTCGACGAAATCTTCATGGTTAACGCCTGGGAAACACATTTTTTCGTAAACGAGATTTAATAGTGCTGTCGCATGCTTCCCAGGCGAAGAAGCCAATAACTGGTACCAATACGCATCCTCACCCACCGTCATCGACAACTGCTGCTGTGTCATTATGCTCAATAAAGTGTCGCTCGATACCTTGGCTAAGCCACCCATATCAACATAACTTACAGCATCATGAAGTTTTAATTGCTGTTGAGCAGCAAGGTCTGCCGTTCCCCCTCGCCCTATAACAGCAAGGTAAAGTGTGGAGTCTTCCTCTAAGGTTGGACGCACAAGCAACTTCACTCCATTCGCCAGCTGTATCTCTTCAACGCCAAGTTCTGGCCATTTCTTGCTGTATTTAATACTTTCATTTGCCATCTTTGGTATTTGCTTCAAACACAAGGGCAGACTAATGGTATCTTCTTTTGCCTCTTTTTTCGAATGAAAAACATAAGGTTTTATGGAACGTTTCCAGCCTTTTTTCCACGCATTATCTGCCTGTTTAACATCAAAAGCAGTAGCTTTTGTACTATCAACAGCGTAAGTATAGGCATACAACCGACTGCGTTTCATAGCTTCAAGAATACTTTTTAGACACTCTTGTAGCTGTATGCTCGTTGTCATTTTCACCTGATTGCGCACCCACTCCACATCCCTTGGGTGCCAAAGAGGACGATCTCCTGCCATGACATAATCTACAAAATCATCACATAAATCAGAAGAAAGATGCTGTGTTGTATCAGGTTGCAAATGAGCAAGACGCATATCAATCAGCTGTTGCAACTCATTTCCCTCCACGCCACACTGCAACAGCCGATGACATTCATAGGAAGTCGCAGCTAACTGCTGTGCTAACTGAATCGGAGAATTACCACGCAGTGAGAAAACAAAATGATCTTTGTCTGCTAAATACCAATCATTTGACACATTACACCTTACACTATCAGCTGCAAGGCGCTCAGAAAGACATTGCACCAACATACGCATCTGTTGCTTTTTGACCACTTCAGGCAACAGCCTTTCAACGATTGTAGAATGTGGGATGATGACTTCCAACTTACTTTCACGCTGCATGCTATCGGGCAACTGCATCCAGGCAGCTCCTTTAGCATAGGTCATCGGCAGCGGTTTGAATGCCTTTTTATCTGCTTTTGCAGGGATTGTACCTAACGTTTTACGTAGTTTTTCAACCACTTCTGCTACATTCACCTGTCCCACGACAAGCACAGTCGCCCGAGATGGCGTGTACCAACGCTGATAGAAAGCTTTTAAGCGGTTACTATCAATACTATTAATGTCTTGTTCTGTACCCAATGGTATGCGGTCAGCATAGCGATTTTGCCCCATTTTCAATTTGTAGAAGTCGTCATTTTGCTGGTAGCTTCTGAGTTCTTCTGCAATAACTCCACGTTCCTTTTTCACGCGTTCATCATCAAAAGTCAGGCCACACAGCCAATCACGAAGAGCCAAGAAAGTGGAATCTAACAGTGCTTTATCTTGTGAATGGTAAGGCAAAGAGAGCCAATAGATTGTGCGATCAAAGCCCGTAAAGGCGTTGATGTCACGTCCAAACTTCATACCTTGTCGCTCAAAATAATCAATCAGAGCCCGTTTTGGAAAGTGCTTACTTCCTATAAAGGCACTATGCTCTAAGAAATGTGCACCTCCTCGCTGGTCATTCTCCTCCTGTAAAGATCCCACATTCATGACCATTCTCACCTCTATATTATGCCTTGGCAATTCGTTGGGCAAGATTATATAACGCAATCCATTATCCAAGTATCCCTCAACAGTACCATTGGGTAGGGTGATATATTGATTAATGCGTAAACAAGGTATAGCAAAAGCTCTCCCAACAAATAGGAGTCCGAGTACAATTATCCAGAAAAGAGTATGTCTAATCAGTTTTTCCTGCATGCCATTCTCCTTGTTTAACGATGTAAAGTATAAACAACATGCACCTGTTCATAACCATTCCCATCAGCAAAGTCCCATGGGAACGTGAATGAAAGTTTACCCTGTTCAAAATCAATCGATGCCGAAGGGGCAACCCAGTCAGTTGGACTATGACCGAAAGTATCTCTATCAATGGCACTTACGCCCAAAAATTTATTGGGATCCAGTGATCCTCCCATCATCAGGAAGTCATCATCGATGGTATAACCCACCAAGTTTCCATCTTCTTCAATCTCGACAAGGGTACCCTTTGCTTTCTCTTTCAACAACCTGTTCCATGCAGAGTAATTGTAAACAAAAGGCAATCCAGCCACTCTGTCGCCATAAACATCTTCTTTCTCGCCCACAAAGGTGACGGCTTTGCTCACGGGATTGAAGGCAATCCCATCCAAAGATGCCTCGAAAGTCTCCTTACGCTCGTCGTAATGAATGGCTTTCACGGCCGCCTTTCCATAGGGGGTATTCATAAAAAACTCGTTATCGTCGACTGTTTTGCGCTTCAACACATCATATAAGAAGGTGGTTAATCCCATAGGGTTGCTCAAAAGTTTCAGTTTGGGATGGTCAACTGTGGCATCATCGCTCAACGTTATCACACTATACCCTTTGTAAACGCGTTGTGCTTGCCCTTGGAAAAAGCCCTCCTTATCATCGTTATTGAATGTGATAGTGGTTTCTACGGGTATTTTCCCAAGTAAACGGATCATATTGATACCATATTTTGTCTGCACATCAGCTATCAATTGCAGCTGTGTTGGCGTCAGAATCGGCACGTCAGCATCGGGGTTCATCGTGATTTGAGCACTTTTTCCAAAACCCTTGATAAGCGGATTGGAGGCCGAAGCCACTTGCATGGTCACTACTTGAGGTGCTGCAAGTAAATGCTTTCCATTTGATTTTACACGGAAGACCACTTCTTTCTGCCCTGGATTGAAAACTAACTCATCACTATCGGCATGCAAAATGCCTTTTTCATTGCCTGTAAAAGACAATTTTACGGACTCGCGTTGCTGAGGCGCAAAGGCAATCATCGCATGCACAAAGATGCTTGCTGTGTCGTCTTCTGACAGGATTGCGTTGCCCGGAATGGTCAATTCCACACCATTGGTCATGGTTTCTTGGGGTGCATCTTGTGCCTGACAGCCTGCCAAAACGCATGCTATAGCTGCAAGAAGCGTATTCAATATATGTTTCATCTGTTTGTTTTTTCGTTTAATTGGAAGGCCAACCGGCATTCTGTTCTACGCGGTTGAAACGATATTCCGATACCGGAATGGGGAAACACCAGCGGTAATCGCCGGTCGAAATGGTGTTGCTCGTGCCGGTGCCCCACTGCGTTTGGCGAGGCAAAGCAGCGAGATGCATGCGTTTGAGGTCGAAGAAGTTGACGCCTTCGCCGGCAAACTCGCGTTGCTTATCGGTGAGAATGAGTTGCAAAAGCACTTGATTAGAGGTGCCGGCAGGTGCTTCGGCCACACCAATGCAATGCCAATAATGATTCATCAGCGTGCGTGCAGCCTCGGTATCCCCCTTTCTACAATAGGCTTCGGCAACGATATAATAGGCGCCGGCATAGCGCATCGTGTTGATATAGCCAATGGCTTGATTGGTTTTGTTGGCCCGGTTATACTTGCCGAAGAGCGTTCTGCCGGTGCCATCCATCACAAAGGGATAGACGAAAGAGGCACGACGGACATCCGAAGCCACGTAGTCTAACTGTGGATTGAGGCAGAAATAATCTCCTTCTCGGGCCCTACTTTGAATGCCGGCATAATAGGAAGTGTGGATGTTGAAGGCAAAAATGCGCCCCGAATAGCTGTTGGATTGCCACAGGCTGTTGATGCCGTCGGGGGTGAAATAAGCATCGTTGCTCTTGCCGAGAACACTTTTTCCGTAGGTGATGGCCGCTTCGTTGTCGCCCGCATAAAGCGCCAAATCGGCCAAAAGATACTGCACAGCTGTTTGAGAGAGCCAGCCATTGCGTTCCGGATCGTGCGGCGTTTGGACGGCCTCGGTCAGCAAACGGCGTATCATAGCCACGACATCGCGGATGGAAGCGCGTGGCTTATCCTCGATGCCAAGCTGCGTTTTCAAAACGATGCCCAGTGCCTCGGGATTTAAATCGTAGGCCGGTGCAAACACACGAAGTAGCTGAAAATAGCTCAAAGCCTTCAAAGTTTTGGCTTCGGCAATAATGGCTTGTCTCTCGGTTTCCTCTGTTTGCCCTTGCGTTTCGACGGCTTGCATGCGTTCAAGCAAAGCATCACACTGTGCAATGACATTGTAATAGCCTTGCCAAAGCGTAGGCGCAAGTTTGCTTATCTCGCGGTCGTCCCAATTATAAAGGTGCAATGACGAGATATCTTTTATCGAAAGCGAGGTCGGAACAAAATCGTTGCCCAACAAAGAAAACGCATATTCTTCGTGGGGATAGGCCAAATAGGCCGAAGCTAAAAGCGACCTTGCATTCGAAACCGTCTTGATGGCATCGGGATCGGAGAACTGATCTTGCGGCGGTATGTTCAGATTACATGCGGCAAAAGCCATTGAAAGCACACCGATGGCCACACTTTTGAATATCGGTAGATGTTGTTTCATTGTCTCTTATCAAAATGTTAAGTTGAGATGAAAAGTGAAAACGGGTTGCATGGTGCCTGCCAAGGTGCCGCTTTCAGGGTCGGACTCCTTGTAGTTGGTCCACGTAAAGAGATTCGAGCCCAGCAATCCTACGTTGGCATATTGCACCAAAGGCATCACACGATGGAGCCAACGCGACGGAATGCGATAGCGCATGGAGAAACTTGAGAGTTTTAAATAGTTGCTGTTACCCACCGTGCGCGAGTTGGAATAGAGCACAAGATTATTTTCCGCAACGCTTTGTGTATAGAAAGGTGTCCAATACGTTTTGTATTCATCGCCCCTTTTAAACCACATCTTTGCCGTTTGTCCGGCCACTGCGTTATAGTTGGCATTATCGCTGTTGCGCACATACTGATAGTTGAAACGCTGTTTGCCACCCAACACATAATAGAAAGAAATATCGAAATCGAACTGCTTATAGGAGAAGTTGGCATAGAAGCTGCCCGAATAAGGGGGCGTCAGGTGACCCAAGGCAACGAAATCGTCGCGCGTCAGCTGCTCTGTTCCCTGCTTCTCACGGCCATCGGGCGTAAGAAACACAGGATAACCGGTGAGTGGATTGATGCCCAACGAATGGACACCATAAATCATATCGTAGGATTTTCCAACCTCATAATTGGGCACAACCGACTGCTCATCCAAGTAGAGTTTATCGGTCCAATAAAGGCTTATGACCTTATTGCTGTTGTAAGCAATGTTGCCTCCGACGGTCAAACGGCAGTCAAAGCTATCCCATATCCGCCCGTTGAGTCCCACTTCGATGCCTTGATTTTGCAAAACACCAATGTTGCGCTTCAACGAAGAGAAGCCCGAACTGGTAGCAATCGGCACATCCAAGAGCGCCTGATCGGTGCGACGGTTATACCAATTCACATCCAACGTGACTCGTTTCCACAGCTCTACGTTCATGCCGACGTCTAAAGACTTATTTTGTTCGGCCTTCAAATCCTTGTTATAAAGTGACAACAACGAGAGCGCCCGGCTCTCTTCGTAAGTTTGTTCGCCAAACATGAAAGTGCCCACGGTGCTGGAAGATGTCACGCCATTGAGATTTGCCGTCACGCCATAGGCCACTTTGAAGTTCAATTTAGACAAGGCTTTTAGGTCTTTCAGTCCGGAATAGTTGGTAGGTGTCCATCCAAGACCAACAGCCCAAGCTGCATTCCAGCGTTTATTGGCCGGCAAAATTGACGACGCATCGGCCTTATAAGTGGCATAAAGATCGTAAATTGTGTTGTAAGTGTAGCCCGCCACGGCACCAATACCCATCTGCGCATTCTTGTCTCTCGGGTTTCTCACTTCGGGTTGACGAAATCCTTGCAACGCATTATTGATGGCTGAAGGCGCATCTACGGTGCCGACACCATAGCCAGTGATGCCCACTGCATCGTAGTTATACAGGTAATAGTCGACGTTTGCGCCCACCGTTATATCATGAACGCCACCGAAGACGTGGTTGTAAGTGGCGCGGAAATTGCTCGACAGATTAGTGGTCGTGCCTTTCGTGCGACGGTATATGCCACGTGCATTTGCCGGAATACCGCCTTTTTGCTCTGAATAAGCCGTTGAAGGGGTGAACTGATGGCCGTCGTTTTGCAGGAAATCGAGCCCTGCGACATAGGCCAGTGTCAGGTCTTTCCACGGTGAGAGCGTCAGGTTCACGTCCACACCGGCATTCTTATCGCTCGCATCGGCCTGATATTGATACAGCAAATCGCTGTAAGTGCGGTTGGGGTAGGAATACAATTCACCCGTCTTCCACTCGTAGGGATTCAGGTTATAAACCAACGAGGTGGGGTTGAAGGTTGAGCCATTGGGTGTGTTTGTCTTGGCATAACCGCCCGTAGCGCCCAACATGAGATAGCCCATCTTGCCTAATTGCTGGTCTAACCCCATCCGAATGCTGAAGCGGCGCTTGTCGTTCCCGGCAATTCGGCCGCCTTGATAGGCATAGTTGCCCGAGAGATAATAGGTTGTTGTGCCGCTTCCACCCTTGATGCTGAGATTATGTTTCTGATAGAAATTGTTGCGGATGAGCTCTTTAAACCAATCGGTATGCACCGCTCTGAGCGCCGACAAGCGCCGTTCTCCCTCGGCAATGAGTTGCTCTTTATGGGGATCGGTGGCATAATAGCGCTCATAGTAGTCGCGACTGTAGCGATAGCCCGGTGCAGAAGGGTTTTGCAACAGCCGCTCAAGTTCCAACTTTTCGTCGGTATCCATCAGCCGAACACCTCGCCTTCCGCGCAACGTCAGTCCCACATCCAAACCATAGGTGACGATCATCTTGCCTTGATAGCCGTGTTGCGAACTGATTTCGAGCACGCCATTGGCAGCCTTAATGCCATATAGTGCCCCCGCAGCTGCATCTTTCAACACCTTGATGCTGGCGATATCCTGTGGGTTGAGGTTATAGAACGTCTCGGCAGAGATAATCTTTCCGTCCAACACATACAATGGTTCGTTACTCACATTACCGCGCCGGAACGATGAGTTGCCACGAATGCGAATCTGAGGAGCGGTACCCAATTCGCCCTGGTTTATGACATTCAGCCCCGGGATCATACCCTGAAGTGCAAGCCCGAGGTCAATCATGGGCTTCTCATTGAGCCGTTTGATATCGACGTTCTCCACGATTCCGGCTTTCGAACGCAGGTCGATAGCGTTGATGTTACTCTTGGCTTTCACGACCACCTCTCCTATTCCCGTGGCAGCTTCCTCCATCTTCACATCCATTCGTTCTCGCCCATCGTCTTGTAATTTCAGCGGTTTGTAACCAATATACGTGAACAAGATTGTTGCCCCCCTCGCCCAATCGCCACCCAATTGATAGCGACCTTTAGCATCGGTTACTGTAACATATGCCGTACGATAGACCCGAACACTCACCCCCACAAGGGGTTCGTTGTTTACATCGGTAACGTAACCATAGAGTTTGCGCGTTTCGGCAGCACTCTGTTGCGGTACCCAACAGATCCACATCAAGGCCAAAAGGCTCATCATGGCGAACTTCTTCATACGCCTATCCGACTAACGCTTACTGGATAACCACTGCTGGGTCTGCGCCACAATCCAGTCAACAACTCGCCCACTTGAGGCTGGCAATATGCCATCGGGGCTATAAACAATCTCTACACCAGTTCTCTTCACCAAGTCACGCTGCACATCTTCCATCTTGTGACGGTCGGCCATGCGTTTCACATCTGATGTCAGATAGATACCTTGCACTATGATGCGCTGCTTCCTCTGTGCTGCTTTAGCCAGTAAGGGTATGAGCTCTTTACCAAAGTCATGTCCCATCTCAATGAGTGCGTGGTCCACATAATCAATCTTTGTGTGTTCCTTGGTGTATTGATCCACGTTTTTAAGCATCTCTTTCCAAAAGCCTATGCGTTCGTCATCGCCGTGGGCAAGATAAATCACAGCCTCTTTAGTGGGTGATTTCGATAAGCTCTGAATACGATCGAGCATGCTCTTTTCTAACACATAACTATAATAGAACGTAGGCCCCAAGACGATGGGCACGCGTGTATGCACCATTTCAGTCTTTTCCTCGGCCAATTCCTCGCGCACATAGGGATTATACTTCTGTCCCAAGATATTGGGAAGATCCTCCTCGGTGTGTCCCGACGGAGCAATGAAGATGGGCAATGCAAAGATGCTATCGGCACCTTCTGATTCACAAGCCTTAACCATCGAGGCTACCGAAGGTTCGGTATATTCCATAAGTGCTACCTTCACGATCTCGATGCCCTTCAACTTGCCATTGGACAATTGTTGTTTCACTAAGGGCTCTAAATCCAGAACAGGCTTGCGCCACGATTCCATAGGCGACCCATGCGCTACAATCAGCAATGCCGTTTTAGCCTGTACGCCCGACCATGCCATCAAAAACATGGCCAACATCAACATGATTTTCTTTCTCATCTTCTTATATGATTAATTTTATCCTAAACCTAAGCTGCCTACCTGCACGTAAGGCAACATTTTCTGTGCAAAATTATAACAAATCATAACTGGTTGCAATACCTACAAATGATGAAAATAACACAGCCTTCTCTCACTTTTCATCGAAAGAGGCAGCTTTCTATCCCCATATTTAAGTGCAATGCCTCTTTTCATTACGTGCTGGGCGCGTGCAGTAACAAAAAAGGGATAGCATGTGCCGCGCTTCATAAAAAGAAAGAGCGATGGAGTTATCGCAACGCCACCGCTCAGAATTCTAAAAAACCTTACAAACTACTTTTTCTCTTTGAACATTTCTTGGCAAGCCTTCCAATCATAATGATGGTAAAGCTGATTGAGTTTACTTTCACGTTGCTTGAACGAATTCAGATCTTTCTTGGCATTCTCTGTCCAGCCTGTTTCTGCCATAGCAGCCAAGCGTGGTAGAAGCTGGTAGAGTGCGAGGTCGCGACCCATGACATATTCAGTCCATAGATTCACTTGCACGCCCTTTACATGTTGCTTCAACGCCTCTGACGCATCGTCGGGCACAGGGTTATAGCTATAAACCTTCTCCACCGGAAGGTCACCGCCGATAAGTGTCAAGCGATGCGCCTTGGTCTGGTAGTAATCTAAGTAATAATAGGTATTGGGCGACATGATGGCATCCAAGCCACGCTTCACTGCCTCCATACCACCATCTATGCCACGCCAGCTCATCACTGTTGAACCAGGAGCCACGTCGCCTTCGAGAATCTCATCCCAACCAATAATGTTGCGCCCCTTAGTAGCCAAATGCTGTGCAATAACATTCATGAAATGCGATTGCAATTGTGCTTCCGCTGAAAAGCCATTCGAACCCTTGAGGTTCAGGCGCTTGATTTCTGCTTGGCAACGAGGACAAGCCTTCCAACGCGTGCGGGGAGCCTCATCACCGCCAAGATGGATATACTTTGAGGGGAAGATGTCGAGCAACTCATCGAGAATGTTATTGACGAACTCATAGGTCTTAGGATTACCTGCACAGAGTATGTCGTCAAACACGCCCCAACGCTCAGCCACCTTATAGGGACCGCCCGTACAGCCATATTCAGGATAGGCAGCCAACGCACCCAGCATGTGACCGGGCATATCTATTTCAGGAATGATAGTGATATAGCGCTCAGCGGCATATTTCACAATGTCGCGCATCTCATCTTGGGTGTAATAACCGCCATAAGGAACGCCATCATAAAGCTCGGTGTTGTTCCCCATCACTGTTTGCGCACGTTTCGAGCCTATTTCTGTTAGCTTGGGATAGCGTTTAATCTCTACACGCCAGCCTTGATCTTCGGTCAGGTGCCAGTGGAAGGTGTTAATGTTGTGCAAAGCCAACACGTCGATATACTCCTTGACGAAAGGTACACTGAAATAGTGACGGGCGCAGTCGAGCATAGCACCGCGATAGCCAAAGCGTGGATAGTCAGCAACCTTACCTACAGGCAAATTGACGGTTGCAGTTTGCTCCACTGGCAACGACTTGCGCAACGTTTGAACACCATAGAATACGCCCTGGGGTGTTTTTCCCTCAATCACGATAGCGCGCGGCTTCACTGTGATGACATAGCCTTCCTGATTAGCTATCTTATTGTTCAGCTTCAGCGTGATGGTAGTGCCTTTCTTGCCTGTTCCAGCCAGCGTTATACCAGTCGCTTCACGTACAAACTGCTTTAAGAATGCGGCGTTGCGTTGCATAGCCTCATCAGAGCCCTCGACCAACACGGCTGTGTTGCCACTTAAAACGAATGGTGCACCTTTCTCCAACGAAATGTTCTGTGGAAGAGGAACAACCTGATAGTTTGCATCTGCAGCCTGAAGACCTAAAGATGCCATCACCATTGCTACGGATAGTAGAATTTTTCTCATGTCTTTTGTTTATATGATTAAATGAATTGCGTTAGTTACTTGTTAGTAGACGGCGAGTGCAAATATACGAAAAAAATAATATCTCCACACCCTTTTCATGAAAAAACATGCATCTTGGTAGCAGATTAGGTGAAATTTAGTACTTTTGCGCCATGATGAAGCGCGGGCAGACGCTCCCTACTCCACCGAAACGAGTAATATTTTCACACCATTACAAAATGACAAAGGAAACAACTCCAACCTCACTCCCTACCAACAATATGACTACAGGTGCACCGTCGCGCGCCATCCTGACCTTTGCCATTCCACTCATCTTAGGCTACATCCTGCAACAGATGTATCTCATTATCGACGCTGCTATCGTGGGGCGCTGGATTGGTGTAGGTGCATTAGCGGCCGTGGGCGCGTCGAGCAGCATCATGTTCCTCATTATGGGCTTCTGTAATGGTTCGTGTGCGGGCTTCGCCATCCCCGTAGCACAGGCCTTTGGAGCCGGCGATTACCACAAGATGCGCTGTTATGTGAGCAATGCCTTACGCATTGCTGTGGTGCTGGCCGTGGTCATCACATTGCTTTCGTGCGCGCTGTGCGACCGCATTCTCAAACTCGTCAACACACCAGCCGACATCTTCCACGATGCTTACGTGTTTCTTTTCCTGCAGTTCTGCACCATCCCCTTTACCATCGCTTACAACCTCTATGCCGGGCAAATCAGGGCATTGGGCAATTCCAAACAACCCTTCTACTTCCTCATCATTTCATCGGTGCTCAACATTCTGCTCGATGTGGTGCTCATCCTCGGCTTCAGAATGGGCGTTGAAGGTGCCGGGATTGCCACCTTTCTGAGCCAGGCCTTTGCCTCATGGCTGTGCTGGCGATTCATCCGGCACCGCATGACCATCCTTGTGCCACAAGGAAACGAGCGGGCCTTCGACAATAAGAAGATAAGCATCTTGCTTAACAACGGTGTGCCCATGGGGTTGCAATTCTCCATCACTGCCATTGGCATCATCATGCTGCAAAGCGCTAACAATGCACTCGGTACAATCTATGTGGCCTCGTTCACGGCAGCCATTCGCATTAAATATCTCTTCACCTGTGTGTTAGAGAACATAGGCGTCGCCATGGCTACCTATTGCGGACAGAACGTTGGCGCAGGGAAAATCGACCGCATAAGGATTGGCGTACGCGACGCCATGGGCATGATGCTGGTCTATTTTGTCTTCACCGTAGCCCTCATCTATCCTTTTGCCGATGAAATGATGGCGCTCTTTGTCAATGCAGGCGAGCACGCGGTCATTGCTCATGCCGCTCAGCTCATGCGCATTGCTAACTGGTTCTATCCTGCATTGGGTGTGCTCGTCATCCTGCGCTACAGCATTCAAGGTTTAGGCTACAGCAACCTCAGCCTCATGAGCGGCGTGATGGAAATGATCGCCCGTTGTGGCGTGAGTCTGTGGATGGTGCCTGCTTTAGCCTGGTTGGGGGTTTGCTATGCCGATCCTGTGGCTTGGTGCATGGCCGATGTCTTCCTCATTCCTGCTTTCTTTTGGCTTTTGCGCCGACTGCGGAAGCATCAATTCAAGCAAGTTTAAACAAAAGGCGAGGCGGAGGTGTAATCACTACAGCTCCGCCCCTTGAAAGTTAATTACCTTGAGTTACAAAGTCCAACTCGTGGAATCTCCTCCTTATTCTTTTGGCTTTATATCCACACTCCCGTGGTTTTTCGGGTTCTCTCCGTCCTGCTTCCCCGAGGGTTTATCTGCAGAATCGTCCGTCCCCGTCTCGGGTGCCTTCCTTCCTTTGGGCTTAGAGGACTTGTGGCTGTCGCGCGCTTCTTTCGCGGCCCCTGCAGGCGCTTTCACCTCAACCAAATGGTCCTTGCTAATGCGCACCCACAGCAATTGATTTGTGTCGCCCACCGAGAGTTCATAAATCAAATGTTTATTCTTGCTGCGCCGATGTCCGGTAAAGGCCAATGTTCCAGCTGCCATGCCCCTCTCCCTTTCAAAAGCGGCATATAAGGGCTGCAGCAACTTGCTAATCTTCTCATATTCCTCGGCCGAGGCCACCTTTTGCTGCGCTGCACTCGCTGTGTGCGTGGTGCGCGATTTGTTCCCCGCCCGATTCATCTTGTCCACCAACTCAACGATGGCCTGCCTGTCGGCCTCAACGGTAGACTGATAATGGGCCACTTCGATGATGCGGCACACCACTTTAAAGAATTGATCGTTGCGTTTACGGATGCTTCTGCTCCGAGGCAATGCGGTATCGGCCTCATGCGCCAGTATCTTATGCCGTAGCATGCGAAACTCCTCATTTGACTGGTGGAGCGACGCGATAGTGGCATTCACACCTAACGCTGCCGTTTCTGCAGTGTGCTTAGCCAAGTCAATCTCTAAACCGCGAATGTGCGCTGTCTTCTCATCCATGCTCTCATTCTGCAAGCCATGATAGGTCTGCACCACGTCGGCAAGCGTTTTATAGGCTTTATGAATCTCCTTGTTGGGATTGAAGCGCTGAGAGTTCACCATGCCGAACAGCGTGGAGATATAGCCATCGCGTTCTAAGTTCTTTTCATTACTCTGCTCAGTGAGTGCCATGTTGTTCACGCGCTTGTTCACCTCGTCTTCGAGCTTTATCTGCTCGTCCCAGGCCTTCATCAATTCATCACTGATACCCAACTTTGTCTTGTCGGCTGCATTAACCAAATCATACTGTGTACGAAGGAACTCGGCATGCAATGCGCCGCGAAAAATCCCATGATTAACTCCCTCAAACGAGATAAGTTCCGGGAGCTCAAAAGGTTTTGGCTTAGTCATATTTGTTAATATTTATGGATTAATAGTTTCTTTTTATCATATCGGTAGCACGCTACTGATGCCCCAAAGATAGAGAAAAGATTATTACGCTCCAACTTTTTAAACACTTTTTTTGCTATTCGAAATGAAAAATTATCTTAAAACGCGTCTCGCTACCCAAAATAGGGTGCAAACAATAGATAGAACGACACTACCCTCACCCAAGTTAGTACCAAACAATAGATAGAACGGCACTACCCTCGCCCAAGTTAGTACCAAACAATAGATAGAACGACACTACCCTCACCCAAGTTAGTACCAAACAATAGATAGAACGGCACTACTTTCGCCAAGTTAGTACCAAACAATAGATAGAATGGCACTACCTTTGCCCAAGGTAGTACCAAACAATAGATAGAACGGCACTACCTTCACCCAAGTTAGTATCAAACAATAGATAGAACGGCACTACTTTCGCCAAGTTAGTACCAAACAATAGATAGAATGGCACTACCCTCGCCCAAGGTAGTACCAAACAATAGATAGAACGGCACTACTTTCGCCAAGTTAGTACCAAACAATAGATAGAATGGCACTACCCTCGCCCAAGGTAGTATCAAACAATAGATAGAACGACACTACCCTCACCCAAGTTAGTACCAAACAATAGATAGAACGGCACTACCTTATATATAATAGGACACAACCGACAACATAAACCCCTGTGCATTCAATTGAGTTATAACATTTATGCCACTATACACTGAATGTGTGCTATCAAACCTTAACCTAAAATGAACCATGAGCACCATAGCCCTTATCCATGCAGCGATAACACATTCTATATTCCAATCGCCTTTATAACAATTCTCTCAGACCAAATGGTATGAACAAGACCTGTGTGCTCACCCGAACGCCCTCGTAGCAGAATATATCTATCTACACTTAGACACACGCTCACCTCACCATGGCCCTCCACCCACTAAAGGCATAGGGACTCTTCTCTTCATATTCAGATTTACCGATGGCTGCGCCTTTGGCGGACAGCACAATTGGCCATACAGACACAGCTCTTACCAACCGCCATGAATTCCCTGCACCACTGCCACACTAAAAAGCATTGGGTGCTCACCTCACGATGAGCACCCAACTTACACTTATTAGAAAAAATTAATCTGCTTATATATAGCCCAGCCAGCGTAGCACATCGTTTAGATTGGCAACGACGAGCAACACGATGAGCAGAGCAAAGCCCACATACTCTGCACGGATGAGAAACTTCTCGGATGGCTTGCGCCGTGTGATCATCTCGTAAAGAAGGAACAACACGTGGCCACCGTCCAACGCTGGGATAGGTAGAATGTTCATAAAGGCAAGCATGATACTCAGGAAAGCGGTCATTTTCCAGAACACATACCAGTCCCACGATGAGGGAAAGAGGCTTGCAATAGACCCAAAACCGCCCAAACTCTTCGCACCATCGCTGGTGAAGATATAACGCAGGTCGCTGACGTAGCCTTTCAGCACATGAATGCCATAGCTCACGCCGGCGGGAATACTACCCAGGAGGCTGTAGCGTTGGTGCACGGGCTGATAGAGTGTGCCCATGGATGGGAATGCGATGGCCAATTTCAGGTCGGGCGTGAGCACTACGTGGGCACTGTCTATCTGCTCACCGCGCTGCCACACCAACTGCACCGTGCGCACCTTCAGGCTATCCTTCGCGGTGCTTACTGCAGCCATTTCGTCAGCTAACCGGCTCATTTCGTCGAGGAACTGGTTGGCCGAAGCCACTGCCTTGCCATTCACCGCCACAAGCTTATCGCCAGTTTGCAAACCAATCTTGGCGGCGGGGCCACCCTGAATGACCGAATCGACACGCGCTGGGAGGTAGGGACGACAAAACACGGGCACGGACTTGATCATATCCAAGAGGTTGAGATCGCCAGGCAGGGTCAATTGCATGGGCTTGCCATCGCGGACGATGCTTACTTGATGGGCTTCGGAAAGGTCGCGGAACATGTCGGCACTAAAATCCTTAAACGCTCCCTTCTCAGTGCCCACGAGGATATCGTGATCGCGGAAACCATAGCTCTTAGCCATGGCGTTGAACTCCATACCTTGCGACATGGCGCGCATGGGGACATAGGTTTCACCCCATACAAACATAATCATCGCATAGATGACGAGTGCCAACAGAAAGTTAACCGTCACACCGCCAATCATCACCAATAGACGCTGCCATGCGGGTTTCGATCGAAACTCCCACGACTCGGCCGGCTTCTCCAATTGCTTGGTGTCGAAACTCTCGTCCACCATGCCAGCAATCTTGCAATAGCCACCGAAAGGCAACCATCCGATGCCATACTCGGTGTCGCTATGCTTGGGTTTGAAACGGAATAGGCTGCCTGTCCACTTACCTATGCCCACATCGAAAAACACGTAGAACTTGTCTACCTTTATGCCGAATAGTTTTGCAAAGAACATGTGGCCGCCTTCGTGCAACAGCACCAACAATGAGATGGCCATCATGAATTGCAAGGCTCTAATCAATATTATTTCCATATTCTGAATAGGGTTGTATTATGTTGTTGTTATATGTTCTTACTTCGTTGCCCCAAGCAGTTCGCGTGCGATGGCACGTGCCTCGGTGTCGGTTTGCAGGAGCGCCTCGAGCGAGGGCTGTGCCTCGAAGGTAGTTGCCGCCATCGTTGCCTCAATGGTGCGTGCCATGTCGGGGAATGAGCAAAGGTTGTTGCGAAAGGCCTCGTTTACCACTTCGTTGGCGGCGTTGAGGATGCAAGACATGTTGCCGCCACGCTCGATAGCCTCATAGGCCAGACCCAAACAGCGGAACCGTTGCACATCGGGTTGGAAAAACTCCAACTTTTGTTGCGCAAAGAGGTCTAAGCGCTCGCCCTGGAGCGGCAGACGCTCGGGGAAGGAGAAGGCGTACTGGATGGGGAGCCGCATGTCGGGCACACCCAACTGGGCCTTCACGCTGCCATCGACGAACTGTACGCCACTGTGCACAATGCTCTGCGGATGGATGAGCACCTCAATCTGTGAAGCTTCCACGCCAAATAGCCATTTTGCCTCGATAACCTCGAAGCCTTTATTCATGAGTGTTGCCGAGTCGATGGTGATTTTATCGCCCATACTCCAAGTGGGATGCCGCAGGGCGTCGGCTGCGGTAACGTGTTTCAGTTGGTCGGGGGTGAAATGACGAAAGGGACCGCCCGAGCAAGTGAGTAAAATCTTCTCGATGCTCGCATCAGCATCGCCTACAAGGCTCTGGAAGATGGCGCTGTGCTCACTATCGACAGGAAGAATGGGCACATGATGCTGCTGAGCGAGACTACAAATGAGCTCGCCAGCGACGACCAAGGTTTCTTTATTGGCCAAACATATCTTTTTCTTGGCCTTAATGGCGTTGATGGTGGGCAACAAGCCCGCAAAACCTACCATTGCGGCCAACACCATGTCGATGGGGTCGGCAGTGACAATCTGCTCCAATGCGGCGGCGCCAGCATACACCTTGATATCGGGTGAGTCGGCCAGCAGAGCCTTCAATGCCTCGTAGTGGTTCTCGTCGGCGATGACCACGGCAGCAGGCTGAAACTCGCGTGCTTGCTGCGCCAACAGCTCTACCTGGCGATGAGCAGTAAGACAATACACTTCGTAGCGGTCGCGATGCTGCCGAATGACGTCGAGTGCCTGTGTGCCAATGCTACCAGTGCTTCCAAGAATACATATTTGTTGTTTCTTCATTGCTTCGTTGTTTTCAATTTCTATAAATCGAGTAGGCCGTGGGGGATAGCCATCCGAATGGTACGCGCGTCCATATCGGCATGATGGATGAGGTCGCTGTGCGCTGGCAGCAGCAGTGTCTGTCCGGCTTCGGTCTCGACCTCAAAGAGCAGGTTAGCGGTCGTGGTGTCGATGTGCTGTAGCGTTCCGAGCCGTTGCTGGGTTGCTTCGTCAATCACTGAGAAGCCTAAGATTTCGTTCCACGACACGCTGTCATCGCTGCTATCCGAGAGCGCACGTGGGAAAAACACCTCGCGTCCCACCAAAGCTTGTGCCTTCTCGGCGGTATCAACACCCTCGAAGGTCACCAACGCACTCTCACTGCTGCGAAATCGATAAGCCTCCATAAAAAAGGGCACCAAGATGCCATCCATGTCGAGAATCAAATAGTCGGCCTCCACCCGGTCGAAGACATCGTCTTCTACTTGAAAGGTGAGTTCACCCTTCACACCGTGCACTTTCCCTAAGCGTCCAATGCGATAAACTTCGTCTTGCTTAATCATTCACCCTGATGATAGAAGCGCCCAAATCGTTGAGCCGCTGTTCAATGTTCTCATAACCGCGATCAATCTGTTCAACGTTAGCGATGCGACTAATCCCCTCGGCACTCATCGCGGCAATGAGCAATGCTATGCCTGCACGGATATCGGGGCTACTCATTCGACCTGCCCGAAGACGCAGCTGATGGTCGTGCCCCACCACAACAGCGCGATGAGGGTCGCACAAAATGATTTGCGCGCCCATATCGATGAGCTTGTCGACAAAGAACAAACGGCTCTCGAACATTTTTTGATGAATGAGCACAGAACCGCGTGCTTGTGTGGCAACAACCAGCAGCACCGATATTAAGTCGGGCGTCAAGCCCGGCCACGGCGCATCGGCTAAAGTCATTATCGTGCCGTCCATGAAGGACTCTACAACATAGTGTGCTTGCTTGGGGATATACAAATCATCCTCGTCCACGTCGATGCGAACACCTAAACGGCGAAAGGCATCTAACGTAATACCTAAATTGTCGACCGAGACGTTCTTAATGCGGACACCATCGCCCACCATTGCAGCCATGCCTATAAACGACCCCACCTCTATCATGTCGGGTAATATCGTGTGACTGGTACCGTGCAGGCGCTCAACACCCTCGATAACGAGCAGGTTGCTCGCCACGCCTGTAATCTTTGCGCCCATACGATTGAGCAAGCGGCAAAGCTGTTGGATATAGGGCTCGCAGGCGGCATTGTAAATGGTTGTGGTGCCCTGAGCTGTCACTGCTGCCATAATAACGTTGGCCGTCCCAGTAACTGAAGCCTCATCTAACAGCATGTAACAGCCTTTTAGCTGCTCGGCACGCAACTGATAAGTGTCGCGTTGGGGGTCTTTCACGAAGACAGCGCCCAACGACTTAAATCCTAAGAAGTGAGTGTCTAAACGACGGCGGCCTATCTTGTCCCCTCCCGGCTTGGCTATTGTCGCACGATGGAAACGTCCCAACAACGGGCCTATCATCAGCACACTACCACGCAATGAAGAGCACTTGCGCACAAACTCGACACTATCTAAATAGGCCAAGTTCAGCGCGGCAGCCTGAAAGGTATAGTCGCCCTGCCCATGGCGCGTCACTGTAACACCCATCTCAGCAAGTAACTTGATGAGGTTATTGACGTCCAAAATGTCGGGAATATTCTGAATGCGCACGGGGTCAGCCGTCAGCAACGTAGCACTGATCACTTCAAGCGCTTCGTTCTTAGCGCCCTGAGGCGTAATAGTTCCTTTTAAGCGGCGTCCCCCTTCTATGATAAACGACTCCATAAACAGCGCTTACCTCTTTTTACGCTTCGCTCCTGTTCCCGATGGCCTTTCTGCAATCTTATCGAAAACGAATGTGTTTAAGTCAAGCTGTATCCGCCCATCTGTATACTTCGCTAAGTCTGAAGCAACCTTTTCATCGTCACAAGAGCCATGGCTCCAGGCCATCAGGTCCAGTTTCATTTGATTGGCTGTGAGCCTTACCAATGCGTCACGCTCTTCACTGGGCTCCATCGTCTTCAACTTATCAAAGATCTCAAAGATAATCTTGCCATAATGGCGCACGGGGATGTCGCGCGAGGCATAAGCGATAGGAGCCGGCTTTGCGCTCATCTTCCGCGCCTCACTAATATCATAAGGCCACTCAATGTCCAACTGAAAACGACTCATGATAGCTAAATGATCCCACAACCGCTGCTGATAGTCAGCATCCTCACGATTCTGTGGAAACATTCTGTCCATGATAGTTACAATGGTTTCAGCACAAGCTTGCCGCTCTTCACGGCTCTCCAACCCTACACAAAGGTCAACCATACTCTGAATCTCACGCCCATATTCAGGCAAAATGAGTTGTTCGCGCTGTGTATTATAATCTAATCCTTCGATATTCATAGCTAAATCAATTTCTTTGGTGTCTTTGCCACAAAGTCTTTCAGATAGAAAGGCACAAAATAAGCCACATCTTCCACACGCCCTTCGGCTAACCGCTTCTCGGCCAAGGGAAACATATTCTTAGCCAAGGGCATAATATCTTTTATGAGATGCGCATGTGGATGGGCTATGGTGTCCATACACTTAGAGGCACCATTACCAAAAAAGTAAACCTCATGTGCGTCTAAAAATTCACGATAAGTGTCAGCGGTCACCACATCAGCCTGTATGCCGCGCACCTCTTTCAAGGCTCTATCCAACACTTGCGCATACACTTCCATGCGGCGTGCATCAAGCATAGGCACCAACAACGCATCGTCTTCAGCCACTTGCTCGCCCAACAATACTGGGACAGCTAACAGCTCTAAGGTGGGAACTGCAATGAGTTTAGCATCGCGTCCATAGCAAATGCCTTTTGCCATCGACGTGCCAATGCGCAAGCCTGTGTAAGACCCTGGACCACTACTCACCGCTACTGCATCTAACTTTATGTTGCGTGTATCTATGAACGTCAAAGCCTCATCGATAAAAGTTCCTAAGATTTCGTTATGATTGGGGCCTTGATGATTTTCCTGATTAAAGATACATTCGCCATCATTGCTCATGGCCACCGAGCAGATATTCGTACTCGTCTCAATGCTCAAAATACACGACATAATGATAAATATATTCTAAATAGGGTGCAAATTTACGTTTTTTCCCTCCAAAATTGCTACTTTTGCAGAAATTTAACGTGTAGCATTATGATATTATCAATGACAGGGTACGGCAAGTCTGTGCGAACCTATGGGGAGAAAAAAATAAATGTTGAAATCAAATCGCTTAACAGTAAGAATTTAGATTTGTCAACAAGGATAGCACCTTTATACCGAGAGAAGGAGATGGAAATCCGCCAATTGGTGGCGCAACAATTAGAGCGTGGCAAGATTGATTTTGCCATTTGGATTGAGAAAGATGCGGCTATCGACGCCTGTTCCATCAATGGTGCCTTGATAGAGAACTATTATCAGCAAATCAAGCAAATCGCACAACAGAGTCACATTCCCGAGCCCACAGACTGGTTTGGCACGTTATTAAGTCTCCCCGACGTGACCACAAAAACAGAAACAGAGCAGTTAGAGCGCGAAGAGTGGGCTGCTGCCGAGCAAGCCATTCACGAAGCGCTTAGCCATCTGATAGCTTTCCGCCAACAAGAAGGTCGGGCGCTGCAACAAAAGTTCAATGAAAAGGTTGATAATATCGAGCAATTATTATTGAGTATAGAGCCTTATGAGAAGAGTCGTGTCGAGAAGATACGACAGAATATTGTCAAAGGGTTGGAGCAAATCCCTGGCGTTGACTACGATAAGAATCGCTTAGAACAAGAGCTTATCTATTACATCGAGAAGTTGGATATCAGCGAAGAGAAGCAGCGTTTGACCAACCATCTGCACTATTTCCGTGAAACCATGCGCGAGGAAGGCCGCGGCTTAGGCAAAAAATTGGGGTTCATTGCACAGGAGATGGGACGCGAAATCAACACTACAGGTAGCAAAAGCAACCAGGCCGAGATGCAAAACATTGTGGTGAAGATGAAAGACGAATTGGAACAAATTAAAGAGCAAGTGCTCAACGTACTTTAAAATATCCTATATGACCGAAGCAAACCACAACTGTCCTTGCCAAAGCAACCCGCAAAAAGGCAAGCTCATCATCTTCAGTGCACCATCGGGATCGGGTAAAAGCACCATCGTGCAATGGCTCATGCATGAGCATCCTGAACTCAATCTGCATTTCTCCATCTCGTGCACCAGCCGTCCACCACGAGGAACCGAGCAGCATGGCGTGGAATATTTCTTTCTCTCGCCAGAAGAATTCAAAGCTAAGATTGCTACCGATGCCTTCTTAGAATATGAAGAGGTCTATGCCAATCGCTTCTATGGCACGTTGAAATCGCAGGTAGAGCAGCAACTCGCCGCAGGGCAGAACGTGGTCTTCGATGTTGATGTGAAAGGTGGTTGCAACATCAAGCAGTTCTATGGCGCGCAGGCTTTGAGCCTCTTTGTGCAGCCCCCTTCGATAGCTGCATTGCGAAAACGGTTGGAAGGACGTGCCACCGATGCGCCCGAAGTGATTGAACAGCGGTTGCAGAAAGCCCAATACGAGCTAACATTTGCGCCCCGATTTGACACCATCATTGTCAATGACGATTTAGAAACGGCCAAAGAAGAGACCTATCAACGCCTCAAAACCTTCCTTGCAACCCCATGAAGCCATCCTCCACGCCACCCCAAACCCACCACATTGGTATCTTTGGCGGTTCGTTCAACCCTATTCATTTAGGGCACATTGCCTTAGCTCGACAGCTGCTAAATCAAACCTACTTAGAGGAGATATGGTTTGTAGTGTCACCCTTAAATCCCTTTAAAAAAGAGGCTTGCGACCTCTTAGACAATGAAAAACGATTAGAACTCACACGCCTTTCGCTCGAGAACGAACCGGGACTTGTCGTCTCGGACTTTGAATTCCACCTGCCCAAACCATCTTACACCTATCGGACATTGTGCGAACTGTCGGCCACCTATCCCGACAAGGACTTTACACTCATCATGGGTGCCGACAACTGGCTGTCGTTTTCCCATTGGGATCATCACGAAGACATTCTGCGCCGCTATCCCATCATGGTGTATCCACGACCACATCACATTGTCGACCCCAACACACTGCCGCCCCATGTCACACTCACCAACACCCCACTCTATCCCTTCAACAGCACCGACATTCGCCATTGTATTCGTCAGGGCATGCCCATACGGAGCATGGTAAAGCCCGAAATTGAAGAGAAAGTAGTGGCCTATTACCGGCAATTGTTTCAGCAACAGGGCCAATAGCCCCACCGGTGTCGCCACATTGTCCTCAACAACGTTTCGCTTACGTAAGCCATCATTTGCAGCAGCGCGCCATAACATTGGTGCCAATCGAGGGAATTGGCACCAATGTTAGATGACATTCGTGCCAAACGAAGTAGATTGACACCAATGTTAAATTAACGTGAGTTCGACGAATTCAGAACAATGCAAGCTGTGTGTCAATGGTCCTTTGTACATTAATGCACGGCTTCTTTGGAAATAGGCAATAGGCAGCAATTGTCCCTAATAAGTTGACGATGAAATTGTCAAAGCATCTATGTCTGGAGTGTTCTACCTGCGCAATGTTCTTAAGTTCATCATTCACCGTTTCAATAATGGCTCTTTTTCTGAGTAAAAGTCTGTCTGAAACGCTCATTAACGCTCCTTTCATGTTACTTTTCAATTTGGTAATAAGCTGTATTCCGTCAACGAAAAACCTTTGAAAGAGGTTCTTGCCGATGTAGCCTTTATCACCGAATAGCTTACCATATATCAAATCTATGAATGCTTTGTACTCCAAAGGCTTACGGTCATCAATATCTCCTGGCGTTATCATAAAGTTGAGAAGTTCTCCTTTCTCATTGCAAATCAAATGCAACTTGAAGCCAAAGAACCAACCCATAGAGCATTTTCCTCTTTGAGCTATGCCTTTGAAAACCTTATGAATATGTATTCTTTGGTTTTTGCAGACACGCAGTGGTGTGCTGTCAACGAAGCTTATGCCCGTGCATTTGCCCAACAAGACCTTCTTGATAAACAAGGTTAAAGGTATAACTACATCCCTTTCCAATTCTACTATATGGTTATAAGAAACAACTTTTGGAAACAGATGGCAAAGCTGCTTGCATACTTTTTCAAGATAGAAATGTTTGAAGCAACGATAACCAGAATCGTGGAAAAGAATCATTATCAGCATAACTTCTGCCTTTGACATTGTAGAATTTCGATGATATTTCCTGTTTCCTGTAGGTTTTAGCGTATATTTTGCTGTCATTGCATCAAAAAACTTGCAGAAGTCATCTGCCATACAAAATATTTTCTGTAACTTTGGATAGAATAGCGACAATCCTTTATACAAGGGCACCTTGTGCGATTGGCTGATTTTGGGGTAACGATTTGGCAACCGTTCCATTTGCTGTGTACTGCTTTGTTTTGCTTGCAAAGAACTCTTTATCTCCGACAAAGATAATGATTATTCCCGAACAATTCTACTCTTTGCTTTATTTTTTCAAGGCAAGGAAAAAATTATTCCCCTGCCGATTTCAAGAAGTAGAAACACGATGTTGTGAAGAAATTGCGGATATATGGAATTGCCCCTATCACGGCGTACAGCCTTCGGGGACGCAGGTGGAATTTCACCTCGTAATGCGGATTGATGAAATAGAAAGTCCTGTCAATGGCTTCAAAGCCTTCCTTTCTCATCGTCCTCTCAAACAACTCTATCGGGCATTTGGTCTTCTTGATGTTCAACAGTTCTCTGACGCATCCCTCGTCTTCCTTCCGAGCCCTCAATATCCGCTCATACAATCTCGTCGGAAGCAGGTGAAAGAAAGGCAGGTGCGAGAGGAAGCGGCTTCGGCATATCTGCTGATGCCCACCGAAAGGCATCTGCCAAGCAGGAAAGGACATGAAAATTACCCCCCCGGGTTTTTAACAACTGTTTACACTTGTGCATAAATTCCTCCTTGTCGTCGATATGCTCTATCACATCATGGCAGACAATCAGGTCGAACTGATGCCTGAGTTCCTTCAACAGGAACACATCGGAGGCGATGAAACGCCCTTTTGCTCCGTTCTCTTGGAAAAACTTCCTTGCGTCCCTTATCCGTCCCTCTGCCATATCCACGCCCACTACATCGCAGCCCATGCGTGAGAAAGGCAGGAGGTTTCCACCGTCCCCGCAGCCTATCTCCAACACTTTCGTGCCTTTCCCTACCTGCCTGTACCGCTTGATGTAAGGAATGAAATACTTCTCGCTTGTGGTTGCGAGTTCGTTGAAATACTGTCTTCGGTTAAGTTGTCTTGACTGCATCTTATTTTAGGGGTGTTATGGTTTCAACGACAAAGGTAGCAATAATCATGGAATAAGACCGCATGTTTCATTCGTTACCATGAAAAATACCTATAAATGATTATATGGCAATGCGATATGGACGAGTGCAACCCAAAGTTTCCGCTCTTTCGTTTGCGGAATGGCGGGAAAATTCGTATATTTGCGAGGTACGACTAAAAAAGATGTAAATATGGCACACCGTAAAACTTGTTTTGTTTTATTGTTCTTGGCATTCCTGCTGGCATGCGCGTCCTGTTCCAATCCCCAAGACGAGGACAGGAAATCTTCTTTTCAATTGGATAAACCTTATAGGGAAATCATGCAAGGCTCTACGCTCCGTGTGTTCATCACGAGTGGCAGTGGAGACTTGCAGATAAGCAATTCCAATGCGTTTAAGGACTATGCTAGAATTGCCTATGCGAGAACTCCCGAACAGGCAGGGCATGTAGGTGTTCTTTCAATCCAAGCCCTGCAAGTGGGAGAATTTCAGGTCTCACTGACCGACAACCTCACAAAGGAAAGACAGCAACTGACCGTTAAAGTCCTCCCGCCTTATCTGTTACTGGAAATTCACGAAGGCTCAGACCCTGTATGGTCAATAGGAAGCGGAGTTTCGGGACTTTTCCTTGTCCAGAACGCAGCGCATTCTTTTTATCTGTGCCGTTACAAGCCCACTCTCTATCGGTATGTCAGTCCTGCCGTTCTCTCGGGCGTATATGAGATTGTCATGAAAGACGGCGTTCCGACGAACTTGCGCCTGCAAAGCAAGAAACAGGGAATTGTCCGTGATTTCACCTTGACAGGGAAAAACAAGAAAGAGGCTTTGGAAAAACTCGGGAGATTAGGCAGGCTCGGACTTCTTCCGAATGAAGAGAAATTCATCTGTCCCGTCTTTCTTGACGAACACGACATGGAAGAGCATATCATGGCGGAAATGACTTATAAGGAAGCAACCTTGCCTGAGAAAGTCATGGAGTGAGATGCAGGAAAGGAAGTGGAGCATGCGGAGGCACGGTTACAGCCTCACTCCCTTGCTCCTGTTCTCTTGGGAGGAATGGACGGACAAATGTCTGAATTTCTCCCACTGCTCCTTAAACCAACGGGCAATCGGCACTCTGTCCACGAGCAGGTCGAGTACGGTCTTGCCATCCCTTTCCTCCCTGCCCACCTGCAAGCGTGCCTTCTCAACGGCGAACGAACGCCTGTACTCATCAGAATGCAGTTTCCCCGTAACAACGAGTACTTTGCCTTGCAGGAGTTCGTCCGTGTGTCTCTCTGACAATCCGACCGAACGGCAAAGCCTTTCAATACGGAAAAACTCGGCAAGCATGGGAAACCATTCCTTTGCCTTGTCGATGATGCGCCTGAGATTGCCGATTTCACGCTGATGCTGCTCCGATGCCCGCAACCGCTCGGCGACGTGGCTTTCTTTCATTTTCTGCATATCCGTGCGCATCTGTCCGATGCTCTCTTTCAGTTCCGCCACCTCACCATGCAACTGCCTGTTCTCGCTTTCAAGCCTGCTCACTTTATTACCGCCCAACAGGGAGTTGATGCCGTTGAGTGCTGCTGTGGCGGTCTTGGTAGCTGAGTTTTTCAGTTCCACCGTTTTTTTCTCCGCCTTGATGCGTGCGAGTTCCATTTTGGCTTGCTCCGCCTCCTCGATGATGCACCGTGCTTCCGCCTCCCTTGCCAGCAGGTTGGCGATGTTCTCCTGTATGTCCTCGCCCTGCGTGATGAGATTGCGGTAATACTCATGCGTGGAGAGGTGCTTGGCTGTCGAGCCCCTGACACCCCTTTTCAGCTCGTACTTCGCCATGTGTTCGGCGTAGGTGTCCTGATACCTGATGAGGTTGGCACGGCTCATCACCTCGTCTGCGCAGAGGCGTGGGGCTGTCGCTTTCGTCCTGTACCTGCGCTTTGCCTTCTCTTCCTTTTTCTGCTTCCTGCGCTCACCCTGCACTATCGGCACTACGGTGGCATGGATGTGCGGTGTTTCCTCGTCCATGTGCAGGACTGCCGACACGAGGTTGTCCGCCCCGTAGGTCTCTCTCAGCCACGCCACGCTGTCATCGCACCACTCTCCGAGCCTCCTTTCGTTTTCCATTCGTTCCATATCCTCGTGCGTTCCGCTCAGCACGATGCGGATTGCCTGTACTTGGTTCTTCCCTATCTTGCGTTTCAGCCCTGCCGTGTCAAGGCGGTGGCGTATGGCAGCCGTGCGGTTGCACACACCGTCGGGAAACCTGATTAACTCACGGTTGAGGTGCGTTCTCGTAGGGTCTATGTTCTTCGGCACGATGGTGCGCTCGATGTGAGCCGACATTCCGCTGTCGGCTCCCTTTGCCTTTTCCAAATGCAATACGCAATATCCCATATCCTTTTGTCTTTTTTAGATGTTGTCATTATCTTGTTTTCGTTGCCTTGATGTCCTTAGATACGGTCGGTGGACAATCGTTGAAAGGAGGAAAGACTTCCTTTCGGCTTGCTCGTTTCTTTATGCCGACAGGCTCGGCAGGGGTGTCCAGAGGGGTGCAACCCCGTTGGCTTATTGGGAGATTTTCAGCGGACACGGAGTGAAGCGTGAGGAAAATCCCCTAATGAGCTACGGTATTTTCTCTTTTGAAAATATCCGTACCGTGCTTACCACGTGGGCATTTGCCCCTGCCACTTCTTTCCCTTATAACCTGAAGTCCCCACGGTTTCTCCATCGGTGCTGCCGATTGGACTTGTTTCTCCGAAGGCATACTTGGACTGCACCCGAATATCTGAATACCCTGCATGCTTGGAAATACAGAATGCACGGCTTGCCGTGACTGCCTTTTTCTGTTGCTTATATCAGCGTGTCTTGCCTGTTCCGTTTCAGCCTGTAATGCCACTGCCGTTTCCCACCGAAGTCGGAGTGATGAAAATTCTGATGAATTGATGAATGTCGTTCCAATAATCTGGAAATCAACATAATATGCTTTCATCATGCCCTCATCAAGCCGCTTGTCAAAGTGGAGTTTCATCATTTCCGATTCCTCTATCCCTGCATTTCCTCCAACTGCTTCCTGCCGATGGTGTAAAAACGCCCCGTGCGCCTAATCTCCGTATATGGGCGCATGTTGTCATAGCTCGGCTGGCAGGTCGTATAGGTGAGCGTGTTTTCGGCAGGAGTGAGTTTCCATATATCCTGCACGATACGCCTTACCTGCGTCCTGTCCGTCCTGCAGCCTGCGCAGTTCAGCAGAAGGAGCATGTCGTTGATGCAGAAAGAGAAAGCGGACGCTTTCATGCAGTCCATGACTTCAAGGCAGGTTTCCGCCATCTCCACCTCCGTCCTGTTACGGTTGCTCCGTATAATCCTGCTCAGGGCTTGCGTGTGGATGAGTTCGGGACTGAACCACATGCGGCTCTCTTTCTTCGTGGAGAGCGTGCGGTGCTGGAGAAAATAGAGGAAGGCGGGTATTTCCTCCTTTACCCTTTGCAGGAAGTCCGTGTCGTCCTTTTCTATCCTCCCCACCTTCCTCACCCAATAGCGTGTCTCTCCTGTGTCGATTATGACGGGTAGACGTTCGTTGTTGGAGCATAGTACGAACTTGGCGAAGAATGAAATCTCATCCCTGTCCTTGCCCTTCGCCTCCACCTTGTAGGAAAGGGTGGTGCTGAGGTTCTTGAGCCGCTCGCTGTCCTCCCTGCGGTCGAGAAGCACCTCGTCCACGAGGATGAGCAGTTTCCCTGCCCAGTCCGAGTTGAACTGACTTCGGAAGTCCTCGTTGGTGTTGAAGGTTACATTGCCCCCGAAGAGGGCTTTGAGGAAGTTGAGGAACGTGCTCTTGCCCGTGTTGCGCTCCTCTGATACGAGCAGCAGGATGGGCAGTTTCTCTATGGGCTGCAGGTAGAGTAGTTGCAGGTAGTCCATGCCAAGTTCGTACTGCTCCCCGAAGATGTGCCTTGCCAATGCCTCGATATGGGGAAACACACCTTGCTTCGGATGATGCCCCGTCGGCTCGTAGAGGTTGAGGAAACTGCCTACTACGGGCTGATAGTTCACATGGTCGGGGACGGTGCAAAAACCGTCATACTTCGGGACGGTCGCCAGATAGTCCCTGCCGTAGTCCTGACGGAGCGTCTCGTTGTTCCACACGATGCGCTTCCTTACAAAACCGCCTCCGACAAGAGGCATGTCTGCAAGTTTGTAGAGCGTTGTGCCCACACGGACGAAAGCCCCGTCCTTTTTTCTTTTTTCGGGCATATCTTCCAGCAGCCCGTCATTGTTTTTCTTATCCATTTCTTTCTTGCTTAAATGGTTGATATATAGCATCGTGCAAAGTTACGGACATCGTTCGGAAAACTACTTGTGAAGAATGGCGCGGAACGGTGAAAGAAAAACGGAATGGAATAAAAACAGGGGAAAGCAGGGAGGTGCGGAGCAATAATTGAGGGGAACAGGAGGATAATTTTGCAGGATTTGTCGAGGGTTGCTGAAAAAGGGAAAATGCCTTTTTCTTTCATCGTTCGCAAGCGTCTGATGATATGTTGATGAACTTGCAATCGCTTGATATTCAATCATATTATATCAATATTCATCAATTCATCAAAATAAAAGAAGTTGTGTTCGGTATGTTTTTCTTTTCTCGGCAGTCCTATACGACTCGTCCCTAACTGTTATCCCTGCCCTTCAACCACCCAAAAAGAAAAAGGTTTATTTCCCCCATCGACACAAGGGGATAAACCTCTATAAACCTCTGTCAAGGCGTTTCAGCAGGGACTGCCTGCCCGTGCAGGAAGGAGCATGACAAACCTTTCGTGCCGTTCGTTCAGCATTGCGATGACATGCTCCCAAAGCCTTTTTGCCCTTTGCGACCTGATACGGAACGCAAGGGCTATGACCATTTCAAGGCTGTACGCATCAAGCCAGCGACCCTCCGCCACCCTGATGTTCCTCTCTGCCGTGCAGGGGTGCAGCAGTCCATCCCTGTATATCTTCTTGACCAGCGTGTGGATGGTATGTCCGAACACGCCAAACAGGTCGGCAATCTCAAACTCGCCCATCCATATTTCGCCGTTGGGTATGACGATGTTCCCGTGCTCGTCTATCGTGATTATTCGACGGGCATTGCTGCTTATGTCTTTCCCTTTCATTGTCATGCCATCTTAATATTGCCAAATGAGGCGTTGAGCTTGCTGCCGAGCATGGAGAGGTCGGTGTCGAGTTTCTCGGTGGTTATCTTCGCATAGAGTTGTGTGGTTACGATGTTCGTGTGTCCGAGTACACGGCTCACGCTCTCAATCGGCATGCCCTTGCTCAGAGCCAATGTCGCAAAGCCGTGCCTTGCGCAATGGAAGGAGATGTCCTTTGTTATCCCGCACTCGCTGATGACTTTTTTGAGCTTCTTGCAGACCGTCCAGTAGTTGATGTCCCCGAATATGGAGTTGTCCTTCTGGAACGGTCGGTATCTGTCGATGATTTGCAAGGGTATATCGAGCAGTTTCACTTGGTACGGCACCTGTGTCTTGTGCCTTTTTGCAAGTATCCACTTCTCGCCGTTCACCTCCACAATCTCATCGGTGGTGAGTTCCTTCAAGTCCACGAAGGAAAGGGCGGTGAAGGAGGCGAAGACAAACAAATCACGCACGAAGGCGGAATGGCTGTCCTTGAACTCGTGCGAAACCAGTGTCTTCAACTCGTCCTCCGTGAGGAACGCACGCTCCTTCGTGTTCGGGCTGATATGAAACTGCGCGAACGGGTTTCTCGGTATCTTGCCGTTGAAGTGCGCACGCATCACCACGCCTTTGAGCCACATGCAGTTTATCCATATCGTGGCGTTCCTGTTTCCTTTCACCGTGCTGAGGTACACGGCGAAGTCCCTGATGAAGTCGGGGGTGAGTTCCAGCATCGACATGTCGCTGCGGTTGTACTTGTGGCGGATAAACCTCGCCGTGTTGTTCCTCGCCCTGAGCATCACCTTGTATGTTCCCATGCTCCTGTCCTTACCCACACGCTTGAACAGAGAGGCGCAGTCCCTGTCGAACGCTTTCATCAGGGTGTCGTACTCGCTGCCCAGCCCCTGATAGGCGTTGCGCACCATCTCCGCCGTGACGAACGCCTCACGGTCGGAAAGACGCTGATAGTGCTTGATGATTTGCGCCTTGATGTTGTCGAGCGAGAGGTTGGTGGCGATGGCTTCCCTGCTCTTGCCTTTCGCCCTGTTGCCTTTCACATCCCACAACTCCTTTGGGATGGTGCGCTTGCAGCTGAACTGAGCCACCGTGCCGTTGATTGTAACCCGTCCCATGATGGGGACGATGCCGTCTTTCTCCTTGCTGCCGTTCACATAGAACAGCACCTTGAATGTGCTTCTTGCCATTGTCTTTTCTTTTTGGTTGCAAAATTAAACATGAAAGAGCCTAACCCTGCTATGCAAAATATAGAGCAATAGAGCAACAGCAACGGATGCACGGAAAACCGCTGTTTTTCTCCTCTTTAGCGGAGGTAATTATCCTGCTTTCGGGTAACGATTTGAAAACATTTCTGTTTCAATAATCCGCATTTTCCTGCCTCGTGGCAGGTGGCGGATTTGCTGCGATTTACACCGTATAGCCCTAATAATCAAGCCGAATTGCGTTAAACTTCCGATTTCCTGCAAATATTACAGCGATTTTCAGTAACTTTGTCCTCGGTGATCATAGCGATTTTTGTTTGTAGCTATTTGTATATTAGCTCCTTAAAGTTACAAGAAATTTCGCTAATTACCAATTTTATAGACACTTATAATTCGTCGAACTCACGTTAATATATATATGGTTGATACTCCTTTATTCCATTTATGTCATCCGAGAAAAGAAAATAGTTCTTTCCGACCAAAAATATTTCATCAGATATCTTCCAATGAATTATATAGAATATCAAATAGTTCTAAAGAAGAGCTACAGGATTATATTAAATCATTTAAATACGAATAATTTTAAAAGAAAGTGTTGATTATGAATATACTTGAAACTAACCATCTCACTTTTAACTACAGAAATCATTCTGTATTAGAAGACATTAACTTGAAGATTCCAGAAGGTTCCATTTATGGATACTTAGGCAAGAATGGAGAGGGTAAATCAACTACGATAAAGATACTTTTAGGATTGGAGCAAACTAAAATAAATACGGTATTTTTCAATAAAAAAGAATTTCATTCCAACAGATTGCATATCCTTCAAAATATAGGATGCTTGATTGAACATCCATTCTTCTATGCAGATTTGAGTGCCTATGAGAACCTAAACTATTTGGATATACTATATCATTGTGGACAAAAACGCATTCAAGAGGTTCTAGAGCTTGTGAATTTGACTAAAGATAAAGACAAAAAAGTTAGAAAATATTCTACAGGAATGAAACAACGCTTGGGAATTGCGATGGCAATGTTTCATAATCCTAAATTACTCATTCTTGACGAACCACTCAATGGACTAGATCCTCAAGGTGTTTTTGAAATGAGAGAGCTAATGCTCAAACTTAAAAGTGAAGGAAAAACTATTTTCATTTCAGGACATATCTTAGCTGAAATGGAGAAAATATGCACACATGTCGGAATATTAAATAATAAAAGATTATTGTTTCAAGGAGAAATTAACAGTCTCCTCAATCAGAAAAAGCAATCTTATTTAATACATATAGACCAACCGGAACGATGCATGGAGATATGTAAAGAACACTTGATTCCCACAAAAAGGATTTCTGATGGAACGCTTATCATAGAAATAGAGCAAGATGGTTCCTTTGACAGTTTAAAAAAATTAATGCAACAAAACCACATTCAAATTTTATTTGCAGATACATACCAAGAAAATTTGGAGTCTGTATTCCTTCATCTAATAAAAACCGACTTATGAAACCAATATCGCTCTTTACTATTCTTAAAAGTGAACACTATAAATTAAGATTTAATATTGCCATTTGGCTTTTCTTGCTATTTCCTTTGTTCATGACTTTATGCGTTGATATATATGTTTTGTTTAAACATGCTGATGCTGTCAATAATCCAACAATAACTTTTGATTATAATCCTTGGGTATGGGTATTGGGTAGATACATCTTCGACTTCTATGCTCTGCTTTATCCAATTCTTGCAGCCATTTTGAGTTATTCTTTATGCGATGTAGAATATAAGAATTATGGATTTAGACTTCTTTTTACAAGACCAATTAGCAAGCTGACAATTTATTCGAGCAAAATGGTCTTCCTTTTAGAGATTAACTTTATTTCTTTCCTCATAGGTTATCTTGCTTTCCTTCTGTCTGGTTTTGCTCTGGATAAGTTATTACCTGGATATGAATTCTCCAGTTATAATGTTAATAACCTAATAGCTTCTTATTTCTCATATTTGTTTATAGCACTTTCTGCTGTTTCAATTATGCAATATTATCTTAGTTTAATCTTTAAGAGTTTTGTTTTACCTATCGGGTTTGCTGGTTTCATGACGATTTTTGGTATTATTGCTCAAAATAAAGATTATATCTATCTTATACCCTATGGTACAGTGTGGAGATTAAACTATGGTTTTTATAGCGGGATAATAGACTTTTCGAAAGGCGAATACGTAAACATAGCCTGTGTGCTATTCTTTATCATTATTTCATTTTTTGTATTTATAAGGAAAAAATAAAAGATACACCTACGGTAAAAAAAGAATCAAATAATTAATTAAGAATAATGCGAGCTGTGTGTCAATGGTCCTTTGTACATTGATGCACGGCTTCTTTGGTTTTTGCAGACACGCAGTGGTGTGCTGTCAACGAAGCTTATGCCCGTGCATTTGCCCAATAAGACCTTCTTGATAAACAAGGTTAAAGGTATAACTACATCCCTTTCCAATTCTACTATACGGTTATAAGAAACAACTTTTGGAAAAAGATGGCGAAGCTGCTTGCATACTTTTTCAAGATAGAAATGTTTAAAGCAACGATAACCAGAATCGTGGAAAAGAATCATTATCAGCATTACTTCTGCCTTTGACATCATAGAATTTCAATGATATATTTTCTTTTCCCAGTAGGTTTTAGTGTATAGTTAGATGACATTCGCGCAACATGAGGGCGCGCGTTGACTGAAACGCTGCCTTTTGGGATGTCGCTACAAAGGCCGTTTAACGCGAATAGGGTGTGGATGTGTCAGTGGCTGTAAACCACAATCCTAACACTGTGAGGATGGCACCCCACAAAGTGTTGGTGGTTTGCTCGGAAACGGGCTTGGCAGGGAAATCAACTTTCAGGCCAACCGAAAAGGCTGTGCGCGGCGTTGAGGTGTCATAATGCAGCAACTGTCCCATGTAAGGCCCGTCGATGAACCGCAAATCAGCACGATGATAGCCACCCAACGCCCAGCGCAGGTCCCAGTCCATGGTCAAAGCTACCGACGTAAAAAGATAGAGATCGAAGCCCACCCGCGGCGCAAATTGCAGCGTGGGGTTGCGCAAGGCATAGTCGACATTGAGCTTGCGCCAATGGTTTTGATGGAACACGCTATAGGTTTTGCTGCCGCTTTGCCCCCAAAAGCTAAATGGGTTGACCATGACATTGCCGCCGATGAAAGGCTGCACGAGCCATTTATTGGGAAGGGGATAGAGCTTTGCACCGCCGATGAAGTCGAGCCGATGGCTCTTTTTCAGCCCCAAACCGCTACCCAAATTAGTGAGCAATCCCTCGCGACCATAGGCCAATCCGGCCGTCAGGGCAATGTGTTTGTTGAGATAATAGTCGCCCATGAGCGTATAAGCCTCCCCTTCGTCGTCGCCAACAGAAATCGATTGTCCGGCGGGTGAATCGTCTTCGAGCGTCGTTTTGCTCCAAGTAGCTTGCAACGACCATTGCCGTGGCTTTTTATTTTCGGTTGATTGTGCGGTGGCCAAGGCGGCAAAAGCACAAGCCAAGACCGTGAGCGAGCATCGTTTGTGGCAAATCGTCATGTGGTTTTGCAATTTACTTTGCGTTTAAATACAAGTTGACGAATTGGTAATAGCTCTGCGCTTTCGTAGCCAAAGCTTTGTTGTGCTGCTTTAACAACTGCTCTTCGTGGGCGCCATTGGGCAACGCCTTGACGCGATATTGGCGGATGTTGCGCACGGGCGAGAGCACAGTGAGCGTGTCGTTCTCCAAGTAACCTAAGTCTTGATAGGTGGCCATAAAGGCACGTGGCCGATAAGTGGACGCATAAATGTTTTGCCCTGCACAATGAACGGTGGTCTTGAGGCGCAGCAAAGCCAGCAACGTGGGCAACACATCAATCTGCGAGCACACCTTTTCCTCGTAGCCGGGGCGGATGAGTTGCGGCGCGTAGACAATGCAAGGAATGTGATATTGGTCAACGGGCAACGATGTTTTGCCTGCACTTGATGCGCAATGGTCGGCAATCACCACAAACACTGTGTTGCTGAACCAAGGCTGTTTGGCTGCCGCTTGCAGGAAATGATGAATGGCATAGTCGGTATATTTCACCGCAGCTTCGCGACAATGTGGGTCGCCATCAAATTGAATGCGGCCGTCGGGATAGGTATAAGGGCGGTGATTGCTCGTAGTCATGATCTGCGCAAAGAAAGGTTGTCCTTGCTGCGCATTGCGATTGAACACCGAAAGCGCCTTGTTGAACATATCCTCGTCGGACACTCCCCAAATGTTTGCAAAGGTGATGTCGTGTGGATTGATTTGGCTGCGGTCAATCACTTCATAACCATTGTGCGAGAAGAAGTCACCCATGTTATCGAAATAGCTGTAACCACCATAGAGGAATTGACTACGATAGCCCAACCCTTTCATCACAGCGCCCATCGAAAGATTGCCCATGCGGTTGGCTTTGCGCTTAATAATGCTCTCGCCTGCACTCGGTGGAATGCACAAAGAGAGCGCCTCAAGCCCACGCACCGTGCGATTACCGGTGGCATAAAGGCGGTCGAACACTAAGCTCTGTCCCATCAAGCGGTCTAAATGGGGCGTGATGTGCTGCGTGTTTCCATAACGCGAAAGAAACTCGGCGCTGAGACTTTCCACCGTAATGAGCACAATATTGGGACGATTTTTGCCCAACTCATAGCCCACAACCTTGCTGTTGCGTGCATTCAAACCTGTTAGTCTGTGATAGTTCTCTACCGCTGTTTGCTGAGGCAACATCGCATAGAACTGTGCATAGTCGAGCTTGTTATTGACAAAGGCGTTCACAAAATCATAGGCACCATTTTGCGAAAGCTGGTCAACATATTGGTTGTCGGTTTGCAAATGGTGCAAGCTGCGGCTCAGAAAATAGCCACCCACGGCCAAAAGCAAATAGAGCAGGGTGTGAATGGCAAAGAGCTTGCTGGTGTAGAGCTTCGTGAGCTTAAACCGATTGTGGCGCGATTGCAGGTAAACGATGCCCACACTCAGCGCCACAGCTACCACCATCAGCGGCACAATGGCATAAGACTCCATGATGTTGCCCAGCACTTCGTGGGTGTAAACCAAATAGTCTACGGCAATGAAGTTGTAACGAACGCCAAACTCTTGCCAGAAAAAATATTCGCCCATCGACACCACAAGCAGCAGCAACACATAAATGCCCCACGTGAAATAGAGCGAAAAGCGACGCCAGGCATCGCGCAACGGCCACACTCCAAAACGCAGACTGAAGCTCACAAACTTCCACGTGAGGAAGATTTTAGCTATCAACGGCGCACCACCACCATATTCATCAAAAATAGAATGGAAACCATAAACATAAACCAGACTGCCTAATAGCAACACTTCAATGCTCCATCCCACCCAACGTTGGTATTTCAACTCGTTGAGACCGGGATAGATAACCAGCAGGGGTGCACAGCACAATAGCCCCACACCGAGGTCAGTAGCAAGTCCAACTCCAAGCAGACGCAAGATTTCGACAAAACTAAACTGCGCATCTTGCGGTGCGGTGCACATCAAAACTACGCGGAGCAACAAGCCCACGAGTAAATAAAGTCTTAGAAAACGGCTCCCTATCAAAAACAAGGGATTGCGGTAATTTAGGTTTCTTCTCCTATTCATGAATATATTTGTTTTCTGCTTTGCAAAGTTAATGATTTATTTGAGCTAAGCCTTTATTTTACGAAAAAACATCAAAAAAATTGGCCTTTTTGTGTCAAGAAAGCATCATTTTCAGAGAGAAAACAGCCTATAAACCTTAAACCACATGGTTTTTCGATTGTTTATGCTATTTTTGCAGCACAGGAAACAGTTTGTAGATGTTAAAAACAACAAAGGAAAACAGATGAGAACGAAAAGAATAGTGCTGCTGGTGGTTTGCGGGCTGATGGCCTTTTGCAGCCATGCACAAACCACACGCGCGCAAATGAGCGGTCCGTTTTGCGCCTATGTTCCCCCACAAGTGGCCGACACCCTGCCCGTTCCCGAAGGCGCTGTGCCATTTTATATCTCGCATTATGGCCGGCATGGCAGCCGTTGGCTCATACACCAAGCGCAATATGATGGCGTGTTGTCGTTTTTCTTCGATCGCAACAACCTCACAAAGTTGGGGCGTTCGGTGGTAAAACGCTTGGCAAAGGTGGCACAGGCAGCCCGTGGGAAGGCCGGCCTGCTCACCCCTTTAGGCGAGCGACAGCAACGCGAAATCGCACAACGCATGCGGCAAAACTATCCCATAGTGTTTCGCTCTTCGGCCACGGTTCATGTTTATGCGTCGCCTGCAGAGCGCTGTCAGCAAAGTAAAATGGCCTTCATTGCCGGGTTAAATGCTGCAAATCGTGCACCAATCGCTTTGCTTTTGCACAACGATTCGATAGCTTTTTCGTGGTTAGCCCCTACGAATGCCGAATTTAAAGCGTGGAAAGCGCGTCCCCACAAGCTACCCACCTTGCCCACAGCCCATTTTCTTGCTGCGCTATTTCGCGACACAACGCAAGTGAAACGCGGCGAGCGGCTGATGATTGAACTCTACAAACTGGCTGCCGATATGCAAAATGTGCCGCTGAAAATTCGTTTCGACGATGCCTTCGATGACGACGAATGGCGCGCCTGTTACGAGCGAAACAACTGGGGCATGTGGCTGCTTCACGGACAAGCGCCCGACAATCAGGGCGTCACACAACGTGTGGTGGCACCCCTGTGGCAACAGATTGTCGACGAGGCTGCTCAAGCGTTGCAAGGCAAAGTGGCGGCCACCTTGCGCTTTGGGCACGACACCTCGCTCTATCATCTCTTGGCCTTGCTCGGCACAGACAAACTCTCTGACGAGCATGCGGATGCTTTAGAACAGATTATTCCCATGGCAGCCAATCTGCAAATCGTGTTTTATTGCCGTCGCGAACAGGTGGGGGAGCCGCTCGGCTCCGACGATGTGGTGGTGAAATTTCTGCTCAACGAGCGCCCCATACGGTTGTCAAAAGTGGGTTCGGAGGATGTTGCTCCCGATGGAAAGACGGGCTATTATTACCGATGGAGTCGTGTGTTGGCCTACGTAGCGAAGCGGTTGGCCGCAGCCAATGCGCAGGGTCGGTGGGCCATGGCCAACCCTTTGGTGGGCACAGCGTGGCAGTTGCAACACTGAAACCATCCATAAACGGCACAGCATCGCCGGGAAAACGTTGTTCCCAAGGTCGGGAACGTGTGGATTTCACAAAAACAAGCGTTCCCAAAGTCGGGAACAGCGAAATTTAATAAAAATGGTTGTTCCCGACTTTGGGAACAACTGAAAACGAAAAAAATGAGCGTTCCCGACCTCGGGAACGAGAATTTTTAAGAAAACCAGGTGCTCCCGAGGTCGGGACACCTGGTTTTACATGTAGCATAATCCCCATACTCTTGATTTTCCCATCAAAATTTTCCTACTTGTGGTGCCCTCATCGTGCACACATGTCGCCCACAAAAAGAGGCGCAGTCTGCCCAACTGCCAAGCGAAGCAATGAGAAAAAGAGGGCGGTTAATAGGTGAGATGCAGTACCTTTTTCCAATCTTTATCGGCCATCATTTCCAAATCGCTCTCGAGATCTTCGGTTCTTTGTGGGAAAAACTTTCCCGTGTAGCAGGTGAGTGTGCGCATAGCCACTGGGATTTCTGTAAAAGTGCGCTTTGAAATGGCTTCATTTTTATCGTTCAGCGCCTCCACTTCGAGCTTGATTTCGCCACCCTCTGAGGTGCGAGGGAAGGTGTAGAGGTCGTAGGTTGAGGCCTCGGTATGAGCTGAAGCGGCTACCACACGGTCTTCGGTCTGATGGGATTTCACGACGCCAATCCCATCAACGACATCAAGGGTGCTGCTTCCACCTGTATAACTGAACTTGAGATGGGTGACTTCTGCAGGGATAGGGTCTTCGATGGTGAAGGCTATTTTGGAGACACAATGTTCCATCGTAGCCTGAATGTCTACGGCTCCCTCGAGGGTTATCTCACGCGCAAAAACGTAGGTGTCGGTCACTTTGCCGCCAAACGAAATCTTTCGAAATTCGGTTAGCGATGCATTCTCACTCCCATTATGCCCCACTATCACCAAATAATATTTGCCAGCAGGAAGACGGAAACTTAACTTCCCGAAGTCTTTGTCGCTGTTGGTCTGATTAACCGACAACACCTTTTTCCCCGTTTGATAAGCAGCTACATGGAGACGCGTACACACTTCATGGGCTGGTACTGCCGCACGAGTGAGGGTGTCATAACGCACATGGTCGAAATCCCTAATCTGTATGTGTACTTCATAGCCTTCGCCTTTGAGTGGTTGCGAGGCTATGTCGACTTTTTCGCAAGCAGAAAGGGTCAACAATAGTAGAATGGATGTAGTCAATACGTTTACGATATGTTTCATAAGAAAGTTATTTGATGTAAGATAATTAATTCGTATTGTTGTTAATAGTGAAGACCAGCAGCCTTTTTCCGACTGAATGCGGAATGGTTATTCGCGTAAAAGGCACATGCTGTTCAAGTCGGTTCAAAAATAGGAAATTATCAAATATGTTCCAAGCAAGACGTACGTTTTTTGCAAAAAATTGATGTCTTTTCTGCAAAACAATATGTTTTTCTATGAATTTTTAAGCCGTTTTGTGTAAAATTTGTATTTTTGTTGGCATCAAAATCAATATACTGACAATGAAAAAATATTTGCTTTTAGGGCTGCTTTGCTGCGGTTTGCAGGCAACGATGGCGCAAAACTCGTTGCAAGGAACATGGACGGGGAAACTGAAAACCAGTGCATTTGAGCTGACGGTGGTGCTTCATGCTACACCAACAGAAGGGAAATCGCTGGAATTCACCTTGGATAGCCCCGACCAAAACGTGAAGGGAATTCCGATGACAACAGACTACCTGTCGGCTGACTCGCTGGCGTTGAGCATTAACCAAATGGATATTCACTTACGAGGGCATTACCAAGCTGATGAAATCTCGGCTACGTTCCTGCAAAACCATTTCATTTTTCCGCTGAAAATGACGCGCCATGAAGAAAAGCTTTCGCGACCACAAACACCGCAACCGCCTTTCCCTTACACGCAACAGGAGGTTGTTTTCGAGAATAAAAAAGCGGGAGCTTCGCTGGCAGGGACGCTCACCTACCCCACCAATTTCAAGAAAGGAAAGACGCCTGTGGTGTTGATGGTGACAGGAAGTGGGCAACAAAACAGAGATGAAGAGGTGTTTGAACACAGACCTTTTGCCGTCATTGCCGACTATTTCGCACGCCATGGCATCGCAACACTGCGGTACGACGATCGTAATTTCGGACAATCGAAAGGGGGAGATGTGGCGCATGCAACGACACAAGACTTCGCACAAGATGCCAAAGCAGGCATTGATTACCTGAGGAAACGGCATGAATTTGGAAAGATTGGTGTATTGGGGCATAGCGAGGGTGGCAACATCGCCTTCATCTTAGGTGCACAACAACAAGTGGATTTCATCATTAGCATGGCCGCTGTGGGCGTGAAAGGGGATGAAGCGCTGACAGAACAAGTGAATAAATGTATGGAAATTGTGGGGGAGAAAACGCGGATGACGGTAGCTGAATATCGAAAACAAAATGTAGGAAAGCATGTACCATGGCTCGATTATTTCGTGGATTATGATCCAACCTGTGACCTTCGCCATACGACTTGCCCTGTTTTCGCCCTCAATGGTGACAAAGATTGCCAGGTGATTGCGACGCAAAACCTCACGGCTATCAAAGAGAAATTACATAGAAACAAAGTATCACAAACAAAAATCTATCCACAGCTGAACCATCTTTTCCAGCATTGTCAGAGCGGATTGCCCGCAGAATATCGACAAATCTCAGAGACCATCGCACCCGAAGTGCTGACGGATATGACAAAATGGATTAACGACATTGCAAAATAAGGGCGTCATATGTTGCAGCTATCCACATGGTTTGAGGCGCAATGTATGCGCGAAAAGAAAAGCGTGACGAGAAATTCGCCACGCTTTTCCTTTTTATATTGACTAAGCTTATTCAGCCTTTGGTGCTTCTTCTGCTGCCGGTGCTTCTGCAACGGGTGCTTCAGGAGCAGCTTCTGCCTTTGTAGTCTTGCGGCTACGACGCGTCTTCTTAGCTGCCTTTGGTGCTTTTGCCATGTTCTCATCGAAGTCAACTAACGCGATAAAAGCCATTGGAGCAGCATCACCTTGACGTGTACCTAATTTGATTACGCGTGTATAACCACCGGGACGATCAGCCACCTTCGTAGCAACCACACCAAAAAGCTCCTTAATAGCTTCCTTCTGTTGAAGATAACGGAAAACTACACGACGTGAGTTTGTTGTATCCTCTTTAGAACGAGTGATAAGCGGTTCTACATATTTCTTTAAGGCTTTTGCCTTAGCGAGCGTCGTAGTGATTCTTTTGCGCATAATCAATGACACGGCCATGTTGGCTAACATCGCGTCACGATGAGATGCAGTACGACCCAGATGGTTGAATTTTTTATTATGTCTCATTTTATTTTTTCGTTTAAGTGGAAAAAGAAGATAACTTACTCCTTATCCAATTTATACTTTGAAATATCGGTTCCAAACGAAAGATTCAGACTCTCGAGCAAATCATCAAGCTCTGAAAGCGATTTCTTACCAAAATTGCGGAACTTCAACAAGTCGGTCTTGTTGTACTGAACCAAATCACCAAGTGTTTCAACATCAGCAGCCTTCAGACAGTTCAAGGCACGAACACTGAGGTTCATATCCACCAACTTGGTCTTCAACAACTGACGCATATGCAAAATCTCCTCATCAAACTCTTGATTGCCATCTTGATCAGGAACCTCTAAGGTTATCTTCTCATCAGAGAACAACATGAAGTGATAAATGAGAATCTTGGCTGCTTCTTTCAGCGCATCCTTTGGATGAATGGAACCATCCGTAGTCACTTCAAGAACTAACTTATCGTAATCGGTCTTCTGCTCAACGCGATAAGGCTCTACTGCATAGCGAACATTACGGATAGGGGTGTAGATAGAATCGATTGGAAGTACATTAACATCCGTGCAGAACTCACGATTTTCATCCGCCAAGACATAGCCTCGGCCTTTATTTATTGTGAGATCTATTTGCAAGGATGCCTTGGCATCTAAATGACAAATCACCAAATCAGGGTTTAACACTTCAAATCCAGTCAGATACTTTGTTATATCACCGGCCTTGAATTCTGTGGAATTCTCTACGGTGATACTAACTTTCTCATTCTCGAATTCTTCTACTACTTGCTTGAATCTTACTTGCTTCAAATTCAAGATGATGTTGGTTACATCTTCTTTCACACCAGGAACGGAAGAAAATTCATGCTCAACACCCGCAATTTTGATGGTGTTGATGGCATAACCTTCCAAAGATGAAAGAAGAATGCGGCGCAAAGCGTTACCAATGGTAACACCAAAGCCTGGCTCCAAAGGACGGAATTCAAATTTCCCGTACTTATCGTTGGCCTCCAACATTACTACTTTATCAGGTTTTTGAAATGCTAATATCGCCATTAATTCAATGATTTATTTAGAGTACAACTCAACGATTAATTGTTCCTTAATATTCTCTGGAATATCGGCACGTTCTGGTTTGTGTAAGAACTTACCGCATTTTGCATTGTCATCCCATTCAATCCAAGGATATTTGCTATGATTAAAGCCTGCCAAAGCAGTTTCAATCACCTCAAGAGATTTGGACTTCTCTCGAACAGCAACTATCATACCTGGTTTAACAGCAAATGAAGGAATGTTTACAACCTTGCCATCTACAGTGATATGCTTATGTCCAACGAGCTGACGAGCAGCTGCACGTGTAGGAGCAATACCCAAACGGAACACGACGTTATCTAAGCGACACTCCAAATTCTGAAGTAACACTTCACCCGTGATACCATCGGCTTTCGCAGCCTTCTCAAACATATTACGGAATTGGCGCTCAAGCACACCATAAGTGTACTTAGCCTTTTGCTTCTCTGCCAACATGACACCATACTCAGAAGTCTTTCTGCGACGATTATTGCCATGCTGTCCAGGAGGGAAGTTTCTCTTGGACAAAACTTTGTCAGCACCGAAAATGGCTTCACCAAATCGACGTGCAATTTTAGATTTCGGACCTATATATCTTGCCATAATTAAAAATATGTGCTAAAAAATAATACAATTATTAGACCTTGCGGCGCTTAGGAGGACGACAACCATTGTGAGGTAATGGGGTGACGTCTATGATTTCTGTTACTTGAATACCTGCAGCATTCACGGCACGGATAGCGGATTCGCGGCCATTACCTGGACCTTTCACATAAGCCTTAACCTTGCGAAGTCCCAAATCGAATGCTACTTTTGCACAATCCTCACCAGCCATCTGAGCTGCATAGGGAGTATTTTTCTTTGAACCACGGAAGCCCATCTTACCTGCTGACGACCATGAGATAACTTGTCCCTCGCCGTTAGCCAACGATACGATGATATTATTAAAAGAACTATGAACATGGAGCTGACCAACCGCGTCTACTCGCACGTTTCTTTTCTTAGATGTTGCTTTTGTCTTTGCCATAATTAATTTCCATTAAAATTACTTAGTAGCCTTCTTCTTATTAGCAACAGTCTTCTTCTTTCCCTTGCGAGTACGTGCATTGTTCTTTGTACTCTGACCACGAACAGGAAGACCATTACGATGTCTAACACCACGATAGCAGCCAATATCCATCAACCGCTTAATGTTCATTTGGATCTCTGAACGGAGATCACCTTCTACTTTGAACTCAGCGCCGATAATTTCACGGATTTTGGCAGCTTGATCGTCAGTCCATTCGCTGACCTTCAAGTCACGGTTTACACCGGCCTTATCCAATATCTTTGCTGAACTACTTCGACCTATTCCATAAATATAGGTCAATGCGATTTCGCCACGCTTGTTTTGGGGCAAATCTACTCCAACAATTCTTATTGCCATTTAAATTTGAATAAAATTTAATTTAATAAAATTTTCTCTTTAAAGAACGCACAAAGTTAGATATAAAAACTGATTTATTCCAACGATTACGATACTTTAACACTAACCCTGACGCAATTTAAACTTAGGGTTCTTCTTGTTAATCACGAACAAACGACCTTTGCGACGAACAATCTTGCAGTCGGGTGTACGCTTTTTTAATGATGCTCTTGTTTTCATATCAATGTGTTATGAATAATTATTTATATCTGAAAACGATTCTACCTTTTGTTAAATCATAGGGGCTCATCTCTACTTTCACCTTATCTCCTGGAAGAATCTTGATATAGTGCATACGCATCTTACCAGAGATATGCGCAATGATTTGTACCCCATTTTCGAGTTCTACACGGAACATTGCATTCGATAGACTCTCAACAATTGTTCCATCCTGCTCTATAGCGGATTGTTTTGCCATAAATTTTGCAATCTTACTTAATGATTTTCTATTTCTTCAAACGTTGATAAAATTTCTGCTCGTCCCTTACGGATTGCTATTGTGTGCTCAAAATGTGCAGCAACCTGATGATCGAGTGTCACAATACTCCACTGATCTGGTAACATACCAATCTTTCGACTACCCAATGTCACCATCGGCTCAATGGCAATACACATCCCTGCCTTCAGCATAACGCCATTTCCTCGCATACCATAGTTAGGAATCTGTGGTGCTTCGTGCATTTCTTTCCCAATTCCATGCCCAGTCAATTCACGTACAATCCCATAACCATGGGCTTCACAATGCGCTTGGATAGCAGCTCCTATATCGCCAACATGCTTCCCAGAAACCGCCTGTTCAATGCCCAGATAAAGTGACTCCTTCGTAATTTCTAACAGTTGCTTAACAGTTTTATCAACTTCGCCTACCATAAATGTATAGGCAGAGTCACCATTATAGCCATTTAACAATGTTCCACAATCAACCGATATAATATCGCCTTCATGCAGAACGACATCATCACTGGGTATTCCATGCACAACAACATCATTCACCGAGGTGCATATTGCTGCAGGAAAAGGCTCACCATAAGGATTAGGGAATCCCTTAAATGTTGGGATTGCCCCATGATCGCGTATAAACTCATCCGCAACCTTATCCAAATAGCGCGTTGTAACGCCGGGTTTTATGTGGCGCCCTACCTCTGCAAGCGTTTTTCCAACCAATTGATTGGCTTCGCGCATGAGATTAATTTCATCTTCTGTCTTCAGAAATATCTTCATCCTTCAGAGGCCCCTCCTTAATAAGCAGACACACTATTATTACGTGTATGCCCTGAGTTGAGTAGACCATCATAGTGGCGCATCATCAGATGACTCTCTATTTGTTGGAGTGTATCAATTACTACTCCTACAAGAATCAACAAAGATGTTCCACCAAAGAATTGTGCAAAACCTTGCTGCACATTAAGAAATCCTGTTAAAGCAGGCATAACAGCTATAAAAGCAATGAAGAGTGAGCCAGGAATGGTGAGCCGAGTCATAATTGTATCGATATACTCTGCTGTGTCCTTACCTGGTTTTACTCCAGGTATAAAGCCATTATTCCGCTTCATATCTTCGGCCATTTGCGTTGGATTCAATGTTATTGCAGTGTAGAAAAATGTAAATGCAACGATTAACGTCACATAAACTACATTATACAACATACTGCGATTATCCATCAAAGAGCGTACGACCCAAGAAGCATTATCACTTTGATACTGTACGATAGCCAAAGGGATGAACATCAATGCTTGGGCAAAGATAATAGGCATCACATTCGCAGCGAACAACTTCAAAGGAATATACTGCCGGGCACCACCATACTGCTTATTTCCAACTAAGCGCTTCGCATATTGTACAGGCACCTTTCTTGTTCCTTGAACCAGAAGGATTGACGCACAAACAACGAAATAAAGAATGAGCAATTCGACAATGAACATCACAATACCGCCCCCTGAGATGGCTGTAAAACGAGAGGTAACCTCCTGCACAAAAGCCTGTGGTAAGCGTGCAATAATGCCAATCATGATAATCATTGAGATACCATTCCCCACTCCTTTATCCGTGATACGCTCACCCAACCATAAGATGAACATGCTACCAGCCGCAAGAATAATTGTTGCAGGAATAATGAAGAATGTCCAAGAAATGCCGCTAGCCAAGGCCTGGCTAGCTTGCATTTTCAGATTCATGAGGTAGGCGGGTGCCTGGAATACTAAGATAGCAATCGTCAGCACACGCGTGTACCAGTTTATCTTCTTCCTGCCACTTTCTCCCTCACGCTGCATCTTTTGGAAATAAGGTACAGCCACGGCGAGCAGTTGCATTACGATAGAAGCTGAGATGTAAGGCATAATTCCAAGTGCAAAGATAGAGGCATTGGAAAATGCTCCACCAGAGAACATGTCTAAAAGCGACATCAGGCCGCCTTTGGTTTGCGACTGAAGTGTTTCCAACTTAGCCGGATTAATACCAGGAAGAACCACAAACGAACCAAATCGGTAGATTGCAGTGAACAGAATTGTGATGAGGAGACGCTGACGCAAGTCCTCTACCTTCCAACAGTTCTTTAGTGTCTCAATAAACTTTTTCATTTACTTAGATTATAGTTGTGCTCCCTCCGACAGCCTTAATTGCTTCTTCAGCTGATTTAGAGAAAGCATTTGCTTCAACATCGATTTTTGCTTTTAACTCACCATTGCCTAAAACCTTAACCAATTCTTTGCCATTCGTGAGTCCTGCAGCTTTAAGATCTACGATAGTAATTTTAGTAAGACTCTTTGCCTCAGCCAAAGCCTGAAGCGTAGAGAGGTTCACTGCAAAGTACTCCTTGTGGTTCACATTCTTGAAACCAGCCTTAGGAATTCTGCGCTGAAGTGGCATCTGTCCACCTTCGAAACCAATCTTCTTCTTATAACCTGAGCGAGCCTTTGCACCCTTATGACCACGCGTAGAAGTACCTCCGAGTCCAGAACCTGGACCACGACCAATACGACGACGAGAATGAGTAGAGCCTGCTGCTGGCGTTAAAGTATTTAATTTCATAATTTAATTCTCTTTGTTTTTATATTATTCAACGACGTTAACCAGATGATGCACCTTGCGAATCATACCACGAACGCTTGGTGTATCCTCCACTTCTACGACTTGTGAAATCTTACGAAGCCCCAAAGCCTGAAGTGTACGCTTCTGGTCTACAGGATAACCAATTTTGCTTTTTACTTGTTTAATCTTGATTGTAGCCATAGCTTATTCCTATTAACCGTTAAACACTTTATCCATACTGATACCACGCTCACCTGCTACGGTATAAGCATCGCGCATCTCAGACAATGCAGAGATGGTTGCTTTTACCAAGTTGTGAGGGTTTGATGAACCTTTTGATTTTGCAATCACATCGGTTACACCAGCGCTCTCAAGCACAGCACGCATTGCACCACCGGCTTTCAGACCCGTACCTGCTGCTGCTGGCTTAAGAAGAACCTGTGCACCACCAAAAGAAGTCTCAACCTCGTGAGGCACTGTACCCTTCAACACAGGAACCTTTACCAAGTTCTTCTTGGCCGATTCAACACCTTTAGAGATTGCAGTCGTAACTTCACCGGCTTTTCCAAGCCCCCAACCTACGACACCATTGCCATCACCTACAACGACAATAGCAGCAAATGTGAATGTGCGACCACCTTTGGTAACCTTCGTTACACGATTGATAGCAACCAAACGATCTTTCAGTTCTACATCGCTATTAATTTTTACTTTATTCATTGCCATAATCGTTTTAGAATTTAAGTCCTCCTTCTCTTGCACCATCAGCCAATGCTTGCACACGACCATGATAGAGATAGCCATTACGATCAAACACAACACTTTCTACACCGGCAGCCTTTGCTTTCTCGGCAACCAATGCACCAACGCGCTTTGCCTGTTCAATCTTTGCCAATTTCTCTAAGCCAAGTGATGAAGCTGAAGCAAGTGTTGTACCTGTCAAATCATTAATAACTTGCGCATAAATCTGCTTGTTAGAGCGGAAAACACTAAGACGTGGACGCTCAGCAGTCCCATTGACACTCTTGCGAATGCGGAACTTTATTTTAATTCGTCTTTCAACTTTCTTTGTTGTCATAATTGTTAATTCAATTAAAATTACTTAGCTGCAGCGGTCTTACCAGACTTTCTGCGAATAACCTCGCCTTGGAACAAGATACCTTTTCCTTTATAAGGTTCAGGCTTACGGAAAGAACGAATCTTTGCACAGATGAGACCTAACAACTGCTTGTCACAAGATTCAAGTGTAAGAATGGGGTTCTGGTTACGTTCAGACTTTGTTTCCACCTTAACCTCCTTAGGAAGCTCCAGAAAAATGGGGTGCGTATAACCTAAAGAAAACTCGATAAGGTTTCCTTGGTTAGAAACTCTGTAACCAACACCTACGAGTTCCAAAACCTTTTTGTAGCCCTCACTTACACCAACAACCATGTTGTTAACCAAAGAGCGATAAAGACCATGGAACGCTTGTTTCTGCTTGACATCTACCAAACTATCTTCGTTGATCGTGAAAACCAAATGGCCATCGTTGTTCTCAAGCTTGATTGCAGGATTAATCTCCTGTGAAAGTTCGCCTTTAGGACCTTTAACTGTAACGACATTGGTCTTCGCATCGAAGTTTACTGTAACTCCAGCTGGAATACTAATGGGTAATTTTCCTATTCTTGACATATAAAAACCTCCAATTAGTAAACATAACAAAGAACTTCACCGCCGATTTTTAAACCGGCAGCTTCCTTGTCTGTCATAACACCTTGAGATGTAGATAATATTGCAATACCTAATCCGTTAATAACTCTCGGCATGTCTTTATAACCGGTATACTGACGCAAACCCGGTGTAGAAACACGTTTTAAGCTCTTGATAGCGCTTTGTTTTGTTGAAGGGTCATACTTAAGTGCAACCTTAATTGAACCTTGGGGACCATCCTCTACAAATTTGTAGTTGAGAATGTAGCCCTTCTCGAAGAGGATTTTGGTAATTTCCTTCTTCAAGTTCGACGCAGGAATTTCAACGACACGATGATGTGCCATGATTGCATTTCTGAGTCGTGTCAGATAATCTGCTATTGGATCTGTCATAAAATATAAATGTTTAATTAATCGGGACGACCCCGACAATATTAAAGAAAAATCGCGTTGAGTGATTGAAGAAAAGTGAATAGCAACACCATGACATTTTAATGGACTGCAAATTATGATAGAAAAGCATGTGAATTACACGTCAAAATGATGCTAATCACTCTCCAATATCGATGCTTTTAGTTTACCAACTTGCTTTCTTCACGCCAGGAATCAAACCGGCCGATGCCATCTCGCGGAATTGAATACGCGAAATTCCAAACTGGCGGATATAGCCCTTTGGACGACCTGTGATCTTACAACGGTTGTGAAGACGAATAGGATTTGCATTCTTAGGAATGGCTTGGAGCTTACGAGCTGCCTCATAAGCCTCGGCCAAATCAGTAGAAGTTGCAACAATCTTTTTCAGAGCTGCACGCTTTTCAGCATAACGAGCAACAAGCTTCGCACGCTTAACTTCGCGAGCTTTCATAGATTCTTTTGCCATATTCCTTAATCGTTTTTAGCGTTCTTGAATGGGAGACCAAAAGCCTTCAACAAAGCATACCCTTCTTCATCGGTCTGAGCCGATGTAACAAAAGTGATGTTCATACCTTGAATGCGATCAATCTCATCGATGTTAATCTCGGGGAAGATAATCTGTTCGGTGATACCCAAAGTATAGTTACCACGCCCATCTAAGCGCGTTGCAATACCTTTAAAGTCACGAATACGTGGAAGAGATACACGAATGAGTTTCTCTAAGAACTCATACATACGTGCTCCACGAAGTGTTACCATCACACCAATTGGCATCTTCTTACGAAGTTTGAAGTTTGCAATATCCTTTTTTGAATAGGTTGCAACGGCCTTCTGACCCGTAATAGCCGAGATCTCATTAATTGCTACATCAACAATCTTCTTATCTTGTGTAGCATCACCGAGTCCTTGGTTAATAACTATCTTCTTCAATACAGGAACCTGCATCGACGAAGAGTAGTTGAATTGCTTTTGAAGCGCAGGAGCAATTGTCTCCTTATACACCTTCTTTAATTGTGCTGTATCCATTACTTAATTACCTCCCCTGATTTTTTAGCAACACGAATAACATTCTTGCCCTCATGCTGAATAGAAACACGAGTAGCTTTACCACTCTTTGGATCAATCAAACTGAGATTTGAAATATGGATAGAAGCTTCTTGCTTAACGATACCTCCTTGTGGATTCTTAGCTGAAGGCTTCATGCTCTTCGATACAAGGTTTACGCCTTCAACAATCGCACGATTCTTGTCAACTAATACCTTGAGCACCTTACCAGTCTTGCCCTTATCACTTCCAGCAAGTACAACGACTGTATCGTTCTTTCTAATATGTAACTTACTCATTACTTATCTGTTTTATGATTATTTAAAGTACCTCAGGTGCCAAAGAAACAACCTTCATATTCACTGCACGAAGCTCACGCGCAACGGGACCAAAAATACGGCTTCCACGAAGCTCACCAGCATTGTTAAGCAATACACAAGCATTATCGTCGAAACGAATGTATGAACCATCTGCACGACGAATTTCCTTCTTGGTACGAACAATCAAAGCTTTAGATACTGCACCCTTTTTCAAATCACTTGAGGGGATGACATTTTGTACTGCTACAACGATAACGTCACCCACACTAGCATAACGACGGCCAGTACCACCTAAGACACGAATGCACTTAGCTTCACGTGCGCCGCTGTTATCACATACTGTAAGTCTTGATTCTGCTTGTATCATAATTACTTAGCTTTTTCAACAATTTGTACTAATCTCCATCTCTTTGTTTTAGACAGAGGACGAGTCTCCATAATCTGAACGGTATCGCCTACATTGGCCTCATTCTTCTCGTCATGAGCATGGTACTTCTTAGTCTTTTGGACGAACTTACCATAAATAGGGTGCTTCTCTTTGAACTTAGAGGCAATAACAATGGTTTTATCCATCTTGTTGCTTATAACAACACCCTGTCTTACTTTTCTTAAATTTCTTGTTTCCATCTGAACCATTATTATTTTTTAAGTTCTCTCTGACGAAGCTCTGTTTCGATACGCGCGATGTCTCGGCGAGCAAACTTAATCTGTGATGGATTCTCAAGAGGAGCAACTGCATGGTTCAACTTGAGCTGAACAAGCTTTGCCTTTGCCTCTTCTAACTTCTCTGCCAATCCTTTAGCATCGAGCTCTTGTAATTCTTTCATCTTCATAGCTTAAGCATTTTTATCGAAATCACGTCTAACAACAAACTTGGTCTTCACAGGAAGTTTCTGCGCAGCAAGGCGAAGTGCCTCCTTTGCAATATCAAAAGAAACTCCTTCTACTTCAAAGAGAATGCGACCAGGTGTAACAGGTGCTACCCAACCTGCGGGATCACCTTTACCTTTACCCATACGAACGTCAGCAGGCTTACGTGTGATAGGCTTATCAGGGAAGATACGTATCCACACTTGTCCTTGACGATTCATGTAACGATTCACCGCAACACGAGCAGCTTCTATTTGGCGACTATTGATCCATTTAGGCTCTAAAGTCTTAATACCAAAAGAACCAAAGGCCAATTCTGTACCGCGGTGTGCATTACCTTTATTTCCACGACCATCTTGCGGTCTTCTATATTTTACTCTTTTTGGCTGTAACATGATAGTTCTCTGTTTTAACGGTTATTGTTTCTTCTGCGATTACCGCGACCGTTACGTCCGCCATTAGGACGACCACCATTTTGCTTATCTTGGGCAAAGTTGGGGGTTAAATCACGCTTACCATAAACCTCTCCACGGCAAATCCATACTTTTATTCCTAAGAGACCTACCTTTGTAAGAGCTTCTGTTGCACAGTAATCTATGTCTGCACGGAATGTATGCAGAGGGGTACGTCCCTCCTTAAACATCTCCTTACGTGCAATTTCTGCACCATTCAGACGACCAGAGATTTGAACTTTAATACCTTCTGCTCCTGCACGCATCGTGTTCTGAATAGCCATCTTGATGGCACGGCGATAAGAAATCTTACCCTCCACCTGGCGAGCGATGTTATTGGCTACAATGTTTGCATCGAGTTCTGGCTTCTTAACTTCGAAGATATTGATTTGAATGTCTTTTTTATAAAGCTTCTTCAACTCTTCTTTTAACTTGTCTACATCTTGACCACCTTTACCAATGACGATACCCGGACGGGCTGTACAAATAGTGATGGTGACGAGTTTCAATGTGCGCTCAATGACAACACGAGAGAGACTGGCCTTCGCCAAGCGCTCGTTCAGATACTTACGGATTTTACGATCTTCTACGATGTTCTCTCCAAAGCTCTTGCCACCGAACCAATTTGAATCCCAACCACGAATAATTCCAAGGCGGTTGCTTATTGGATTAACTTTTTGTCCCATTCTATTTAATTATTTTTCGTCGTTAGTTTTGGCATCAACAAATAATGTTACATGATTTGAACGCTTACGAATTCTGTAGCCACGACCTTGTGGTGCAGGACGCATACGCTTCATTGTAACACCTTCATCAACAAATATTTTGCTGATATATAATTCTCCATCTTCGGCCTTACGGTCATTTTTGGTTTCCCAGTTAGCAATTGCAGAACGGAGTAGTTTCTCAACGTCTGCGGCAGCTTGCTTCTTAGAGAATCGAAGAACGCCTAAAGCACGGCTCACTTCTAAGCCACGAATCATGTCTACAACGTAGCGCATCTTACGTGGAGAAGAAGGAACGCCCTTAAGCTTTGCAAAGTACAAATTCTTACGAGCCTCTTTTATCTTTTCAGCTGCAATATGTTTTCTTGCTCCCATTATTATTCTTATTTGTTAAATGGATGTTTAACCTGCTTACTTCTTATTATTTCCAGCATGGCCACCAAAACGACGTGTAGGTGCAAACTCACCCAACTTATGGCCGACCATATTCTCTGTAATATAAACAGGAATAAATTTATTTCCGTTATGAACAGCAACAGTGTGCCCCACAAAGTCTGGGGAAATCATTGATGCTCTAGCCCATGTTTTCACAACACTCGCCTTTCCACTCTCGTTCATAGCGAGAATCTTCTTCTCAAGCGATACATTAATATATGGACCTTTTTTTAAAGAACGACTCATATCTTACTCTTTATTTTTTATTAGCTCTTTCAATAATATACTTGTTAGAAAGTTTCTTGGGTGCACGAGTCTTGAGACCCTTAGCGTAAAGCCCCTTACGAGAACGTGGGTGTCCACCGCTCTGACGACCTTCACCACCACCCATTGGGTGATCTACAGGGTTCATAACCACACCACGGTTGTGTGGACGACGTCCCAACCAACGCGAACGACCAGCCTTACCAGACTGTTCCAAAGCATGATCAGAATTACCTACACTACCAACAGTTGCTTTACAAGCACTCAAAATCTGGCGAGTTTCACCAGAAGGGAGCTTAATAACACAATAACTGCCCTCACGAGAAGTCAACTGAGCAAAATTACCAGCCGAACGAACTAACAAGGCACCCTGTCCTGGACGCAACTCAATGTTATGAATTACGGTACCCACAGGAATGTTTGCCAAAGGAAGGGCATTACCAATTTCAGGAGCAGCATCAGCACCTGACATTAAAGTAGCACCTACCTGAAGTCCATTAGGAGCAATAATGTAACGTTTTTCACCATCAGCATAGTATAAAAGAGCAATACGAGCAGAACGATTAGGATCATACTCGATTGTCTTTACTATAGCTGGAACACCATCTTTCTCACGCTTAAAGTCGATTAAACGATACTTCTGTTTATGACCACCACCAATATAGCGAACGGTCATCTTACCAGTGTTGTTTCGACCACCAGTAGAACGTTTACCGTAAACGAGAGACTTCTCTGGCACGGATGCAGTAATATCCTCGAACGTGCCAATAACCTTGTGTCTTTGTCCCGGAGTAACCGGGTTTAATTTACGTACTGCCATTTTTATTTAGATATTGCTATAAAAATCAATTGTGTCGCCGTCCTTAACGGTAACGATAGCCTTTTTAAAAGCATTCTTCTGCCCTTTAATCAGCCCAGCCTTTGTATAACGACTTGAACGCTTACCAGCATAGCGAAGGGTATTCACGTCAATCACTGTAACATTATACAAGCCTTCAACCTCTTGCTTAATCTGGAGTTTATTAGCTTCTGGGCGAACAATGAAACCATAGCGGTTTGCATGCTTGTCTGTTATCTTGGTTTGCTTCTCAGTAACCAATGGTTTAATAATAAATGCCATAATCTAATTCTCCTTCTTATTTATTTAAAACGCCGTCAATTGCTTTCAAAGAGCTTTCCGTCAACACCAAAACATCTGCATTCAAAACTTTATAAGAATTGAGTGCAGTTGCCAGCATCACATCAGCGCGCTGAATATTACGAGCAGACAAATATACGTTTTTATTAACTTCTGACAAAAGAACAAGCGCCTTTTTGCCCTCAACTTTGAGATTTTTAGCTAAATTTACAAATTCTTTCGTCTTTGGAGCCTCGAAATTGAAGTCTTCAACAACAACAATAGCATTTTCTTGAGCTTTATAAGAGAGTGCAGATTTGCGTGCAAGCACCTTTACTTTCTTATTCAACTTAAAATCATAGTTGCGAGGCTTGGGACCGAATACACGTGCACCGCCTACTAAAACTGGCGAATTAATATCACCACGACGAGCACCGCCACCGCCTTTCTGGCGACCAAGTTTTCGGGTAGAACCGCTCAATTCACTTCTTTCTTTCGATTTAGCTGTGCCCTGACGTTGTGCGGCAAGATACTGCTTTACATCCAAATAAAGAACGTGATCGTTAGGCTCAATACCAAAGATAGCTTCATTCAGCGTTACCTTTCTGCCGGTCTCTTGACCCTTTATATTTAAAACGCTAACTTCCATTACTTCTTGATTAAAACAGTTGAACCATTACATCCAGCTACAGAACCTTTCACAAGGAGAAGATTGTGTTCTGGAATTACCTTTAACACTTGGAGATTCTGCGTGGTAACGCGATCGCCTCCCATTTGGCCACCCATGCGCATACCCTTAAACACCTTTGCTGGATATGAACAAGCACCGATAGAACCCGGCTTACGTGCGCGGTCATCTTGACCGTGTGTGCTTTGACCCACACCGCCAAAACCATGACGTTTTACGACACCTTGGAAGCCTTTACCCTTAGATGTTCCTACAACATCAACAAACTTTGCATCTGCAAAGATTTCAACTGTTAAGGTATCACCGAGGTTATGCTCCTCATCAAACTTGAACTCGGCCAAGTGCTTTTTAGGTGTTGTGCCAGCCTTCTTAAAGGTCCCCATCATCGGCTTAGAAGTTCTATTCTCCTTTGCCTCACCGAAACCTAACTGAAGTGCTTTGTAACCATCCTTCTCTTCTGTCTTTACTTGGGTTACAACACAAGGACCTGCTTCGATAACAGTGCACGGAACATTCTTACCGTCGGCACTGAAAACGGATGTCATTCCGATTTTTTTTCCAATTAATCCTGGCATTTCAATACTTACTTGATTTATGAATAATTTACTTCACTCAAAATTAGACTTTAATTTCAACTTCGACACCCGAAGGAAGTTCTAACTTCATCAAGGCGTCAACAGTCTTAGCTGTAGAGCTATAAATGTCGATAAGGCGTTTAAAGTCTGAAAGCTGAAATTGCTCACGTGACTTTTTGTTCACGAAAGTGGAGCGATTCACAGTGTAAATACGCTTACGTGTTGGCAATGGAATGGGACCACTAACGATAGCACCCGTAGCCTTTACTGCCTTTACGATTTTCTCTGCAGACTTATCAACCAAAGTGTGGTCGTAAGACTTGAGCTTAATTCTAATCTTCTGACTCATTGTTCTTTTAATTATAATATGATTAAATAAGAGCGTAAGAGGCACACTGCTTAAGAGTCATTCGCTAAGCAGCGCCTCTTTGCGCATAAAATATCCTTTACAGAAGCTCCGCGTGTCCGTGAACCTCCTCAAGTACTTCCTTAGCTATGCTTGTAGAAAGTGGAGAATGGTGATCATACTCCATAGAAGATGTTGCACGACCAGAAGTAATTGTGCGGAGAGCTGTCACATAACCAAACATCTCGGCCAATGGAACCATAGCCTTTACGATGCGTGCACCGCTACGCGCTTCTTCCATACCTTGAACCAAACCACGACGTTTGTTCAAGTCACCAATCACATCACCCATGTTCTCTTCAGGAGTAACAACTTCAACCTTCATAATAGGCTCCATCAAAACAGGACCTGCTTTAGGACAAAGCACCTTGAAAGCCTGGTGAGCTACCAACTCGAAAGACAACTGGTCTGAGTCTACAGGGTGGAAACTACCATCGGTCAAAGTCACCTTCATGCCTGTCATCGGGAAGCCACCGAGCACACCATTGCTCAAGCAATCAGCAAATCCTTTCTGAACAGAGGGGATAAACTCCTTAGGAACGTTACCACCTTTCACCTCGTTCACGAATTGCAAATCACCTTCTGTGTAATCTTCATCCTTTGGAGCAATCGTCACATCAATGCAAGCGAACTTACCACGACCACCCGATTGCTTCTTATAGGTTTCACGGCTCTGTGCAGAACGAGTGATAGCCTCTTTATAATTCACCTGAGGTTTACCTTGATTACATTCAACCTTAAACTCGCGTTTCAAGCGGTCGATGATGATATCCAAGTGCAACTCGCCCATACCAGAGATAATGGTCTGCCCACTTTGCTCATCTGTACGAACAGTGAAGGTTGGGTCTTCCTCAGCCAACTTAGCCAAACCATTATCTAACTTGGTAACGTCAGCCTGACTCTTAGGCTCAACAGCAATAGAAATCACCGTATCGGGGAATGTCATAGACTCCAACACGATAGGTGCATTCTCATCACAAAGTGTATCACCCGTGCGGATATCCTTAAAGCCAACGCCTGCGCCAATATCACCCGCATCAATCGAATCCATAGGAATCTCTTGCTTTGAGTTCATCTGGAACAGACGGCTGATACGTTCTTTTTTCCCCGAACGAGGGTTATAAACATAAGAACCTGCCGTAATTTTACCCGAATAAACACGAAAGAACACCAAGCGACCCATGAATGGATCAGTAGCAATCTTAAATGCAAGTGCCGATGTAGGCGCATCCTCTGAAGGTTTACGATCTTCCTCTGCGTCTGTATCAGGGTTCGTTCCAACAATTGCTTGCGTATCAACAGGCGAAGGAAGGAAAGCACATACATAGTCCAACAAAGGTTGAACACCCTTATTCTTATAAGAAGAGCCCAACAACATAGGGCAACACTCCATAGCGATACAGCCTTTACGGATAGCACGAAGCAACTTATCTTCGCTAATCTCCTTACCTTCGAGATAGAGTTCCATCACTTCATCATCGAAGTTAGCTGCACCTTCTACGAGCTTCTCACGCCACTCTGCAGCTTCATCTGTCAAGTCAGCAGGAATATCTTCTACATCATATTCAGCGCCCATTGTCTCATCGTGCCATAAGATAGCTTTCATTTTAATCAGGTCTACAACACCCTTGAAGTTCTCTTCTGCGCCAATAGGAATTTGGATTGCAATAGGGTTAGCACCCAAGATATCCTTCATCTGCTGAACCGTTTCATAGAAGTCTGCACCCGAACGGTCCATCTTGTTCACATAACCAATACGAGGAACATTGTATTTATCTGCTTGACGCCATACGGTTTCTGACTGAGGTTGCACGCCGTCAGCTGCAGAGTAGGTAGCAACTGCACCATCAAGCACACGCAACGAGCGCTCTACTTCTGCAGTAAAGTCTACGTGTCCCGGAGTATCAATCAAGTTAATCTTATAAGACTTTCCATCATAATTCCAGTTACAAGTTGTCGCTGCAGAGGTAATTGTAATACCACGCTCCTGCTCTTGCGCCATCCAGTCCATTGTAGCAGCACCATCGTGTACTTCACCAATCTTGTGCGTTTTACCTGTATAGAACAGGATACGCTCTGAAGTGGTTGTCTTACCCGCATCAATGTGCGCCATAATACCGATATTACGAGTCAAGTGTAAATCGCGATTTGCCATTTTCTTTTTTTCTTTTTAAATCAATTAGAATCTGAAATGAGCGAACGCACGGTTAGCTTCTGCCATACGATGCATATCCTCTTTACGTTTAAATGCACCACCCTGGTTATTATAAGCATCCATAATCTCGGCAGCAAGTTTTTCTGCCATTGACTTTCCACCGCGCTTACGTGCAAAGTTAATCAAGTTCTTCATTGAGATACTCTCTTTGCGGTCAGGACGAATTTCGGTTGGAACCTGGAATGTTGCACCACCTATGCGGCGGCTCTTTACTTCTACCTGAGGAGTGATGTTGTCCAAAGCTTGTTTCCAAATCTCAAGAGCAGGCTTTTCTTCATTAGCCATCTTCTCTTTTACAGTGTCAAGAGCTTTGTAGAAAATTTCGTATGACACGGTTTTCTTACCATCATACATCAAATGGTTTACAAACTTTGAAACCTTTTGATCGTTGTAAACTGGATCCGGAAGGATCACACGTTTCTTGGGTTTTGCTTTTCTCATTTTGTTTGAAATAAATTCTGACTGGGGCTGTTTCCTGTTCTTCAACGCCCGCTCCCGAGCGTTTACTCAACCTGTTAACAACAAATCTCCAGCAAAACGTTTAATAAAATCTTTTAATTCTGCTCAGCGAATACTACTTACCCGCTTTGGGGCGCTTAGCACCATATTTAGAACGACGCTGTGTACGGTTAGCAACACCAGCCGTATCCAATGTGCCACGTACAATGTGATAGCGCACACCTGGAAGATCCTTCACACGACCACCGCGCACCAAAACAATAGAGTGTTCCTGCAAGTTATGACCTTCTCCAGGAATATAAGAGTTCACTTCCTTTTGATTGGTCAAACGCACACGAGCAACTTTACGCATTGCTGAGTTAGGCTTCTTAGGAGTTGTCGTATAAACACGAACACAAACACCACGGCGCTGTGGACAATTGTCCAGCGCAGGTGACTTGCTCTTGTCTACGATGTCCTTTCTGCCCTTTCTTACTAATTGTGAAATAGTAGGCATAATCTTACTTTTTAATTTATATATTTATTTATTTATTATCAAACACCACAGAAAAAGGCCTTTCAAAAGCCTATTTCGGGCTGCAAAGGTACAAACAAATATTCGAATTACCTAATTATATAAAAAGCAAAAAACCTATATCATTTTAAAATTTAAAAGATATAGGTTTTATTAACAGTCGTTTGTATTAAAACACTACTCAAGACTCTTCTTCTGGAATTTTAAAGGGCGTTGCTATGTTGCCTTCCTGTTCAGGAATCACAATTTTGCCAAATTGCTGCTCATAGCGTTGCACATTTTCTTGCAAAGCGCGCAATAAATGCTTAGCATGCTCAGGCGTCATCACTACACGCGATACGACTTGTGGCTTAGGCATTCCTGGGAGAATGGAAGCGAAATCGAGCACAAAATCTGCGTTAGAATGCGTAATCAAAGCTAAATTGGCATAAACACCTTTAGCCATTTCTGGAGTCAAATCGATTTGAAGACCCTCATTTTCCTTTTGTTCTTCGTTCATTGTTCTATAATTCAATATTTAAACTTGTATTCTTTTCACCTTAATAAATATAGCATTGCAACGCAATATATACCACATTATCACACCATACCGATGGTATTGCGACATAAAAGCAACGCTTTTACCCCACACCCACTAACGAATTGACAATGATCACTATCAAGACGATTGCTGTAATGCCCACATAAAGCCAATCGCGTTGAATGGAGAAGTCAACTAACGAGAGTACAACACGCATGATAGGAGTAAGCATTAACACGACAACGCCTAATTGCATCCATTCGGTCGCCGACATGCTAAAGGCGCCACGGATAATCCCTTCGAAGGTGGTGTAACTTGCTCCACCTTCATGAAAGGTTTTATAATCAGGTACAAGCTGTCCTGATGTAGTCAACAAATAATAAATACCACCAATCAGTGCGATGATACAAGCTGCGAAAACACCTATACGCAACGTGTTACCAATCAGCTCATTCATTTTATTTTGGGAATGCATTTTCTCTTCCATCTTTAGAACTTACCCATTAATCCGTTATAAATCATATTCACTGCGACTAACAAAATAGCGATGGCAAATATCTTACGCAGCAAACGAACATCTAAATGTTTGAGCAACTTTGCACCTGTAAGTGCACCACCCAGCACGCCCACCATAATAGGAAATGCAATACCGGGCTCAATATAACCGCGTTGCAAATAAACAACAGCCGATGTAACGGCAGTCACACCAATCATGAAATTGCTCGTTGTGGTGCTCACTTTGAAGGGCACTTTCATGCACGAGTCCATCGCTAACACCTTCAACACACCACTACCAATGCCCAACAAACCAGACAAAGCCCCCGCAGCAACCATAATCAAAAAGCCCCCAGGAACATTCGTTAACTCGTAGTTTTGCACACCTCCTTTTGTGGGATAGCTACCAAAAAGCTTCAACTTCATCGCCAAAGCACTACCTTTCACACCCACATGATCGACCTTCTGCCGATTTTGCATCACAGCAGTGAAGAACAATACCACGCCAAAGATTACCGCAATAGCATTCGTTGGCATCCAAAGAGCTATCACGGCACCTAACACTGCCCCTACACTCGTAGCAATTTCCAAGAACATACCCAAGCGGATATTTGTCATACCCTCTTTCACGTAGGCACTCGCCGAGCCCGAAGAGGTTGCAATAGAAGCGACCAAAGCCGCACCTATGGCATAATGAAAGTCAATCCCAAAAGCTAAAGTAAGTAGTGGAATGACTATCACGCCACCGCCTAAACCTGTCAAAGAACCTAACAGGCCTGCAGCATAGGCACCTAACAATAGGATTAATGTAAAGACTAAAACACTCATATAAAATATAATTTCAGGTCACCCCACCTTAACTATGGTCTTCATGCTTAATATGTTCTGCCAAAATCTCTTCCTTGCCTCGCTTCACATCACCCTCATAAGTCACAAAATAAAAGCCCTTTCGTGGCGTCCATTCCATGCAAAACAAGTCACTTGGATTGTCATATCCATTACTTTTTAGCTGATGTAACACCCAAGATTTTGAACGATGGGAACGCTTCAGATTATGTTCCACAATGGCACCATTATTAATAAGCAAATGGGACTCGGCCATTTCTCCTGGCTCTGAAACCGTAACAGCACCATTAGTTTCAAACAAAACATCCTCTACATCAAACATCGAGAAGATACCTTTCTGTCGTAACAACATTCTAAATTGCTCCATTTCCAAACTATTACGCTTAAAAGCCTTAAAGTTGATGATACCATTTTTCACCAAATACTCACTCTCCCCTTTAATGAAATGGCGCAACCGAGCTGAACGCATGCAAAAGCGAACGAACAAATTGAATGCAGTCCACACGGCTAAGGCAAACAAGATATGCCACATCGACATGTCGGGATTATAAAGTACACCACCGACTAAAGCACCAATCACAAATGCACTCACTGTATCTAATGGCGTTATCTGAGCCATCTGCACCTTACCTGCTATACGAAGGAATGCCAATATGCCAATCATTCCCGTGATGAGCTTCAGGCCAATCTGAATGTACACTTCCATACTATAATCTTAAACCTTGAATTAAAAACGCCAACAAATTTACGACTTTCTACGTTCTAAATGAAATCTAACACGAATAAAATCATAAGGAAAATACACCTCTAATCATAACTCCGCACAAATATACGCTCCCTTGCACACTCATTGTACCAACTAACCGCTCAACACAGCAACTCACCTCATGGTATAACGCCACCACATGTCGAAATCTTAATTCAACCTTATTAAAAAAGTTCAACTCATAGAAAACAACACCTTCACAGCCCACCATGTTAAGCCCAATGTTCAAAGTTAACACGATTTTTACAAGAAGAGACCTCTGCAAAACCTACCATCCACTCAATTCTCACCCATACACTCTTAGAAGAATAAATCTTTTT
>NZ_AZHT01000023.1 GCF_000599605.1 Prevotella sp. HJM029 | reverse complement strand
TGCACACCTGCTAACGATGGATGCGCCCTTGCAGGGCGACACGGGCGGGCACACAGGCGCCGCCCCTACCCAGCTCCATCAAACCCCTCTTCCGGCAATCATTTTTTGTTTTTGTCCGTCGGCGAGCACCTCGCCGGCAACCTCAATCCGGAATGACGGCCGTTTCGCTGCCACGCCCAAATAAATTTGTGCAGACAAGGGCTTTTTGTTAACTTTGCGAGGCTAAGAATGGCAAATGGAAACACTGGCTAAGCATCAAAACATCGCAAGAATGCTGCTCGTCGGCCTTTCGCTATGGGCAACGACGGCCATGCAAGGCGCACAGAAGGGAGCGCGCCGCGCAACGCTGCTGCAACGCATCTATGCCTATGCCGCACAAATGGACGCGCTGCCCGACAGTGCGCGGCAGCATGCCGTTTACACCAAATTCTCGCTCCACATCCTGAAGAGGAATGCCATTTTGCTCACCATTCCCACGATGTGGAACATTGCCCGCGGCCGCGAACGCCATTTCTTAGGCGAATATATCGACAGCGTTTTCGCGGGGGCTCAGTCCACCGAGAGCCGCCGGTGGCTCACCCACTCCACCATGCGCAGCCAGCAAACGGGCTTGACGGCGGCCATGAAATATCTTGCGCCGCAACTCTATGGCGAAACCATCTTTCGGCGCGACATCCTCTCGCCGTTCCACCCGGCCAATGCCCGGTTCTATCGCTATCAAATCAGCTACCAACAACGCGACGCGCGGGCTCACATCAAATTCCGTCCACGCGTGAACAACACACAATTGGTTTATGGCGAGGCCGTGGCCGATTTCAACTCGGGGCGCCTTATCAGCGCTCTGCTGCAAGGCGAATACGACATGATACGCTTCACTTTGCGCCTGCAAATGGGCGCTGCCGGGCGCGAGAGTCTGCAAGCCACAACGGTCGACCTCACCTGCCATTTTAAATTCATGGGCAACAACATGCAAGGCACTTTCCACAGCACCCAACTGAAGGAGGCCGCCAAGCCTGCGGCGCTGCCCACCGATGCGCAGGCCGCCATCGCCCAGCTGCGCCCCACACCACTACAGGATGACGAGCGGCAACAATATGCCCGCGACTCCATGCAACGACAGCAGGCATCGCAGCAACCCACCGACTCGCTTCACAAGGCCACGAATTGGTGGAAACAGATAGGCTGGAACCTCATTGGCCGGCACATGGTGAAACATCTGACGGGCAACTTCGGCAAGAACAATGAGGGCGCGGTGCGCATCAGCCCCATCCTCAATCCGCTTTACATGGGCTATGACCATCGGCGCGGCGTCACCTATAAGGCCAACGTCAACCTCAGCTACACACCACCAAGCCACAATGGGGCGTTCAACGCTCAATTCCGCGCAGGCTATGCCTTCAAACAGCACCAATTGTATGTCGACGCCCACTTTTCCTATCATTATCAGCCCCAGCAGAATGGTTATTTCAGCATCGATGCGGGTAGCGGCAATCAAATAGCCAATGGCGAGGTCATCGAGCAAGCTCCCATCCCTGTTAGCGCTGCACTAAGAGCCAACTTTCCCAAGCTCACATGGTTTAAAGACCACTACGCCCAAGTGGCTCATCATTATGATTTCAGCCCACATTGGGGCATGCGCGTGGGCATGATGTTCCACCGTCGCACGGCCTTGGAAAAGCGCATCTACCTGCAACATCATCTGCCCACGCATTTCACCTCAGCCGCCCCCTTCATCGAAATGCAGTGGCGTCCGTCGGGCTATCAAGGCCCCATCGTCACGCTCGATTATGAGCGAGCCATCAAAGACTTCCTGCGCAGCAACATCGGCTACGAGCGGTGGGAAAGCGATGCGCAATGGAAACTCAACCTCAGCAGCCTGCAATCCTTGCAAATGCGCTTGGGTGCAGGAGGATACACCCAGCAAGACCGCAGCGCCTATTTCTTAGACTACGCCAACTTCCACGAGAACCATATCCCCGGCGGCTGGAACGACGACTGGAGCGGCACGTTCGAATTGCTCGACGCCTATCAATACAATGCTTCGCGCTGGTACGTGCGCACCAACATCACCTATGAAAGCCCATTACTGCTTTGTTCGCGCTTGCCGATGGTGGGTCAGTTCGTCGAGATGGAACGCTTTTACTTTAGCATGCTCTCCTCGAAGCTTTGCCGTCCCCACCTCGAAATCGGCTATGGCTTCACCACACGTTTTTTCTCCATAGGCGCATTTCTCGGCAGTGAAAAAGGAAGAATTAAAGATTTTAGTTGTAAATTTGGCTTCGAATTATTTCGTCATTGGTAAATGGAAAACTTAACTGTATACAAAGCAAGTGCTGGATCGGGGAAAACATTCACCCTCGCAGTTGAATATATTAAACTATTGGTTGCCGACCCCTTTGCATTTCGAAAGACCTTGGCTGTAACCTTTACCAACAAGGCTACCGAAGAAATGAAAATGCGCATCTTGAGCCAACTCTATGGCATCGCCCATCAACTGTCTTCCAGCCAACCTTATTTGAAGAAAATAAAGGAAGAAACAACGCTATCTGATGCACAAATCCGTGAGAATGCGGCTTTGGCACTCCGCTTACTCATCCACAATTATAGTTATTTCAGAGTTGAAACTATCGACGCTTTCTTCCAAACCGTATTGCGCAACTTGGCCAAGGAGTTAGATTTAACCGCCAACCTGCGCCTTGAACTCAATGATAACCAGGTGGAAGAAGAAGCCGTCGATATGCTCATCGAAGAGCTCAACAAAACGTCACGCCTCTTGCATTGGATTTTAGAATATATCCAAGACAATATGGACGACGACAAGTCGTGGAACGTCATTGCGCAAATCAAAAAGTTTGGCATGAACATCTTCAAAGACTATTATAAAGACCATCGCAAACAACTCGCAGTCGTCTTCCAAAAGAAAGACTTCTTTAAAAACTACACCGCTCGCTTGCGCATCATCAGGAAAACAGCCGAAGAGACGATGAAGAAGCGTGGAGAGAAGTTTTTCGAAATCATTGAGGCGCACGGAGTCAGCGTCGATGATTTCAAATCCAAGAAAAATGGCGTTTGTGGCTATTTTAGAAAGCTCATAGAGGGGGAATTTATTGATAGCAAAAAGGTGTACAACGACACGGCAGCAAAAGCTACAGAAAGCGTCGATGCATGGCTAACCAAAGCCAATGCCGTTGCGGGAAATCCCATGTATGACTTAGTGGAAACGCAACTCATGCCATTGTTGCAAACCACAGAGAACGAACGAAAACAGCAAGCCCTGTTATACGCGACCGCCGACTTAACCCTGCAGCATCTCAATCAGCTGCGGTTGCTTGAAGGTATAGAAAATAAGGTGCAAGCCATCAACCGCGAAGTCAACCGTTTTATGCTCAGCGACACGCAAGCACTGCTGCAAGCCATGATTGACCACCAAGACTCGCCCTTCATCTTTGAGAAAATCGGTACCCAGCTCGAGAATATCATGATTGATGAATTCCAAGATACCAGCACGGTGCAGTGGAAAAACTTCAAAGTGCTGCTGCTCGAAACCATGAGCCGAAAAGGCATGAACATGATTGTGGGTGATGTGAAACAAAGCATTTACCGATGGCGTGCAGGCGATTGGCGGCTCCTAAACAACATTGAGGAACAGTTCAATCCGCAAATGGTTACAGAGAAATCGCTCAAAACCAACTACCGCTCACAACGCAATATCATAGCCTTCAACAACACTTTCTTTCAAAAAGCCAATCAGCAGCTCCACACCCAGCTGCAAGAGTTGGACGAGAAGCAGGCGCAGCAAGTAGAACGTGCCTACCAGGATGTGGTGCAGGAAATTCCTGCACACAAGGAAGCATTGGGCATGGTGGAAGTTACCTTGTTCCCCAAGAACGAAGACTACGAGGCACAAACGTTAGCAAGCGTCGTCGACAAAGTTGATGCACTGCTGCAAATGGGAGTTCAAGAAAAAGATATTGCCATCTTAGTGCGCAAGAACGACACTATTCAAACTATAGGTGACTACTTTCTGCAACACCGCCCCGATATTCATTTGGTTTCCAACGAAGCTTTCCACCTAAGTGCCTCTCAAGCTGTAAATATCATCATTCAAGCATTGTCTGTCCTCAACAATCCCGATGATATTTTAGCGAAAGCCTCGCTATCGAAGAGTTATCAGGTATACATCCAAGGCGCAACGTTCGAAGCTTTCAACGCCATGTTGCAAGAAACTGCATTAGATGAGCTCCTTCCCCAAGCTTTCATCACGCAAAAAGAGCAAATCCTTGGACTTCCTATTTCTGAAATGGTTGAAACGATCTATCGCATATTCGAGTTGCAAACCATCAAAGGACAAGATGCCTATATCTGCGCCTTCTACGACAAACTCAACGAATACACGCAAAACAACATTGCCGACATTCACAACTTCCTGCAACTATGGGAGAATAGCTTGTACAAAGTGTCGATTCAAAGTAGCAACAATGAAGGAATCAAACTCGTAACCATTCATAAGAGCAAGGGATTGGAATATGCTCATGTGTTGCTTCCCTTTTGCGATTGGGATTTAGAGCGGAATGATAGTATTGTGTGGTGCGAGCCTCAACAACCTCCTTTCAGCGACCTTCCTGTAGTTCCCATCAGCTACAGCAAGACGAAGATGCTCCATTCTTTTTATGCAAAGGATTACATTCAAGAGTATGTGCAGAACAGCGTCGACAATCTCAATCTGCTCTACGTGGCGTTTACACGTGCAGAGCAGGGCTTGTATGTCTTCTCTAAAAAGGGCGACAAAATCAACAGCCGTTCAAAACTGATTGAAACCTGCCTCGACGAAGTAGCAAAAGCATTGGGTACGGCGCAAATCACAGGAGTAGATGATGCTCAAGAGGCCACCTACTTTAAATTTGGAGATAAGCTTCCCGCAGCAAAAACAGAAGAAAAACAGAAGGTAGACAACCTCTTCTTGACACCAGCCGAGAATATTCCAGTAACCATTGCCCACAACGATGCGCAGATTTCGTTCAGACAAAGCAACAGCAGCGAAGCCTTCTTGCAAAAGGGGCAGGAAACAGAAACCGACAAACAAAAGGGCTATATCCAATTGGGCAGCATTCTACATGCTATTTTTTCGAAGATTCGCACGCAGGAAGATGTCCCCAACGCGTTAAGAACGCTTGAAGAAACAGGCGTGCTCTATGACAATATCATTACCAAAGAAAAACTTCTTGCCTTGCTCCATCAACGTTTGACCGACCCACGCATAGCACCATGGTTTACAAATCGGTGGACTATTCTGAACGAGTGCACCATCTTGCGCTACAATCCCGATACACAGCGCACAGAAGAACGACGCCCCGACCGCGTCATGATGGACGAGCAAAAGATTATCGTCGTCGATTTCAAATTCGGCACGCCGCACGCTGAACACCAACAGCAAGTGCGCGACTACAGACAACTGCTCTCCGAGATGCATCCGCAACCCATCGAAGGCTATCTTTGGTATATTTTCTCTAATCAAATTATTCCTGTCAAATGAACACCTTTTTACACTACGTAGCACAAGATATTCTCGACAAATATGGCTATAATCTCTCAAGAATAGCTGTTGTTTTTCCCAACAAACGCGCGGCTCTTTTTCTCAACGAGGAATTGGCACAGTTGGCTCATCGCCCATTGTGGAGTCCATCTTACATCACGATCAGCGAACTTTTCACACGCCACTCTGAAAAGATTTTAGGCGACCCCATCAAGCTCATCTGCGATTTACACAAAGTGTTTGTCCGTTGCACGGGCATGAACGAAACATTAGACCATTTCTATAGCTGGGGACAAGTGCTGCTCAACGATTTCGACGACATCGACAAAAATATGGCCGACGCCCATCAAGTGTTTGCCAACCTCTCGAATGTGCACGAATTAGACGACATCTCCTATCTCACCGACGAGCAAAAGGAAATGCTCAAGCGTTTCTTTAGCAACTTCTCAGACCAATCCGAGACAGCACTGAAAGAGAAGTTTCTGAAGCTCTGGAGCAACCTCGAAAACATCTACACCACCTACAGGACGCACCTCTCGGCACAGCAACTGGCCTACGAAGGAGCACTCTACCGTGAGGTCGTGGAAAATCCGTCTATCGATTTTCAATATGAAGCCTATCTGTTCGTTGGTTTCAACATGATGCAAGTGGTTGAGCAACAACTCTGCACCCGTCTGCAAAAAGAGGGTAAAGCCTTTTTCTATTGGGATTACGACGACTATTACATGCGCCGCCATGGGGCATTAGAAAATGAAGCGGGCACATTCATCCGCCAATACCTGAAATACTTTCCCAATGCGCTCGATGGCAACAACAAGGCCATTTACAATGCATTCGAACAGCCGAAATCGATTACATTTATCAGCGCAACCACAGAAAATATCCAAGCGCAATACATCAACCAATGGCTTAGCGAAAACAACCGCATTGCCGATGGACGCAAAACCGCTATCGTCTTGGCCAACGAAACCCTGCTTCAGGATGTTATCCACGCCATTCCGGAAAGCGTGCAAAATGTAAACATCACCACGGGGTTCCCGCTTGCACAAGCGCCGGCGGCCGCATTTGTGAAGCTGCTCATCGGTCTGCGCACCATGGGCTACCGCAAAACCAACCACACGTTTCGCAAGAAATGGGTCGACATGCTGCAACGCCACCACTTCATGCGCTACATTCCACAGCCCGAAATGCTGTTCCAAATCGAGGCATTCGATGCCGCCAACACCAACCGCTGGATACGCAATGTGCTGCAAACCATTGCCGAGCAATATGCCAAGGACGACCACCACGACCCTTTCATGCAAGAGTCGCTCTTTCGCATCTACACTATTTTCAATCGGTTGGACGACCTCATGCAGACAGGCGATTTGCAGGCCGACATGAACATCTACACCAAACTCATTCAGCAGATTATTTCGACCAGCAGCATCCCCTTTCATGGCGAGCCCATCGTGGGCATACAAATCATGGGTGTGTTGGAAACGCGCAACCTCGATTTCGACCATCTCTTAGTGCTCTCGTGCAATGAAGGCAACATGCCCAAAGGCGTCAACGACACCTCATTTATTCCCCACGCCGTGCGCAAGGCTTTCAACCTCACCACCATCGACAACAAGGTGGCTATTTATGCCTACTACTTTCACCGGTTGTTGCAACGCGCCGGCGACATCACGCTCACCTACAACCAGGCGACGAGCAACACCACAACGGGCGAAATGAGCCGCTTCATGCTGCAACTCATGGTGGAGAGCCCTCACACCATTGCGCGGAAGAATCTCAACGCACAACAGTTGCCGCTGCGACAGCAACGCCATGCCGTGCCCAAAAACGATTTCGTCATACAAACGCTCATGCAAGCGCGAGGCCTCTCGCCCACAGCGCTCAGCAACTACTTGCGCTGTCCGTTGCGGTTCTATTATCGTTTCGTCCTCAAACTCCAAGAGCCCGACGCCGCGGACGATGAAATCGACAACCGCATCTTTGGCAACATCTTCCACCGCGCCGCCGAACTTATCTACCAACCTTGGAATGGCGGCGGAATGGTGCAGGAAGACGACCTCGCCCAACTGTTGAAAGACGAAGCCCGTTTGAACCGCATTTTAGACCAGGCGTTTCAAGAAAATCTGTTCGACAAAGCCGGACAAAAGACCCCAGAATACAACGGCTTGCAGCTCATCAATCGGCAGGTTATCTTCGATTATCTCAAGCGTCTTTTGCAAACCGACAAGCTGCTCGCCCCCTTTAAAATCGTGGGATTGGAGCACACCGTCAACCATCCGTTAGACATTGAAACAGCCGATGGACGCCACAGCATCTCGCTCTTTGGCAACATCGACCGCATCGACGAAATCAGACGCAACGGGCAATCACTGCTGCGCGTCGTCGATTACAAAACGGGGCGCAACACCAAGAAGCCGCTGCAAACCATCGACGAGGTGTTTGATGCCGACAAACTGCAACAACATGCCGACTATTATTTGCAAGTGATGCTCTACGCGGCCAATTTGCGCATCGATGCCAAGCTCAATCCCCGGCAACTACCCGTCAGTCCGGCACTGCTGTTCATTCAGCATGCCACAGCGCAAGATTACGACCCCACGCTGTTATTAGGAAAAGAAAAGGTGGACGACATCCAGCGTTACGAAGCCGACTTTCTAAACTTATTGAAAGAATTGATTGAAGAGATTTTCAACCCCGATATTGATTTCAATCCCACCGAAGATAAAGCACAATGCGCGTCGTGCCCCTACCGTTCCATTTGCCTATAACACAGGCTCGGAATGTTGGCGAAACAACCGTTCGGGCAAGGCGGAAGGGGCGGCTCAACGATGCAACAAAGGTTTGCGCGCATACGAAATGGTGTTGCTACCATGCAAAAGCCCATTCAGACCCTCTGAATGGGCGTCTAATTTCGAAAACTCCCTCGCAGACCCTCTGATTGGGTGTCTAATTTTGAAAACAACCCTCGCAGACCCTCCGATTGGGCATCAAATTTCGAAAACAACCCTCGCAGACCCTCTGATGGGGCGTCAAATTTTGAAAACAACCCTCGCAGACCCTCTGATGGGGTGTCAAATTTCGAAAACAACCCTCGCAGACCCTCTGATGGGGTGTCAAATTTCAAAAACAACCCTCGCAGACCCTCAGATTGGACGTCTAATTTTGAAAACAACCCTCGCAGACCCTCTGATGGGGTGCTTTTACATCTTCAAGAGCAAGAAACGATTGTGAGCACCTGTTCGTTGACACTGAAACGAACATCAACACCATAGAACAGCATGCCATAGACCTTTTGCGCATCGTGCTGATAAGGCGGTCGCGGATCTTCGGCCAGTACAGCCAGCAACTCCTCTATTTGTTGCGCGTTAAATCCTTGTTTTTGCAACTGTTCGCGTTGCGCATCGGGCAACACCACCGTCAGACGTTGCCACGCATGGTCGTCGACAAAGCCGCTACGCGCCTGAGGATGGGCATCGGCATAGGTCACATAGGGCTTAATGTCGAAAATGGGAGTGCCATCCATCAAGTCGGCCCCACGCACATGCAGCACCGGTCCTTGTGGGCTCTCCCACTCTACGCGCTCCAACTGCACCGACGACAATCCCAACGGATTGGGACGGAAAGGGCTGCGCGAAGCAAACACACCCACACGCTGATTGCCACCCAAACGCGGCGGGCGCACCATGGGGCTGTGGGCGGCATGCTTGTTGGCATGGAAAGCCCAAATGAGCCACAGAAAATCAAATGCGTCTATGCCCCGCAGCGCATCAGCATTGCGATAGGCGGGCACAAACACAATCGTTCCGCACAATGCTTCAACAATGCCGCTTTGCTTGGGCACACCAAATTTTGTGGCAAACGGCGAATGAAAATGAGCTATGGGTTCGAGCTTCATGGACGATAAAAGATGGCTGCAACAAAGAGAATGAGAAAGGTGGCGCCACCCACAAAAAGGGGCACCTTCACCCCCTGCAGCTGATGGGTTGGGCAGACGATGTGACGTTTGCGCAACACCAAGGCCATGATGCCTCCGCCCAAGAAAGCCAAAGAAAAACCGCCTAACAAATCGCTGAAATAATGCACGCCAAGATACATGCGGCTATAACACATCGCGATGGCCCAAAAGACCAAGAAACCCACGATGAGCCGACTGCGAAGAAAATAGGCCATGACAAAAACCAAGGCCCACGCGTTGCCGGCATGTGAGGAAGGAAAGCCATAAGGGCCACTGCGATAGCCATCGATAACGCGTATCGAAGCACTCAGCGGATTGGCCAAATTGCAAGGGCGCAGGCGTGCCATCTCGGGGCGCAGAAAGTGGGACGTATAGAAATCGGTGAGCAACAACAACAGACCGATGGAGACAAACACCACGCAGCAGGCTTTCCATGAATAATTTTTCCACACCACAAAGAGCAAGGAAACATAAAAAGGCAGCCACACCCATTTCTCGCTCACCAGCCACATCACCGCATCCCAAAAGGGTGCGTGGGCATGATTGATGGCCAAGAGGATGCTAACATCTATTGTTTGTAATGCTTGTAAAAATGTTGTAAACCATTCGTTCATCGTTTCGCAATGTCATTATAGAGTTCTTGTAAATAGGCTTTTCCAGCTGCTTCAAACGGCAGTGCGGCACCGCTTCCCGCACGATAAACCACACGCTGCGCCGCATTGTCATACACCATTTGCTGCTCGGCTGTCACCATGCCCCAGATGTCGGGCGAGGTGAAGAAGGCAAAATGAGGGGCGTGCGCATCGAACAAATCTTTGCTGAAAAGAAAAGGTTCATGCGACAAGCCCAATTGTCCTAAGAGCGTGGCGGCCAAATCGTGCTGCGAACCAAATTGCGACACCACCTGCGCCCGCTTCACCGCTCCGCCGAGCCACAACATCGGGATGTGATAGCGTTGAGGTGTGGTGCTGCTGATGTTCTCGGGATAGCATCCTAAATGGTCGGGCAAGATGATGACCAATGTGTTGCGCCATTGCGGCAACTTCTTCAGCGCGGCAACAAAGTGTCCCACCCAGGCGTCGGTGTAAGCAAAGGCGTTGAGGATTTTATTGGGCAAACGATGGTAAGGCACATCGAAAGGCTCGTGCGAACTGCTCGTTTGAATCACATTCAGCTGGGGTGGCAACGCTTGTGCCCGAGCAGCCTTCTTTGCATCATCCAGCGCACGCTGAAACACCAGATGGTCGGGCACTCCCCACTTGCTGAGCCGCGCAGAAAGTGGAAAATCGCCATCGGACACAATGTGGGTGAAGCCCATGCCCGTGAGATAGGAGCGCATGTTAGTGAAGTTGGCATCGCCACCATAATAATAATGCAAGGCGTAGCCCTGCTGCTGCAACATTTTGCCGATGGACGGCAGCTTGTCGGTCTTTGCAGGATAGCGCATGAGACTTGTCGTGGGCTGGGCCGGATAACCACTCAAAATGGACAAGATTCCACGATCGGTGCGGAAGCTGTTTGCATAGAAATTATCGAAAAAGAGTCCTTCCTTGCACAGCGCATTTAAATGGGGCGTGGCATCGGTCTCCATCACCTTGCGGGAGAAGCTCTCCAAAATCACGATATAGATGTTGGGATGCCGTGTGCTAAGCAAAGTGTCGCTATTCGCACGCCGTGTGCAAACCATCGAGCGAAAAATCTTGCGCGCCTGCTTCTCGGGCATAAACCGATATTGAGCCGCAAAATCAACCTGCTTTGAATAGCTTTCCAACAGACTGAAAACGGGATTGATGGCCGCATGATTGAGGCGCATGTTGGCACTGAAATAGGCCTCACCAGTATTCATTACCGAGACGGTGATCCCGCCGCGCATGGGCAGAATGAGCAGGCCGACACAGAGCAGCAGTACAACGCTGTAGCCCAAGCGCCGCTGCAACGGATACCACGGAAGCCGCGCTCCACCAACAAGACTCATCATCAGCCACCACACGAGAACTGCCAGCACTAATGCCGCGCCAATGCCCAACGCCACTAACCAACCACTCACACTAGCAAAAGCGTCGGCGGGCGAAGAGAGGAAGTAATAAAAAGGTGTGGTGTCTAAAGGGAACCCCCAGTAACGATATAAAACGAGATTGAGCAGAAATGTGACGGCATAGATGCCTGCTACAAGCGCAAAATAAATGCGCCAAGACCACCGCGACATGCGTGTGAACCATAGTTGTGCTATGAGCAACAAACCAGGGAAGAGGGTAAAATAGGCCGCGACAGAAAAGTCTAAAGGTAATCCGTGGAGCATCACTTGAAACAAGCTATCCACACGCTCGCCCCGAAACAGGTCACGATAAACTAACATGAAGCAAGGCTTTTGCAAAAGAAACAAAAGCAACCAAGCCAAATAGAGCGTTACCAATTTCAGTATGCTTTTTCTCATATAATCGTTTTGCTACAAATCGTTTTGTCGATAGTTTTCTCAAAGTGTGTCGCAAAGGTAGTTGATTTCGCAGGATAAAACAAATCGTCATTCTTATTTTTAACAACTTAACACTTCAACAGGCTTTTTCCTGTATCGGATAAACCTATCGAGAATTCCCGCCAGCTACTTTTCGCTTGGGTCGAATGCAGCGAAGTTCCCACCAATCCATTCTGACACACGACACCATAAAAAGTACGAGCCATTTAGGAGGCAACGACAACCGAGAAGCAAGAAATATAGGTTTTTCCTTTGCTTTTCCACGTCTTTCGTTTATCTTTGCACCCATAAAACAAAGCAGACAATATTATGGCGATAAAAACAGAAAATAACGACGAGAAGAAAAGCATCAGTTTCGTAGAACAATTGGTTGAAGACGATTTGGCTGCCGGCAAAAACGGCGGTCGCATCCAAACGCGCTTTCCGCCTGAGCCTAACGGATATTTACACATTGGCCACGCAAAAGCAATTTGCATGGACTTTGGCGTAGCCGAGAAATATCATGGTATTTGCAACCTACGCTTCGACGACACCAACCCCAGCAAGGAAAACAACGAATATGTGGAGAACATCCTGAGCGACATCCAATGGTTGGGCTTCCAATGGGGTGAGATTTTCTACGCTTCAGACTATTTTGAAAAACTTTGGGACTTTGCCATTTGGCTGATTAAGAAAGGTCTGGCCTACGTTGACGAGCAAAGCAGCGAAGCCATTGCACAACAGAAAGGAACACCCACAACTCCTGGTATAGAAAGTCCCTATCGCAATCGCCCGATAGAAGAAAACTTAGCTTTGTTTCACCAAATGAACACACCCGAAGCTGTAGAAGGTAGCATGGTGTTGCGCGCCAAACTCGACATGGCCAATGACAATATGCACTTTCGCGACCCCATCATCTATCGCATCATTCAGACACCCCATCACCGCACTGGGACAAAATGGCACTGCTACCCAATGTATGATTTTGCTCACGGACAGAGCGACTACTTCGAGGGTGTGACCCATTCGATTTGTACCTTAGAGTTTGTACCCCATCGCCCACTCTATGATAAGTTTATCGACTTCTTAAAAGAGATGGATGGAACTGCCGACAAGCTGCACGACAACCGGCCGCGACAGATTGAGTTCAATCGTTTGAACCTCACCTACACTGTGATGAGCAAACGCAAACTCCACACTTTGGTCGATGAGCACTTGGTGAGCGGATGGGATGATCCACGTATGCCGACACTCACGGGCATGCGCCGTCGTGGCTATAGCCCTGAGAGCATCCGCATGTTTATCAACTCGATTGGCTACACAAAATTCGATGCCCTCAACGACATGGCATTGCTTGAAGCCAGCGTGCGTGAGGATTTAAATAAGAAAGCTATTCGCGTGAGTGCTGTGCTCGACCCGGTGAAATTGGTCATCACCAACTATCCCGACAACCAAACCGAGGAGATGGAGGCCATCGATAATCCCGAAGACGAGAATAGCAAGAGCCATACCATCACCTTTGCTAAAGAATTGTGGATTGAGCGCGCCGACTTTATGGAAGATGCGCCGAAGAAGTTCTTCCGCATGACACCAGGCAAAGAAGTAAGATTAAAAAACGCCTACATCGTGAAGTGTACTGGCTGTACAAAAGATGCCGAAGGTAATATCACTGAAATCCAGGCTGAGTACGACCCCAACAGCAAGAGCGGCATGGAAGGTGCTAACCGAAAAGTAAAAGGCACGTTACATTGGGTGGCTGTCAACCATTGCCAACCCGCCGAAGTGAGAGAGTACGACCGCCTGTTCAGCGTAGAAAACCCTTCAGCCGATGAACGCGATTTCCGCGAACTGCTCAACCCCAATAGTCTCATGGTGCGCACCAATTGCTATGTTGAAGACTATGCTTCTGCACGCAAACCAGGTGAATATTTGCAATTCCAACGCACAGGTTACTTCATGGCCGATTTAGACACAACTCCAGAACATCTTGTGTTTAACAAAACCGTGGGGCTGAAAGACACTTGGGCCAAGCAGAGTAACAAGAACTGATACATCAAAACATTCGCACACCATGTCCCCGAATCCACTTGACTTGAGCGACGAAGCCACCTTGCAACAGGCACTATTGCAATATGAAAACGCCCAAAAGGAGGGAAAGATTGTCTACATTGACTCAACACTTCTTTGGGACATCGCACAACACTATCAATACGATGAGGGTGATGATCAGGCGGCTGAAGAGGCTGTGGATTACGCACTACAGCTTTTTCCAGATGACGATGACTTCTTGAATTATAAGATAGAATTGTTATTAGATAAGGTTGACGAAGAAAAATACTTCTTTCACGAAACCAATCTCAATCAACAATATCTTACTGAAGCCAAAGAGCTTGTAGAGCGTATTTCAGATCAAGATACTGAGGACTACGTGCTAACCTTGGCACGAGTCCTATTAAAGAAGACAACCGACAGCATTTGGAAACACAATGAAAATGATGCGGCTGACGAGCGGTTGTGGCAGCACGTTGCCAACCATAACATAGAACTTTCCGACGAAGCCTATATGGAAATTGCAGAGAGCTTCGATAGGTTGCTCCTACCCAAACGTGCCGATGAATGGCTCTCACGCTGCAAAGACAAGGAAGATAGTGACTATTTTGACTTATTGGCTACCATCAAATGGAATCGGCTGCGCTATGCCGATGCTGCAAAAGTGCACAAAAAATTAGTTGAGCGGCAGCCTTATTCTGCTTTCGACTGGGGCTACTTGGCCGAGACACAATACAAGACAAAGCAATACAAAGAGAGTTTTGAGAGTTGCGAGTTTGCGTTAGCTATCAATCCCGAGCTAAGCACAGCGTGGTACACTAAAGGCAAATGCTATCTGAAGCGACATCAGCCCTATGAAGCCATGGATTGTTTCAACCACATGCTCAAAGATAAAAGTTATCACATTGATTACAAGCTGATGTCGGGAATGGGGAGTGTATCCGTCATGTTAAAGAATTACGAAGATGCTGTCGGAATGTTCGAGCGTGCCGAAGAAGATGGGTTGCCTTACAACGACGAATTTGAACGCGTAATGAAAGATAAGGCCACTGCCCTTTTCCATTTAAACCGCGACAATGAAGCTATCGAATGCTTAGAAGCCTTGAAAGAGAGCGATATCTATGATCCAATGGAAACCACCTTTGAAGCTGTGGATATCGCCCTTGAGTATTTCGAATATTTCTGGGCCATCAATACTCTCATGGAAATTTACCAAGAGGGCTATAATGATGAAATCATCCTCAACAGACTCTTCGAGATGATGGATCGGTTTTTCAGCGAAGGTGATGATGAAGCAGGAAGCGAGATCGTGACGTATCTTTTTAGCGATATAGAAGCATCGAAAAGACCTACATTTGAGGCTTATAAAGCCCTCTTCTATCGGTTCCACAAGAATCCCTACGATAGTTATTTCTGTATGTGTCGTGTGTTCGAGGCCGGCGACCAAGATGCCATCTGTGTACTGGTGGACAACATTGAGCCTGTTCCTCTGGGCTCAGACCCTGGAAAATACTATGTCAATCTAAAATATCTTTTAGACAAATATAATTACTCCGTCGAAGAAGATGAAGACGAAAATGATAACGAAAACGAAGAAACATGAATTGGATTACAAGCCTCTTAGGCAACCTCAATTATGGCACGATTTGGCTGCTCATGCTTTTAGAAAGTACGGTCATTCCCGTCCCTTCTGAGCTCGTTGTTTCGCCTGCTGCCTATCATGCCGCTGGCGGAAACCTCAACATTTGGTTGGTGATTTTGTTTGCCACCATTGGAGCCGACTGCGGTGCCACCATCAACTATCTTGCGGGCTACTACTTAGGACGCCCCATCATCTATCGTTTTGCTAACAGCAAATGGGGGAAGCTCTGCCTGCTCAATCAGCAAAAGGTAGAGCACAGTGAGAAATATTTCTATGACCACGGCATGGTGGCCACCATCACGGGCCGCCTCATTCCAGGCATCCGCCATCTCATTTCTATCCCTGCAGGTTTAGCCAAAATGAAATACTGGCAATTCCTACTCTATACTACACTCGGTGCTGGCGCATGGAACTGTATCCTGGCTGCGTTGGGATGGTACCTTCACACAGTGGTGCCAGAGAGTCAGTTACAGAGCGAAATCGAGCGCTATGGTGAGTACATAAAATTCGTCATCATCGGGCTCATCATCATCGGACTCCTCTATTTGCTCTTCAAACGCATGTGTAAGGGTAAAAAGCATTAAGCGTAATAAGAAAAATATAGGCAAACAAGAAAGTGGTGCACACTGCATGTACCACTTCTTTCTATGCAGTGTTCATCATAGACAAACCACTACTATAAGAAAAATAATTGTATAATCAGTAGTATGAATTTATCAGTAGATTTATCAGCGCATATAAAAGTCATGAGTGAGCGCCGCATACCAAGGCGATTGTTGGTTTCCCATCATCATGACCGCCGTTTCTTCTGTCAAGGGGTAAACAGGCTTGCGATCAAACTGCAACAGATAGCGCTTGACAGGCTTATATTCCGATGTCTTTATACCACACCGTCGCGTAGGTACCAAACCATGATGATAAGCCTCTGCCACAAAAGCAGTAGCACAATCAGCTGGGATGATGGCAGAAAAGGAACCCTCTGCAGATAACAACCGAGTCACACCTGCAAATAAATCAGCATAAGAAAGCATATCTGCATGGCGTGCTACACAGCGACTTGCCCCCGAAGCCCGCAATGCATCGACAAAGAATGGTGGATTGCTTACTATGCTGTCAAACGTTTCATCAGGCGAGAATTGCTGCAAAGCCTTGTGAACCACCATCACACGCGAAGCAAACGGACTATCTGCAACATTGCGCTGTGCCTGCAGGAATGAGGCTTCATCAATCTCAATGCCCACCACGCGCGACAATCTGTAGCGCTGTGCCAACATCAACGCTACTAAGCCTGTGCCCGTACCGATATCTAACATATTCTGCCCACCCTTTGCCCATGCGCCCAGCAGCACGCCATCAGTACCCACCTTCATGCCACATGCCTCCTGATGAATCGTAAACTCTTTAAATTGGAAATAAGAATTGCTCATAACCTAATTCTTTAACGTTAAAAATGGCCGTTTATTTTATACATTTGTCGCATTTTGCCGACCTATACAAGGAAAATCATCATGTGCAAGTCAAAAATCTAATTAAAATACGTACCTTTGCACACAATAGTTATTTTAATCACGAATGAGCAATAAAAATACATTGATACAAATGATCGCAGACTATGATGGCGACATTTCAAACCTTCTCAACACAGAGATAACAGGTGAAATTCCGGTACTAACCACACGCAATCTAATTGTTTTTCCGGGAATTGTAACGCCAATCCTAGTAGGACGCGAATCAAGCGTGCAATTGGTGAAATATTTAGATAAACACTCCGATGCCGTTTGCGCCATTGTTTGTCAACGCGATTCAAATGTTGACAATCCTACCTACACAGATGTTTATCACACAGGTGTTTATGGAAAGCTTGTAAAGCTCATTGACATGCCTGGTCCTGGAGGCAACTTCACCGCCATAGTACAGGCCTTGGGCCGTTGCCATCTGACATCGCTCAACAAAGGAAAGAAGTTCTATTTGGGTGAGGTAACACCCTATGCTGACCAGATGCCCATGCTTAACAAAGAATTTAATGCCCTCTATGAAACCGTAAAGAAGAGTGCCAGCAATTATATCAGCCTCAACGATGAGATGCCCGATGAAGCACAATATGCCCTCTCGAGCATTCGGCATAGCGTGATTGGCATCAACTACATTTGCTGTAATCTGCCACTACCCATCAAAAACAAAATTAAACTGCTCGAGAAAGATGACATCTCGGAACGTGCATTTAGTTTATTGAAAGCTCTCGAACGAGAAATCCAACTGCTGAAGCTCAAGCAAGATATTCAACAGAAGACACGTATGGATCTTGACGAACAGCAGCGCGAATACTTCTTGCAGCAGCAAATTAAAAATATTAAAGAGGAACTTGGGCACGGAGAAGGATCGCCCGAAGTGAAAGAACTACGCGAGAAAGCCTCCGAAAAAAAATGGAATGACAATGTGGCGGCCATCTTTGAACGCGAGATCGATAAGCTGGAGCTTTATAATCCACAAAGCCCAGAATATAGCGTACAGCTCAACTACCTCCAAAACATGGTCAATCTGCCTTGGGGTATTTATACTAAAGATGACCTCAATATAAAAAAGGCCATTAAGATACTCGACCGCGATCACTATGGCATGGAGAAAGTAAAAGAACGTATCCTCGAATACATATCGGTACTAAAACGGCGGGGGGATTTAAAATCTCCCATCCTCTGCCTTTATGGTCCTCCTGGAGTTGGTAAAACATCACTGGGCAGGAGCATCGCAGATGCTATGAACCGCAAATATGTACGTGTGTCGTTAGGAGGTGTACATGATGAGGCAGAAATTCGTGGACATCGCCGCACCTATATTGGAGCTATGCCAGGACGCATCATCAAAAGTATCCAAAAGGCAGAAGCCTGCAATCCTGTCTTCATCTTAGATGAAATTGACAAAGTAACACAAAACACCATCAATGGGGATCCCTCATCGGCTTTACTGGAAGTGTTGGATCCTGAGCAAAACAATGCATTCCACGATAACTACTTAGATGTGGATTATGACCTTTCAAAGGTGCTATTTATTGCTACGGCAAACGATTTAAACACTATCCCGCGCCCACTATTAGACCGCATGGAAATCATAGAAGTAAGCGGCTATATTACAGAGGAAAAGATTGAGATTGCCAAGCGCCATCTCGTTCCCAAAGAACTTAAGAACACAGGGTTAGACAGCCATGCCCCACGAGTTAAATTCAACAAAGCCGCATTAGATTTTATGATTGAGCGCTACACCCGCGAGAGTGGCGTTCGCCAATTGGAAAAGCAGATTAATAAGGCTTTGCGCAAACTGGTTTATGAGGAAGAGGTGAAGGGGACTATTGTCAACACAAACATCGACCCAACTCGTGTAGAAGCACTCTTAGGCAAAGCTCCTTTTTACCGTGACATCTATCAAGGCAACAACGATGCAGGAGTTGTAACAGGCTTAGCTTGGACCAGTGTCGGAGGTGAGATTCTATGCATCGAAACATCCCTCAACCAAGGGAGAGGCGGCAAACTCACGCTAACGGGAAACCTCGGTGATGTGATGAAAGAGTCGGCCATGATTGCCCTGCAATATGTAAAGGCTCACGTGGCACAACTCAACATCGATTACCGCTTATTCGACTATTGGAATATTCATATCCATGTGCCCGAAGGTGCTACACCTAAAGATGGTCCTTCAGCTGGCATCACTATCGCAACATCTATTGCTTCGGCCATCACGCAACGCAAAGTACACAAGAATCTGGCCATGACGGGTGAGATTACATTGCGTGGGAAAGTACTTCCCGTAGGCGGAATAAAAGAAAAGATATTAGCTGCAAAGCGTGCGGGTATCACCGATATTGTTATGTGCAAAGATAATCAAAAGGATGTAGAAGAGATTCCTGCTAAATATTTGGAAGGTCTAACATTCCATTATGTCGACACCATCCTTGAGGTATGGGATATTGCTTTGACTGACGAACGCGTGGAGAATGCCGTGGCATTCACTATCCCCGATGAAAAAGAAGAGAAGAAATGACTTTCGACGTTCAATATTGCGATTCTTCGAGCAATGCCAGAGCTGGTATAATCACTACCGACCATGGTCAGATTCTAACTCCTATTTTCATGCCCGTTGGTACTGTGGGCACCGTAAAGGGGGTGCATTTTAGCGAACTCATCGAACAGGTGAAGGCACAAATCATCTTGGGCAACACCTACCATCTTTATTTGCGCCCAGGGCTCGAAATCTTGCAGAAAGCTGGTGGACTTCATGGGTTCAATGGTTGGCAACGCCCAATTCTAACCGATAGTGGTGGTTTTCAGGTTTTCTCACTCACTGGTATTCGTAAACTCACAGAAGAGGGCTGTGTGTTCCAATCACATATTGATGGAAGTAAACATATCTTTACCCCAGAAAATGTGATGGACACCGAACGCATTATTGGTGCTGACATCATGATGGCTTTTGATGAATGTCCTCCTGGAAAGAGCGATTATCAATATGCTAAAAAGAGCTTACAACTCACACAACGATGGCTCGACAAGTGCTTGAAAAGATTTCAAGAAACCCAACCTCTCTATGGGTACCAACAGAGCCTGTTCCCCATTGTCCAGGGATGCACTTATAAGGATCTGCGCCAAGAGGCCGCAAAATTCATTGCTGACAAGGGTGCTGATGGTAATGCCATTGGCGGATTGGCTGTGGGTGAACCCACAGAAGTAATGTATGAGATGATAGAAGTGGTAAACGACATCTTACCCAAAGACAAGCCACGCTATCTCATGGGTGTGGGCACGCCGCAAAACATCTTAGAGGCTATCGAGCGTGGTGTTGATATGTTTGATTGCGTCATGCCTACACGAAACGGACGGAATGCACTACTCTTCACCTATGAAGGGACGATGAACATGCGCAACAAGAAATGGGAAGCTGACTTTTCACCACTTGACACCAATGGTTGCGACATCGACAAATGCACCTCTAAAGCCTATCTACACCATCTATTTAAAGCTAAGGAACTGCTGGCCATGCAGATTGGCAGCATCCACAACTTAGCATTCTATCTGCGCTTAGTAACCGATGCGCGCCAGCACATTCAACAAGGCGATTTTATCACTTGGAAGAAATCAGTTATTGAGCGATTAGGACAACGTTTATAAATAAACATGGTTGATTTTAGCGAATTAAGGAAACATCACAAGCGTTATCGTATGTTGCGTTGGATTGGACAACGCACAACATGGGCGCTACACGTCATAGCCTGGTTCAAGCGACATCTGCCATGGCTTTTCGAGGCGATAGCTTTCGTTGCGCGCCACCTCTCATGGTTAGACTTTATCAATCCATTGCATTACATTAAGCGATTAGATTGGTACATCATCAAGAAGTTTATCGGCACCTACATCTATTCGATTGCGCTCATCATTAGTATCTCCATTGTTGTCGACATCAACGAGAACTTGGCAAAATTCACCGAGTATCATGCGCCGCTCAAAGCGATTATCTTCGATTACTATCTTAATTTCATCCCCTACTTTGCCAACCTCTTCAGCCCACTATTTGTCTTCATTGCTGTCATCTTCTTCACATCAAAATTGGCAGGCAACAGCGAAATCATTTCCATGCTTGCTGCAGGCGTTTCATTTAAACGGCTCATGCGCCCCTACATGCTCTCGTGCATTCTCATCTCTGCCGTTTCGTTCTACCTCAGTGGCTACGTTATTCCCCACAGCAATATTATCAAACAGAACTTTGAGTCGCTCTATAAGAACAAAAAGCTCAACACGGCTGCCGACAATGTGATGCTGCAAGTCGGACGTGGCACGGTGGCCTACATTCAGCACTACGATAACAATGCCAAGCGTGGTTACGGCTTCTCGTTGGACAAGTTCTATGGCAAGAAACTCATTAGCCACCTGACGGCAATGGAAATCCAATACGACACCATCAGCGATTCCAAATACCACTGGACATTGCAAAACTATAAAATCAGAAAATTTAACGGCTATCGCGAAGTGATTGAGAGCGGTGCAAAGAAAGACTCGCTCATTCTCATGGAGCCAACCGACCTGATTTATTCAAAAGGACAGCAAGAGACGTTCACCAGTCCACAATTAAGTGATTACATTTCAAAACAAATAGACAGGGGTTCCAGCAACGTGGTGCAATACCAAGTGGAATACCACAAGCGAATAGCAGCCAGCTTTGCCTCATTCATTCTCACGGTCATTGGGCTTTCGCTCTCGGCCAAGAAACGCAAGGGGGGCATGGGCTTGTATTTAGGAATCGGTTTAGCTCTAAGCTTCATTTACATCATGCTACAAACCGTTTCATCGACATTCGCCATCAACGCCAATCTTCCACCCATCATTGCAGCCTGGATACCCAATATTATTTTTGCTGTCGTAGCCTATTTTTGCTACCGACATGCACCCAAATAAACAAAATTATGTATTTCGACGAATTAAATTTAAACAACAATGTGCTCGATGCGCTCTATGATATGCGGTTCGAGAAATGCACACCCGTACAGGAAAAGTGTATACCCGAAATTTTAAATGGCAACGACATTCTGGGCGTTGCGCAAACGGGAACTGGAAAAACGGCAGCCTATTTGCTGCCCATTCTAAGCAAGCTCGATGATGGCGGCTACCCCGAGAAAGCCATCAACTGCCTCATCATGAGCCCCACTCGCGAGCTGGCACAACAAATTGACCAAGCCATGCAAGGCTTTGGCTACTATCTCAACGGCGTGAGCAGCGTGGCCGTTTATGGCGGAAACGATGGCAACCGCTACGACCAAGAGCTCAAGAGCCTGCAGTTGGGAGCCGACGTTGTCATTGCCACACCAGGCCGCTTAATCTCCCACATCAGTTTGGGCAACGTTGATTTGAGCAAAGTGTCGTTCTTCATCTTAGACGAGGCCGACCGCATGTTAGACATGGGCTTCTCGGACGACATCCTCAAGATTGCCAAGAAACTACCCAAGAATTGTCAAACCATTATGTTCTCGGCCACGATGCCCAAGAAGATTGAGGAACTCGCCAAAACGTTGCTCAAGCAGCCCAAGGTGATTAAATTAGCCGTGAGCAAACCCGCTGAAAAAATTCATCAGAGCGCCTACGTGTGCCATGAAGGACAGAAGATTGGCATCATCAACCAGCTGTTCAAGAATAACGATTTGCAACGCGTCATCATCTTCTGCGGAAGCAAAATGAAGGTGAAACAAGTGGCTGGAGCACTGCAACGCAAGCACATCAATTGTGGCGAGATGCACTCAGACCTCGACCAAGCCACCCGCGACGACGTGATGTTCAAATTCAAGAGCGGCCAGTTTGATGTGCTCGTAGCTACCGACGTGATTTCGCGCGGCATCGACATCGACGACATCGCCATGGTCATCAACTACGACGTGCCCCACGATGCCGAGGACTATGTGCACCGCATTGGTCGCACGGCTCGTGCTGCCCGCACCGGAACAGCCATCACCTTCGTTTCTGAAGACGATGCCTACTATTTTCAGCAAATCGAAAAATTCTTGGGCAACGAAGTGGAGAAGCTGCCCCTGCCCGAAGAGCTCGGACAAGCACCCGAATACAACACTGAAGAGCGCCCACGCAAAAACAACTCGGCCAAAAATCGTCGCCGCAACGACCGTAACCAAACGGCACACAAAGACAAGAAACAACAAAACAGACGGCAACGCAACCAGCAGCAAGATGCGCAAAACAGGTCTGAACAGCGCGAACAGCATGGCGAAAATAGCGAAAACAAGCCACAGCCCACGCACAATCGCCGCAGAAATCAGCCACGCCGAGACAGCAATGCGCCAACAACAACTGCCGAAAACCAACCGCGCAAGCGCAACGAGCGCAAAGCAAACGACACCGAGCGACAGACAAAGAATGGTGAACAACGCCCACGCAACAAGCGCCGCGGCAACGTTGAAGGCAACTACAAAAAGCGCAATGCAAAGCCCAATGTCGCTGCTGAGCCCCAAAAGGCAACCACCAACATCGCACCCAAGCCTGCGAGGAAAGAGAACATCGTGCGCAAGTTCTTCAAGCGACTGCTTAAACTATAAACCAATAGGCAGTATTCGCTCAACAATCTGCGGATATGAAAAACGGCTACGCCGCATAGAACTGGCCAAAAAAGCGTGCGGTGTACCCTACGCCGCACAGAACTGGCCGAAAAAGTGTGCAGCGTACCCTACGCCGCACAGAACTGGCCAAAAAAGTGTGCGGCGTACCCTACGCCGCATAGAACTGGGCCAAAAAGTGTGCGGCGTACCCTACGCCGCACAGAACTGGCCGAAAAAGTGTGCGGCGTACCCTACGCCGCATAGAACTGACCGAAAGAGTGTGCGGCGTAGGGTACGCCGCACATAAATTAAGCACACAAACACGATGTTTCTGCACATTTTTCACTAACTTTGTGCTTCACAGAAAAAGAAATGAAACAACAACATCTATTCATCGCAATCCTCGCCGCAGCCATAGCCTGTCTACAACCTGCAATGGCACAGAAGCGCGGAAAAGCACAGTTGCCAAGAGGTGGCAAAAACACCATCGCTAAACAACAGCCCTCGCCAGAAAGCCTGCTCTATCAAGAGTTGCTGCCTGCCACGGCAAAACTCATGTTCATTGATAGCTTGGTGGTCGACAAAGCCACATTCCTGCAGCATATTTCATTCAACGACGAAATGGGCACGATGGGTACCACGGCAACATTCGTGAAGAAGAAAATCGACGAGTCGTTCACTACCTTTATAAATGGCTTTGGTAATTTTGCCATTCTGGCGCAAGGCGATTCTACGCATTCCGCCCTCTACAGCAGCGATAAACTCCAAGGAAAATGGGTCACTCCCGAGCGCTTGGCAGGCATCACCGACGAGTTTTTAGTGCCCAACAACCCTTTCATGCAGAGCGACGGAGTGACACTCTATTTTGGCGCCAAAGGCAGTAAAAGCGTGGGGGGATATGACCTGTTCATGACGCGTTATAACCTCGACGAACAAAAATTTATGCCGCCCGAGAATATGGGGCTCCCCTACAATTCTAAAGCCAACGACTACCTGCTGGCTATCGATGAATTCCACGAATTGGGCTGGCTCGTCACCGACAGAAATCAGCCAGCCGACAAGGTGTGCATCTATGTCTTCGAACCGAAAAGTCAACGGCTCACTTACGCCGACATGCAGCTACCCAAAACAAAATTGGAGTCGCTTGCGCAAATCACATCGATTAAAGACACCTGGATGAACGGCAATCGCAATGCAGCACTCTTGCGACTGAAAAATTTGATGAAATCTAAAAACAACAAATAAAAACCACCGCATTATGAACAGAAAAACTTTTGCACCCTCGGAACTCATCATCAACGAAGATGGGAGCATTTTTCATTTGCATCTGACACCTCAACAGCTCGCCGACAAGATTATTCTCGTGGGCGACCCGGGACGCGTGAGCTTAGTGGCATCCTATTTCGATGAAATTGCATTCGAAGTGGAAAGCCGCGAGTTTAAAACTATTGCAGGCACCTACAAAGGAAAAAAACTCATGGTGCTGAGCACAGGTATCGGCTGCGACAATATCGACATCGTGATGAATGAACTCGATGCCTTAGCCAACATTGATTTCGAAACACGCACCGAGAAAAATGAGCATCGCACACTCACGCTTGTCAGAATAGGAACCTGCGGCGGATTGCAACCCAACACACCAACGGGCACTTACATCGCCAGTGTGAAAAGCATTGGTTTCGACGGCCTGCTCAACTTCTATGCTGGCCGAAACGAGGTGTGCGACCTGCCCTTGGAAGAGGCTTTCAAAGCACACATGAACTGGAGCCCATTGCTGGCTGCACCTTATGTCATCGATGCCTGCGCCGAACTCGTCGACCGCATCGCAGCCAACGATATGGTGCGCGGAATTACCATTGCATGCGGAGGATTCTTCGGACCACAAGGACGCGAATTGCGCATTCCACTCGCCGATCCCAAACAGAACGAGAAAGTGGAATCGTTTGTTTACCAGGGTCTGCACATCACCAACTTCGAAATGGAAAGTTCGGCCTTGGCTGGTCTTTCTGCCCTCCTGGGACATAAAGCCATGACATGCTGCATGGTAATTGCCAACCGATTGGCAAAAGAAGTGAATGCGAATTACAAAAACAGCATCAACGGACTCATTGAACTCGTTTTAGATAGAATTTAAAATGAACGACACCATCTGTGCACTTGCCACACCTGCCGGAGGAGCCATCGGCATCATCAGAGTGAGCGGTGACAAAGCCATTCGCATCACCGACGAACTCTTTAAAGCAAAAAGTATGAAAAGCCTTTCCGATGCTAAGGGAAACTCTTTGCACTATGGAGAATTCTATAATGCAAAGCAACAACTCATCGATGAGGTTGTCATTAGCGTCTACAAAGCTCCGCACAGCTATACGGGTGAAGATAGCACAGAGATTTCGTGTCATGGCTCAGCCTACATCCTCCATCAAGTGATGCAAGCCCTCATCGATAAAGGATGTAGGTCGGCTCAGCCTGGCGAATACACGCAACGAGCCTATCTCAATGGGAAAATGGATTTAAGTCAGGCTGAAGCTGTTGCCGACTTAGTTTCCGCAAGCAACAAAGCCTCTCACCAACTGGCACTCAGCCAAATCAGAGGACATTTCAGCAATGAGCTCTCCAAGCTGCGCGACATGCTGCTCCACATCACATCACTACTCGAGCTTGAATTGGATTTCTCTGACCACGAAGAATTGGAATTTGCTGATAGAGGAGAACTAAGAAACCTCGCTGAAACAATTCACCAACGAATAGCAAGTCTCACAAAATCTTTCGAGACGGGGAAAGCAGTAAAGAAAGGTGTTCCTGTGGCAATCATCGGAAAAACAAACGTTGGAAAAAGCACACTGCTCAACAGCTTGCTCCATGAAGAAAAAGCCATTGTGAGCAATATTCATGGAACAACACGCGATGTGATTGAAGATACAACAGAAATAAAAGGTATAACATTTAGATTTATCGATACGGCTGGCCTTCGACACACCGAAGACACCATAGAGCAACTGGGGATTGAACGCACTTATAAGAAGCTCAATGAGGCAACAATCATTCTATGGGTTGTCGAGCAATCTCCAACAACAGAAGAGCTCAAGGAAATGGAGAACCACACACAAGGAAAGCAACTCATCATTGTGAAGAACAAAGTCGACCTCAATCCGCAGAAGGAGAAAGTTCTTCCTCCCATCGATATCGCTATTTCAGCCAAACATCAACAAAATATTCACGAATTAGAGCAGCACATTTTCCAAGCAGCCCACCTACCTGATATTAATGAGAGTAGTGTTATTCTAACTAATGCACGCCACTATGAAGCACTTATTCGAGCCGACGAAATGATACTCAGAGTGATTGATGGCATTGAATCAGAATTAAGTGGTGACCTTATCAGTGAAGACCTAAGGACTTGTCTAAATCAATTAGCTGAGATAACTGGAGGGCAAATAACACCCAACGAAGTTCTTGGTAATATATTTAAACACTTCTGCATCGGTAAATAATATCAGAAACAGGCTTAATAAATACATTAATAAAAGGGGATATATTTGCATATATCCCCTTTTGATCTATCTGTATAAAATAATATTGTTATTTTACCTTATCTACAATTGCTTTAAAAGCTTCAGGATTATTTACAGCTAAGTCTGCAAGAACCTTACGATTGATTTCGATACCAGCTTTATGCAAAGCACCCATCAATGTAGAATAACTCATATTCTCAAGGCGAGCTGCAGCGTTAATACGTTGTATCCACAAAGCACGGAAATTACGCTTCTTGTTTCTACGATCGCGATAAGCATACGTAAGACCTTTCTCCCAAGTATTTTTTGCTACTGTCCAAACATTCTTTCTTGCTCCATAATAACCTTTTGTGAGCTTCAGAATTCTTGTTCTCTTTGCTTTTGAAGCAACATGATTTACTGATCTTGGCATAATTTTTCTTCTTTAATGTTTTCTACTAAAAAGTGAATTAACGCAAACAAAGCAAATCACGCACTTGCTTCATATTCGTGCGGTCTACTAATGTTTGATGAACAAGATTTCGCTTTTGCTTCTTTGTCTTTTTAGTCAGAATGTGACTATGGTAGGCATGATGTCTTTTAACCTTACCAGTACCAGTGAAAGAAAAACGTTTCTTTGCACCAGAATTTGTCTTAACTTTAGGCATTTTTTTACTTTTTATTATTATTAATAATCGTGGCAACGCATATACCTGGCGTTACGCACTCTTTTTATTCATTTGTGACGGCACTATCTTTTAATTTATCAAGTGCCTTATCTCCATTCTTAGCATTCGCAAATAAGCCCGTTTGTTCAAGATTGGCTTCGCGTTGGATATCATTAGCTAACTTTGCTTCTGCATCTCTCTTCTCACGATCGAGTTTTTGCTGGCTCTTCTTTGCTACTCCAGACTTCTTCGGCGCTATGAACAAAAACATCTTCTTTCCTTCAAGACGAGGCATCTGTTCAACCTTACCAAACTCTTCTAAATCATTCGCAAACCGCAGCAGGAGTACTTCTCCCTGCTCCTTAAATAGAATAGAGCGACCGCGGAAGAAAACATAAGCACGCACCTTATTCCCATCTTCCAAAAACTCTTTTGCATGCTTCAACTTAAAGTTATAGTCATGCTCATCAGTTTGTGGACCAAAACGAATCTCTTTTACTTCAACTTTAACTTGCTTCTGTTTAATTTCTTTTTGATGCTTCTTTTGTTGATACAAAAACTTTGAATAATCGATGAGACGACAAACAGGAGGTTGGGCATTGGGGGAAATTTCAACAAGATCTACTCCTTGCTGACGAGCCATATCTAATGCCTTCTTTGTTGAGACGACCTCAGAGCCTTCATCCCCGACTATGCGAACTTCACGCACACGTATCTGTTCATTGACACGATACTGATTTTTTAATTTGTCATTCTTCATCCAATAATTCTCTGTCTGTTTAAATATCAAACGGCTGCAAAGGTAGTACTTTTCAAATTATAAACCAAATTTTAAAACTATTTTTTAATAATCCATCCAAGCCGTTAAGTCATAAGGATTAATCCTTCATCAACTTTTGCTGCCACTTCCATGCCGTAGCTAAGACCTCATTTAATGAGGTTTCTGCTTTCCATCCTAAAACAGCATTAGCCTTAGAACAATCCCCCCAAATCTTTTCAATATCACCTTCACGCCGTGGTCCGTATTTCCAATTCACTTTGACCCCTGTTGCCTTTTCGAAGGTGTCAACTATTTCCTTTGTTGTATTCCCTTTTCCTGTTCCTATATTGAAGTAGTCTATTGATTCTGCATTTGTATTCAAAACACGTTTCATTGCAGCGACATGTGCTTTAGCCAAATCAACCACGTAGATATAATCGCGAATACAAGTACCATCGGGCGTATTGTAATCGTTCCCAAAGATAGTCAATTCCTTGCGAATTCCTGCAGCAGTTTGCGTCACAAAAGGAATTAAATTAGCCGGGACACCATTAGGCAATTCACCGATAAGAGCAGTGGGATGGGCACCGATAGGATTAAAATAACGCAACACTATACTTTTGATATCTGCACCACTATGAATATAGTCATAGATAATTTGCTCATTAATTTCTTTCGTATTACCATAGGGTGATGTAGCCTTTTGATGAGGAGCTTCCTCGGTTACAGGCAGATTTTCAGGCTTCGGTTGTCCATAAACAGTACAACTCGAAGAGAAGATAAAACCTTTTACACCATATTGTGGCATTAACTCTAAGAGATTAATCAGCGAAACGATATTGTTTCGATAGTAAAGTAGTGGCTTTTGTACACTCTCCCCCACAGCCTTTGATGCAGCAAAATGAATGATACCCGCAATATGAGGATACTTCTTAAAAACATCTTCCGTAGCCTCCTTATCACGTAAATCAACCTTTTCGAATGCAGGTTTCTTTCCTGTAATCTGCGCAATACCATCAAGAACTTCAATTTTTGAATTACTGAGATTATCAATAATCACAACCTCATAACCAGCTTCCATTAATTCAACTACCGTATGTGAACCTATGAAACCAGTACCTCCTGTTACTAATATAGTTTGTCTCATAAAATGAATGATTTAGATTTGCGCAAAGTTATATAAATTATTTCATTGTACTCTCGTTTTAATGTTAATTTACATAGCCTTCAAGTAACCTTTCAAACTTTCTCCTGTAGCATATTCCAATACTTACACATTCACATTTACTGCGTCAAAACAAAGATAACGTCATCGTTAAAATGGCAACCCAACGGCAAAATGAAAAGCAAAATCACGGCTAAACTTAGGATTAAAGATAGGATAATGTTCATGCTCATCGCTATAGGCAGGATTGATGGCGCGCATTGCCATATCAAAACGCAGAATAAAATAATCGAAATTCAGACGGAGCCCTAAACCATAAGACACGGCAATTTGTTTATAGAACGTTTCAAATTTAAACTGCCCACCAGGCTGATCAACATAGTTGCGCAATGTCCAAATATTACCAGCATCTATGAAAGCGGCACCATTAAACTTCCAAAACAAATACGTTCGATACTCTACATTCAAATCTAACTTCATATCGCCCGTCTGATTAATGAAGTCTATACGCCCTCCTGAGCCCTTAAACTTTCCTGGTCCTAATTCTCTAACACTCCAACCACGCACACTATTGGCACCACCCGAAAAATAACGTTTTTCAAAAGGCAGGATAGTGCTATTGCCATAGGGCCACGCAACACCTAATCCCATGTGCATAGCCAAAGCATTGCGCGCGTCAAAACAAATTAAATGAGTATAGTCTACATCAAATTTCACATACTGTGCAAAAGCAATATTAAATAAGGTAGCCTGCTGATTGGCATTCTGTTTAAAACGAAACAAATGCGACAATCCATTGAGAATATTTCCTGCCGTTTCAATATTTGCACGCACAACATTCACATTATCATTATAGGTCAATCCCGTTCCAATCTTCATGATGAACAAGTCCTCATAATTATAACGCAGGATAGCATTGCGATTGGTTGTTCCATCCAAGTAATCATGTTTAAAAGTTGCACTAATCCAAGGCATATAAACATAACTCAAATCCAACACATCGGCACGATAGCTTATGTGATGATGGGGCTCTGCCCACCGATAACGCCATGCCGCAGAGAAGACTCGTCGATGGAACTCGGGACGATTTTGCAAATTATAGCCCGTTGCCAATTCTGATGTTGCCAAGCTTCGACGTTTAAATGTGCGCGAAAGGAATGGTGCTAAGAAACGAGGAAACTGCAACTTGGTTTCAAAACCATATTCTACGTAGTTTTGATTTTTGTAGCCTTCCAACCCACGAATAGCTTCGAAAGCGCCACGCAATTGCATGATCAATACCTCTGAACCTCGAAAAAGATTACGATTTTCCCATGTCAAACTGGCTGCAGCTCCCAAATCGCCAGCCGTATTTGTGCCTTCGGGCTGAAAAGATAGGGTGTTGGCTTTATTGGTGTTCAACAAAATTTCGCAATCCAACAAGATTGTATCGGGACGTTCCCTAAAGGTGATATTGGTGTATTTTACAGCCTGGAAACGTGCAAATTTGTTGTAGGTTTGATCCAATTTATTAGCATCGTAAGGTTCATGCGCATCGAGCATCGTAGCATTACGCAACACACTTCTACGTAGCCGCATCGTTCCTCCATCTTCATTCGTGCGATAATAAATACTATCGATGACATAGCACGGATGCAGCGTATCGTGTTTTTGCTCATTCGTACGATAGGGCAACAGATGCAATGTGATATTAATATCGTGACTATTGCGCGCCGAATCGGCACTATATTGTATGAAATCACGATGAAACTTGTAGTAACCGTGATTCAATAAAAAATCTGTAATATTCTTGCGTTCGGCATTCAAAGCATCCACCGTAAATCGGCTCCCAGCTGTTAAAGAGGGTTTAAACATATCGTGTTTGTCTTTGCGTGCCAGCAAAGCCGCAATCACACTATCTTGAATATCATATTTCAGCGCATGGATCAGATAAGGCTCTCCGGGATGCAGTTGATACACCACCTTTATCTTTTTTCCCTTCACGGTTGTCGTGAGCTGTGTTTGAGCCTGCATATAGCCCATGTTGCGCATGGCCGCCGTCAAATCTTGCACCGATAAGCGTGCTTGCACTGTATCGAAAATCACGGGGGCTTCACCGATATGCTTCAACGTGCGATTCATCCATTTCGTTGAGTCGCGCCCAGCCAACGCATAGGTGCCCAACGGAATTTTGAACAACGAAAACCATTTTGAATTGGCCGTTTGCCGCACATAGGCACTGAGCGTAGAGGCATCCAAATCCTTTCGGTCGGATTTTATCTTCACGCTCTCGAGCATATATTGATTCTCGGGAACGAACTTCGATGCACTACATGCCGTCAGCAACGTTGCAACGAGCACACTATAAATCTTGCAATACCTCATAGCGGCGCAAAGTTAGCACATTTTCTACGAATAACAAAATGCGCTTTGCCCGAAAATTGCTACCTTTGCAAGTATGATTAGCAAAGCGAAAATCAAATTTATCAAGTCGCTTCAGTTGAAGAAGAATAGGCTTCGCGAGCGGCTCTTCATCGCTGAAGGTCACAAGGTAGTGGGCGATTTGCTGGCCGTGATGCCGGCCCACACCCTCGTTGCTACCGAAGAATGGGTGGCCACACACGAAGTGCCACAAACCACAGCATTGCACATTGTGAGCGAAGACGAGCTGCAAAGCGTGAGCTTGCTGCAACATCCGCAACAGGTGTTGGGCCTCTTCCCCTACCCCGACGTCAGCGACTTCGACATTCCGCTCACACAACTTTCGCTTGCCCTCGACGGCATTCAAGACCCCGGCAATTTAGGCACCATCATCCGCATGGCCGACTGGTTTGGCATCGCGCACATCTTTTGTTCGCCCAACACCGCCGAAGCCTACAATCCCAAAGTGGTGCAAGCCACCATGGGCAGCATTGCTCACGTGGCAATTCACTACACCGAGCTTCCCGCTCTGCTGGCTGCGTTGCCCCACAATTTCCCCATCTACGGCACGATGTTGGATGGTGAAAACATCTATCAAAAGACGCTGTCGCCCACGGGCATCATCATCATGGGCAACGAGGGCAACGGCCTGTCGCCCGAAACACGCGCATGGGTCAATCAGCGGCTGCTCATCCCTAATTGCTCAACGGCCACCAACAAGGCCGAATCGCTCAACGTGGCCATTGCTACAGCCATCGTGTGCTCGGAGTTTCGCCGACAAACATTTTTATAACGCAACATCAAAATCCATAAAACGATGAACGAAAATTTATTCAAAACACGCAGCGTGCTGGCCAACATGAAGACCACCATCAACACGCTGCTGCAACACTATCCCACGCTGTTCTACAAAACGCTAATCCCCTATCTCGTGGCAGCCATGGCCTTCACCACGCTGCTTTTTGCTGGTGCCGACGTCCTCGTCGCTAATACCGATGCCCCATCGCTGCTGCCCATGCTATCGAGCCTCGTGGCATTGCCCTTAGCCCTGCTACTGCCAGCCGTTGCCATGGCCATTGTCTTTGGAAAGCTCCACAAGCAACCGCGCACACGCTGCATCAAGCGCAACCTCATTGCCGCCCTCACGTTTGCCCTACTCGCCCTGGTGCTCTATTTATTGATTGACGTGGCACAACAGGGTGTGCAAACGCTATGGCCATCGCTCATCCAGGAAAATGATTTAAACGATACGCAAAATATTGAGATTATCAAATACACCCTCACCTTCATCCTGCTGCTACCATTCTGTCCGCTAAATTTCGCGTTCACAAAATACATCATCACCCCCACCCTGCCCCTGCGCAAAGCCTTGAAAGAGGCTTGCACAACTGGCCTGCACAACTGGGGTTACCTCGTTTCCAATCAAGCGGCCATCTGCTTCCTCTGCGGCGTGGCCTACTATCTCATCAGCATCCCCGTGAAAATAGTGCTCAATGCTTACTATCTCAATGCCGTCGGCATGCTGCAAGGCGATGTCAATGGGTTACCCGCCTACTTCGTTCCCATGATGTTTGCCGTCTGCACGCTCATTGGCCTGCTGCTGTTTCAATTGCTCAACGTCTATGCCACATTCGAATATTTCATGTATGGCGCCGCTGAACAACGCACCCTCGAAAAGCAGCAACAGCAGCATCTGCGTTAAAACAAGATTCTTTTTCCGTTGCCGCAAGGCTACATACGTCAAGAAAATATATTTTTTCGTTGGTTCGGAGGGTCGTTCGCACGAGAAAAAAAATTTCTCGTAACAATCGAGGGTCGTTCGCACGAGAAAAAAAATTTCCCGTAACAATCGAGGGTCGTTCGCACGAGA
>NZ_AZHT01000022.1 GCF_000599605.1 Prevotella sp. HJM029 | reverse complement strand
AATGGATGGCATCCAGCCAGCATATTGCATATACAGGATCAAGCATTCGTGAACGCCATGACTTGATTTCCGGCAGTACTCTGTCTGTGATGGAACTGATGGTTTCGGCAGATAGTTTGGTATCAAACTCGCGCTCAAAATACTTGCTAATATCGCGAGTACTTGTACCAAAAGCATACATGTTTATAATCTGATCCGCCATACCTTCAGCAAGAATTGTTTCGCGCTTTTTGACGGTCTGAGGCTCAAAGGAACCATCACGGTCACGAGGAGTTTCTACAGTGACCTCACCATAGCATGTCTGCACTTGCTTAGGCATCTTACCATTACGACGATTGCCTTTTGAGCGTTCATCAATAGAGAGATGAGCATCCATCTCACCTTCAAAAGCAGCATTTAAAATGCGCTCCAACATTGGTGCCAAAGCACCATCCTTACCAAATAATGGTTCCCCGTTACGAAGCTGCTCAGCAGCTCGCTTGTAATCGATTTCTTTGTTGTCCATAATAAATAAACTGTGTAAAACTAATTTTATTGTAGCATGACACAGTTTACTTTACACTCTCACCAATCTTTGTTGGCTTATATGTATTCTCGTTTTGACATATCAATTGGTTATAATCATATTCGTTAGTGGTATAATTCTGGGTCACCTTTAGAGCGGTCAACAAACTCTTCGTCATATTCTTCCCCGGGAATCAAGTCATCAAAATCAGGGTTATCGTATGAATCTTTGTCATCATCTTCCTGTTCACCATTCTTGAAGTTGAAATTTACTCGTTTTCGACCTTTGATGGTATTGACAATGCTGTCGTTATGATGCCTAACTGAGTCACGCCATCGCAAACTCTGTTCTTCTCTAATTCGTTGCTTTTCTGCTTCGATTTTGCTTTGCTCTTGCTTACGCTCTCGTTCTTTAAGGGCAAAGTATGCGGTTATACCATAGGCTGTACCGATAATGATTATCGTTATCCAAAAGTTTCGCCAGAATTGTTTTCCTAATTTTGCCATAAACAACTAATCTTTCAGATTTGCAAAGGGCCTTCGTCCATTATGTTCGGCTTTGAATTTGGCAATCATTCTCTCTTCAACGTCTCGTGGGTTGTCGATTGTAGCTTTCCAGCATATAATTAAATCATGAGAGTTGGCTAACTGCCAGATATATCTGCCTCCCCAATGACCAATTTTCTTGCCCATACCGAACTTTAGATACTGGATGAGTCTTGACAGAAGTGTTGCGTTAGACCCGCCACCAGCTTTGCCAATATAAAGAATGCTGGTATTGTCTATCCAGTTTTCTTCTAATTCAGCTATACCAACATTGGGATTCTTGTCCTTAAACAAGCCACCAGAACCTTTCGCGAGAAATGTTGGCTGCATACTATGAGAGCATAGTACAACATATACTCCTTGTTCATTGGGTATCTGATAAGGATTCGTCATCAAGTTACCTATGGACACGAATCCCTCGAAGCCATGTTGCTTCAATCTATCCGAGTCTAAATTTTCTTCAGAAGAGGAATTACACCTGTTCCCAACAAGCTTATTATAGGCTGCAATTGCACCTTGCATAATCTCGTCATGGTCAAAGGCAAGAGACGGCAACGAATCTATTGCCCACCACTTTGCCTGTGCAGCATCATCCTGTCCTTTGACTTCAACAGGCTCATCAATGATAGTAAGATAAACCACAGAGATGGTACGTCCACGAGGGTCACGGTCAACCTTCGAGTACGCACCAATCTGATGAACGTCACTAATCTTCAGACCAGTTTCTTCCTCCAACTCACGCACAGCACATTGCTCCGTGGTTTCGTCCATATTGAGAAATCCACCAGGAAATGCCCAACAACCTTTGAAAGGTTCATTGCCACGCTCAATAAGCAGAACTCTTGGCTCTGCTTCACGAGTCATCACGATACAGTCTGTAGTAACTGCTGGACGAGGATATTTGTAGGTGTAGCTCATAACTATTCTTATTGGCTTTATTCAAATGCTTATTACGGAAGAAAATATTATTTCCAGTATCGAGCCGCAAGATATTCACACAAATCTCGGTGTGTATTCTTGACTGGTTCCATAAGCTTTTCGGGGCTTATAATTAAATACTTACTACTGTCAATTAGCCCATCAGAAAATGTGCAGACATCCGATCTCAGCTCTTTATTTCCTGCTGGTATGACATTTAGGTGAAGATAATCATCTACTCGTAGAACCTTATCACAAGATTTGATAATACCTTCAACCAATAGTGTCTGACACACTAATTCATATACAGGATCGTACTCATATGACTTTTCCCATTGTTTAATACTACTTCCAGAACCGACAAGTGGTATGTAGCGGTTTATAGAAGTTTGAGGAGCACGGACGTGTTCGTATGTCTCCACATATTTCCATTCAATTGGAATTGTACGTTGTCAAACGAAAGTACACAACTGCAAATATAGTTATTTACTCTGTAATTTCATTCTTTTATTCTCAGAAATTCTTTTGTTGATTGAATTTTGCTTTATTATTTCTCTTATCTTTTTGATTTTCTCCCCTTGCCCTAAATATACGTCTCTAGGTGTAAGATTATCCAACGATTCATGAAATCTTCTCTCATTATGAGACCTCTGCAAAACCTACCACATTTTCAATTTTCATCTCTATAACCTTAAATGAGTGCATATTTATACGCAACTGATGCTATAGAAGACTACTTTAGTGCAAAATAGACCCTTTTTTTGGCGTATTTTCCCCTTATCTGATAGAATTTGACACAATAATCCCTGGCGTTCGGTATAAGTTGTAGGCAATGGATTCCATAATA
>NZ_AZHT01000021.1 GCF_000599605.1 Prevotella sp. HJM029 | reverse complement strand
TATTATCTAAAGACAAACATTATCCAAAGATTGCCATAAATTTCATTGTAACTATTTGATTAACATCTTTAGTTTTGATAATTACTCGTGATAATATGTAAAGAATCACATAAAATCAAGCGTAGTTTCCGTTATTATAATATGGTATAACCATTCTTAATAAACAGAATTATGGATGCAAAAGACTACGCTATTGACAACCTGATTGTCAAATGCTCTGAGAAGATGAATGAATCAGGATATTCTCAGGGCTGTATCAGTACCCATGTGGTACGATGGAAACTTCATCTGAAGCCGTTCCTCGTAAAAAACGGCACAAGTGTTTATGATTCAGAACTGGGGAGGAGATTCCTCATGGAAATGCTTCCGTCCCTGTCCCCAGCCTCTCAGCGAAGATTCAAGCGGAGTGTCCGCATTATTGACGCATTCGTGACAACTGGTGAAATTCCGAAGCATGCCAAACGTTCTACCATTCCGTTCTTTTCTAACGGGATTTGGACAGTTGCACAAGATTTCATTGATTACAAATTATCCCAGCGATGTATGTTGCCGACGATTGACAATTATAGACGGCTATTATCCTATTTCGTATTGTCTTTGAATATAAAAGGGAAGGATGATGTTGCTCAAATATCGGAAAGTGACGTTCTTGAGTTTTTGGGAGCAAGAGAGTCTAACAGGTCACGACATAGTGTCATGCGTCAGTTTTATGAGTTCATTGACAAGTCCCATCCAGAGTTTCCCAGTTTCTCCTATTTATTTGAGTTCATCCATCAACCCGTACGGGAGAGGATGCCTTCAACCTACTCCATGGAAGAAGTGGGGATAATAGAATCATCAGTGAATAGAAGTGGAGGCATAGGCAAACGTACATATGCCATGCTTCTTTTGGCTTCAAGGCTTGGCCTGCGCATTTCTGACATAATTGGGCTGAAATATGCAAATATAGATTGGGACAGATCTCTAATACAGCTAAGGCAGGCAAAGACAGACAAGCCGATAGAACTTCCCTTGCTTAAAGATGTAGGAGAAGCCATTATATCCTACTTGAAAGTACGTCCTGAATGTGAGCTTGAAGAAATTTTTGTCACTCATACGCCTCCAATCACGAAAATGAGCAGAACAGGAGCAGGGCGATTGATTTCAAATGTTATCCAGAAAAGTGGTATTGACAATGCTGGACGTAAACATGGTCCACACTCCATGCGATTCTCGCTGGCAAGCAGGATGCTTGAACAGGGAGTCGGCATTCCTGTAATATCTGAGTCACTTGGTCATTCTGGTCAAGATGTTACAATGAACTATTTGCGTATTGACATACAGGAGATAAGCCTCTGTATGCTTGATGTTCCACCAGTTAAAGAAGATTTCTATGAGCAGCAGAATGGTACATTCTTCATATAAGGATGATGATTTTAAGAGTATCTTATCTCCGTATATATTACGTTTTCTGGAAACAAAGGAAACGGCAGGTTCAGATGCAAAATGCTACCTGTCGACTCTGCGTGATTTTGACAGATTTTTCTCACGGGAAAAACTACCATCTGTTTGTGTTAAGCAATCAGACTTTGAGGTATGGAGGAGAAGATTGATAGGTAAGGCAGCGACTACCATCTACTTGAAAATCTGTGTTGTTGGGCAATTTCTTCGTTATATGGCAAGGCTTGGTATTCCTTGTTACATTCCGGTTTATCCACGTAAGCCTAAGAATTTATATGTGCCATATATTTTCTCTGAAGAAGAACTGAGGAGAATATTCGAGGCTGCAGATAAACTTATATTTTTGAGACGGACATTCAGATGTAGTGTTTTCTCCATCCCTGTACTTCTAAGGTTGCTGTATTCTACGGGAATGAGAATCGGAGAAGCTTGTAGTATAGTTAACAGCGATGTGAATATGTCATCCCGCATCATCCTTATACGGGATACAAAGAACAAAAGAGATAGGCAACTCCCTATTACAAATTCTCTGTATGGAGTCCTTACGCAATATCTAGCCAAACGGAACAAGTTGCCGTTATCTGACATAAACGAGCCACAGAATCCGTTTCTTATCTCATTGAACGGAAGTCCGCTGACAGGAAGGAGTGCAAGACATTGGTTCCTCAAAATCCTTGAAGCGTGCGAAATCAACTATGTCCCAAAGGTTGGGCCCAGAATACATGACCTTAGACATACCTTTGCCGCTCATGTTCTTGACAGACTGGCAAAGGATGGTATGGACATGCATTGTTGCTTACCTATATTATCTGTAGCACTTGGGCACAAATGTGTAAGTGACACAGAGTGTTATGTGAGAATAACCAATCAGATTTATCCACATATCTCGGATGCTACATCAACAATTTCAGAGTATATTTTCCCAACAATCTCAACAATTTAACAATTATGAAACAGACAGAATCGCCATTAGCAAAGCATATCGGCTCATTCTTTTCTTCATATCTGTCAGTAGAACGAGGAGCAAGCCCGCATACAATACGTTCCTATGCGAACACATTCGTCTCTTATATCGATTATATGGAACGAAAGAAAGGCATTAAGCCTCACAACCTTTCGACTGCATCCCTTGTCAAAGTGAATGTTCTTGGTTTTCTTGCGTGGATAGAAGACACAAAAGGCGTGACCGTACTGACACGCAACCAAAGGTTGGCTGCAATACATTCCCTTTGTCGGTATTTGCAACATTCAGACATAACACACATAGACCGATGGCAAGAAATATTATCGATAAAGTTTAAGAAGGCACATCCAAAACCGATGTTATATCTTTCGGTAGAAGGTGTGAAACTTCTTTTATCCCAGGTCCCGACAGATAGCATTACCAGTAGAAGAAACCTTGCTATGCTTGCATTGTTGTACGATACAGGTGCTCGTGTACAGGAACTGGTGTCATTGCGACCATGTGATCTGCACTTGGAATCACCTGCGTATCTAATTCTACAAGGAAAGGGGAACAAGAGCCGGGCCGTTCCTATTCAAGACAAGCAAGTCTGCATCTTACAGCATTACATAAGCGAGAACAAACTTAACAGGGAGGAGTGCCAAACAGAACCTTTGTTCAAGAATCGCAATGGAAGCAAACTAACGGGTGCTGGAGTCACATACCTACTAATGAAGTACGTGACCCAAGCCCATGAGCAGAACCCGGATTTGATTCCAGAACGCTTATCACCACATTGCCTTCGCCATAGTAAAGCCATGCATCTGCTTCAAGCAGGGGTGAATTTGGTTTACATACGGGATATTCTGGGACATGTTTCAATCATGACAACAGAAATCTACGCCCGTGCAGACTCAAAGCAGAAGAGGGAGGCTCTTGAGGCTGCGTACAAGGATGTCATACCTGACACGGACAGACAGACACCGCCTTCTTGGGAAACCAACAAATCGCTAAGAGAATGGCTGAAAAGTCTAGGCATACATCCACGCTGACCACAATCAGCCAATGTAACTAAAATCCTCCAGATGCAGTCCAAAAGAATCTGAGGGTTAAGCAATTGCTTTCCCCTATGTAGCATAAGATGTAAATGGGGGCCGGTGGAGCGACCAGTTGAACCAACAAGTCCGACCGCTTCACCTGGTTCCACCATTTGCCCTTGTCTCACAAGAATCCTTGACAAATGGCAATAAGTGACCACATAGTTGCCGTGTCTTATTATAACATAATTGCCACGAGATCTGTCTCTACCGATTGTGGTGATTATTCCTGGCAGCATAGCAAATGTTTCTGTTCCAATGCTGGCTCTCAAGTCTATGCCATTATGCAACCTTCTCTTTTTTGTAAAAGGGTCCATTCTATATCCAAATTTGGAGGATATTTTTATAGTATGCAAGGGGAATGATGCAATTCTCTGGTGAGCTTGACTCTGAGACAATGTGCAGAAATAGGGCCTTACGCCCTCATTATTATCATAAGGAACACCATTTGTAATTGCTTCAACATCCTCATCCTCAACGAATTCTTCCGTGAATCTTTGGATAATGTTTGTCTTTAGATAATACGGAT
>NZ_AZHT01000020.1 GCF_000599605.1 Prevotella sp. HJM029 | reverse complement strand
CTTCCGTGAATCTTTGGATAATGTTTGTCTTTAGATAATACGGATTATCAAAAGGTTTTGATAATCCGTATGTTGGATATGGGCATCAGCTGCAACCAGGAGAGCACTTCACTGCAGATATGACGGAACGGCAGGCGGACTCCCTGCTCCGTGCCGACCTTTGGAAATGCTTTGAGCACTTCAAGGGATATGGCAAGGATGCCCTGCTGCTGACCTTGCTTGCCTATAATGTGGGTGTAGGACGATTGCTTGGTTATGGCAAGCATCCCAAGAGTAAGTTGCTGAGAAAAATAGAAGCTGGAGACAGGAACTTCTATAGTGAGTATGTTTCTTTTTGCCGATATAAGGGAAAAGTTTTACGTGGACTCGTCAAACGACGAAAGGTGGAGTTTGTTCTTTTTTATCTTCGATGACTATCAAATATAACCCTTGCGATATTTTATGCTCCACAAGAGATGTTTTTTGCCGTTTTCTTTGCCTTCCTCCCTATAAATGAGTAACTTTGTGCAAATTCTATAATGTACAACTTATGAGACAGAAATTCACTTTAATCACATTGGGAGTAAAAGACTTTCAAAAGGCATTAGCTTTCTACGAGGGCTTAGGCTGGAAGAAATCGCAACAAAGTCAAGAAGCCTACGCATTGTTTCCTTTGGGTGGGATAGTTTTAGGATTATATCCACTACAAGAATTGGAAAAAGACACAACGCTGAATTATCAGCAGGCATCCTTTTCGGGCATGACAATCAGCTATAATGCCACATCGGAGGAAGAAGTCAATGCTGTGATGCAGGAAGCCGAACGGTTAGGGGCAACCATTGTAAAGCCTGCGCAAAAAGTGTTCTGGGGCGGTTACAGCGGCTATTTCAAGGATTTGGACGGCTATGTGTTCGAGGTAGCCTACAATCCTTTTTGGAAGATTGACAATGAGGGCAACCTTGTCATGTAATTCGTCAGACGCAATGACCAAAGAGCAGACCATTAAGGAATTGACGATAATACCCGGAATAGGGAAATCGCTTGCAACCGACTTATGGAATATAGGGATAACCTCCATTGACGACTTGAAAGGCAAAGACCCCGAAGTTCTCTTTACTTTGTCCAACGACTATGCCAGAGTGGTGCAAGACCGTTGTGTGCTGTATGCTTTCAGATGTGCGGTTTATTTTGCACAGACACCGCCAGAGCATCGGGAAGAGGAAAAACTTAACTGGTGGTTTTGGAAAGACTGAAAAAACAGACGTCATATTCTCGCAAATATGATGTCATATTTTATTGGAAATGACATCATATTTTTGTATCTTTGTCCATGAAAGCCTAAAAGGTAAGACGGGGTTCAACCCCAACATCCACATCACCAAGCCCATTGTCCGCCTATCTCCCTCGAAGAAGTACTTCACGCTCTCGGGTGTAAGCTATGAACGTGTGGAAGCACCGGCGAAGAAAACGGCGAAGCCTAAACCGTAGGTGATGGCGGAGGAAACGTAAATCCGTAAAATATCCAGTTCCTGATTACTTGGCTGCGACGGATTAAGCCTGTCGCAGCGATTGTTAAAAAGAAACAGTTGTTTAAGTATGAATGTAGATAATATTTTAAGTAGGATTTTAGAAATCGAACACGGTTTTCAGCATATTCTTGGTGGGGCTGATGAGGTATTTTCGGCATACTCAAAGGAACAATGTTTTGAATTTGCCCTCACGTTGTTTGAGCATGAAGCCTATCAAGCCAGAATGTTGGCGACAACGATATTGGGCAGATTGGCAACAACGAATAATAATGCACTTCGTTTTCTGAAAGAACAAGTAAGCACCGACGAAAATTGGCGTGTGCAGGAAATGCTTGCAAAGGCTTTTGATGAGGTCTGCAAACACAGTGGATATGAAACGTCCTTGCCACTTATCGAAGAGTGGATAAATGACGGTAATCCGAATGTAATCCGTGCTGTAACGGAGGGATTGAGGATTTGGACAAGTCGCCCATACTTCAAGGAAAATCCATCGGTGGCTATTGCTCTAATTGCTAAGCACAAGGCACACGAAAGCGAATATCTTCGGAAATCCGTAGGAAACGCTTTAAGGGATATAAGCAAGAAGCACGCAGAATTGATACGGCAAGAGGTGGAGCAATGGGATTTATCCAATCCTCGAATTCTGTTCACTTACAAACTTGCGGCAAAGTTGTTAAAGTAAAAACTTTCTGCGACTTTCTTTTGCTTCTTTGCTTTGGTCGCCTGCTCGTTCAAAGACAAAGAAAAGAAGCCACGCAAATTTCGGTTTGCGTGGCTCTTTTTTATTAAGAATGCTATTCCTGCACTTTCGTTATTCTGTCTATCCGTTTATTGGGGTGTCTGTCAAACGCCCACGAGTTGTTGAGAGCATTGCTCGAAAAATTTATCTCATCATCGGGCAGGGTGCTGTGAATGCTTCCACCCATGACCAGTCTACAATCTTGCAGGACTTTCTGCCGTGCTTCTTCTTTGCTCTCCGCAACCACATCGAATACTCCTTCAAAGACGTATTGTGTCCGAACTCTGTAAACTTTCTTCTTCATAATCTTAAAATTCAACCTTTAATAATCTGTATTCCTTTGGCTCTCCATTGGACAGTCTGCGGTGTTTGAGCCAAAAGTGATGTGCGCCATAGCCGTATGCAAAGAACTTATCAAGCTCTGTTTCTTCAGCTATTTTGTTGATAGCTAACCTTAACTCCTCTTTGTTGTCAGATAAGGTTATTGCATTAATAACCCTAATGAGAATATGCGGTATCTCATCCGTCCAATTGTAGATAATGTTTTCAATCTCTGTCTTCATATCTCTGATAATTTAATGGTTCATACTTTATGCTGTAGCTTTCATTCTTCGGCTTATAAGACCTCGATTGGCATTGACAAGGTTTACTATTTGCTCGTGATATTCCGTATTCTTGTTGCATACCCCACGACTTTGCACCACTTCCAAAGTTCGTAAAGACATTTCAATGGTTTCTATTCGCTTGCCATCAATGGTAGCCGAAAGGATAAGGGAGTCCTCCTTGAGGTAGTATGCATTAGAAAATACGCAATGGTGCATTGATACACCTTCTTCCAAATGCTCCTGCACGCTCTCCAATACGTGGACTTGGATAGTGCCGTCCGTGAAACAGATACCGAAAAATTTTGATTTGAGTTCCTTGAAACGTTTTTCGTCTTCCATTGCCTTCTGCTGCTTCTGTCTAATCTCCTCCCTTTCACGCACTCTGAGAAGTTCTTCGTGTTTGCGGTCGTGTTCACCTTTAAGGTTTGTTGGGCATAAATATTTTGGATTATGAATATCCTTTCCTAATCTTCTAAGTGTATCTACATAATCACTCCAAAGAGAAATGTCTGCTATCTCATAGCCGTTACGGACTGCAATTTTGTAGGACTGCCATAGTTCCTCAAAAGTCCTCCTGTTGCCAAGAAAGTAACGTAAATGGTCTGTACGACCTGCCTTTAGCAATGTTTCCACACGGCTGTCTGTAAGCAATGCAGGAATAAGCTGGGTAGGCACGATGCCATAGAAATTATCCTTAAAACCATTTCTGCGAAGTATGTCTGTAACCTTGAACTTTGGATATATGGGTGAGTAGGCAATATGCTGATAGGCTTCATTATCGTTGCGTATCGCCATAGGACTATAATAGGAAAAGGTATCAACATAGTGTCCCAATACCCTCTGTATAGCAACCACAGCTTTTCGTCCCTGCATATTCCACCAAT
>NZ_AZHT01000019.1 GCF_000599605.1 Prevotella sp. HJM029 | reverse complement strand
AAATTTCCCGTAACAATCGAGGGTCGTTCGCACGAGAAAAAAAATTTCCCGTAACAATCGAGGGTCGTTCACACGAGAAAAAAAATTTCCCGTAACAATCGAGGGTGTTTTGCACGAGAAAAAAAATTCCCGTAGGTTTTGGGAGTCGTTTGGGCTACAGCGACAAAAGTGCTACGGCATAGCAACCGCCACCAGACGGTCGGTGCGCTCGCCCGAGCCACGATAGTACACCAAAGCGTGATAGAAGTTTTTCGTTTGGTAGAAATTCCCCTCCGACGCCACAGGCACCATGTGCCCATCGCCGTCGGGCGTGAGATATTGATAGGAATAATAGCCTTGTTTCAGCAGCAGGCGCGCCTCATAGAGCCCCGCAGCTTCGTTGTAGTGCAACTGACAGGTGGGCGAAAAGCGGTCGCCCGTGAAATGGCCGTTGAGATAGATGGGGCGGCTCGTCTGGGGCGTCTGCAATGAGAAATGCACCATCACATAATCCGACAGAGTGGCGTTGTCGCGGTTGTCGCTGTTGCGCACACAAAACAAGCCCTGCGCACTCTCATCATAAACATAGCTGGGGCGCGGTTCGTCGGTGTGCAGGCGGGCCTGATAGCGTTTTCCGTCCCATGTGATTTCGGCAATGCCCATCGTGGGATGGTCGACCGCCAAACATTCGAATTTGCGATAGACGTTGCCCGCGTCGAATATCAACGCCCGACAATGCTGCCAGGCCAAGCCATTGGGCGTTTGCATTTGGGGGATAACGTTGATGCGCGCATCGTCCCAACGCCCATTTTGCAACACCACCGTCTTGATTTCCCTGTCGGGCTGCGTGACATTCACGCCCTGATAGTCCACCGCCCATGCTATCTGCTGATGCGTGGCATTCACGTCGATATCGGTATTGGTGGTGCACGTGAGCTGGGCTTTCATCGTGGCCTCGGTCACCATGAAACAGGCGCGCGCCACCAACGCGTGTTGCTCGTCATAAATGCGCACCTCGTAGTTGCCGCTCTTCGTCAGGCGACATCGGTCGTTGGGCAAGGCAAAGGCATAATGCGTGTAGGCCACCTGCGTCTGGCGCGAGGGCTGCACGTCGTCGATGGTCAGCCCCTCCGTAAAGCCTTCGGCATAATCGGTGGCAAACAGCTGCGTGGAAGGCATCCAGTCGGCCTCGCAATGCACCACGTCGTAGGTGAAACGACGATAGGCCGCCGAGAAATCATCGAATGAAATTTGAATTTCGTCGCCGCCCGTCAACGAGATGAGGGGCAGCCGTTGCCGCCAGTCGCCATTGCGCAACACTTGCAATGTGGCCAAATCGCGCGACAACAGCGTTTGATACTGTGCTCGTGCGGCCAAGCCGTTCGCAAAGGCCAGCATCGCACAGAGGCCATATTTGAGAGATTGTTTTAAATGAAGCATCGGCCAATTTGAAAGACGACGGCACTCACCACCCACGCCAAAGCGGTGGTGTAGCCTGCGGCGAAAAGTGCCCAACGCCAACTGCCCGTTTCGCCTTTGATGGCGGCAATGGTGGCAATGCACGGGAAATAGAGCAACACGAAAAGCAAGAAACAATAGGCCGTGAGCGTGGCTATGGGCTCGGCCGCAGCCACAGGAATGCCCTGCACGCGCGCAATGTCACGGGTCATTTGCTGGCGCAGCTCCACGTAGCGTCCGTCGTTATGCGAGGCCTCGTCGGCATTGGCCACCTCGTCGCTTCCGCTATACAACACACCCATCGTGCTGGCCACAATCTCTTTCGCACCCACACCCGAGAGCAAACCCACATCCAACTTCCAATCGAAACCTTGTGGACGGAAAACGGGCTCAACCAATTTGCCAATGCGCCCAATGTAGCTTTGTTCTTGCTGCTGTTGCGCGCTGAGGGTGTCGTCGTGAGGGAAATAGCCCAACGCCCACACAAGGATGCTGGCCACCAAAATGATGCCACCCATTTTCTTGAGATATTGCTTTCCTTTTTCCCACGTGTGACGCCCAATGGCCTTCCACGTTGGGAAACGATAAGGCGGCAACTCCATCACGAACGGCGTGTCGTTGCCTTTCACCAAGAACAGACCAAAGAGGCGGCTCAGCAACACCGCGAGGGCGATGCCCACAAAATAAAGCGACACCATGACCAAAGCACGATATTTCGCGGGGAAGAATGCGCCCGTAATCATGATGTAGATGGGCAGGCGCGCCGAACAACTCATGAGCGGCAAAATGAGCATGGTGACGATGCGCGAACGCCGACTCTCAATGGTGCGCGTGGCCATCATCGCCGGCACATTGCAACCAAAACCCATGATGAGCGGGATAAATGACTTGCCATGGAGCCCCATCTTGTGCATGAGCTTGTCCATGATAAACGCCGCGCGCGCCATGTAGCCCGAATCTTCCATGAAACTGATGAAGAAATAGAGGATTAGGATTTGAGGAAGGAACACTATCACGGCTCCCACGCCACCCAAAACACCATCCACCAACAAGTCTTTCACAGGACCATCGGGTAGCACCGTTGAAACAAAATGGCTCAGCTCACCCACTGCGGCATCAATCCAATCCATGGGGATTTGCCCCAACGTGAATGTGGCCGAGAACATCACCAAAAGCATGAGCAGGAAGATGGGGAAGCCCAACACCCGATGGGTCACAAATTTGTCGAGCAAATGAGTTGTCTGATACGTATCCTTCTCCTTTCCCACGCTGTATTTCACCTCTTCCAACGCTCCATGAATAAAGCCATACTTGGCATCCATGATGGCCGTCTCGCTGTCGACTCCGGTCTCCTCCAACACGCGCTGCGAGGCCACATCAACAATCTTTTTAATCGCTTCGAAATCGCTTTGCGACGACAGCATCGCCGTGGTGTCAGCATCCTTCTCTAACAACTTGATGGCCAAATAGCGTGTGGAATAATGCAACCGCAACTGTGTGTCCTGCCGCAAATGCGCTTGAATTTGTGCAATGCCATGCTCAATCTCGTGACCATAGTTGATATGGAGGTGTCGAACAGATGCCATTTGTTCGCCCGTCTGTTCATAACGCTGAATAATTTCATGAAACAGCGCCTCAACTCCCTCGCCTGTCTTAAACACCGTGGGCAACATGGGCACGCCCAAGAGGTTGGAAAGCTTTTCAAAATCGATGTGATCACCACGCTTCTGCGTTTCATCAAACATATTCAAAGCACAAACCATGGGCATGTGCATATCAATAAGCTGCGTTGTGAGATAAAGATTGCGTTCCAAATTACTACTATCGATGACATTGATGACCACGTCGGGATTCTTCTCAATAAGCTGTTTACGCACATAAAGTTCCTCGGGCGAATAGGCCGATAAGCTGTATGTACCAGGCAAGTCGACAAGGTTCAGCCGATAACCCTCAAACGTGGCGTGCCCTTCTTTGGCATCCACCGTGACGCCTGAGTAATTGCCTACATGCTCATGCGCACCCGACACAAAATTGAATAACGAGGTCTTGCCACAATTAGGATTGCCCACCAAAACGATATTGATTACTTTATGTTTCTTTAAAGCAATGCGCTCCAACCTTTCATCGTCACAAGTCTCACTCACCTCAAGAGTTAAGCCCTCATCTTGCTTTGTGTCATGCACATTCTCCTGCATGAGAGTTGCTTCTGCCTCAGTTTCAGAAACCACTTCTATCATTTCGGCTTCCGAACGTCGCAACGACACTTCGTAGCCCATAATTTTATATTTTATGGGGTCTTTGAGTGGTGCATTGAGCAAGACCTCTACCTTTTTTCCCCGGATGAATCCCATTTCGACAATACGTTTGCGAAATCCGCCATAGCCCGTCACTTTCACGATGATGCCATGCTCGCCCGTCTTCAAATCTGATAATTTCATTTTATATATCTATTTATCTCCATGCAAAGTTACAATTTTCTTGCATAACTCATCTTCTGCGCCCATAAAAATACCTACTTTTTAGGATGGTCCTCCACACAAATAAAGGTTAAAACTCCATTTTATGTATCTAATCTGTTCCAGGATTTGTAATTTTGCAACATCAAGATAACAAGCAAAACTTTTTAAAAATATGATTATTACAATTGCACGTCAATGTGGTTGTGGTGCACTACACATTGGAGAACAACTATCTCAGTATTATGACATCCCGTTCTACACACGCAAGAATTTATTAGAATTAGCTCAAAAGCGCGGTGTTTTACAAGAAATGGATGACTTCTTTGAAGAGCGTCCTGTTGACGAACTCATGTTTGCCATTTCGCAATTCGATGAAGAGCCGCAGAACGTAAATATCAAAGCTTTCTCGGTGCTATCGAAACTCATTGGTCATGAGGATTGTATTATCATAGGCCGCTGCGGCAACGTCATCTTTAAAGATCGTGAAGACCTTGTCTCAGTATTCCTCAAAGGCAATTTCAATGGTCGCGTAAAGGCTATTGAAGCTGAAAACAACATGAATACAGAAGAGGCCATTACCTTTGTCAATGAATTAGATGAAAGTCGTGTGCGTTATCACAAATACTATACGGGTATGAAATGGGGCGATGCCAACGACTACGATCTGTGCTTCGATAGCATTCGTTTGGGCACTACCAAGTCGGCTGATTTCATTGAGAAATATATTGAAGAGATTAATCTCAAATAACACTAGAAATGAAATTCATCTCTCAATTCATCATCATTATCGCTTTCACCTTCATAGGGGAACTGCTCCATTTCTTCATCCCACTCCCTATCCCAGCCAGTATATATGGTATCGTATTGCTATTCATTTGTTTGATGATGAAATGGATAAAAGTGACTGAGATTCGCGAGACCAGTACGTTTCTCATCGCCATTATGCCCGTGATGTTCATTCCTGCAGCCGTTGGGCTCATTGATTCGTGGGCGGCCATTCGTAGCCACATTTTACAATATACTATCGTTACCATTGTGAGCACATTTGCAGTAATGGGTGCAGCTGGCCGCATCACCCAACGCATGGTGCGCAGCAATAAAAAGAAAGGTGAAAACAAAACACAGGGATAACTATGCTAAAAGATTCTATTTATTTCGGTGCATTGCTCAGTTTGGGCGCCTATGCCATAGGTGTTTACCTCAGACGCCGCACAGGGTGGAGTTTTCTCAATCCACTACTCACAGCTATCATTTTGGTTATCGTCTGCCTGCTTTGCACAGGTATGCGCTATAAAGATTATTTAGAGGATGCTGACTGGGTAAGCTATCTGCTCACACCAGCCACCATCTGCTTGGCAGTGCCACTTTATCAGCAAGTTGAACTGCTCAAAAAAAATTTTAAAGCTATCATGATTGGCATTTCTTCGGGTGTATTGTCGAGCCTCATCACCATACTACTTTTAGCACTGCTGATGCATTTCGATCATGCCACCTACGTCACCTTCCTGCCCAAATCCATCACCACAGCTATTGGTATGGGTATTGCAGAAGAATTAGGTGGCTACGTTTCTGTCACCGTGGTTGTCATCATCATCTCAGGTGTATTAGGTAATATCTTCGCTGAGAAATTCCTAAAACTCCTACGAATCGAAGAACCCATTGCCAAAGGTATTGCTCTGGGTAGTGCTTCACACGCCATTGGAACTGCGAAAGCCATGGAGATGGGGTCTATTGAAGGTGCCACAAGTAGTCTTTCGATTGTAGTGAGTGGCATACTGACCGTTGTTGGAGCTTCACTCTTTGCTATGATAATATAAATATTCGTAAACCTACAATTATAACTGCTCTTCGCGTATTGCTCAGAATCATGCTCAACGAATTACAGCTTTTCATCTGCTCAATAATCTTATAACACTTTTAAAGCATAAAAATAGTGCTTACGGAATGTCCGTAAGCACTAAAACATTTTAAAATACCCATGATTACCACAATTGCAGACGTTCTGCTTCAGGGAGATAGAGCTTGTCGCCAGGCTTCACATTCCATGCCTTGTAGAAAGCATCGATGTGGGGCAATGCACCATCTACGCGCCATTTGCCCAAGGAATGGGGATCGCGCTTCACGCGGTTGCGAATTTCCTGATCGGTGATATTGCCAGCCCAAACGCCTGCATAGGCTAAGAAGAAACGCTGGTCGGGCGTAAAACCATCCTTATTCTTCAGCGGCTTCTTGGCTGTGGCATTCTTAAACGCATGGTAAGCCACTTGCAGGCCACCATGGTCGGCTAAGTTCTCGCCCAAGGTGAAACGACCGTTGGCATGCAATCCCGGCAACACCTCAATCTTGTCGAAGAAGTTGGCATAGAGGTCGGCGCGCTGGTCGAAACCTTTGGCATCAGCGGGTGTCCACCAATCGCGCATGTTGCCCTCGTCATCATATTGGCGACCTTGATCGTCGAAACCATGCGTCATCTCGTGACCAATGACCACACCAATGGCACCATAATTAAAGGCTTCGTCGGCCTTGGGATCGAAGAATGGATATTGCAAAATGCCTGCAGGGAAGCAAATCTCGTTGGTCGTGGGGTTGTAATAGGCGTTCACCGTTTGCGGTGTCATGCCCCACTCATCTCTGTCGACGGGCTTTCCGGCTTTCTCGGCAATCTCTTTGTCGTGATTGAATTTCCTCACGGCCATCACGTTGTCATAGAAACTCTTCCGCGGGTCGATGGTCAGACGGCTGTAGTCGGTCCACTTGTTGGGATAGCCAATCTTCACATAAAACTTGTTGAGCTTCTTGTGGGCGTTAGCCTTAGTAGAATCGCTCATCCAGGTTTGCGCATCAATACGTTCGCCAAGACTGATTTGCAAATTCTTCACCAACTGCTCCATCATCTTCTTTGACGACTCGGGGAAATATTTCTTGGCATAGATGCGTCCCAGAGCTTCGCCCAACTGACCGTCAACCTGATTGGTCGCACGTTTCCACAAGGGATAATCTTCCTTGCGCCCGCTCATCGTCTTACCAAAGAAATTGAAGTTGGCCTCGCGAATTTCGTCGGTGAGATAGCTTGCGCTACTGGTGATGACATCCCATTCCATGAGAGCCTTGAGCTCGTCGACCGTTTGCAGCGCCATGAGCTTGTCCAATCCTGCCATGAATGCAGTTTGTCCAACCACCACGTGCTGCAAATATTTAGAATCGATGCCCTCAGCATTGGCCCATTGTTCGATGGGGATGTGGGGATAGTCGGCGCGCAGCTCGGCCAGCGTCATCTTGTTGTAATTGGCCTGCGGATCACGCAATTCGGTCATACTTTTCGAAATCAGCGCCACCAAAGTCTCCTGCTTGAACAATTCTTGTGCGCGCTTCTGTGCTTCTTGTACACTAAACCCATAAAGGCGAAACATCTGGCCGACGTAATCCTTATAGGCCTTGCGGATGGTCTCCGTAGCCGAGTCGTTATTGAGATAATAATCTTTCTGCCCCAATGTCAGCCCGCTTTGATAGATGTTGAAAATATTGTTCTTCACATCTTTCTCGTCGGCTGCAAAGGCAGCACCATATTGCACGCCATAACCTTGCACAGCATACTTCAGTTGCAGTTTTCGCAAATCGGAAATGGTTTTAGCCGCCTCAATCTCGTCTAAAACGCCTTTCACGGGCGCAATACCCTCTTTGTTGCGGCGCTCCACATCGAGTGCGAGCTTGTAGAAGTCAGAGAGCTTCTGCTCTATTGTCCCTGTCTTAAACTTTCCTTTCTGCAACTCCGAAAGAATTGTGTTAATACGCTTGTTGTTGTTCTCTTGCAACTGGTCGAAGCTGCCGAAACGGCTGTAGGCTGCAGGCAGCGGATTATTTTTCTGCCAGCCGCCGGTTGCAAACTGATAGAAGTCGTCTTGCGGCTTCACCGAATGGTCGAAGTTCTTTTCAAAAAGTCCTGAACCATCTTGCGCCATGCCCACTGTAGGGAGCGTGGCCATCATAACCATCGGAATAATTTTTTTCATTTTCATAGGCTTTTCCATTTTTATTGGGTTGAATCATTCTATTCGTTTATAATTGTTTTTGCAAATCGGACAGGGTTTCCGAAAGGCTGAACCACTTTTCGTTATCGCTGTCCAAGCTGCGTTGCAATTCGGTATACTCGTTCACCAACTGCATGTCCGAAGCCTTGGCGGCATCCATCAAGAGCGCGTTCAATTCTTTTTGCCGCGCTTCCATCGAAGCAATGCGCTGCTCAAGGGTTTTCATTTGCTTTTCGGTCTTCGAAATGTTCTTTTGCAGTTGCTTTCGCTCGGCATAATCCACGTTGTTGCTACGCTTCTCGGTTACCTCTTCCACAGCGGGCGATACAGACTTTTCAACTGATTGCTTCTCTAACGCCTCGTGAATGGTGCTGGCTTGATGGGCTTGCAGATAGTCATAGATGCCACCCAAATGCTCGGTGACGCGACCGCCTGCAAATTCATAAACCTTATCGACCAAACCATCGAGAAACTCACGGTCGTGGCTCACGATGATGGCCGTTCCGTCGAAAGCCTTAATGGCTTCTTTCAGCACATCTTTCGAAGGCATATCCAAATGGTTGGTAGGCTCATCGAGAATGAGCAAATTTACGGGCTCGAGCAGCAATTTAATCATGGCCAATCGGCTGCGCTCGCCTCCGCTCAGCACCTTGACGCGCTTCTCAGACGTTTCGCCACCAAACATGAATGCCCCCAGGAGGTCGTTGATTTTGAGCCGCATGTCGCCCGTGGCCACACGGTCGATAGTGTCGTAGATGGAAAGGTTCTCATCCAACAACTGTGCCTGGTTCTGTGCAAAATAGCCAATCTGCACGTTATGCCCCACCTTGAGCGTGCCCGTAAAAGGAATTTCGCCCATGATGCATTTCACGAGCGTTGATTTTCCTTCACCGTTCTTGCCCACGAACGCCACTTTCTCGCCGCGCTTAATGGTGAGCGAGACGTGGCTGAACACCACGTGGTCGCCATAACGTTTCTCCACGTCGTCGCAAATCACGGGATAATCGCCGCTGCGCAAACAAGGAGGAAACTTCAGGTGCATGGCGCTGTTGTCGATTTCGTCGACCTCTATCGGAACAATTTTTTCTAATTGTCGAATACGCTGCTGCACCTGCACAGCCTTTGTAGCTTGGTAACGAAAGCGATCGATGAAGGCCTTCGTATCGGCAATTTCCTTTTGCTGGTTTTCATAGGCGCGCAGCTGCTGTTCGCGTCGCTCTTGGCGCAACACTAAATATTCGTTGTATTTCACGCGGTAGTCTTCGATGTGCCCGCAAGTAATCTCAATCGTCCGGTTGGTGACATTGTTGATGAAAGCACGATCGTGGCTCACCAAAACCACGGCACTCGCACTTTGCACCAAGAACTGCTCCAACCACTGAATGCTCTCAATATCTAAGTGGTTGGTGGGCTCGTCGAGCAACAGCACCTTGGGCTTGCGCAACAATATTTTGGCCAATTCAATGCGCATGCGCCAGCCGCCCGAAAACTCTTTCGTTGGCCGCTCAAAATCCTCGCGCGAAAAGCCCAACCCCGTGAGCGTTCGTTCGATTTCGGCCTCATAGTTGTCGCCCCCCAACAGCAAATAGCGTTCATTCTCCTGCGTAAAGCGCTCAACCAACTGCGCATAAGCCTCGCTCTCATAATCGGTGCGCTCCACCATCTCCTTTTGCATGGCTTCCAACGCCGCGTGCAGTTGCGTTTGCTCGGAAAAGGCTTTGCGGGTCTCCTCGCGCACGGTGGTGTCGTCTTGCAACTTCATCACCTGTGGCAAATAGCCCACCGTCACATCGTTGGGCACAGCAACTATACCCGATGTGGGCTGTTGCAACCCACATAATATTTTTAACATAGTAGATTTTCCTGCGCCGTTTTTACCCACAAGTGCTATCCTATCTCTATCGTTAACCACAAAGCTAACATCTTTGAATAAAGGACGAGCAGAAAATTCTACACTTAAATTCTCAATTGATATCATCTAAAAAACATCTTTTCTCTGCGCAAAGGTAAACATTCTATGTAAGACGGCCAAGCCATGGCTCGTTTTCTTTGTAGAACAGGCTGTCCGCACATGCGCACTTTCTCGTTTTTAAGGAGAAACATGTTCCTTCTCCAGGGATTTTTCAATTCCAAACAAAAACACACCAGCGAGCCGCTCACTAACCGTTCTTTGAATGGAAACGCATTAGATACATTGTTTCCTAAGCCGTTTCGAGCGTGATTTCGCCTGCCAACGACTGGCAAAGCTTCGCTCTGATGGTGGCGACATCAGTGTGCTGCCCATAGAGCACCATCAACTTGGTGACGGCCGCTTCGACCGTGCTATCCCCTCCACTGATGATGCCCGTTTCTTTAAGTTGGAAACCGGTGTCATAGCGTTCCATAGCCACCGCACCTGCAACGCATTGGCTGATGTTAACGATGGTCACACCGCGCTGGGTGGCCCGTTTCAAAATGTCGATGAGCCAGGGCTGTTGCGGTGCATTGCCGCTGCCATAGGTGCGCATCACCACGCCTTTCAGCTCGGGCGTGTCGAGCACATGTTGGAAAATGGGTGGCTGCACGCCCGGAAAGAGCGACAGCACCATGACGTTTTGGTTGAGCTGCGTGTGGGACACCATGGGACGCTGGTAATCGGGCTTCAATATATGATAAGGTGAAAATTGGAACGTGATGCCCGCCTCGCCCAAATGGGGATAGTTAAACGAGTCGAACGCATTGAAACCATCGGCATTCTGTTTCGTCGAACGGTTGCCGCGCAGCAGCCGCCCGTTGAAATAAATGCACACCTCGGGCACCATGGGGCTATTATCAGTGTGATGCAGCGTGGCCAGCTCGATGCTCGAAATGAGGTTCTCGCGCCCGTCGGTTCGCAGTTGTCCAATGGGCAACTGGCTCCCCGTGAGGATGACAGGCTTTGTGAGATTTTCCAACATAAACGACAACGCCGAAGCCGTGTAGGCCATGGTGTCGGTGCCGTGCAAAATGATAAAACCATCATATTGTGCATAGCGCGCGGCGATAATATCAACTAGCTGCACCCAAAAGGCCGGCGTCATATCGCTCGAATCGATGGGCTGCGCAAACTGGTAAACATCAATCTGCGTCGACAACAATTTTATCTCGGGAATGTTTTGCAGCAAATGGTTGAAATCTAAGGGTTCCAACGCCTTGGTTTTGGGATTGATGCCCATGCCTATGGTTCCGCCCGTGTAAATGAGCAACACACGATTGTTGCGCACAAGTTTGCTAATTTGCTCCATGATTTCTATCGTTGTTTTGTTTCAAAAAAGGGATGTTTTCTGCGCGAAAGGCATAGCTTTTCGGCTTAAAAACGGTGCAAATTTAAAAGATTTTTTGTGGAAAGCCAAAGATGTAGCCATTATTGTGGCATAACTGATGAAAATGGCCTACCTTTGCAGCGATAAATTGAAAACGATAGGCATGCATTCCATTCATCACGAGATATTGCGCTTGGCCCTCCCATCCATCATCTCCAACATCACGGTGCCACTCTTAGGTTTGGTTGATTTAACCATCGTGGGGCATTTAGGGTCGGAGGTTTATATCGGCGCCATAGCCGTGGGCACGATGATTTTCAATGTGCTCTATTGGTTGCTGGGCTTCTTGCGCATGGGCAACAGCGGCATGACGTCGCAGGCTTTCGGCCGTCGCGATGGGCAGGCCGTGCGCACCATTCTCGTGCGTTCGCTCCTCATAGCCATTGGGATGGGCGTGCTCTTCATCGTGTTGCAACGCCCTTTGTGCGATGTTGCTTTGTGGGTGATGCATCCGTCGGCCGAAATCGCTGCCGCTGCCCACACTTATTTCGCGATTTGCATTTGGAGTGCTCCTGCCGTGTTGGCGCTTTATGCACTCAACGGCTGGTTTGTGGGGCTACAAACCACAAAGGTTCCCATGTTCATCGCGCTGTCTCAAAATGTTGTTAACATTTTGCTTAGCCTGGGGTTCGTCATCATGTTGCACATGAAAATCGAGGGTGTGGCCTGGGGCACCATGTTGGCACAGTGGGCCGGAGTACTATTGGCGGCCCTCCTGGCCTATCGAAAGTTGCGCAAGCAGCCCCTTCCCCAACAGCCCCACAAGATTGCTTTGCGCTGGATGGATTTCTTTGTGGTCAACCGCGACATTTTTTTGCGCACGCTATTCTTGGTAGCGGTCAACCTGTCGTTCACATCGTTTGGTGCACGCAGCGGCGATGTTGTCCTCTCGGTCAACACGTTGCTGCTAACTTTCTTCACCCTCTTCTCGTATGTCATGGATGGATTTGCCTTTGCTGGCGAAGCATTGTGCGGCAAAAGTTTCGGTGCAGCCAACGTCCAACGCTTTCAAACCTATGTCGTACAACTCATGAAATGGGGCTTGGGCATGGCGCTGCTCTTTTCGATGGTCTACTTCCTCGGTGGACACTTGCTGCTGCGATTGCTCACCAACAATGAAAGCGTGCTCGGCATGGCTACACATTTTTTAGGTTGGGTGGTGATCATTCCGCTGGCCGGTTTTATGGCTTTCGTTTACGATGGCATATTCATCGGTGCGACAATGACGCGCCACATGTTGTTATCCACATTGCTGTCGGCGGCCGTTTTCTTTGCCACCTACGCACTCCTCTCGTCCACCCTGCACAACCACGCCCTGTGGTTGGCGTTTATTTTGTTCTTACTCACCCGAGGTCTTGTCCTGCAAGGGCTACTGCCTCGCATTAAACATAAAATCATTGCATCATGACCATTCTGTTTTTTGCGCTGGGACTGCTGTTAGGTGCCGGCATTGTTTATTTTCTATCCAACAAGTCGTTGACGGCCGCCCGTTTAGAGACAGCCACATTGCGAACACAACTAACGGCCGAGCAAGAGCAACATGCGCGTGAAATGGCGGCCAAAGATGAACAGCACAACCGTGAGATGGCGCTGCGCGATGCTCAAAACGAAAAAGAGACGCTGTTGCGCCAAGAACAGTTCGAAAAGCAAATTGAAACGGCTAAAGAACAATTTCAGAACTTAGCAAATAAGGTATTGGAGCAGACTTCAACGAAGCTCAAAGCCGACAACCTTGAGTCGATGAACCACATCACACAGCCGCTGAAAGACAATCTCACGCAGTTGCAACAGGCTATCGACAAAACCAACCAAGAGAGCACCAGAAACACAGCTTCGTTGGCACAGCAGTTGAAGCTCATGGCCGAGCAAACCGACAAGATTGGTACCACAGCCACGCGGTTGACCAACGTGATGCGCGGCGGCAATAAAACGCAGGGTAACTGGGGCGAGCTCACACTCATGAACCTATTGGAGAGCCAAGGTTTGCGCGTGGGCATCGACTACGACGTGCAACAAACCATTGCCGACGAGAAGGGGAACATCGTGTTGAACGAAGAAAGTGGGCGCCGCATGATTCCCGACGTGGTGTTGCATTATCCTAACGGCGAAGATGTGGTGATCGACTCTAAAATGACCATCGATGCCTATGCCAACTACATGAATGCCGAAGACGACGTGGCGCGCAAGAAATATGCCGACGATGTAGTGCGCAGCATTCGCACGCAATTCACCTCCTTGGCCAAAAAAGATTACAGCGCCTATATTCAAGCACCGCGCCGCGCCATCGACTTTGTCATCATGTATGTGCCTTTCGAGGGCGCCTTGCAGCTGGCACTCTCCCTCGACCCCAAACTATGGAACGATGCATTTGAACGGAAAGTGTTCATCACCGGGCAGCAAAACTTAATGGCGATATTGAAGATTATTCAAATAGCTTGGCGTCAATATGCACAGAGCGAAAATCAGAAGCGCGTTTATGCGTTAGCCGAGGAATTGCTCAAGCGCGTGGGCGACTTCGTGAAGCGATTCGACAAAGTGGGACGCGACATCGACACGCTGCAAAAAGACTATGACGAGGCCTACAAAAAGGCTTATACCGGGCGGCAGAGCATCGTGCAGAAAGCCAACGACCTTAAAGCGTTGGGGGCGAAAGAGAATGCCAATAGCCCCATCCCCACAGCCGAATTGCTGCTCGACGAACAAACCGCATCGGACACAGAAAATGATTAAAAACAAAACAACGCATTGTGAATAAGAAAAAAGGATTTCTCGCCCTATCGCCCCTCTTGGTGCTCATGGCATTCATCGTCATGTTTACCATCTATTCGGTTGACAAGGCCGCATCGGCACCCAACCTCTCGCTCACCGTGGCTTTCATGATGGCCAGCATCTACGCCGTGATTATTTCGGGCAACATCCCCATGAAGAAGCGCATCGACACCTTCAGCAAAGGTGCCGGAGCCAGCAACCTCATGCTCATGCTGTGGATTTATGTACTGGCGGGTTCGTTTGCGGCTTCGGCCAAAGGCATGGGAGCCATTGATGCCACCGTGAACTTTGCGCTACACTATTTGCCCAGCAATCTGCTCATGCCCGGATTGTTTTTGGCCGCCTGCTTCATCTCGCTTTCCATCGGCACCAGTGTGGGCACCGTGGTTGCTTTAGTGCCCATAGCGTCGGGCATCGCCAACTCCATCGGTTTCTCCACACCCCTCATGGTGGCAGTGATTGTGGGAGGCGCCTATTTCGGCGACAACCTCTCATTCATCTCCGACACCACAGTCGTAGCCACTCAGACACAAGGCTGCAACATGAAAGATAAATTCCGCGTGAATGCCATGATTGTGGCACCGGCCGCGATGATTGTGCTGGCCGTTTACGCCGTACTGGGGGCGCACACACCAGCTTCACACGCCACGCCTCCTATCGATTACCTCAAGATAGCGCCCTATTTGCTGGTGCTCATCACGGCCATCGCAGGAATCAACGTCATGGCCGTGCTCACCATCGGTTTGGTGCTGTGTGGCATCATCGGTCTATGCGCGGGCGACTACACCCTCTACGGCTGGTTTGCCATCATCGGCGACGGCGTGCTGTCGATGGGCGAATTAATCATCATTGCCATGATGGCTGGAGGCATGTTGGAAATCATACGCGAGAATGGCGGCATCGATTTCATCATCAGTAAGCTCACCCGACACATCAATGGCAAGCGCGGTGCCGAGCTATCGATTGCCGCCTTGGTGTCGCTGGTCAACCTGTGCACGGCCAACAACACGGTAGCCATTCTCACCGTGGGCAGCATTGCCCGAAAGATTACCGAACAATATGGCGTCGACCCACGCAAATCGGCCAGCATCCTCGACACCTTCTCGTGCGCCGTGCAAGGGCTCATCCCCTATGGCGTGCAGATGCTGTTGGCCGCAGGCTTAGCCCACATCAGCCCCATGCAAATTCTTCCCTATTTGTTCTATCCCTTCGGCATCGGCATCTGCGCCCTACTGGCCATTGTGCTGCGCCTGCCCCGCCGTTTTTCATAACTCCTGACGCACGATGAACATCATTTATCGCAACCTCTTTGCCAAGCTCCGCAGCGACAATTTCGACACCCACGAACAGTTGGAGCCCATGTCGGCCTTCAAAATGCAAAAGCTCATGGGCCTGATGAAGAACATTGCCGACATGCCCGCCGGCGAGGTGGAACTGAACAACAGCATGCTCAACAAACGTTTCAAACGTATGCAGCAACGCGCCGCAACCCAGCACACCACCTCGCGCGAAACCATCTACCTGGTGCGCATCATCATTAGCAACCTCAACGCCACGCTCACCCACGGCATCCCCGTGCGCGGCATCATTCAATTAGGGCAATACCTGCGCTCGCGCCGCGAACAAATCGATGCCAACGAAGCCACCCAATGGTTGCGACGGCTCCACATCAGCCGCATGGCGCAGTTGCAAGGCAGCGTGCTCATCAAGTTCTTTGGTTTTAAGGCCGAAGAGATTCCGTTTTTAAAGCAGGTTGAACCGGCCGCCGAAAGCCTCACCCTGCGCTCCATCAACCGCATGGAATTAGCGGCACAGGCATGGCTCTTCAAACAAGGAAAAAGCGTTTTCGTGCACAACAACCAAAAGGCCTTGCGCCGCAATCTCAGCCACTGCATGCGCTATTTCCCCTACGCGCCCATCGAAACCACCAGCAGTTTCTTCGTGAATTTCTCCAAGGGATTAGCCGAAATCGAAGAATAACCGCGCGGCCACGCTCGATTTACACGAATGTAAGTCAACACGCGTTGGAACGACCCCCGGGTGGAACGAATGTAAGTTTACACGCGTTGGAACGACCCTCGGGTGGAACGAATGTAAGTTTACACGCGTTGGAACGACCCTCGAGTGGAACGAATGTAAGTCAACACGCGTTGGAACGACCCTCGGGTGGAACGAATGTAAGTTTACACGCGTTGGAACGACCCTCAGGTGGAACGAATGTAAGTCAACACGCGTTGCAATCGGGCAGTGCGCATCGAAACCCCATGTGCGCGTGGGTTGAATAAAGCAAAATAAAGCTAATTTATTTGGGGCTTATGCCGTTTTACACTAATTTTGCACGCATGAGTCGGATAAAACTATACTTCATCCTGTTTTTCACTCTCTTTACATTCCCCATGGCTGTCGGCCAAAACATTGTGCAATGCGAGGACACTTGCACCCACATCCACGGCATCGACATCAGCCATTATCAGGGTAATGTGTTTTGGGAAATCATCGGCGACAACACCAACATGGCCTATGTCTACCTGAAGGCCTCGGAAGGTGGCGACCGCATCGACGAGAAATTTGAACGCAACATCGAACTGGCACATCAATATGGGCTGAAGGTGGGCGCCTACCATTTTTTTCGGCCACGCACCGATTTAAACAAGCAGTTGGTGAACTTCATGGCGCAATGCCGCCCCAAGGAGCAAGATCTCGTGCCGATGATTGACATCGAAACAAAGGGTGGACTGTCGACCGAGGAGTTTTGCGACTCATTGCTGAAATTCATCAAGCTCGTGGAAACGGCCTACCGACAAAAGCCGCTACTCTACACGTTTACGAATTTCTACAATCAAAACCTCATTGGAAAAATTGACGGCTACCCACTCATGGTGGCACAATATACACAGCGCGAACCAGTGCTGGCCGATGGACGCGACTTCACCATGTGGCAATACACGGGTAAAGGACGCATCAACGGCATCAACGGCTATGTGGACAAGAGCCGATTTATGCGCAATCATGGACTGCGCGAAATTAAATTCCGACATTAACGCTTAAAACATAAAAAGAATATGGCACTCATCAAATGCCCCGAATGTGGAAAGCCGGTCAGCGACAAGGCGCCATTTTGCCCCAACTGCGGCGTAGAAATAGCAGGAAAAGTAGCAACCGCACAGCAACAACCCACAACGACTCAGCCGCAACCAGCACCTGAGACGGCGACGACACCTCCCGAAACGCCCAAAGATAAGAAGAACGGCGCGCGCAACATCATCATCGTTTGTCTGGTGCTCATCGCTGTGGCCGTTGGCGTCATCACTTATTTTTATCGCGATGCACAAAGTGCAAAAGAGCAAGAGGCCTACGAATATGCCATGACGGCCAACGATCCGGCCATCTTGCAGGCCTACCTCGATAAATATACCGATGCGCCCGAGGCTCACGTCGACAGCATTCAAGCTCATTTGCAACTGCTCATGCAAGGCGATAAAGACTGGACTAACGCCATGGTGAGCAACTCGAAGACGGCATTCGAAGCCTACCTGCAGGCGCATCCCAACTCGCCCCACAAAGCCGAAGCCGAACATCTCATCGACTCTATCGACTGGTCGGCAGCGCAACGCTCCAATTCAGTAGACGCGTTCAACAGCTATTTGGAAGATCATCCCAACGGCGAGCATGTGGACGAGGCCAAAGATGGCATCAGAAACGTCAATGCCAACACCGTACAGCCCGAAGAGAAAGCCATGGTGAGCACACTCTTCAATAACTTCTTCCAGGCCATCAACACGAAAAATGAAGGGGCGATGAAAGATGCTTGCGAAAGCATTCTTACCTCATTCTTGGGCAAATCAGATGCAACAAAAAGTGATGTGACAACTTTCCTGCACAAAATATGGAAAGACGACGTGAAAAACATCACTTGGCAGAGCAACCGCGATTATGCCATCACGAAGAAAGAAGTGGGCGATGGTGAATATGAATACACCGTGAAGTTCTCGGCCTTGCAGATAAGGGAGTTCAACGATGCATCGAAAAACGACAAAACCGTTTATAAAATTACGGCAAAGGTGAGTCCAGATGACCTTATCAGCACATTCAACATGGCGAAAGTGGTGGAATAACTTTGCAGCAAGGTAAACAAACAAAAATGGCAAGTTCGGGCATTGAAACCCAAGCTTGCCACTTTTATTTTATTTATCTTTATGCGATTGTTTTAATAACTGGCTTTGCCCTGAAAGTCTATCACTACATTCAAAATATAACTCGTAGGACTATCGGGCACACTTACATTCGCTGCAAAATGAAAACCTTTTGGTGTAGCACCAGAATAAACAATATCACTCAAAATGCTTTGGTTCAGTACACTCGCTGGAATATGCTGACTGAAGTCATGCTTGCGAAAATCGCGACTATAGAGCTTCTCTGCTCCCCTGAACAAACTCAAATGCACAATATTGTCATAATAAATATTGTCCACCTCAACCCCATCATCATTATACGTGGGTTTCGCAACTTTGTAAGAGGTAGGATTTACCTGAATATACCAATGATAATGGTCTTTCCCATAAATCACGACAGAATCTTTCTTTATGAGTTTTCCTTGGTTGAGCGCCTGTGGCCGAGAAGCCTCGAAATAACTCAAATAAGATTTATCTGTCGTCTTAATACAACGCACCACATCACCATTCTGGTTCTTGAACACAAACAGGTGAGGTGCCTGCTTCACAATGATGTATTTAGCAAGGTTGGCACTATGCAACATCAACGTGTCATGGATAATCTGGAAATAAACAGGCTGCGAAGTACTATCAGGATAGAAAATCGTGTCACCTACAACCCGAAAAGCAGGCTCTTCCTCATCATCGTTAAGCCAAATACCTTGCAACATCTTCTTAGCTGAAACATCTTCAGCAACGCGACTATTTTGAGCAGAACGATTATTAGGCTGACAAGCAGACAGCCCCCCGAAAAGCACTACACCCCATGCGACCTTATAAAGAATGTGTTGCATTGATTAAAACAATTCGGCTGTTTTAAAGGTGCTCGCTTTTAAATCCTTCTCTGACGTCTGAATATCCTCTGCCGCAATGGGCCACTCAATATTCAGATCTTTATCATTCCACAAAATACTGGCCTCCTGCTGAGGTGCATAATTATTGTCTACCTTATAGGTGAAAATAGCCTCATCACTCAACACCAAAAAACCATGAGCAAAACCGCGTGGAATGAAAAACTGTCGTTTGTTCTCATCTGAGAGTTCAACCATAACATACTGCCCAAAGGTTGCACTATCACGACGCAAGTCCACAGCCACATCGACAACACGCCCTTTCAACACGCGCACTAACTTAGCCTGGGCATAATCCCCCTTCTGATAATGCAATCCACGTAAAACGCCATAAGATGATTTCGATTCGTTATCCTGCACAAAATGCACATCACCTACATGTTCCTTAAAATCTTCTTCCTTCCAAACTTCATAAAAATAACCACGAGCATCATTAAAAATGCGTGGCTCAAGGATGTAAACACCTGATAACTTCGTTTCTTTATACTCCATTTTATTTGTGTTTAGTCTGTAATTTGCCACAAAGATAATATATTTATAAGTGTTCGCAAAACAAAAGAACACAAATAAATTTATCCATAGAATTTTTATCAGAAATAGAATTTTCTTCAAAGAAAAATATTAATTTTGCAAACGTGATAGAACTGGAAAGACATATAGAGATACTATTGCTTACAAATGATTGCGTCATTATTCCAAACTTTGGGGGATTTATGGCGCACCACATGTCGGCGCACTATGACGAGAGAGATCACTCTTTTCTCCCGCCAACTCGCTCTATTGGCTTTAATCCTCAACTTCAAATTAATGATTCATTATTGGCACAATCCTATGTCGAAGGTTATGATATTAGCTACCCAGAAGCTATCAGACGAATAGAATCAGAAACAGAGGAGTTGAAACAAATCCTAAATCAACAAGGGAGTTATGAACTCAATGATTTAGGAACACTTCGCTTAAATGGTGAAAATAATTATGTTTTCGAGCCTTGTGAGGCTGGTTTACTCACCCCTGAACTTTATGGTTTAGGTCGACTTGAACTTCCAAAACTAAATGAAGTTACAGACATAGAGGCCGAACGAAATGCAGAAAGAGACATTGAACAGCCATTCGCACAACGCAATAATAAATTAATCCCTTTATTTGAAGAAGAAGAACAAGAGGAGAAATCTTATATCATAAAGCGTAGTGTCGTGCGGAATATCGCTGTAGCATGCATCGCTCTCCTGGTATGTATGCTGATTCCGACACCATTAGGGAATAGCGGAATAAGAAACATTGCTGGCAACAATATTGATACGAACTTGTTGATGCACATTGCACCGCACGATATGGTGAAGAAATACGCCGCTTCAAACATACAAAAGCAGCCCGCTCATCGTACAGATTTGCTAGAAAAAGCTATTTCGCAAAATAAGATTGAAGCAGCTTTAACAAAGCAAAAAGATTATTATGGCATCGTGCTCGCAAGTAGGGTGACACATAAAAATGCTATCGCCTATACGCATCTTTTACACAAAAAAGGCTTTACAGACGCACAGGTTATGAAAACCAAAAGGAATGTAAAGGTAGTTTTTGGGCAATACTCTTCAGAAATTGCTGCACGCCAGGCAATGAATCGTCTACGAAAATATCCAGAATTTAAAGAAAGCTGGATAGCACATTTCCAATAAACTTTTTTCATTGAGATGAAACGTGTTAGATGTCCTAAATGTGACAATTATATCACATTTGATGAAACAAAATATCGTGATGGGCAATCGCTTGTCTTTCAATGTAGTAATTGTGGGAAAGAGTTTGGCATTCGCATAGGTGTTTCAAAATTGCGCAACCTACAAAAGCAAGAAATGCATGATGAATTTGCGAATGAGACTGGGGGTGGCGCAATTGTTGTCATTGAGAATGTGTTCCATTATAAACAAGTTATTCCTTTACAAATGGGCGACAATACGATTGGTCGCTATATGAAAGGCAGTAAAATCAATTGTCCCATTGAAACCAACGACCCCAGCATCGACATGACCCATTGCACCATCAATGTTGCTAAAGATAAAAAAGGAAAGCTCGTTTATACGCTAAAAGATGGTCCAAGCTATACAGGAACTTTTGTAAATAACGAGATTTTAGGAGACAAGGAACGTAGAAGAATTGAAGATGGAACTCTTTTTACAATCGGTGCTACCAGTATCATCCTTCGAGCAGGAGACAATTCTAAGTAAGTTCTATAAACATTAAAATTGAATCTACTATTTTTATATTTCCCATTCTAGCTCTTCGACTAACGCTATTTTCCATATTGCTTCATGAGGCTGTAGGCTTCATAGCAACCCTCCTCACCAGCTTTGCTCAAATCAGCAAGCCCATTAGCTTTCTGGTTAGATAAAATGTATGATATACCTCGATTGTAATAAGCCTCAGCCAATTTATTATGTGTCAATAGTACCTGCGTATAAAGACTTATTGCTTGTTGATAATCACCTAAGTCAGCATAAATATTAGCTAAATCATAAATGATATAAGATGACTCCTTACACAATTTTTTGGCTATTTGCAGTCCACTAATTGCTTTCTTTCTCAACAAATTCTGTTCCTCGCCTCTTATTGATTTTTGTTTGAGCAACTCCATTGTGCATACTGCCTGCTGCCAATATGCCAACCCCATAGTTGAATCTGCGACTAAACATGAATCTAAATCGCGTTGCGCAGCAGTATAATCATAAACATCCATGTAGGCAATGGCACGCTGTAACAACAATACACTCCGATCCTTCGGAGAAAGATAAGAAGCTAATTGTTGTGTCAATTTAGCTTGAATACTGAAAGCTGATGAAGTTCTATCTCCTTCCAAACGATTCCGCCTACATGAGATATAAATAGACTGCCCTACCAACTTATTCTGGTTAAAAACCTCTACATCACTATTTCCTAAGGATAACTCTGTGAGTCCATTACGATATTTGTGATAAGATAATGTAAACATAGGCATTAAATCTGCACTTTCTTTTATATTTTGTACATACCCTCTTGTCTTACTTGTATATTCTGTTGTCGATACTTCATCGGGCAATTCTATCCATTGATCATACTTTTCAATATCAAAATCATTCAATCGACGCACACTCCGCAGCTTAGCTTTACTCCAGCGTTGTTGCACTCCATTCCGTTTATCCAACTGCGCCTTGAGCAAACGAAATTCATCCATTTCGGCCTTATTTACCATACCGAGTCGACGATAGCAACGTGCCCTGTTCTGTAAACCTATCCAAAAATTAGGAAACTGTTTTAAAACAGCTGTATAATCATCTATCGCAGACCTATAATCCCCTACTCTATCTAACAAAAGCGCACGATTATAACGAGCCTGGAGATTCCGTGGCTCATGACGCAGGACAAAGCTAAAATCCTGTATAGCACGATTATCATCTCCCACAGTAATGCGCAAGAGACCACGATTATAATGAGCCAAAAAACTATTGGGATCCATATCTATTGCCTTATCAAAATCTTCCATTGCCAACCGCAGTTGATTAAGATTCACACGACACATAGCACGATAAGTATAATTATTAACCACCTTTGGCAGGTAATGTATAGCTTGAGAAAAAGCATCATTCCCCTGCGACCAAGAATTACGTTGCAAATATATTCTTCCCAATACCGACCATGAACTCCCATCATAGGGATTACGCTTTAAAGTACGCTCCAACCATAATTTGGCACTATCCACCTTATTCTCTCTGAGATAGGTTTCAGCCATTAGAGAATAGCTATTAGGTAAATCAGGCCAACGCTTCATAATCCCATTTAAATCCAAACGAGATTGCATAATTTCACCCTGATAGAACTTTGCTAATGCACGATTGAACCAATATTCGCGTTCATCAGGCTGCAAGCTTATTGCCTTAGTATAATCCTTCACAGCGGCTCCATATTGCTTCAAGCTCAAATTATTAGCAGCCCTCGCCCGAAATAGTTCATGGACATAAGGATTTAACTGTATGGCATTGTCGTAATCATTAGCTGCACCTTGATAATCACCCAGGCTCTGCTTTGCAACACCTCTGTAAAACCATGCACGATAAAGATTGGGGCGATTAGATATTATGTTGTTACAATACTGAATAGCAACAACATAATCTTGATAACCCAAAGCTGTTTCACAAGCTTCCAATAACCGCTCAATATTGTATTGAGCATGAATATTAGCTATAAAGGTTACAAGTAGACTACAGATGAGTAGAATTCTACGCAAATAAAAACTCCTTATTTTTTCACAATCTTTGTACGATAGCTACAACGGAATTTCCCTTTTAGCATAGCTTTTAATTTACCCGCTATCATCTGTTTTCGCAAAACAGGCAAATGATCTATAAACATTTTCCCTTCCAAATGATCAAACTCATGCTGCATCACACGAGCAAGAAATCCTTCAACCCATTCTTCATGCACCTGAAAATCTTCATCTTGATAACGCACTTTAATACGTGTATAACGCTCAACACGCTCTGCCAATCCTGGCAAAGATAAGCAACCCTCATCCATTGTTTCTGTTGGTGCATTTTCATCAAATTCCAATATATGTGCATTGATATAAACCTTCCGCAAACCCGCATATTCAGGATAATCTTCTTTCATCACATCTAAGTCCATTACGACGACGCGAATATCATACCCTATTTGTGGTGCAGCTAAACCTATACCATTACTTTCTGCTAAAGTATCAAACATATCAGAGATGAGAGTCTTCAAGTTTGGGTAATTCTCATCTATATCCTGTGCCACCTTGCGTAGCACAGGTTGCCCGTATATATATATAGGTAATACCATTCTTTTATTCCTTATTTTTCATATTACACAAAAACAGATACTTTTAAGTTAGCATATACATCACTTTTGATAGAAAAATACACTATATTAAAAACCAAAAGCATTACTTTTATGCAAGCTCATGGATACTTTCTAACCATGCTTTTGACAAAGCTGCTTATATTGTAAATAATCTTGCAATAAAATCGTTGCAGAAATCTCATCTACCAGTCCTTTATTTTCACGACGCACTTTCTTTTTAATTCCACTCTCAATAATTGCTCTGTGGGCTAATACAGAAGTATAGCGCTCATCATAATAAACAATAGGAATAGTAGGTTGCAGCTTTCGCCAGCGTTTTACAAATTGTTCTACCCGTTGAAGATTCTCACTTGGTGCACCATTAGGCTGCATTGGATATCCGACGACAATCTCCTCGACACTTTCTTTTACAACATATTGCAAAAGAAATGTCATCAAATCAGGAGTTGCAACAGTGACTAACCCGTTAGCTATAATCTGCAACGAATCAGTCACTGCTATACCTGTACGCTTCTTACCGTAATCAATGGAAAGGACGCGTGCCATTGTTCAATTTCAAATTACCCGAAGGATACTTTCCTTTATTTCTTGAAAAGCAACCATGCATCAGCATACTTTGCACGCAAAGTATTACGACTATTCACAGCATCAGCCTTACTATCGTAAGATGCTGCCACCACACGATAGAGATTTCGCTCCTGATTGAAAACAATAGAGGGATTATATCCTGCGTTACGCAATGTGTTTTGTACCCCTTCTGCATTTGCTCTTAAAGAGAACGACCCAACAACTACACCGAAGTTTTTAACTACAGGGCCTGAGACCACGCTATAATTCTCCTGCCGTACGACAGCATTATCCACATTGTCCACAACGGTTGTTTCCGTAGAACTCTTTTGTTCTAAAGGTGTTACTACAGGAGCTGTTGTTTGAGGCTCTTCTGATTGTTGCGCAGCCTCCTGCGCCTTCGCCTTCTCATAAGCTTTTTTATATGCACTTTCACTGGAGCCACAACTCGTAAATGCAGCTAAGGCACACAAGCTTAAACAGAATACAAGAGTTTTTTTCATCATCTCTTATTTGTTAAAAAATTCAACTTATAATCTCTAATTAGATTTTGCGAAAGTACAAAATATCTTATAAAAAGATTACGCTATAGCGCATAAAGTTTGTTAAATAAGATATTTACGCCATATTTAACAAAAAATGAACAGCGAATACTTGGGAGAATTAGAATAATATTGTATATTTGCTTCATATTTCTAACGCTATATAATATAGCACTTATATTCATTGTTGAACAAATATAAAAAATTAGCTTATGAAAACTTTAGGTTACATTTGTGCATTCTTAGGAGGAGCCATCGCTGGTGCCACATTAGGTTTATTAGTAGCACCTGAAAAAGGTACTGATACACGTGAACGTATCGCTGATACTTTGGATGATTTTTGCAAAAAGCATAATCTCAAATTGACCAGAAAAGAGGTTAACGATTTCGTTGAAGACATCAAAGATGCATCGACTGATGCGATAGTTGACTAATATTTATGTTCTCGAACGACAGAAATATAGAAACAATAGGACAACTTATCGAGTCACTTAAACACTACATCGGGCTACAACAACAATATATAAAGCTTGATGTAGTGGATAAGATTGTTCAACTTATCACTGCTATAACGATTGCAGCCATTATAGTAGTGCTATTGATGTTGGCCTGCATCTATTTAAGCTTTGCTGTATCCTATTCTTTATCATCTATTGTTGGGAACGTTATAGCTTTCAGTATTGTCGGAGGAAGCTACCTCGTATTACTTTTCATTTGCTTTATCTTCCGCCATCAATGGATAGAGAAACCCTTGGTTAGGTTCCTTGCAAATTTACTCTTAGATAAAAAGGTATGAAATTAACTCAAAAATATAATTCATTAGAGGACATTCGCTACCAAAAAGAAATGCTACAAATTGATTTGCATAAAAATGAGCAGCAAATAGCCTACCTTTGGAAAGAGTTACTCAAACCAGCAGAAGCCTTTCAAAAAAATGCCTCCACATCTAAACGTCTTATAGGCCTTTTTAATGTAGGGACAAACATTTTGGATGGCGCTATCTTAGGATGGAAATTATATAAAAAGTTTAGATGACAATCTCTTCGCCATCATATCCAAGATGCACATGTTCGGGTAATAGTTGTTGTGCAGTGTGATGCAAACCAACCTCGTGGGTCACATGGGTGATATAAACTTCTTTTATATCAGAGAAATGTCTTGAAAAGGCAATTGCCTCACCTATAAGTTGATGACTATGATGAGAACCATCCCAACGTAGACCATTTATGATTAGGAATTCTACACCTTCCAATAGAGAATACTCTGCTTCACTCATTGATTTCATATCAGTGATATATGCCATACAATCTATACGAAACCCTAAAATAGGTAATTTGCCATGCATCACCTGAATGGGTGTAATTGACACTCTACCTACATTAAAAGAGCGATGTGCAACGATAGTATGTAAATAAAGTTCGGGAGCGCCAGGATAGAGCGTTCCTGCCTTAGGAAAACAATAAGGCATTGTCTGGTGCAAAGAATCTACTACATCTTGCTGCGCGAAAACATTAACAGCATTTATCCAACAAAAGGGACGCAAATCATCCAACCCTGCAACATGATCATAATGGATATGTGTAAGCAGTACTGCATCGAGTTTTTTAAATGGTAATCTCAGCATCTGCTGTCGGAAATCGGGACCACAATCTATCAAAATACGTGTATCTCCAATCTCTACTAAGGCTGAAGTTCTTAAACGCTTGTCACGACTATCACTGCTCCTACACACCTCACACTGACAACCTAAGACAGGAACCCCTTGAGATGTTCCTGTCCCCAATAATGTTATCTTCATACAATATTCACTTCTGGATGGATAACTATACCAAACTTTCTTTCCACATCATTGACAATTGCATTACACAAAGCAACAATATCAGAACCTTTTGCACCACCTAAATTTACTAAGACAAGTGCCTGCTTCTCATAAACACATGCAGGTCCTAAAGATCTTCCTTTCCAACCACATTGCTCAATAAGCCACGCTGCAGGAATTTTATAGACAGCTTCCTCAACCTTATAAAAGGGCATCGCAGGATACAATGCGAGTAGACGCTTAAAAAAATGTTTATCAACAAGAGGATTCATAAAGAAACTTCCTGCATTACCAAGTACTTTAGGATCAGGAAGCTTCTCTCTGCGAATTGTAATAATTGTTTGACGCAATTCTTCCGCTGATGGATTTATAATATTATTTTTAGCCAAAGCAAGTCGGATATTACCATAATCTAAATGCGGTTGAAATATCTTTGAAAAACGATAAGATACATGCGTAATTAGAAAATGATTTTTCCATTCATGCTTAAACTTACTATTTCGATAAGAGTAACCACAATCAGCACATGCGATAGTTACAACCTCGCCAGTATTGCAATTAACGGCCTCTACAGAATCTATTATATCTTTAACCTCACTTCCATAGGCACCAATATTTTGTACAGCGCTTGCCCCAACCTCACCTGGTATCAAAGATAAGTTCTCAGCTCCATGATAGCCATGTTTTACACAAAAACTCACGACATCATCAAATAGCTCTCCAGAACCACAGCGCACGATAACCTCATCACCATTTGTTGTAGCAGCAATCCCCTTAATAGCAGAATGAACTACAATACCCTGGAAATCAGCCTTTAATAATAAGTTACTACCTGCACCCAACAATAGCAAAGGCTCTGTTGAAATATTTAAAATATGGGCTATAGCCTGTGCTTCGGCTATAGATTCGTATTCTAAAAACCGATTACATCTGGCAGAAATGCCAAAAGTGTTGTGTGCCAACAAACAATAGTTTCTCTTATCAACCATTGATTACGCATTACATAGAAAGCTTCATCAGCTTCCAAGTTTTTCCCAATCTTTTGAATGTTAATTCTGTCTCCAACCCATTCGCAATACCACGAATGACGAAAATCTTTTGGTTACTCTCCGTGTATTTTTGCCCATAAATAATATTATAGATGAGGGCATGTGGCAATCCTGGGGCAAAAGATGGCCATTGTTCTGGCAATAACGTTCCAGAAGTATTGCTAAAATCATTGTCTGGATCTGGTCCAACAAAATACAAGGGATCGTGTATACTACGCATCTGAAATGCAGAATCTGTTGTGAAGCGCTGATAAAAATGCAAAAATGAAGCATTGCTGTTTTGCCCCATTGGATGGATATTCAGAGAAGTTAGTTTCCATTCTCCATGAATACGATTGAACAAATATTGCTTGACAGATTTATTCTTTAAATATATCTTCTCAACTACAACATGATTAATCGTTGTATCCTTTACAACTTTCATTTGTTTTACATTGTCAAATATCAATGTGTAGAAGTCCTGGCGCATAAAGAAATTATCTATCTTCCAATTACTTTTTGTAATGGTCTTGACGACTTTCCCGTTTTCATAAACAGGTAAAGGAAAAGAGATACGCTTTCTCTGCAATTTCTTATTAGCGGAAAAATTAAAAAAGAAATCATCAAACAATTCATCTGCTGCTTTAGGCATAGGCTGCTCACTAAGCAAGGTTTCTAATGTATCCGCAGAAGTTGAATCTGTCTTTCCTGTATCAATCGTCACACTATCCTCCTTGATTGTCTTCTTATCAGAGCATGCCTCAGCAGAAAACAGGGAAAACAATAAAATTAGTAATCCAGAACCATAGAGTATTCCTTTTCTCATAACAATATTAGTTATCTTTTTTGCTATATTCTTATGTGCAAAATTACAATATTATTCCGACTATAACAATAAAGTGATTGAAAAAAAGAACACAGTTGGATTTTTACAGATTAACATTCTCAAGTATCAGGTAAAATACGTAACTTTGCATCAATAGTTTTTGAAACAACAACGATATACAACAATATGCTTTTAGAAAAAATAGCATCGCTTCTTAACGAAGTGAATCAATTAACGGCTAAGAATGCCGAAGATGTAGAAAAATTGAGATTAAAATATCTCAGTAAAAAGGGTGAAATTAATGCACTCATGGCTGACTTTAGAAACGTAGCTGGTAATGAAAAAAAGGCCATCGGCATGAAAATTAATGAACTAAAGCAAGTAGCTACGGAAAAGATTAATACACTAAAAGAGTCTCTTACCTGTTCCGAGTCACTTCATGACACATATGATCTCACACGTACACCAGCCCCTATAGCCATAGGCACACGTCATCCACTCACTGTTGTTCAGAATGAAATTATTTCGATTTTCCAGCATATGGGGGTTATTATGGCAGATGGCCCTGAGATAGATGATGATAAGCACGTGTTCACCATGCTCAATTTTGCTCCAGACCATCCTGCACGAGATATGCAAGATACATTCTTTATTGAACAAAGTAATCCTAACGATGTTACAAAAAATATCTTGCTACGTTCACATACATCTGGTGATCAGTCTCATTATATGGAGACTCATCAACCTCCATTCCGTATACTTTGCCCTGGTCGCGTTTACCGTAATGAAGCGATTAGTGCTCGCGCACATTGCTTCTTCCATCAAGTTGAAGGACTCTATGTGGATAAAAATGTAAGTTTTGCTGATTTAAAACAAGTACTCCTTACCTTCGCACGCGAGATGTTTGGTACAAATACAAAAATTCGCTTACGTCCGAGTTATTTTCCTTTTACAGAACCAAGTGCTGAAATGGATATCACTTGCAATATTTGTGGTGGTACAGGATGTAGTTTTTGCAAACATACAGGCTGGGTTGAAATATTAGGTTGCGGCATGGTGGATCCTAATGTATTAGAAGCCTGCGGTATTGATAGTTCTATTTATAGTGGCTATGCTTTTGGTATGGGGGTAGAACGAATTACAAATTTAAAATATCGCGTTAATGATTTGCGACTATTCTCTGAAAATGATGTGCGTTTCTTAAAGCAATTTACTTCTGCGCTGTAATCTTATTCATCTAACAACAATATCGAAGATACCCTCTATCGATATCGTTGTTAGATACAATTTTATTAAAATTCTGCACCAAAACATCATAACCATGACAAACATAAACTTCCCCATGATGATTATATGAGAAAACAGGATAAGAATATCGTATTTTAAATTATTTTATTGGAAAGTTTGCTTAAAATAATATTTATTAGTATTTTTGCAAAAAGAATTAAAACACGCATCTATTGTTGAAAAATTTAAAATACATATTATTCGCTTTTGTTTTACTCTGCGCAGCGTGTGACTGGGCACTGAAAGATAATTCTACCATAGGAAAGACTGTAGAAGTCGTTCGCTATGATCGTTTAGAAAGTCGCTATCTTACAACAGGAGATTTCTCTGCCTTACAAGAAATGAACACCGAATACCCTGTAGAAACAAAAATGCTCATAGAAAATGTTTTAAATTTAGGCGCTGTTTACGAACCCGACATTAATAGCAAGCTTCTCAATTACTATCAAGACACCATATTGCAAAAATTAATTGCAGATGTGGAGGAACAATATAGTAATATGGATGATATCAAACAAGAAATGACAAAAGCATTTGCAAAAGCCCAAAAAGAAGTAAAAGGCTTTACTATTCCCACTATTTACACACAAATTGGCGCTTTTGATCAAAGCATTATTGTTGGTGACCAACTCATTGGAATATCATTAGACAAATATCTTGGCTCCAATTACCCCCTTTATCAAAAATATTATAATGCAAACCAACGATCAACAATGGCACGCAAATACATCACACCCGATTGCATCTTTTTCTATTTAATGAGTCTTTACCCCATGAAAAATATAGAAGATAGTAGCCAATATGCAAAGGATATGCACACAGCACGCCTCATGTACATTACAAATAGACTTGTTGGGCGCAAGACCTTCAACACAAATGGTGTGAAAGCTATAGAAAAATACATGAAACAGCACGACAAGCTAACCATAAACGAACTACTCAAGCAATAAGTTTTTACACCATAACCTATCATCTGTTTCAACAAAATCTATCGAATATACCTATTAAATAAAAGAGCATGATTGGAATGCTTATTACAAATAATATAGCAATCCTTTACAATAGAATAGCTGAACTAATTTATTATGCAAATTTTGCTAAGCCGAGTTTGCAAATAAGAAAATAATTGTTATCTTTGCAGCACATTTAGAATTAACAAAATAGTGGCAAGATAATGGAAGCTTTCTTTCGGACACATACTTATTTGGTAGAACATACCCAAGATGCCGTAAGACGTTCTCTCATGGATGAAATTGATTGGAATGATCGCCTTATAGGGATAAAGGGTACGCGTGGCGTAGGGAAGACGACATTTTTATTGCAATATACGAAAGAGAAATTTGGCGCAAACGATTATCGATGCCTTTATGTTAATATGAATAATTTTTATTTTCAAAGTAAAGGTATTGCAGAATTTGCAGGTGAATTCGTAAACCGTGGCGGAGAGGTTTTGCTTATAGATCAGGTCTTCAAACAACCGAATTGGAGCAAGGAATTACGAATTTGCTATGACTGCTATCCTCAATTGAAGATTATTTTTACAGGTAGTAGTGTAATGCGCCTAAAAGAAGAGAATCCAGAACTGAATAATATAGTTAGAAGCTATAATCTCAGAGGTTTTTCATTTCGCGAATTTCTAAATCTTCGCACGGGTAAAACATTCCATGCTTATACGCTTGAGGATATTTTACAACAACATGAGCACATCGCTAAAGAAATATTGCAAAGCACCACCTTATTAGATTATTTTAAAGAATATCTCCATCATGGTTTTTATCCATTTTTCTTAGAACAGCGTAATTTTTCTGAAAATTTATTGAAGACGATGAACATGATGACTGAGGTAGATATACTACTCATCAAGCAGATTGATTTAAAATACCTTACAAAAATAAAGAAATTATTTTATTTATTGGCTCTTGAGGGTTCAAAGACCCCCAACATAAGTAACTTAGCAGAGGAGATAGATACTAGTCGTGCAACAGTAATGAATTATATCAAGTATTTAGCTGATGCTCGTCTTATTAATATGATTTATCCTGTTGGACAAGATTTTCCTAAGAAACCAAGTAAGGTAATGATGCATAATCCAAATTTACTTTATGCTATCTATCCCTTATTATTTGATGAACAAGAGGTTATGAACACCTTTTTTGTAAATTCACTTTGGAAAGACCACCATGTAAATCAAGCTTCACACGACCACTATTTTACTGTAGACAATAGATACAAATTTAAAATTCAAGACGTGCTGAACGAGCAAAAACATCGTCGCCATTCAGACACAATTTATGCAGATTATAATATTGAAGTCGGACAAGGTAATTCTATTCCGCTATGGTTATTCGGCTTCTTATATTAAATAATAACAAATAGATTTTAGATATACAAAAACATTCATTTAATTTTCAATAAAATGGCTAAAGAAAAAAAGTTTATCACATGTGATGGCAACACAGCCGCTGCGCATATCAGCTATATGTTCACAGAGGTTGCAGCCATCTACCCTATTACTCCGTCATCTCCAATGGCAGAGCATGTAGACGAATGGTCTGCAAAAGGCCGTAAAAATTTGTTTGGTCAGACTGTTTCAATACAGGAAATGGAATCGGAAGGTGGTGCTGCAGGTGCCGTTCATGGTTCATTACAAGCTGGTGCTTTAACTTCGACTTATACTGCATCACAAGGATTGCTATTAATGATTCCTAACATGTATAAGATTGCAGGTGAATTACTACCTTGCGTATTTAATGTTTCTGCACGTACATTAGCCTCTCATTCACTCTGTATTTTTGGCGATCATCAAGATGTTATGGCATGCCGCCAGACAGGTTTTGCCATGTTCTGTTCTGGTTCTGTACAAGAGGTTATGGATCTTTCTGCTGTACCTCATTTGGCATCTTTGGAAAGTTCAGTCCCATTTATCAACTTCTTCGATGGCTTCCGTACCTCTCACGAATATCATAAAATCGAGGAGATGGATATGGAAGATATTCGGCCTTTGGTAAATCAAGAATTTATCAAAAAGTTCCGTGACCGCGCTTTAACACCAGAACGCCCTGTGACACGTGGTACAGCAGAAAATCCAGAGACATTCTTTACACATCGCGAAGCTTCGAATCAGTATTACGATTGCATCCCTGAAATCGTAGAGAAATATCTTGGGAAGATTTCTAAGATTACAGGCCGTGAGTACCATCTCTTTAATTATTATGGTGCAAAGGATGCTGAGAATATCATCATCCTAATGGGTTCGGCAACAGAGCCTGCACGTGAAGCTATCGATTATCTTGTAAAACAAGGTAAGAAAGTAGGTATGGTTGCAGTACACCTATATCGCCCATTCTCTGTTGAAGCTATTCGTAAAGCTATTCCTGAGACCGTGAAGCGTATTGCTGTACTCGATCGTACAAAGGAACCTGGTGCTGAAGGTGAACCCTTGTATCTCGATGTGAAGAGCGCACTCTACGAAGACCCGCGGAAACCTCTAATTGTTGGAGGCCGTTATGGCTTGGGATCGTCGGACACAACGCCTGCAAAGATTATCTCCGTGTTCAATAACCTCGAATTGCCGATGCCTAAGAATCACTTTACAGTGGGCATTGTTGACGATGTTACTTTCACTTCACTTCCCGAAGTAGAAGAAATTCCTCTTGGTGGCGACGGCTTGTATGAGGCAAAATTCTATGGTCTTGGTGCAGACGGAACTGTTGGTGCAAATAAGAACTCTGTCCAGATTATCGGTAATAACACTAATAAATATTGTCAGGCTTATTTCAGCTACGATTCTAAGAAATCGGGAGGATTTACTTGCTCACACCTTCGCTTCGGAGATGAGCCCATCCATTCAGCCTATCAGGTTAATACACCTAACTTTGTAGCTTGCCACGTTCAAGCCTACCTCCATATGTACGACGTTACACGTGGTTTACGCGACAATGGGACTTTCCTGCTGAATACCATTTTCGAAGGCGATGAGCTCGTTAACTTCATTCCCAACAAAGTGAAGGCTTATTTTGCAAAGCACAATATCAAGGTTTATTATATCAATGCAACCAAGATTGCGCAAGAGATTGGTTTGGGCAATCGTACCAATACCATTCTTCAATCTGCATTCTTCCGCATAACAAAGGTTATACCTACTGATCTTGCAGTTGAGCAGATGAAGGCATTCATCGTGAAGTCGTACGGAAAGAAGGGACAAGATGTCATCGATAAGAACTATGCAGCTGTAGATCGTGGTGGGGAATATAAAGAGCTTACTGTTGATTCTGCATGGAGTAATTTGCCCATAGACGAAAATAAGAATGGCGATGTTCCTGCATTTATTAAAGAGATTGTACGTCCTATCAATGCACAATCTGGCGACCTTTTAAAGGTTTCTGACTTTGTAAAGTACAACACTGTCGATGGAACATGGAAGAATGGTACAGCTGCATTCGAGAAGCGTGGTGTTGCAGCATTCGTTCCTGTTTGGAATGCTGATAATTGTATTCAGTGTAACAAGTGTGCCTACAGCTGTCCTCACGCAACCATCCGCCCATTTGTGTTGGATGAAAACGAAAAGGCTGGCTTCGAAGGAACTACCATGGATATTCTTGCACCTAAACAGCTCAAAGGTATGCAATTCCGCATTCAGGTTGATGTGCTTGACTGTTTAGGTTGTGGAAACTGTGCAGACGTTTGCCCAGGTAAGAAAGGCGAAAAGGCTTTAGTTATGGCTCCATTTAATGTTGACGATCCTAATATGAAGAAGGAAGAAGCCAACTGGGAATACATGGTGAAGAGTGTTAAGAGCAAGCAAGACCTTGTAGACATCAAACAGAGTCCAAAGAACAGCCAGTTTGCTCAACCTTTGTTTGAGTTCTCAGGCGCATGTTCGGGTTGTGGTGAGACACCTTATGTAAAATTGGTTTCACAACTCTTTGGTGATCGCGAAATGATTGCTAATGCAACTGGTTGTTCATCTATCTATTCTGCCTCTATACCTTCAACGCCTTATACCACAAACGAAAAAGGACAAGGTCCCGCATTTGACAACTCATTGTTCGAAGACTTCTGCGAGTTTGGCTTAGGTATGGCTATGGGTAACAAGAAAATGCGTGAGCGCATCGTAGAGTTGCTCAACAATCTCATAGCAGACAACAAGACTCCTGCCGAGTTCAAGTCAGCTGCACAAAACTGGATTGACAATAAAGACAATGCTGACGAGTCGAAAGTAGCAGCTGCAGCTTTGAAGCCATTCATCGAAAAGGGGGCAGCTGCAGGTTGTGATGTCTGCAAAGAGCTGCAGACTCTTAACCACTATCTCGTTAAACGCAGTCAATGGATTATCGGTGGAGATGGTGCTTCCTATGACATTGGTTATGGCGGTCTTGACCACGTACTCTCAACTGGTGAAGATGTCAATATCCTCGTACTCGATACTGAGGTTTATTCTAACACAGGTGGTCAGAGCTCTAAATCAACCCCATTGGGTGCCATTGCACAGTTTGCTGCACGGGGTAAGCGCATTCGCAAGAAGGATTTAGGCTTGATGCAAACGACCTATGGTTATGTTTACGTAGCACAGGTAGCTATGGGTGCAGACAACAACCAAACTCTCAAAGCCATTAGAGAGGCTGAGGCTTATCCTGGACCATCACTTATCATTGCTTACTCTCCCTGTATCAACCATGGTATCAAGGGTACGAAAAACATGAAACGTAGCATGGGACGTAGCCAAAATGAAGAGAAACTCGCTGTAGATTGCGGCTATTGGCACTTATGGCGCTACGACCCACGTTTGGCCGATGAAGGAAAGAATCCTTTCCAATTAGATTCTAAAGCGCCAAATTTTGCTGACTTCCGCGAATTCCTTCTGGGCGAAGTACGCTACTCTTCAGTAGCAAAGGCTTATCCCGCAGAGGCCGAAGAGCTCTTTGCTGAAGCAGAGAAGATGGCTAAGTTGCGTTACCAGACTTATGTTCGCAAGAGTAAAGAAGACTGGAGCGAAGAAGCTTAATACATAAGGCATCAACACTTATGCCCACTATAATTTTGAGGACTTACACATGGCTTGTGCAAGTCCTCAATTTTTGTATTAACATGTACTATTCTAAAAGCAATACACTTTTAAAAGACCATTTCAGCTGATGGAAATAACAGCTAAGGGTAAAACAAAAAAGAGCCCTTTCTCAAGTGTTAGGAGTTTAACCCTTTTTCTATCCTTTATTTTTGAACACTTGGAATGAGAACTTTAGAAGGAAGGATAAATACAAACACGTTTTTTACATAATAATAAAAACGATATAGAATCGGCAATTACCTATATTATTTTGCTTGAAAGCGTTCACGCTCCCATTGTTAGGTTACTCATTTGCATGCCATTATCATCAAGATTTAGTATTTGACCTTTTGTAATTTTAAAAGTCAAATTCCTCCCCATCAAACAGTCCGTCATCCTCATCGATAAAAGCATCAAGGGCACGCCGTTCCTTCTTTGTTGGACGACCTGTGCCTCGAGCGCGATTGACAAATCCACTAATCCGATTCATCTCCAAAAGCTCATACTGACTGGAGTCTGTCACATTCTCATAAACCTCAGGAATGAGTTTTGCACCCACGCGTTGTTCGATACATTGTAGTACCTTGTAGGAAAATGTTACAGGTGGTTTTCTCACCTGCACAACATCGCCATTTTTTAACATATAGCTAGGTTTCACCGCACGATTGCCTATCTGCACACGCCCATTTTTACACGCTGTAGCAGCCATCGAACGTGTCTTAAACAATCGAGCCGCCCAAAGCCATTTATCAATTCTTGCTTGCTGAGTCTCCATGTTTACAAGTTCTATTCCTTCCTAATTTGTTATATTGATTCATCGTAATTGTGACACCCGACAACACAAATGATTGGATGATAGCCACTGCCGTTTCTATCGCTGGTGCAAGCAGCTTTTTGTCATCATCATCATAATGACCCAAGACCCAATCCACCTGCTGCCCTAGAGAGAAATCACTACCGATACCCATGCGCAAACGAGCATAATTATCACCTATCAACTGCTGTATATGCCCCAAGCCATTATGGCCTCCATTACTACCCGATGCCTTCAGCCTGAATGTGCCTAAAGGTAACGCAAGGTCGTCGCTCACTACCAAGAGACGACTTTCATCAATATTCTCCTTGTTAAGCCAATAACGAACGGCATTCCCACTCAAATTCATGAAAGTTGTAGGCTTCAGCAAAAACACTTTCCGCCCTTTGAGCATCAGCGTTGCTATATCACCATAACGCTGAGGGGAAAAAAGAATATTGGACGCTTTAGCAAAAGCGTCCAATACCATAAAACCTGTATTATGGCGAGTCTCCTGATATTCATCTCCAGGATTTCCCAGGCCACAAATTAAGTATTTATCCATGCCTACTCACTATCCTTCAGTTGCTTCTGTAGCAGCTGCCGCAGCTTGTTGCGCCTGACGAGTCATCTTAATTGAACATACAACAACATCCTTGCTCGTTGCAATATCCAAGCCCTCGAATGACAATTCGCCAACCTTGATGCTCTTACCAATCTTCAATGCAGTTACATCAATATCAAGGTGCTCGGGTATCTGCTGATAAGGAGCAGTCACACTAATTTTACGGATAGAAAGATTCATACGACCACCATCACGTACACCTTGTGCCAAGCCAACCAACTTCACAGGAATACCTATTGTGATAGGCTTCTGATCATTTACCTCGTAAAAGTCTACATGCAAAGGAGCATCAGTAACTGGATGGAACTGAACCTCCTTCAAAATAGCAGTGTGATGACTACCCTCAATCTCAAGATTAATCACATAAATGTGAGGAGTATAAATCAACTTGCGAAGTTCGCTGAACGGAAGTGCAAACGAAAGAGCCTCAGGAGTACCTTTATCGTTCTTTTTCTCACCATACAAATTACAAGGAACAAAGCCCTGTTTACGCAATTCTTTAGAAGCTTTTTTACCAAGGTCTACACGCTTCTGACCTGCCACATTAATCTCTTTCATAATTGTGTTACTCTAAATTAAAAATTATTATTAATTCGCCATCACACGAGATTGCTCTCGGAAAGCCATGCAAAGGTATAGTAAATTTATTGACTATGCAAATTTCTTTTAAAAAACATCGAAAAGGAATGCTTTTATTTGCAAAGACAAAGCGAATTAACTAATTTTGCAGAAAAGATTTTTTAGGTACAGAAAACATATAATTATTAGAGAATGATTAATCGAGAACTTATCAGAATAAAGGTTGTGCAACTAACCTATGCGTTCTATCAAAATGGAAATAGAAATATTGATACAGCGGAAAAGGAACTTTTCTTTAGTTTATCAAAAGCTTATGACTTGTACAACCATTTGCTACAGTTGATTGTCGCTATTGCGAAAGAGGAACGCAAACGCGTAGAAGTAGCTTCACAACGTGCAGAACGTGAAGGAACTGTGCCACCCTCAACCAAGTTTATTGATAATAAATTTGCACTACAACTCGAAGAGAACAAGGCATTACTCAAGAATATTGAAACACAAAAACTTTCTTGGGAAGATAATATTGAGGTAGTGCGTAGCTTATGCGATAAAATCGAAGCCTTCGAGCCCTACAACGAATATATGGGCATTATTGATAGTAGCTACGAGGATGACCAGGAATTGTGGCGAAAGATTTATAAGCAACTTATTTTAGGTAACCCTGATATTGATGCAGTCTTAGAAGAGAAGAGCCTATATTGGAATGATGATCGTGAAGTGGTCGACACCTTTGTACTCAAGACGATTAAGCGTTTCAAACCCGAGAATGGTGCCAACCAAGAGTTGTTACCTGAATTCAAAGATGAAGAAGACAGAGATTTTGCAAGCAAACTTTTCAGAGCAACGTTGCTCAATGCTGAGCAATATCAACAATATATGAGTGAAGCCAGTCGCAATTGGGACTTTAGTAGATTAGCTTACATGGATGTTGTGATTATGCAAATTGCTATCGCAGAGATGCTAACATGTCCCAACATTCCCGTAAGTGTCACTATCAATGAATATGTTGATTTAGCAAAAATCTATAGCACACCACGTAGTGGCGGATACATCAATGGCATGCTCGATGCGATTGCACACTTCTTGGTTGACAACAGACTCATGCTGAAGCCCATTAGAGCGAAAGAGACAAAAGTAAAAGTAAACAATAATAATAAACAAGATAAGCAATGAACACATTTTTATTGACAGCAGCCATGCAACAACAAGGAGGCGGAATGGGCATCTTCATCATGATGGGTGCCGTGTTAGTTATTTTTTGGCTCTTCATGATTCGCCCACAACAAAAGAAACAAAATAAGATAAAGGCTTTCCAAAATTCACTTCAAGAAGGAACAAAAGTCGTCACTGCTGGTGGTATTTATGGCACCATTAAACACGTCAACCTCGAAAACAACACAATTGATTTAGAGATTGCACGCGGTACCATTGTAACCGTTAACAAGAATTACGTTTTTGAGGACGCTTCTGCGCCTATACCTAATGCGTAAATACACCACACATATAAAAGATTTGGGAAACTTCTTATTGAAATATTTCAATCGGGAGTTTCTCATTTTTGTTTTCTTTCTCTTCCTAAGCAGCATGTTTTGGCTCGTTTTAACACTCAACCAAAACTATGATAAGGAAATCCATATCCCCATAAAGATAGTCAATGTACCTCAGAATGTTGTTATCACCCAAAACATTACTAACACATTAGATATCACCGTGCGCGATAAGGGTTTTGCACTTTTAGGCTACACATATGGGGGGAGGCTGCAACCTATTAATATCGATTTCAATAAATATGCTAATAAAGCAACAGGTGTAGGAAAAATCATGGTGGGCGATCTTCACCGCAGTCTTTACGCAATTTTGTATGGTTCTTCAAAGATAACATCTATCAAGACCGACCAACTTACTTTTTTCTTTAACTACGGACAAGCCAAACGAGTACCCATAAAGTTATTAGGTACGATTGAAGCGGCAAAAAGCTATCATATTGCGCAGATCAAATTCTGGCCAAGCTATGTCACCATCTACGCCAACAAACATTTGTTAGACAGTATTCAGTGGCTAACGACAGTACCTCTAAATATTAAAAATATTGGTGATACTATCATGCAGACTATTGATGTGCAGCGCATTCGAGGAGTCAAAATTGTTCCTGAGCGCATTAAAATGGGTATCTATCCTGATATCCTCACAGAAGAAAGCATCGAAGTACCTATCACAGCCATTAATATGCCTGCAGGAAAGGTTCTCAGGACTTTCCCTTCAAAGGTAAAAGTGAATTTCACTATTGGCGTAAGTAAGTTCCGAAAATTGCGAGCAGACCAGTTTATTGTTACTGCCGACTACGAAGATATTATGGCACATCCTGCTGAAAAATGTAACATTAGGATAAAGAAATATCCGACAGACGTAGCGCGCCCCACATTAGAAATTCAGCAAGTCGACTACCTCATCGAACAACAATAATCATGCATGCAACCCCTATTATAGCTCTCACCGGAGGCATTGGCTGCGGAAAAAGTTTTGTAGCCCAGCTACTGCTCGAAGAGAACATCGAGGTATACGACTGCGATGCTGCAGCCAAACGCATCATTCTGACACAGCCTGCCATCCAAACTCAATTACAACAATTGGTTGGAGACTGCCTATTTAAAGAGGGTAAGTTGCAAAAGGAAATGCTAACCACTTTCATTCTGCAGAGCGAACAACATAAAATGGCCGTCAACAACATTGTTCATCCTGCTGTTGCTGCCGATTTTCTAAGCAGTGGGCTGCATTGGTTTGAAAGTGCTATCCTTTTTGAAAGTGGCTTCTATCGCCGCCTTCACATCGACAAAATCATTGGCGTAACCGCTCCGCTTGACGTGCGTATTGCACGTATCATGCAACGCAACCACATTTCACGCGAACAAGCCGAAGCATGGATTGCAAGCCAAATGGCGCAAGAAGAAGTCATCGCACAATGCGACTATATCATTAGAAATGATGGGCAAGCAGACTTGAAACAACAGCTTCGCTCCCTATTACAATGGATTTAGATTTATTCATCACATCAATAAAATAACAATAAAGAATATGGAAACAATTCTCTCTATCGCAGGGAAACCTGGCTTGTATAAACTCGTTTCACGAGGAAAAATGAACTTGATTGTTGAAGCATTGGATGAAACGCACAAGCGCATTCCGGCTTTTGCAACCGATCGTGTAACCAGTTTGGGCGACATTGCCATTTATACAACCGAAGAGGACATTCCACTTTGGAAAGTTCTCGACAGCGTTTGCAAAAAGGAAGAAGGAAAGGAAAGCTCGCTGAACTATCGTAAAGCTAACGGAAAGGAACTGCGTACCTACTTTGCCGAAGTGCTTCCTAATTTCGATGAAGACCGCGTTCACGACAGCGACATCAAAAAATTGCTGCAATGGTATGACCTCTTGGTGAAGGCGGGCATCACTAATTTTGAAGAAGTGCTGGCACCGACCGAGGGCGACAACATTGACAACCGCCAAGCAGCTGAATAAACTGCGCTGCCAAACACCACGCTATTACAAAACAAAAACAGCGTGGTTTGCAAACAAACAGGCATAGATTGGCGCACAATCTATGCCTGTTTTAAAAAGAAGGCCGAGCAACATGCCCAGCCTTCTTTTATTTCCTATCATCCGCTGCTTAATAATTCTCAGGATTAAGCTGGAAGAAGCTCTCAGGATGGTCGCACACAGGGCACTTCTCTGGAGCAGTCTTACCAATGTGAATATGTCCACAATTGCGGCACTGCCAAATGCGATCGCCGTCACGAGAGAACACAATACCTTCCTCGATATTCTCCAACAACTTGCGATAACGCTCCTCGTGGTGCTTCTCTACCTGACCCACTCCGCGGAACTTTGCTGCAATCTCGGGGAAGCCTTCAGCTAAAGCTACCTTGGCCATTTCAGCATACATATCGGTCCACTCATAGTTTTCACCATTCGCAGCATCGGCAAGATTGGCTGTTGTTGTAGGGATATCGCCCTCGTGCAAGAACTTAAACCACATTTTTGCATGCTCTTTCTCATTGCGAGCCGTCTCCTCGAAGATGGCAGCAATCTGCTCATAACCATCTTTCTTTGCCTTTGAAGCATAGTAAAGATACTTCGTGTGTGCCTGACTCTCACCTGCAAAAGCAACTTTCAAGTTCTCTTCGGTCTTGGTACCCTTCAAAGCTGCAGGGTCGAATGTCTTAAACTTGTCAGCCTTAGCATGACAGATGGGGCACTCTGCAGGAGCTTCAGTGCCTTCGTAAACGTAACCACAAACGGTGCAAATAAATTTTTTCTTCATAATGTTTTTGTATAAATGTTATCTTGTTACGAGTGCAAAGATAGGGCAAAATATGGAGAGACGCAAGAGCCTCCATCTATATTTCGATTGAATAAATCTATAAGAAAGCTTAAATGCGCAGTAGAAAAGGCTTCCCTGCAATACCTAAAAGTAGGTATTTTGCTGCATTTTTTTTGTAAAATTGCCCTGCCCCACCCTCCGCCTCCCCAAAAATTAGTACCTTTGGGTGGAATTTAAAAACATCACACGCCCTATGACGCTACAACAATTAGAATATATCATGGCCGTCTATCGCCAGCAGCATTTTGCCAAAGCGGCCGAAAGCTGCAAAGTGACACAACCCACACTGAGTTCAATGATTCAGAAATTAGAGGATGAGCTAGGGGTGAAAATCTTCAACCGCAAACAGCAACCCATCACGCCCACCGAGATTGGGCAGCGCATCATCGACCAGAGTTGGAAGATTTTGAAAGAGGCCAAACAGCTCAAAGAGATTGTTGAAGAAGAGAAATATTCGCTCATGGGCACTTTCCGCATCGGCATCCTGCCCACCATCGCGCCCTATCTCATCCCGCGTTTCTTTCCGCAACTCATGCAGAAACACCCCGAGATGGACGTGAGAATTAGCGAAATGAAAACGCACGAAATTAAAGAGGCGCTCGGAAAAGGCAGCATCGATGTGGGAATTTTGGCCGAATTAGACGGCATGCGCGACGAATTTGAACTGACACACCTGTTTTTTGAGCAGTTTTTTGGTTATGTGGCCGAGAGCGATCCATTGGCGCAGCACCATGTCATCCGCACGGCCGACCTCAAAGGCGAATACCTGTGGATGCTCGATGAGGGCCACTGTTTTCGCGACCAGTTAGTGAAATTTTGCCAACTCAAAGAGGCGAAAGAGAGCCAAAAGGCCTATTCACTGGGGAGCATCGAGACATTCATGCGCATGGTGGAGAGCGGAAAAGGCGTGACCTTCATACCGGAGCTGGCCGTGCTACAACTGAGCGAAGAACAGAAAAAACTGGTTCGGCCCTTCGCCATCCCCATCCCCGTGCGCGAAATCGCCATGATCAACACCAAAGACTTTGTGCGCCGAAACCTGCGCGCGCTCATCGTTGCCGAAATTCAGCAATCCGTTCCCAAAGACATGCTCAAGCTGAAGCAGGTGCAACAGCGCATTTAAGCGAAAAATCAAAAAGATGGGCTGCTTACGCGTAAGTCACGGCGAAAAATCAAAAAGATGGGCTGCTTACGCGTAAGTCACGGCAAAAAACCAAAAAGCAGGGCTGCTTACGCGTAAGTCGATGCGAAAAATCAAAAAGCAAGACTGCTTACGCGTAAGTCGACGCGAAAAATCAAAAAGATGGCCTGCTTACGCGTAAGTCAACGCAAAAAATCAAAAAGATGGGCTGCTTACGCGTAAGTCGACGCAAAAATCAAAAAGAAGGGCTGCTTACGCGTAAGTCGATGCAAAAAATCAAAAAGAAGGGCTGCTTACGCGTAAGTCGACGCAAAAAATCAAAAAGAAGGGCTGCTTACGCGTAAGTCGAGGCGAAAAATCAAAAAGAAGGGCTGCTTACGCGTAAGTCGAGGCGAAAAATCAAAAAGCAGGGTTGCTTACGCGTAAGTCACGGCGAAAAAGCAAAAAAATGGGGCTGCAGGAACTCCAGCAAGCCAAAAAATGAGGCAGACGTTAGCACGCCTGCCTTATGATGGTGTCAAACAATGGTGTCAACGCCTGAGCCACCACGCATAAAGCGCTATGCTCCAAAGAGCCGCCCAGCCCGCGAGACAAACAAGATTGGTGGCAAGACTGGGGCTGTCGAAACAAAAAAACAAGCTGAGAACCATGGCAAATGCAACGCATGCACTCAACAAGCATCGGCCTAAAAACTTCATTCCAAATTGCGATAGAAAGGTGGCTCCAACGCCTATTGCTGCGGCATGCGGTATCGGTCGCCAGCCTCGTCAACCAATTTCTTGGCAAAAGGAGCGGGAAAGCCCATCCGCTTCGTCCGAGCACCCACACCCGCCTTGGTGCGTAAAAATTGGCCATCCTTCGTGGGCTTCTCCACCATGTCGTTGTATTTCACAATCAGGTAGACGGCCAACTGATTCCACCGCTCAAGCATGCGCTGCGCCTGCTCATTGCTATAGCCGTTGAGCTGTTGCAGTGCAGCCGCCTTGTTGGTGGCATATAGGGCTTGCGCCCGACGCTCCACCTCGGGTTGCTGCGCAAAATAACTCTGCTCAAGGCTGTCGCGAACGGCGCGCAACGTGGGAAACAGCTGCGCATAACGCGGATAAACCATGTTGCTCACCCAGTTGCACACCCAAAAAGCGTTCCTATTCGAGAAGGTCACCGCGTCGGCTCCCGGCGTGTTGTAACACTCGGGCTGCACGGTGTTTCCGCAATAAACGGGCGTGTAAGCCACCATGTTGCCATCGTCGTTGCCAAACCACAACACGCCGCCAATCTCGCGTGGCAACCATGCGCGCATCTCGCTCACAAAGGCAAAGGCGGCTTGCTGCGTGCTGATGGGTCGCTCGTTGAAATAGCGCTTGCCATCGACTTCATAGAACAGCGGCGTGGGGCGATAGGGCATCTGCCAAATGCCACTGCCCACATCGGTTGAATCGATGGCCAACGGCGTGCCTTCATAATGGTCGCGCATGGCAGCCTGCACGTCTTGCACACTGAGTTTGCGGTTGGGCACAATCCACAACGGCATCTCCTCAGCCTCTGCATCTTTGCCCAAAGCCCAAGGCAGATAGCGCGAGAAATCGTCGGAGAAACGATTGAAGAAGCTCCACACACGCGCATCGCAGAAACGACGACCTGAGAAATCGGGCGCAGCATAGACTTGTTTCCAAGAGAAATCGGCATCCTTGCCCGTGAACCATCCCTTAGAACGCGCAAAAGTGATGGCATTGGGGCTGAAGAGCACATTTTGCTTGTCGTGCTGATTGAATTTTCCTATGCGGCTCTGGTTGGCATGCCCACAAATGGCATTGTCGGGAATGCGCATCGCCACCCAAACCACTTTCTTGCTACCCGGGCCACAACCCATCATCTCCATGATCCAAGCTTCGTTGGGGTCGCAGAGCGTGAACGTCTCGCCACTGCTATTGAAACCATAGGTGTTGGCCAACGTCGTCATCACCTTTATAGCCTCGCGAGCCGTGCGCGAACGCTGCAATGTGATATAAATGAGGCTGCCATAATCTAAAATTCCCGTCGAGTCGATCATCTCTTCGCGCCCGCCATAGGTGGTTTCGCCAATCGTCAGTTGATATTCGTTGATATTGCCAATCACGTTGTAGGTGACGGGCGCCTCGGGTATCTGGCCGTGATAAACGTGGTTATCCCAACCATAAACCTGGCGCATCTCGCCTTTGGCATGTGTGCCTGCCGGATAATGTGCCAACCCTAAGAACATGCCGTAGTCGTCGGCATTATAGGAACAAATGACGCTTCCGTTAACGCTGGCTTTCTTGCCCACGATGAGGTTGGTGCAAGCTCGGCTGCGAAGTGGAAACAAGGTTTGCACAAGGAGTGCAACGAAAATCAGGGCGCCACTCAAACGGGCGCAATGCTTAGAAGTGTGTCTCATTTTTATGGGGTTTAAATCGTAATCTATGTTTGTAAATGAAGGCCTCTCCACCCACCCAAATGGTCATGGCAGGCTCTGAGGCGAATGGTTGACAAGCCACCACATAGCCGTCCTCCAATTCAACAAGCGCAGGCGAAACAATGGTTCCGTCGTCGCATGTAACGGCATGAAAAGCGAAACGTTGCTTCACCGCGTGGACATTGGTAGAGGTGGTGTGGGCTGTGGGGGTGGCAAAACCGAGTCGCGCCGGTTGGCAATCGAATCGGGAGGTGCTGCGGCAGGTTGAGCCTTGGTGTGCATGCGCAACAGGCTAATGCGTGTGATAAACATCATCTTCATCGTTGTTTCACTCTCACCTTCAGTCTGCCCCTGCGACAACATAAAGAACCCGCGCACGGCCTTGATGCCCAAACGAGCATCATCACGCAGCATGAGGCTATAGTGATTGGCCGTCGTGATGTGCACCACCTGCGAGGCAATACTATCATTGGCAAATTGCACCGACAACATAGCCACACCATCACGATTGCCATCTTGGAAAATGAAATTGGCATCGAAATTAAGCATCAGCATGTCGCCTTTATGGAAGGATGAGTCTGCCTGCTGCGCAAAAGAATAAAGCTGAAATGGCTTTTGCAAGCTCAACACATACCCAGCATCACCATGCCACACATTGGCTGTATCACCATTGGCCGAGAACTGATTCATATCACTCGCACCTCCCGATGCACCCAAAGCTGAGGCTTCGTTGGTAAAGCGCTCATTAAGCTGCTCGTAAATGGCTTTTAGTTGCTCAGTATGTCGCATGTAATAGGACAAAGAGGCGTCAAACTGTTGCTGTGTCACACCATATTTTTTCAATACAGCGGCACGATATTGCTGCGTGTTAGCCGCATCATTCGACGAAAGCTCTGCCATGCTACTCGCAAGATGATAGTCATAAAGTATATTCGTCATCTCATCGGGCTGCAAATATTCGCTCGGGATAGAGGGTTTGCAAGCCATCAAGAACAAGAGTGCAAAGCAAAGCCCACAAAGCATCTGCCCAACACGTATCGCTTTAAGCACGCTTATCATGCGAATCTCTCTTAAAATAGCTCTTAAAAGAAGCTGAAATGTCTTCCATTTCATGCCTATAAAACAAGAAAAAGATAACAATTCCAACAGAAATGCAAGCGTCTGCAAAATTAAACACCGGCGCAAAGAACACAAACTCTTCCCCACCCTTCCAAGGCATCCAGTCGGGATAAGTCGTCACAATGAGTGGAAAGTAGAACATGTCGACTACCTTTCCATGCAGAAACGAAGCATAGCCTGTACCAAAGGGCACGAACTGTGAAACAGTATAGGGCGAAGAAGCATCAAAGATGAGCCCATAGAACATGGAATCCAATATATTTCCTGCAGCACCAGCAAATATCATTGACAGCACAATCAAATAGCCCTTTGAATGCTTGCGTCGCACCACTTGACACATGTACCAACCGATAGCAATCAGTGCAATGATACGGAACAAACTCAGAACAATCTTGTTGAAGAACGTCATGCCATAGGCCATGCCATTGTTTTCAACAAAACTAAGATAGAACCAATTGGTTACGCGAACCGATTCACCAAGGGAAAAATGGGTCTTCACTTCGATTTTAATCAGTTGATCAATCACTAAGATAACCAAGATTAAAAGCAAAGATAAACACCCATTTCTTAACGTTTCATTTCTATTCATTTCTTTCGTGCATTCTTCGATGCAACACTCAACGTTGCATGCGGCACAATGCGAAGCCGCTCTTTGGCTATCAACTCACCTGTGACGCGGTCTATACCATACGTTTTATTTTCAATACGAACTAAAGCAGCTTCCAAACTCCGGATAAACTTCTGCTGACGCTGAGACATTTGAATAAGCTCTTCCTTCGCTTGATTGGCACTACCATCATCGAGCACTTTATTATAGGTGGGCGACGTGTCATCAACACCATTGCCATCCCTATTCATGATTTGACTCATCATTGCGGCATATTCTCTGCGTGCAACGTCTAACTTTTCATTAATGATGGTGCGGAACTCCTCCAACTCCTCATCCGAATAACGTGTTTTCTTCTCCATAGATCAATGTTTCTAAGTGGATTAATACTATAACTTAAGTGCCAAGACAACATTAGTTTGCCTTTTGCACACTTATCTTTAACGTAAATGTATCAAAATCAACAAGTGAGCCTTCATTGTCTGCAAGAATCAAATCATTGGCCAAAACTTGCCCTTTAATCATTGTTGCAAATGCCTTGATAGCATCATCGCTTTGAACATTCGGACTAATCGTCACAACAATGCGATCGGTTATTTCCAAACCACACTCCTTACGCAGATTTTGAATGCGATTAATCACCTCACGTGCAATACCTTCCTGCTTCAGCTCTTCGGTCAATTCTACTTCAAGTGCTACTGTGAGATTTCCTTCATTGCTCACCAACCAGCCGGGAATATCTTCGCTGATAATCTCAACATCATCGGATTCAACAACAACATCCTGGCCTTCCAACATAAACTGAAGTCTGCCATTTGCTTCAAAATCAGAAATTTCATCTTGACTCAAAGTGTCCATGTGTTGGGCTACTTGCTTCATCAGCTTACCATACTTCTTACCCATGACACGGAAATTGCACTTAACCTTCTTTACCAAGATGCCTACGCCTTCAACAAAAGTGAGTTCTTTCACATTCACTTCACTCTTGATTAAATCAGCAACAGCTGCAATATGGCGTTTTTGCTCTTCATCGATAGCAGGAATCATAATCTGTGCTAAAGGCTGACGCACCTTGATATTTACCTTGCGACGAAGCGCCAAAGTCATAGAGGTAATCTTCTGTGCCACATCCATGCGCGCTTCTAAATCACTATCAATGGCTTCGACATCAGCCGTTGGGAACGTGTCCAAATGCACACTATCACACTTACCGCCCAAGTCATGATAAAGTTCATCAGCATAGAACGGAGCAAAAGGTGCCAACAGCTTAGCCACCGTCATCAAGCAAGTATAAAGGGTCTGATAAGCCGATAGTTTATCATGGCTCATGTCTGTTCCCCAGAAACGCTTACGATTGAGACGCACATACCAGTTGCTCAAATCATCGTTCACAAAACTATCAATCAAACGACCTGCTTTCGTCGGGTTATATCCGTCTAATTCCCGCGTAACATTCGCAACCAAAGAATTCGCTTTAGAAACTATCCAGCGGTCAATCTCGGGACGCTCTGTTAAAGCAATCTGCGCGGTTTCAACGTCAAACGCATCTACATTAGCATAGAGTGCAAAAAAGCTATAGGTGTTATAAAGCGTACCAAAAAGCTTTCGGCGCACTTCGTCCACACCATTGGGATCGAATTTGAGATTGTCCCAAGGCTCCGAATTGGTCATCATATAGAACCGGACAGCGTCGGCTCCATATTGGTCAATCATTTCGAAAGGATTGGTTACGTTGCCCACATGCTTGCTCATCTTGTTGCCCTTTGCATCCAGCACTAACCCTGTTGAAATAACATTCTTGAAAGCAACCTGATCAAACACCAACGTTGCGATGGCATGCAATGTAAAGAACCAGCCTCGTGTTTGGTCGACGCCTTCATTAATAAAGTCGGCTGGATAATAAGCAGGTGGAACAGGCATACCTTCGTATGACGAATGAATCAATTGCGCACGATAATCGACTTCAGTCATTCCTGTAGCCTTCAACCCTTCGGCATTAATTGCTCCCTCAAAGGGATAATGCTGTTGTGCATAAGGCATAGAACCCGAGTCAAACCAAACATCAATTAAATCGGTTTCGCGCATCATCGGTTCGCCCGCATTGTTCACCAACACAATGTTGTCCACGTAGGGGCGGTGCAGATCTATCTTGTCATAATTCTCGGCCGAATAGTCACCGGGCACAAATCCTTTCTCTTTTAATGGATTAGTTTTCATCACACCAGCAGCGACGCTCTTCTCTATCTCGGCATACAACTCCTCAACGCTACCTATACATTTCTCATTCTTCTTTGCATCACGCCAAATCGGCAGAGGTGTTCCCCAGAAACGCGAGCGCGACAAATTCCAATCGTTCAAATTCTCCAACCAGTTGCCAAAACGACCCGTTCCAGTCGAAGCAGGCTGCCAATTGATAGTTTTATTCAACGCCACCATACGCTCCTGCTTCGCCGTGTCTTTAATAAACCAACTGTCAAGCGGATAATAAAGAATAGGTGTGTCGGTGCGCCAGCAATGCGGATAAGAGTGCACGTGCTTCTCAATCTTGAAGGCCATGCCCTGCTGTTTCAGCTCCATGCAGATTACCACATTCAAATCTTCGTCCTTCTCGCTGGTTGCTTTATTCCAAACGCCACCTGGATTATATTTCGGCGCATACGAATTTTTCACATAATCGCCCGCATGATGCTCATAGGCTGCAATATCAACACAGGCTTTCACAAAGTTGGCATCCAAGTCGTCGATGCCATAATATTTTCCTTGCAAATCAACCATCGGACGTGTCTCACCCTGTTTGTTAATCAAAAACAACGCTGGAATATGTGCGTCCTTGGCCACCTTCGCATCGTCAGCGCCAAAAGTTGGTGCAATGTGCACAATACCCGTACCATCTTCTGTTGTTACATAATCGCCCAAGATAACACGAAACGCCTCACTCGCCATTTCCACATAATGTTCACGTCCATCAGCACTATCAAAGCAGTTCTCAGGATGTGTCTGCGCAAAAGCCTTCACGAAAGGAGCCGCAAAGTCGTCAACCTTTTCGCAAGGCTTCACCCAAGGCATCAGCTGACGATAGTGAAAACCTTCTAAATCAGCACCCTTCAATCGTTCAATCACACGCCAAGGACACTGCTTCTTCACCTTATCGAAAGCGCCTAAAGCGCCCTCCTTCACCTCCTGCTCGGGATTTAGATAAGCCGAAAGACGGCTCTCAGCCATCACTAACGTCAGAGGCGTACCATCATAAAGATTATAGGTTTCAACGACCACATAATCTATCTTCGGCCCCACACAGAGTGCCACATTCGAAGGCAATGTCCAAGGAGTCGTCGTCCACGCCACAAAATAGGGCTTACCATGTTGTGCCCACGCAGCCTTACCATCTACTATTTCAAACTGCGCCGTCACCGTCGTATCTTTTACATCCCGATAACAGCCTGGCTGATTCAGCTCATGACTCGACAAACCCGTGCCAGCTGCTGGCGAATAGGGCTGAATGGTGTAGCCTTTATAAAGTAGCCCCTTGTTATAGAGCTGCTTCAACAACCACCAAAGCGTCTCAATGTATTTATTATCATAGGTGATATAAGGATGATCTAAATCCACAAAATAGCCCATACGCTCGGTTAATTCGCGCCATTCGGCCGTGAATTTCATCACGTTTTCCCGGCATTTATGGTTGTAATCTTCCGTAGAGATATATTTGTCTGATGACTTGTTGTCAATATCCTTCTTCGTGATGCCTAACTCCTTCTCCACACCAAGTTCCACAGGCAAGCCGTGGGTATCCCAACCTGCCTTACGAAGTACCTGATAACCACGCATCGTCTTATAACGATTAAACGTGTCTTTAATCGAACGTGCCAACACATGGTGAATACCTGGATGACCATTAGCTGAAGGAGGACCTTCGAAGAACACAAATTGAGGATGCCCCTCACGCTTTGCTATCGAACGCAGAAAGATGTTATTCTCTTGCCAATAAGTCAGTACATCTTGATTGGTTTTCACAAGATCTAAGCCTTGATGCTCGGCGAATTTCTTAGCCATTTTATATCGTTATTTATGAATTGTTGTTCTATTTTTAATGGGCGCAAAGATAATAAAAAAACTTAGTATTGGCAAACTGACCTGTTTTTTTCTATCGCCACAGGGATTGTCGCCAATGGGGTTTCGCTGCCGGAAGATAAAAAAAATGGGGTTTATTTTGCTACCCTGCAATAATTCATTACTTTTGCAGCCGAATTTTCATCCCTAATATAATATTATGGAGTGGTTAATAAATCTATTCACAACAACTAACTCGGTGGCGCACATTGCGCTGCTCTATGCCATCGTCATTTCGGTGGGCGTGCTTTTGGGCAAGGTGAAAGTGGGCGGCATTTCGCTCGGCGTGACCTTTGTGCTATTTGCAGGCATCATCGCTGGACACATTGGCTTCACTGCGCCCACGAACATCCTGGGCTTTGTGCAAGACTTCGGTCTCATTCTTTTCGTTTTCTGCATTGGTTTGCAGGTTGGCCCTGGTTTTTTCGAGAGTTTTCGCAAGGGCGGTGTCACGCTCAACGTGCTTTCCACGGTCACTATTTTGCTCAACATTGCTGTGATGTTTGCGTGCTACTGGCTGTTTTTCGACACTCAAAATGCTAACAACCTGCCGATGATGGTGGGCACACTTTATGGTGCAGTGACCAACACGCCTGGTTTAGGTGCGGCCAATGAAGCGCTCACCAACGTGTTTCCGGCAGGCAAGGTGCCCGAGATTGCATCGGGTTATGCCTGCGCCTATCCGTTAGGCGTGCTGGGCATTATCGGAGCTACGATTGCCGTGCGCTATATCACACGTGTGAAGCTCGAGCGCGAGGAACAACATTTGGCCGAATTGGAAGACAAAAATCCGCATGGTAAACCCCACCAGATGGTGCTCAAAGTGAGCAACGAATATATCTCGGGCCGCACGCTGGGCGAGATTTCAGACTTCCTCAACCGCGATGTCATTTGCTCGCGCCTGCTACACGATGGCAACGTGACCATTCCCACGCGCAACACCATCTTCACGCAGGGCGACGAGGTGCTCATCGTCTGCACCGAAGGCGATGCACAAGCTATTCAGGCATTTATTGGCCCCGAAATCAACACGCCCTGGCACACCGAAGCCGAGAAGCAGCCCCTCATCAGCAAGCGCATTGTGGTGACCAACCCATCGGTGAACGGAAAAACGCTGGGCAAAATGCATTTCTCGAGTGTTTATGGCGTCAACGTCACACGCATCACCCGCCAAGGCATGGACTTTTTTGCCAGCCGCGACCACCGCTTTCAGATTGGTGACCGCCTGATGGTGGTTGGCCCCGAAGAGAACGTTAATCGCGTAGCCGAAATGATGGGCAACAGTGTGCGCCGGCTTGACGCGCCCAACATCGGCACCATCTTCATTGGCATCATCATCGGCATCCTCTTCGGCAGCATCCCCTTGGCCATCCCAGGCATGCCCGTACCGCTGAAATTGGGTATCGCTGGTGGCCCACTCATCATTGCCATCCTCATCGGCCGCTTTGGCTATCGGCTGAAGCTCGTCACCTACACCACCACCTCGGCCAACATGATGTTGCGCGAAATTGGGTTGGTGCTCTTCCTGGCCTCAGTGGGCATCAAGGCTGGCGCTGGTTTCTGGCACACCGTGGTGCAGGGCGACGGACTGAAATATGTCTATACGGGCTTCCTCATCACCATCATCCCCATCCTCATCATGGGAACCATTGCGCGACTGCGCTACAAATTCAACTATTTCACCATCATGGGCATGCTGGCCGGAACCTACACCGACCCACCCGCGCTGGCCTATGCCAACAGCATTTGCTCGCGCGAAGAACCAGCCATCGGCTACTCCACGGTCTATCCGCTGAGCATGTTTCTAAGAATCTTCACCGCACAGCTCATCGTGCTGTTCTGCTGCGGTGCATGACATTGAAATAGAACCTCATTTTTTTGATTTGTTTTAGGGGAGTGTTTCTGCGACAGAAATGCCCCCTTTTTTTGTGTAATCGAGGGTCGTTCGCACGAGAAAAAAAAATTTCCCATAACAATCAAGGGTCGTCCGCACGAGAAAAAAAAATTTCCCGTAACAATCAAGGGTGTTTTGCACGAGAAAAAAAATTTCCCGTAACAATCAAGGGTGTTTCGCACGAGAAAAAAAATTTCCCATGTAATGCGAGGGGCGATACCCCCAATCGCCATATAGAATTTCGATGCCAACGACAAAAAAGGGCTCAGCCCATCGGCGTTTCGCGAGTTTTTATTAACTTTGCTCCACATCAACCATCTTATTACATTATTAAATATGAAGAAGTTCTATGCGCTATGCTTGGCCGCGCTCGTTTCGGTAGCGCCGCTACAAGCCGCTCAAAAACTCACGCTCAACGACGTGACCGGACAGACATTCACTCCAAAAATCATCGCGGGCATGCGCCCCATGCAAGGCACCGACCGCTATGCCAGCATCTCGAGCGACGGCAAGCGCATCGTGGAATATGCGTTTAAAACGGGCAAGCCCACACGCACGCTCATCGACGTAGGCCACACACAGGGCGAGCAAATTGCGCAAATCGACGGCTACATTCCTTCGCCCGACGGCCGACGGCTGCTCATTCAGACGCAGACGCAACGCCGCTACCGCCGTTCGTTCACCGCCGAATATTATCTTTTCAACATCCAAAGCAACAAGCTCGAGCGCCTCTCCACAGGCGGACCGCAGCAGGTGCCCACGTGGTCGCCCGACGGCAATCAGGTGGCCTTTGTGCGCGGCGGCAACATCTTTCTCGTGAAACTGCTCTACGACAACGCCGAGAGCCAAGTCACCACCGACGGCCGCGAGAATGCCATCATCAACGGCATCCCCGACTGGGTGAACGAGGAGGAATTCTCGACCAACAAGTCGCTTTGCTTCACGGCCGATGGCACCATGCTGTGCTGGGTGAAATACGACGAGCGCAACGTGAAGGAATATGCGCTGCAGATGTTCATGGGCAGCCATCCCGCGTTGGGCGAAAACGCCGTTTATCCGCATTTCTACACCTATAAATATCCCAAAGCGGGCGAGGAGAACGCGAAAGTGTCGGTGTGGAGCTACGACATTCAGTCCCACAAAACGCTTCAAATCAACGTGCCGCTGCCCGCCGATGGCTACATTCCGCGCATCAAAACGCTGGCCGACCCGTCGAAGGTGTTGGTGCTCACCATGAATCGCCATCAAAACGAACTCAATTTCTATGCGGCCAATCCGCGCACCTCGCTGGCGCAGCTCATCATCCGCGAGAAGAGCGAAAAATATATCAAGGAAGAGGTGATGGAAGAGATGCAGGTGGGGCAATCGACGTTGCTGCTGCCCAGCGACCGCGACGGCTACATGCACCTTTATCTCTACAACATGAACGGCAGCCTCGTGCGCAAGGTGGCCGACGGCAACTACGACATCACCAAGGTCTATGGTTACGACGAAACCACGGGCAACATCTATTATCAGGCGGCGGCCTTAAGCCCCCACGACCGGCAGATTTTCGTGAGCCACAAAAACGGAAAGACAACGCGGCTCACGCAGACCGAAGGGTGGAACACGGCCGTTTTCTCGGGCGATTTCCAATATTTCGTCAACACGTGGAGCGATTATCACACGCCCTACGTCTTCACCGTGCGCGACCGCAACGGCAATCTGCTCTCTACCCTCGAGGACAATGCGGCGCTGCGCCAAAAGCTCGCGCCCTATCAGTTGCCCCAGCGCGAAGCGTTCTCGTTCACCACGTCGGAGCAAGTGAAATTGGACGGCTGGATGATGAAGCCCGCCAACTTCAATCCCGGCAAGAAATATCCTGTCATTCTGTTTCAATATAGCGGTCCGGGCAGCCAGCAAGTCATCAATGCGTGGTCGGCCGGTTCGATGGGCAACGGCGGTCTCTACGATGCCTACTTGGCACAGCAGGGGTTCATTGTCGTGTGCGTTGATGGTCGCGGAACAGGCGGTCGCGGTGTAGCTTTCGAAAAAGCCACCTATCTGAACTTAGGGCAATTGGAATCGCGCGATCAAGTGGAAACTGCGCTGTGGTTGGGCAAGCAATCTTATATGGATGCTGGTCGCATCGGCATTTGGGGATGGAGCTTCGGCGGTTTCAACACGCTGATGAGCATGAGCGAAGGCCGTGGTGTGTTCAAAGCTGGTGTAGCCGTGGCCGCACCCACCAACTGGCGCTTCTACGACACCATCTACACCGAACGTTACATGCGCACGCCGCAGGAAAATCCGTCGGGCTACGCTACCAACCCCATCACACGCGCCGACAAACTTCATGGTGCTTTGTTGCTCTGCCACGGATTAGCCGACGACAATGTGCACTTTCAAAACGCAGCCGAATATGCCGAGGCGTTGGTGCAGGCCGACAAGGATTTCAAAGAGAACCTCTACACCAACCGCAACCATAGCATTTATGGCGGCAACACACGCACGCATCTCTTGCGCCAAATTGCCAACTGGTTTGCCGAACAGCTCAAGTAAAGCTGCTAAATAGGGTTTAAAAACTTGAAAGATAGCCCTTTTTGGGCTGCTTTACACTTTTTTTTCGTACCTTTGCGGCATTCAAATTTGGAAATAATGGCAAAAAAAGTATTATTCATCAATCAAGAGATTACACCATATGTCCCCGAGACTTTGCTGTCGACAATGGGGCTTGACTTGCCACAAAAAGCACAAGAAGCTGGTTTAGAAATCAGAACTTTTATGCCAAAATGGGGCAACATCAATGAGCGTCGTGGCCAGTTGCACGAGGTCATTCGCCTTTCGGGCATAAACCTCGTCATCGATGACACCGATCATACGCTGATTATTAAGGTGGCTTCAATTCCACAATCGCGCATACAAGTTTACTTCATTGATAATGATGATTATTTCACCCACCGCCAAATGACCGTAGACGAGCACGGAGCCGAATATGAAGATAATGGCGAACGAGCTATTTTCTTTGCACGCGGCGTGCTCGAGACAGTAAAGAAATTGCGCTGGACACCCGATATCATTCATTGTCAAGGTTGGATGAGTGCTGTTATTCCTTTCTATCTCAAAACGACCTACAAAGAAGAACCTACATTTGCGCACGCAAAAGTGGTCACTTCACTCTTTAGCGAACAACCTAAGAGCAATTTCGGAAAGAAATTTAAATCAAGTGTCGTTTATAAGGAGGCTAAAAATAAATTCTTAAAAGCCTATGACGACAAATTTGATTATTTAGAATTGGGGAAATTAGCTATCGATTATAGTGATGGCATCATTGAAGCAAATACGGGCGTCGCCCCAGAGCTCTTAGCGCATGCCACAAATAAAAATATACCTTTACTCAACTTCCCTGGTGACGATTTTATGGATGCTTATGCTGCATTCTACGAAAAAATCTACCCCACGGCTGAAGAATAAACGAAACCCACAAATGAAATTTAGAAATATTGTAACAGGGGTATGCGTTGCCATGGCTTTTATAGCTTGCGACGATAATACAGGTAATATGGGTCTTGACATTACCGACGGAAGCGACATTCTCAGTGTCAGCACAGACTCGTTCGTTGTTCATTCACAATCTGTAGCCGCAGCTCCTGCCATTGCTCGCAATTCCAATGGTTATTTAGGGCAATTCACAGATCCTGAGACCAATACGCCCATCACTGCCAACTTCATGGCACAGTTTGCCACTTTGGAAAACTTCTCGATGCCCACAGCAGATAAAATCGTATCGAAAGTTGGTGGAATGGTTGTTGCTGACTCGTGCGAATTGTTACTCTTCTATGAGAATGGAGTAGGCGATAGCTTGGCACCATTGCGCATAAGCATGTTTGAAATGAGCCAACCACTCAATGAAAGTCAAACCTATACTACTGCATTCAATCCCGTAACAGCAGGGGTTGTCAACACATCTGTGCCCATGACAACAAAGACATTCACCCTGGAAGATCAGTCCGTCTCAGCTACAGAACGGGCAAAAAAGGACTATTCACCCAGCATTCGTTTCCAACTCAGTCAACCCTATCAGGATGCAACAGGAACAACCTATAATAATTATGGTACTTATTTAATGCGACAATATTATCAGCATCCAGAGTATTTTAGAAATACTTATTATTTCGTAAATCATGTGGTGCCTGGATTCTATTTCCAAATTACAAATGGTACAGGAGCTATAGCAAAAATTTATAATGCAGTGTTGCAGGTCTACTATCGATACAACGTTGACGGAGTTGTTCACACAGGCGTTGCAAAATTCGGTGGTACACAAGAAGTGAAACAGGTTACACAAATCATCAATCAGCCTGCTGCGCTCACATCTTTACTCAATGACAACACTGGAACTTATTTAAAGACACCATCAGGAATCTTGACTGAGCTAACACTACCTATCAATGATATCATGTTAGGACATGAAAATGATAGCATCAATGCAGCCAAGATTACGTTACAACGCATCAATAATACATCGGTTAATGGTTATGCATTGCAAGCTCCACAACAAGTGCTTATGGTGGAGAGTGACAGCTTACAGAGTTTCTTCAGCCATCATCAGGTGACAGACTATAAGAACTCGTTTACAACTACACTAAGCAACAATGGATACACTTTTAGCAACATTGGCTCATTAGTGCGTAGCATGTATACCAAACGGAAAAATGGAAGTACATCACCCAATTGGAATAAAGTTGTCATCATTCCTGTAACGACCACGACCATGAATGTGCAAGATAATGGTTACAATAACATGGTCATCACAGGAGTCTACAACGACCTTAACATTCGCAGCACAAAATTAGTCGGTGGTAATACCCCTCTGCGAATCACGGTGATTTATAGCCGTTTTAAATAAGAGGATTAGCATGGCCGATAACTTTTTAGAACGTAAACGGCAAGATTATGAAGCACGTAAGGCTGCCTGGTTAAGGAATAAAAGGCATCTCACAAAGTTCAATCGAGTTGCTCCTCAACCACCCGAAGACGAAGCGCTATAGAGAATCAAAATATTTAAAGGGTGCATCGCAAAATGAGATGCACCCTTTTCTAATCTTATTGTAATCTTGCGCTATTTCAATATAAAACACTGCAAATTATATCACAATTCAGAAGATATTATGCAATAAACTCATTCATTTTATTCACCCATTACAATGAAACAACTCATAACCCTATTCCTATCTGTCTGCATTTCCCTGCCTGTAGCAGCACAAAAGAGAACTATCAATCTCAGTATTCTTGAGACCAGCGATGTGCATGGCAGTTTCTTTCCCTACGAAGTAACGCCTCTGCACGATGCCTCTCCAAAGAATGATGACCTTTTTGCACCATATGCTACACGGAAAGGTTCGATGGCACGCATCTGTTACTATGTAAATCAGTTGCGCCAGCAAACGGGGAAAAATGTTATCTTGCTTGACAACGGCGACATTTTGCAAGGCCAACCCACAAGCTATTACTACAACTTTGTAGCAACGAAAAAGCCTAATATCGCTGCCGAAGTTATCAACTATATGCGTTATGATGCCGAAACCATCGGTAACCATGACATCGAACCAGGGCACGAAGTGTATGATAAATGGATGAAAGAGGTAAAATGTCCCATGCTGGCTTGTAATGTCATTAACAAGAAAACGGGGCGTCCTTACACCTCGCCTTACACCATACTACACCGTGATGGCGTGAAAATCGCAATCATTGGTATGCTCACTCCCGCCATACCCAACTGGCTCACAGAAGATATTTGGGCAGGGTTGCGTTTCGACGACATGGTGACTTCGGCACGAAAATGGATGAAGATTGTACAAGAAAAAGAGCATCCCGATTTAGTTATCGGTCTTTTTCATAGCGGACGTGAAGGTGGAATTACCACAAAGAGTTATCAAGAAGATGCCAGTTTAAGAGTGGCATGCGAGGTACCTGGCTTTGATATTGTCATGTTTGGCCACGACCATACCCGCTACAACCAAACACTTACCAACAAGGTTGGGAAGAAGGTGTTGTGCATCAATCCGGCAAATAATGCGTTAACTGTGGCGCAGGCCAACGTACAACTGACGTTTGAAAAGGGGCGTGTCACCCACAAAACCATTACTGGAACACTCGTTGATGTGAGCGATTTGCCTATTGACAAAGCCTATATGACCCATTTCACACCGCATTTTGAACAGGTAGCACAATTCGTCAGTCGCAACATCGGCACCTTCACCAATACCATCACCACGCGTGATAGTTACTTTGGCTCGTCGGCTTTCAACGATTTCATCGCCAATCTCATGCTGCAAATCACCCACGCCGACATCGCTTTCAACGCACCCTTGCAATTCGATGCAACCATCAAGGCTGGCCCTGTTTGCGTAGGCGATATGTTCAAACTCTATAAGTATGAGAATCAACTCTATGTGATGCGGCTCACGGGCGAGGAAATTCGCAAGCATCTTGAGATGAGTTACGATCAATGGGTTAACACCATGCAATCGCCTACCGACCACTTACTGCTCTTAGCTAACACACGTGGCGATGCACAACGTTTGGGTTTCAAGAATTTCACCTTTAACTTCGATGCTGCAACGGGCATCGACTACGTGGTTGATGTGACAAAGCCAAATGGTGAGAAGGTAAAAATTCTGCGTATGAGTAACGGACAACCCTTCGATGAGCACGCCTGGTATAATGTTGCCATCAACAGTTATCGTGGAAATGGTGGGGGCGAACTGCTTACAAAGGGTGCTGGTATAGCTAAAGACAGTCTAAAAACACGTATTGTTTATCGAAGTCCGCGTGACCAACGCTACTATCTAATGAAGGAAATTGAGAAGTTGGGCACGGTTCATCCACAAGCCAACCATAATTGGAAATTTATTCCTGAGGCATGGACTAAGCCTGCAGCACAGCGCGACAGTCTTTTATTGTTTGAACATCCCAGAGATATTAAAGATTTGAAATAATGCAACCTCTTTGGTTTATATTCTATAAAGATAAGCTATTATTGACAAAACAAGGCGAGAATTTTTCCGTCCCCACTGGTGGAGAGGCTCCAGTTGAACTTAGTAAATCTTCGTCTGTCATGGAAGTTGGAACAATGGATGATGGCACCCCCATCAAAACCTTTGCTCTCTATGCACCTTTTATCAAAGGGTCTACACTTGAATGGATTGATTTGCGAGAAAGTTTCCATCTACTTCCATACGAACACTATCTCAAAGCAGGGAAGTGTCACGAACTAATTTATTGGGATAACAATACACAATATTGTGGGACTTGCGGCACGCCGCTACGCATGAACACATCAATCAGCAAATACTGCCCACAATGTGGCAGGGAGGTTTGGCCTTCCCTAAGTCCTGCCATCATCGTTTTGGTGCACAAAGGTAATGAGGCTTTACTCGTCCATGCACGCAATTTTAAAGGCAATTACTATGGCTTGGTGGCAGGTTTTGTCGAAACTGGCGAAACACTTGAAGAGGCTGTGCATCGCGAAGTAGCAGAAGAAACGGGCATAGCCATCTCTAACCTACGCTATTTCGGTAGCCAACCATGGCCCTATCCAAGTGGAATTATGGTGGGATTCGAAGCCGACTACGTTGCAGGAAATATCCATCTACAAAAGGAAGAATTATCGCATGGTGCTTGGTTCGATAAAAATAATCTACCTGCCTTGCCAGATAAATTGAGCATTGCACGTAAAATGATTGATCATTGGTGCATGCAAGTTTAAACATCAAACTCATGATAACTACAATTGAAAGGCTGATTGCACAACACGCAACAACACATCCCCAAAAAATAGCGATTGCAACCCCCCACGAACAGCTTACTTATGCGGCATTCAACGAGGCCATTAACCAGCGCGCAGACGCATTCAAAGCACTTGCTAATAAGGCACAACTCTTTGAAAGCAGCCAAACACCCGACTTTCTCATCAACTATTTTGCCTTGCATCGTGCAGGCGTTGTAGCCGTTCCCGTGAGTAATAGCCTTGGTAACGACACCCGAAAAGCCCTACAACAGCAACTTGAACAGACTAGTTTTCCCGCTAATAGTGCAGACGTGCTCTATACTACGGGCACCACAGGCCAAGCGAAAGGAGTACTCATCAGTCATGAAGCTATCATCGCCAATGCGGAGAACTTAATCACGGCGCAAGGCTATACGGCCGATACCGTCTTTATTATTTGTGGACCTATCAATCATTTGGGTAGCTTGTCGAAACTCTATCCGACCTTCATGCAAGGTGCTACTATCTATTTGCTTGAGGGTTTGAATGATCTCAATGCCTTTTTCAATGCCTTCGATTATCCTTCCAACAAGTTTGCTACATTCATGGTACCGGCGCATTTGCGTATGCTCATTCATCTTGCACGTAAACAGCTCAGACAAGTAGCTCATAAACTCGATTTCATAGAAACGGGGGCTGCACCCATACAAGTTTGCGACATGGAAGAACTATGTAATTTGCTACCCACTACACGCCTTTATAACACCTATGCTTCTACCGAAACAGGTATCATTGCCACCCACAATTTCAACGGAGTTCAGTGCTTACCAGGCTGTGTTGGGCGAGCGATGAAACACGCATCTTTTTCCATAACGCCTCAAGGCACGATTGCCTGTGCGGGGCCAACACTCATGACTGAATATATCGGCGATGTGGAAGCTACGCAGAAAGTGAAACACGATGGGCAACTCTTCACCGAAGACTTGGGCCATATTGATGCCCAAGGTCGACTTTTCATTGATGGTCGTCACAGCGAAGTCATCAATATTGGCGGCTACAAAGTGGCGCCTACTGATGTAGAAGCCGCAGCACTTGCCCATCCCGGCGTCTCTGATTGCATCTGCATTGCCACTCCCCATCCCATCACCGACACAGCACTGAAGTTGCTGGTTGTGTGCAAACCTGGTGCAAAATTGGATAAACGTGCCTTAGCACAATGGCTGCAAACACGGTTAGAAACCTATCAAGTGCCCATGCAATACGAAGAAGTGACGGCCATCAAACGCACCTTCAACGGGAAACTCGATCGCAAGGCCTATCGCATGAAATCATTTCAAGAATGAAAAACGAAAGTAGTGCCCTAATAAGCCGGGTTCTGTAACCATCCAAAGATGGCGCTTTACCATTTATCTAAGCCATGAGTCACCCCAAGGCTTGAGCATTCTACCCTCCACAGTTGCATTGAAACGCATCGAGCGGACAGCCCTCAAACTGTGGTTTACATGAACTTGCAGCCTCCAGATGACACAGCCCGATTGTCACCAACCGACTGGTGGTCTCTTACACCACCTTCTCACCCTTACTCCTCGCACGCAACCCTTTTAAAAAGAGGGCGGCATCGAAAAGCGGTTATTTTCTTCTGTCATTTCCTACTGTCACCAATAGCTTCTATATTAGGAAGTGGAGCGTCCTGCGCTGCCCGGACTTTCCTCTCATACACGAATGTATCAGCGGTAAAGCTGGAGCACTACTTTCACGCTGCAAAGGTATAAAAAAGAAAAGAGCTAAAAGCAATACCGATTAATTATTTACAATTACAATTATAAAAAAAAGATTGGTTATCTCGCGACAACCAATCTAACCTTTTTAACCTTAATAATCTAATACCATGAAAAATACATGGGCAAAGATAGAGAATAATTTTGAATACACAAATCATTTTTAAGCTTTTATTTGCTCAATCCATAGAAAATGACGAATATTGCAAAAAGAAATAGACTGTTGCAACAACAATTCTATAAAAAAACGTCGTGTCTTTTCAACATGATAATAAAAAAAGAGCATAATATGAACATCCAATATCTCATCATTATCCTAATTCTCATCACAGCCATAGGTTATGCCACATGGCGCATCTACAAAAGTATTAAGCAAAATTTAGCTTGTAAAGATTACCATTGTGCAGGATGTGGATTATATGAGAAATGCAAAAAGAAATCAAAAAAATAAGCAATATATTTGGTTAGATTGATTATTTACCCTACCTTTGCAACCACAAAAACAATGGTACCTTGGCCGATCGGTTAGGTAACGGTCTGCAAAACCGTGTAGAGCAGTTCGACTCTGCTAGGTACCTCGAAACAAAAGGCAGCCATTCTAAACAGAATGACTGCTTTCTTTTTCATCTTTTGCAAATTGCTTGTGAATATTCCTGCATGGTTCGCGTCACATTTCTGTGTACTTGTAGAAATACTACTAACATTCAAAACAAACAGATTTTAAGAAAATTGTAGCAAGAAAACATTGCTACAATCACACAGCAACAAATTTCTATGGTGTAGATTAACCATTCTTCTTGAAATGTATTACCTTTGCAGGCATAGTTTCAAGAATAGAAATATTTTAATTAAAATAAATGAGACACTACAAATTAGTGGACAATGCGCTAGGTTGGCTCGCATTCTTGATTGCTGCCATCGTGTATTGTTCGACCATTGAACCGACAGCAAGCTTCTGGGATTGCCCAGAATTTATCACTACAGGTTATAAACTCGAAATAGGTCACCCCCCTGGGGCACCTTTCTTCATGCTCACAGCCAATCTCTTTTCACAATTTGTGAGCAACCCATCGAATGTGGCACGCATGGTCAATACGATGAGTGCTCTGCTGAGTGCCACCACCATCATGTTCCTCTTTTGGAGCATCACCCACCTCACTCGCAAGCTCATCTTGAAAGATTGGAGTCAGCTGACCCTTTCAAAATGGATTATCATTGAAGCATCGGGCTTGGTGGGAGCATTGATTTACACCTTCAGCGACACCTTTTGGTTCTCGGCTGTTGAAGGTGAAGTGTATGCCTATTCATCGGCTTTCACAGCAATTGTTTTCTGGCTCATTTTGAAATGGGAAGATCATGCTGATGAGCCTCACAGCGACCGCTGGCTCATCCTCATCACCTATATGACAGGCTTGAGTATCGGCGTGCACTTGTTGAACCTACTTTGTATTCCCGCCATCGTGCTGGTGTTCTGCTATCGCAAGTTCCCCAACATAGAACTCAAAGGATCACTCATTGCTTTGATTGTTTCTTTCGTTATTGTGGCTGGCGTACTCTATGGCATTGTGCCAGGTATTATCACCGTAGGCGGATTGTTTGAACTGTTCTTCGTCAATACCCTCGGCTGTCCTTTCAATACAGGCGAAATCATCTACATTATTCTTTTGGTGGGCATCGTGCTTTGGGCCATCTACGAAAGCTATGCTAACAAGAGTAACCAACGTAGTAATATTTCATTTGTGGCTGCTGTAGGTATGCTGGGCATCCCATTCTATGGTTATGGCTGGTCGGCCGTCTGCATAGGCATTGTTGTGTTAGCAGCATTATGGTTTGTGCTCAACTACAAACATGTGGTGGATGGTAAAAAGGTGAACTTGGTCACCGCACGCATCAAGAACACCTCGTTGCTCTGCCTGCTCATGATCATGATTGGTTATTCATCGTATGCCGTCATCGTGATTCGCTCCACGGCCAATCCCCCAATGGATCAAAATTCGCCCGAGGATATCTTCACCTTGGGCAGCTATCTGAGCCGTGATCAATATGGCGATCGCCCACTACTCTACGGACAAGCCTATAGTTCACAAGTTGCTTTAAAAATTAATGGTGATCGCTGTCTTCCCGATATGGACGAGGGTGCGCCCATCTATGGACGTAAGGAAAAAGCTAATGCCAGCGAAAAGGATTCTTACTTTGTGGTGAGCCACAAGAGCAAATACAAATATGCTCAAAACATGCTCTTCCCACGTATGTATGATAACGACCATGCAGAAGACTATGAAGCATGGATGGGGGGCATTGATGGACACGATGTGAGTTATGATCGATGTGGCGAAACCATAAATGTAAAAATGCCCAACCAATTGGAAAATCTAAGATTCTTCCTTACTTACCAATGCAATTTCATGTATTGGCGCTATTTCATGTGGAATTTCGCAGGTCGGCAAAACGATATCCAAGGCAATGGTGAACTGGAGCATGGCAACTGGATAACAGGTATTTCTTTCCTCGACAATTTGCGGTTGGGTGACCAAAGCAAAATGCCCGATGAACTGAAAAACAACAAGGGGCACAACGTTTTTTATTGCTTACCACTCCTACTCGGCGTCATCGGATTACTTTGGCAAGCGTTCAAAGGCAAACGTGGCATTCGACAATTTTGGGTAATATTCTTTTTGTTCTTCATGACGGGTCTCGCCATTGTCATCTATCTAAACCAGACTCCAGTGCAACCACGAGAACGAGACTATGCCTATGCTGGTTCATTCTATGCTTTTGCTATCTGGTGTGGCCTGGGCGTTGCTGCGCTCTACGATCTTGCCAAGCGCTACCTGCATGTAAAAGGTACATCTGTCGCAGCAGGTCTTTCAGTACTCGCACTTTTAGTGCCCATTCAAATGGCCAGCCAAACATGGGATGATCACGACAGAAGCGGACGTTACACTTGCCGCGACTTCGGTCAGAACTATCTCATGACCCTACAAGATAAAGGTTATCCCATTATCTTTACTAACGGCGACAACGACACTTTTCCACTTTGGTACAACCAAGAAGTCGAGGGTGTGCGCCGCGATGCACGTGTGTGCAATCTAAGTTATTTAGCCACCGACTGGTATATTGACCAAATGAAGCGTCCGGCCTACAACTCACCCAGCTTGCCTATTAGCTGGCCACGCTTGGATTTCTGTGCGGGAACGAACGACTATATCACCGTGCAGCCCGAATTGAAGCAGCAGATTCTTTCGTTCTACAAAGACCATCCTGCAGAGGCGAAGGCACAATTTGGTGACAATCCATTCGAGTTGAAGAACATCATGAAATATTGGGTGCGCTCAAAAGATGCCAACATGCATGTCATTCCTACCGACACGGTGTATGTAACCATCGACAAAGCGGCAGTAAAAAAGAGCGGCATGATGTTGGCTTCAGACTCAATACCCAACCAAATGGTGATTTCACTCTCGGGAAAGAATGCCCTTTACAAAAACGATTTGATGATGCTCGAGATCATCTCGCGTAGCAACTGGACGCGTCCTGTCTATGTGGCACTCACCGTTGGTGCCAGCAGCTATATGAATCTGGGCGATAACTTTGTACAAGAAGGTCTGGCAAATCGTATCACACCCTTCACTACCACCAACAATGGCAAGAACGGCAGTGTTAAGAACTTCGACACCGAAAAAACTTATCGCAATGTGATGACACGCTATAAGTTTGGCGGTTTACAAAAGAAAGGCCTTTATGTGGACGAAACTGTCATGCGCATGTGCTACACCCACCGCAGGCTGTTCGCACAATTGGCACAAGAACTTATCAAGGAAGGCAAATATGAAAAGGCAAAGAAAGTACTCGACAAATGTCTCGAAGTTCTACCAGCCTACAATATTCCGCATAACTATGTCAGTGGAAGCCTTGACTTGGCCGAATGCTATGCCATCTTAGGGCAGCAGCAAAAAGCTGAGCAACTCTTCAACGCAGTATGGAAAAATAGCGAACAATACGTGGACTTTTATCTTGCTTTGTCTGGCAACAACTTCGATATATCAATGAACGATTGTCTGCGTGAGTTTACCATCATGCAGGAATGCAGCAAAATTGCACCGCTCATCAGTAAGACGTTAGCGAGAAAGACCGACAAGATTCTCCAAAATAAGTTCGTCAATTATCGCGAAAAAGGTGGCTATGTACCCATACAGAAAGGAAAATAAAAACACAGCGCAACCATGTTCATAGAACAACCTGCAAAATGGTTGCGCTGGCTTTATCCCGGTGCGACTTGGAGAATGGACAAGAACGAACATGCGGTTTACCTCACGTTCGACGATGGTCCTATTCCTGAGTCTACCCCCTTCATTCTCGAAACACTCCGTCACTACAATGTGAAAGCCACATTTTTCATGGTTGGTGAGAATGTGTTGCGCTATCACGATCTCTATAATCAAATTGTTGCTGATGGACACCAAGTGGGCAATCACACCTTCAATCACATCGGAGCCTTCAAGCATTGGGTCATCACCTATGCCATTAACACTGAAAAGGCCAACGAGCTTATCCACTCACACCTTTTCCGTCCACCTCACGGATGGATGCGCTACACAGCCTATTGGTGGCTCAGGCGAAGATATAAAATCATCATGTGGGATCTCGTTACACGTGATTATTCTAAATGGATGAAAGCTAAAGATGTTGTCGACAATGTGAAAAAATATGCCAGAAACGGCTCTATCATCACCTTTCACGACTCACTCAAGAGCATCGACAAGCTGAAAACAGCACTCCCACAAGCCCTTGAATGGCTCATCAAAGAAGGTTATGAATTTAAAACATTCGAATGACATAGAAACCCTAACCCTACACATCAAAGCCGAAGCACAACGCCTCGGCTTTTTTGCTTGTGGCATAGCGCAAGCTAAACCCGTAGACGAAGAGACAGCCAAACACCTGAAACAATGGCTCAATGATGAGAAGTTTGCGGGCATGGGCTACATGAACAACAACACTGACAAGCGGCTTGACCCGCGGTTGTTACTCAAAAATGCGCAGAGCATCATTTGTGTGGCACTCAACTATGCGCCTAAACATACCTTTGCGCCACAGGAATATCATATTGCAAACTATGCCCTTGGGCAAGACTATCACGATATTATGAAACACAAACTGCGCCAGCTGGCGGCGAGTTGTGGTTTTGAAGACGACCTCATCAGTCAAAATCCACAAGCAAAACGCTGCCGCATCTTCGTTGATTCAGGCCCCATCTTAGAGCGCTATTGGGCAGAACATGCAGGCTTAGGTTGGATAGGAAAAAATCATCAACTGATTATTCCGAACGCAGGAAGCATGTTTTTCTTGGGCGAGATACTCGTCGACCAACCACTCCTCTACGACGAACCGGCTAAAAATCGATGTGGGAAATGCACCAAATGTCTGCAAGCCTGTCCCACGAAAGCCATCACATCTGACAACGAAATAGATGCCTTTCGCTGCCTTTCCTACCAGACCATTGAAAATCGTTCTGATATTGCAGCGCCCTTTTCTGCCGCATTAGGCAACACGATTTATGGTTGCGATGAATGTTTAAAAGCCTGCCCATGGAATCGATTTGCCATACCCAACGACATCCCCGAACTGCAACCACGCCCCGAACTGATGGCCATGACACAAGAACAATGGCAAAATTTAACTGAAGATGAATATCGTAAACTCTTTAAAGGAAGCGCTGTGAAAAGAGCAAAATATCAAGGCCTCATGCGAAATATCAAGGCCGCTGCTTGCGCATCACAAAAAAATAAACTATCTTTACCCCCAAAAAGGAGGGAACATGACACAGAAAATTAACTGCTATCAAGCGGCTCTTTCCTACGTGAAAGCCTTTTTCGAAGCCTTTGCAACAGGCATCCTTGATGGAAAGACTACGGATAACAAAAAAAAGCAATATACAACTCAAGAAGAAAAAACCTTCATGATTGCTTTTTATCAACACCTAAATCCCATATTTATGGAGCTTGTGGCTCCTGTATTGGCAAAACTCACCTATAGAAAGGCTGAAACTTTAACCGAGAAACTGTGCGAAGCATTTCAAGATAAAGCTCCAGATGCCAAACAATATCTCAAAATTGTGTGTAGGACGCCCCGACTTTATGAAGCTGTTGTCAGCGAATATCAGCACAACTTTGCCCTGCTTCTACAGGGACGCTTAAATGTAAAAGGAAACAGCTATACTATGCACAACAAAGGTATTCAGCTTGCATTCATCGATGAGCCCACAGCCATTCACCTTTTGGTAAGGCTTATTATAAAAACCTATGTCAAGGCTCTCCAATTGGCTAATCCACAAAAAGTCAGCCTTGATCAAGCATCTGTCTATAGGCTCATTCTCACCAACCTGCTCGTTATGCGTGGAGAAACACAAATCAAAGAGATGCCCAACGACCTCTATGAACTCTTTAAAATGGCATGTGGGAACGAAGTTAACATGAACGTCACCTACAATGCCATGACGGAGATATATCGAGAATTAGCAACCGAGGATCATATTATAGCATTTGATGACCAAGCCAACTGAAAAAGAAGCACTCAAGAAGAGTCGACTTTACCAACAGATTGTGACGCTAACACGCCTCACAGACACCTATCAATTAGATGCAATCTTGGGACTCATCCCTGGAGGGATAGGTGATTTCGTGGCCGCATTCTTTGCCCTTGCTCACATCTTTTTTGGGGCTTTCAAGCTACGGTCTATTCCCCTCACACTGGCTCTGCTCAATAATATGCTATGCGACGTGCTTTTGGGACTGCTTCCTTTTTATATTGGCAACGTGATAGACTTCCTCTATCGCTCAAACCAAAAGAACATGATTCTTATCGATGGTTTTCTCAACGACGACCCCTTCATCATGCACCAAGTGAACACCAAGGCTCGACAAGCTGCTATAACACTTGTTGTGCTCGTCCTACTTATCGCCTTAATGATTGCCTTATTAGCTTGGCTGGTCGCAAAAATTGGCTCACTACTTTTTGCATAAAACATAAAGCTTGCACCATAGCGCTGCAATAGCAACCACATCACAAGGAAAAATAATGCAAATCGTGCCACAATCTATAGCAGATTATAGCACGATTTGATCGTTTTTAAAACGACGTGCAGATACCTTTACTCCACAGCTAACTGCTCCAATTTTAAAGACATGGGGAATACCACCTCATTCTCCATCGCCGTGTGCTCCTCCAAAGCCGCACGGAAATCACGCAACAAGCCCAGCACCTCACGCCAATCCTCATCGGCTTCAGCTGGTGCCGTGTAGTTGTTTGTCAGTTCAGCAATACGCGCGTGACGAGCCAACTCATCGTCATGATCGGCCATCATCACTTGGATTGGCCCTTGAATTGAACCACAGTGGAACGCTGCAACCTGCTGACCTAAATCATGCGCACGCCACATCTCCATAATATAAGGATAAAGCACCTGTTCCTCCTTGTGGCAATGCGTGTCTAAATCATAGAGCGAATTGCGGAAATGGTCGGCTACCTTCAATAAATTCGGAGCATCATTGCGATGTGCTTCAGCTACAGCAATGAGCTTATCTAAAATCATCGGCCCATCTTCGCGAATGCCCCGATGATGCACCTTCAACACATAATCAACCAACAAGTCTAATGGCCATTGTTCAAATGCATAAATCGTTTTCATCTTTTCTTTGTTTTTGTTAATATTATGGTGCAAATTTACAATAAAACCATCATCGCCTACAGCACAAATGTGCCCAAAATGGGGTTAAGAGAGGTTAATCGAGCGTTTTTTACAGGCATTCTTGAGATTTTCGAGCAACTTTTTTCGCCATTCCACAAAAAACTATTACTTTTGGGAGAAACATAAACAAGTTCACCATGTGTAAAATAACTGCTGAGAATTTTGATGAACGCTATGTAGACAAAGTAGAGTTATCAGAAATCGATAAATTCGTTTGTAACGAAATGAGTAGACAAATTCATCGTTACATCAAAGGGATGTCGGGATCGAAAGTCATGATGGAGAAGTTTGAAGCTTCGCTGGCCAAGCTTAGTATTCCACAACGCGAAGAAGCGATTGCCAACTACATCGACCGCAACCGAAAAGCCATTAGCGGATTGGATTGGAAGATGGTTATCATGCGTGCTGCAGCCAATTATTGCGACACCTATAGCTATTGGCACAGCATGATTAACAATCCTCGGCGCATCGTGGCCTATCTGCAACGCATTAAAAAGAAGTACATCCGCTTCCATGAGATTTTTGAGCAGAATGGAAAGTTTGGCATTCGCAATCATGAAGGAAAAATTCTCGTTCACCCATTATACGACTTCCTGCGCACACCCTATGTCTATATCGACGACTTGTGCCTCATGCCCGTCATTGCCGAGAAGAATAAAAAGATGGGACTCATTCTGCCCGACGGAAAAGACACCGTCATCGCCGAATTCATCTACGATGATATGCAGCTCCGTTCCGAACCACCTTACTTTGAAGGAATCATCGGCCGCAAACATGTGCTCATCGATCGTTATGGCACAAAGCATGCAAAAGCAAAGGAAGACAAAGAGTCCTAACTGCTTATGCGATGACCAACAAACGCCTCTGCCCAACAGTTTTAAAAGGTAGAGGCGCTTTTCGTTGCCACCCTTCTCACCGCTCTTTTAAACCATTTCGCAATTTTTCCTACAAAAAGTTTTCTCGCTTTCGTCAAAAGTTTATAACTTTGCGCTCGTGAAACAAAAAAGTGAAGTGATGAATAGTTTACATCATAATGCAACCTTCGCAGCGCAAAAGAATTTCTCTTCTGCCGCTTTTTTTATGCCTGTTTATTTGGTCAATCCAA
>NZ_AZHT01000018.1 GCF_000599605.1 Prevotella sp. HJM029 | reverse complement strand
AATGACCCTGCAAACCGGCATTTCATACAGCTTCTTTTGTTTCATTTTGTTTGATTAATATAATGACTCATTTAGAGTTATTAATAATTTATACTTTTTCTTATTACACAAAAAGCATCTGCGAAGCGTGTTGAAAACGCCTTGCAGATGCCTAAGAATACAGATAGCTCACGTGCACCGCTACCGCCTTTGCACAAAGACTTAGACGGACAGAATGTGTGTGTGTGTGTTACACTTTTATTTGGTTTGGCCAAACAAAAGTGGTTAAAAGTCGCACAATGTTTATAACTGCGTTCCATTTTTCTACTACACATTTACTAATAAAGAGCTCGTTATCCGAGTAGAATTGGTGCAAATTTAATACTTTTTTATCTTATACGGCATAAACAGCAATAGTTTTTTTCTATTGTGTGTAGAGATTGAATCAAGAAAAACACCCAAAAGCATGGTATTTGCCTTGCTTTATGGGCGTTGTTATAAGGACGTTAGCGTTTTATAGCCGCTCAAGGATGTCGTTGCAGAGCGCAAACGACTTCATCATCATGCGTGGAACGTGAAATGGACCTTTGTAAAGGTTTCCTTTTGCAGGTTGTGCCACCGTACCATCGCGATGCAAGTAGCCATACCACTCGGGATAATCGGCATCGGGTAGGTGGGCGTAAGTCCATTCGCTGATTTGCTGATGGCGTTGCAAGTATTTCTCTTCGCCTGTGGCCAAATAGGCGTAGAGCGAGGCAATGATGGTTTCGCATTGCGGCCACCAAAACTTCATGTCTTGTGCATAGTCTTGTGAGGGTAGATTTTTGCAGTCGCGGAAGTTAATGATACCGCCAAACTCTTGATCCCATCCCCAGTCCCACGACCAATCGAAGATGGTGAGGGCGGTGTTTAAAAGTGGCTTGTCCCACTGGCGATGGCGCGCTTCTTCCATGAGGAACCAGCTGGTTTCGATGCAGTGTCCTGGATTAATCGTGCGTGTCATGTTGGTATCGATAAACTCTCCGTTGGGACCGACGCATTCTAAAAGCGCTTTAAACTCAGGGTGCATGAAATAGCGTTGCAGCTTGTCGATGGATTCGTTGATTTGCTTTTCCAATCGTTCGTCATTAGAAACTTGGCGCAAAATGCTACATACATTGATGAGAATCATCACGATGGAGTGGCCTTGTAACTGCACTGTGGGCTCAAATTTGGGTTGCAAGAAGCCAGGTGTGTTGAGAAAATGCAGCGTGTCTTCAAAAACTTCGAGCGCCCGTTGAGCATAATGTTGGTCGCCCGATGCAAGCGAATATTCGGCCATGGCAATGGCAGCGAAGGTCTCACTGAACACGTAACGACGCTTGCGCAGGGGAGTTCCGTCGGCTGTTACCGAGAAAAACATGTGGCGATCGGTATCGAAGCAATGCTTTTCAATGAATGCAAGAGTCGTTTTTGCAGCCTCAAGCCACTCGGGTTTGCGTTCGATGTGGTTGTAGGCATAGGCACAGACGTAGGCAAAACGCCCCTGAAACCACACCGATTTGGTGGTATCCATGAGCGAACCGTCGCGATTTACGCAGGTGTAGACGCCTCCGTTGACGCGGTCGAGCCCATGCTCCATCCAAAAGGGCATGATGTTTTCGGTGAGGTCGTGCTTGTAGCGGTCGGCCCATTGTTGCAAATAAGTTTTGGGATTGATATTCATCATCGTTGTATTTTAAAATTGATTACACTTGTTGAAAAAATCAATGGCATCGAGTTCGGCCTTCATACGCGCCTCTTCTTCGTCGGTCATATTTTGGAATGGCACGCGGTTGGGACCTAAATCAAAGCCCATGAGTTTCATGATGCGCTTGCCACCAACGATGTTTCCGCGATAGTGGCAGATCACATTAATCACCTCTTGTGCAAAATCCTGGTGTGCACGTGCAGCTTCTATATCGCCCTTTTTCCATGCATCAATGATGGCAACAAGTTCACGTCCATTGTAGTTGGTCGTTCCACCGATGCCTCCTTGTGCACCACCTTGTGCTAATGAGGGCAGAATAGTTTCGTCTTGTCCGTGGAGCATGTCGAACTTTCCGTTGGCATAAAGCCGACATTGGTTGTATTCGTAGAGGCTCTCGTAGGTGTATTTGATTCCAGCGAAATTGGGTATGCGCCCGTCTACAGCTTTCAACAGGTCGACCATCGGCAAAAAGGCGCCATTGAAAGCGGGAATGTGATAATAATAGAATGGTAGGTTGGGTGCAGCAGCGGCTATCTGTTCACAATATTTTACAAGCTCTTCAATGCGGCCAATGCGTGGAAAGGGGGGGGCCATGGCGCCAATTCCCCACGCACCAATCTCAGCAGCATGGCGTGCCAGTGCAATACTCTCGCGCAAACAGCAGCTACCCACATGTACAATCACCTTGAAACCTTCGGGAGCTTGCTTCACCCATTCTTCTGCTAAAGCCATTCTTTCGGTTGTCGTGAGCATATAACCCTCACCCGACGAACCATTGATAAACACGCCTTGCAAACCATTTTTCTTTAACATTGCCCCGTAAGCTGCAATGGGCTGAAGATTCACATCACCATTTTCATGAAAGGGAGTGAATGGAGCGTCAATCAATCCAATAATCTTTTCCATTTTATTTTTATTCTAAAATTCTATTTTCTCATTAATCCATATTGTCTGTCTGCGGCTTTAAAAACCACAATTGTGCTAAGAGTGCTAAGGCTACAATGCCACCTAAGAAGGCAAAGCCAGTGCCAAGCTGGTTGCCATCGGTCCATTTGCCAAGGACTTGTGTTACCGCAGCACCAGCAAACACACCCGTCATATTCATGATGCCATAGGCTGTAGCGCGTTGCTTTGCCGAGATAAACTGGCAGAGTATGGGCATATTATTGGCATCGAACATGCCGTAGCCCACACCAAAGAGTAGGCCTGCCCCCACAATAGCGGGCAGACTATGGCCAATCCCCAGCAATATCAATGCAGGAATGGTGAGTCCTAAGCCTATTGCACTGGTATAGATACGCCCTTTAAGGTTGCGCTTCACCCAGCGATCAGATAGAAAACCTCCCCAAATGACGCCTACAAACGATGAGATGGCAATGGTTATGGTGGAAATAGGCCCTGCTTCTTCCATGGGGATACCTAAGTTTTGGGCAAATAAAGTAGGCAACCAGTTCTTTGTAGCCCAGCCAGGAAGGCTTGGAACAGCAAAGAAGAAGAGGATAATCCAGAAAACCCAGTTGGATAAAACCACTCCAAATCCACTTAGTAAGCTACTTCTTTTTGATGTTTCTTGGGCGGTGTAATTTGCCCTTGTGTCGTGTGAAGGCTTTTCATGTAGCAGAATTGCTAATGCCAACGCATAAAGAATACCGACGAGTCCAAACCAATGGAATGCGGTCTTCCATGACAATATTGCTGCAACCACGGCTCCAAAGCCACCCACTGCTTGACCCATATAGATGCCCGTCATGTGGATTCCTATAGCTAAAGAACGACTTTTTCCCTCATGCCAATCGGCTAAGAGCGACAAAGCTGATGGAATATATAGTGCTTCGCTAATGCCCATGATGCCGCGCAGATAATATAACTGGTTAAAACTCGTGGCATAACCCATGGCCAATGTTACTGCAGACCATACAAACAGACTACCCACAACGAGCCATTTGCGGTTCACTTTGTCGGCCACCATGCCTGCAAAAGGCGACACAAGACCATAAACCCACAGGAAAACGGCCATCAAGGCGCCGAAAGCCTCGGCTTGATTGAGTTCGTGAATGTCGGCCTTCATCGACGTTTGCATGGTCGAAAGCATCTGTCGATCCATGTAATTTAGCAACGCTACCACCCACAGCAGCGCCACAACAACCCAAGGATAGTATTTTTTTTCGATGATTTTCATCATGATGTTAGTAGCTGAAAGTGAGACGATAGATATCAGGTGTGCGCACACCGGGTTTCAATTCGCCGCCGATGAGATAGACATCATGGCCATGTTTCGCCAAGGAAGCCCCTGCGCGCGCAGCAATCTGCTCTTTTCCTACAATGTGCCATTCTCCTTTTTGATATGCGCAAATATAGGGGTTGAAACGATACCATTCCACAGGATGTGTCATGTAGCCTGGTTGAGGATGATTCACGGCTTCAAGGAATATATCTTTATTTACACCACCCATAGCTACAAAGGTGTCTTCGGTGAGATTGATGGCTGCAGCACCCCCTAAATAAATCTCTTCTCCAGCATCATCTTTGGGAGGTAATAGCTCTTTTAATGGGTGTGCTAAGCTTTGACCAGCAATGTTGAGTGCTGTCAATTCTGTCTCGGTCTTGGGTGTGCAGCCGCCCCATTGGCAAAAGCTTCCATCGACAAAAGCACTGATGGGTTGTCCTAATTTCTTGGTTGTAAGAGGCTGGAGTGCGTGCCATCCTAATTCTATATGCTCTAAATCGAGTTCGAAGAGTTGTAAACCATTGCTCACAATAACGTGCTGATTATAGTGTGCTCCTGTGAAGTTGTCCATTTTAGTGGGCAGGGTAGGATAGTTCTCTATACAGGCTTTACCTTCTTTGATGGTGATGACAAAGGCTGTGGCAAAGCTTTCTTGTGTGTTGTTGCCACCAATGCACAACAACCCTTTTTCTAAAGGAATGCTCACACCATAGGCACAAGGAGCAGGAAGCTGTCCGATGCATCGCCAATGAAGTTCATTGTTATCGGTAATCTGTGCAGTATAGATGCCTTGATAAAAGCGTTTTTCACCACCTTCTGCAGCGGGTTTGTTAGGGAAGTTACAACCTCCTGCCATTAAAAGCGTATTGCCCACAGTGCCTGCAAAGCAGGCTGATACACCTTTCTCTATGCCAGGTTCGGCAGATGGGAACCCTATGATACGTTCAATGTGCGATAGTTGGATGGATTGTGCATGCACATCCTCCCCTGATAGGAAATCAATCATTGCGATATAAATAATTAGAATAACACGAATCGTTTTCATTGTGGAATTTTCATTTCAAACGTACTGCACGGAAGTTGTGCTCCGTTTACGAGATTAGCCCGTGTAAAAGGTTGCCAACCATAGCGAACCATCGTCGGCTCTGTTACTTCGTCACAACGCAGAATCACACTTTCACCTTCGATTTCGGCTGTCGCAGTATGGAAAACACCGTCATTTCCAGCTACTTCGAAACCTGTTAACCTACCATTTTTAGCTTGTAGGCCTATCCCATTTTTAAAATAAAGATAGGTCAAAGTACCTACTTTTCGTGCTTTGATGCAGGAAGGGCCTTCCGAAACAATATCGCGTCCATAAATGTTGTGCAGCGCTTGAAGTGTCAATCGCTCGCCAACGGGCTGCTTGTTGCGATAGTGCACATCTAACGAGTCGCCCACATCGCTTGTCACAACCATCCATGTTTGGCGTAGTTGCTTGGCTAAAATGTATTGTGAGTGGCGGAATTGAGGCCACGACGGACGATTTAAACTCGATAATTGTACCACAAGGAATGGCATTTTGGGTTGGTGGAAGAACCGCCTCCAGCTCTTTTCTAATAGCCTAAAGAGGCGTGCATGCAGTTCAATGTTATGGGCATTTGATTCGCCCTGATACCATACTACCCCCTTAATGGCATAGCCTTTCAGTGGCAGCATTCCCGCTTCAAACATGTAGCAAGGCTCATAGGGGTGGCGTTGAGTGGTGGTTTTCTCGGCAAGGGCAATGTTTTCGAGTGCGCGTTTGCGTGCCCATGGCTGTCCGAAATCGCCATGATACCAGTCATACAGGATAGAAGGGAACTGCCATTCCAAGGTATGACGATCAATCCACGACTCTGTTGTGGTGCCACCAACGGCATTACAAATGATGCCCACGGGCACTTTGAGGCTATCGGCCAAAGCCTTTCCAAAATGATAGGCCACAGCAGAGAAAGAAGCTACCGTTGCTTTATTGGCTACTTGCCAACCCTTCATGTCTAATAAAGCCAATCGATTTATGCTATCGAGCACAGCCTTTGGCCATTTTTCAGCGTTTGTAGGGAAACTGGTCGGCATATTGTAGAGGTGGAGTAGGGGTTGTTGGTCGGCATGAGCTAAGTCTTCGCTCGATGTTGTCGTTGCTCTTACAGGAAATTCCATATTGGATTGTCCAGAGCAGAGCCACACCTCTCCAATATATATAAGGTGTAAATCGCGCCGTTCTCCTTTTGTTCTGATTTGAGCTTCATAGGGTCCACCTGCTTCCATGGCAGGAAAGGTTACCTTCCAGTGTCCATCAGCAGCTGCGATACTAGTCTGTTGCAGTCCGTTAAAAGCCACTTTCACTTGTGTTCCAGCATTGGCTGTCCCTCGAAATACGATGGGTTGCTGGCGTTGCATCACCATTCCATCACCATAGAGAGGTGCAAGTTTCAATCCACCATAGTTTCCTGTGAGTGCAGCATAGATGGTTTTCGCCATGATGGTAGCACCTTCGGCATTGGGGTGGAGCGCATCGGCAAATAAATCAGGGCGTGAGTAGAGTGGTGTGTGCAAATCAATGAGCCCCGTTTGATTAGCTTCGGCAATGCGACGAATGTGTTTTTGAATGGCCGCATGCCAGTCGCGCGTGCCACTTTCAAAGCGAGGATGGGGATGAAAGATGGGCGTCAGCAGACAAATCCATATCTTTACTTTGGGATTGGCCTGACGAAAGCTATTGATGAGCTGTTGATAATCATAATCAAATTCGCTGTTATAGTTGGGCCAATTGCGTGGGTCTGTGTCGTTGAGCCCTAAATGGATAACCACAAAGTCAGGTTTAAATGCTAAGGCTTCCTGGTATTCTGGCTGCTGAATATAGGAGCGATGTCCCTTAGAGAGTAGTGTTGTGCCTGAATGCCCAAAATTTCTTACTTCGTAGTGTTTACCTAAAAGTTGTTGCAGCACGTAGGGGTAACAAAGGGTCTCACGATTGTCTAAGCCATAACCAAAGGTAACGCTGTTGCCAACACAAGCCACTCTAATAGGATTTTTTGCAGAGCCTAAGAGGGTGATGAGCAATAGGCCACATACCAATAAATATCTTTTTGTCTTTTGTTTCATTTGCCTTAGCTGCTTTTTGTTTAATAGATTTAGCGCTGAGTTTTGTAGCTACAAATATACAATAAATATGAAACATGCCCAAATATCTATTTGTTTTTTCTGTTTTTATGCTTGAAAAAAGGAGATTGGCAAGCCCAAAACGAGTATGGAACGTGAGAGATGGCATAGGGGGAAGCCTGTATCCTCCATAGGAGGCAGAAAACAGACTTTCAAGCAGGCTTTGGCCAGCATGGTTGCACAATGAAGTTCATGAAGCATTTCGTTATCATCTACTTAGGAAGGTATAGGAGTCCTGTGAAAATTCGATTCAGGATGTTAATGGTTTTGTAAGGAATGTGGGTGTTTCTGTGATGCAAATCGTCGAGAAGTGTAATTGCTTTTTTGAGCATGTATAAGGAAGTGCTACCCATATCTTACGAAAATGGTAAGAAGGGAACATACTTTTATATTGTGGGGTATCCTCAAATGCTCTGTATATGGCGTTGTTCGCAGAAGCTTTAGGCATTAAATGCGATAAAATCATCCTAAATCTGTGTGAGATGCAATGCTTTGCGCCAATATTTTTTACTACCTTTGTAGGCAAAACCAACCAAGAGAAATGAAAATTGGAATTATCGTTGCAATGGACAAAGAGTTCGCGCAACTGAAGAAGGTGTTTGGAAACGATTCCAACATCGTGCTACAAAAATGTGGCATTGGGAAGGTGAACGCCGCCATAGGTGCCACGATGATGATCGAAAAGCATCATCCCGATGTGATTATCTCTTCAGGATGTGCAGGGGGAGCAGACCCTTCACTCAACGTGGGTGACGTGGTTGTAGCCATGGAGACGACCTATCACGATGCCTATTGTGGTGACAATTGTGCTTATGGTCAGATTATGGGCATGCCAAAACGGTATATATTATCGGATAAACTCATTGCAATTGTGCAGCAATTTGGTAGTGATTGCCATGCAATAACGATGGGTTTAATGGTGAGTGGCGACTGGTTTGTTGATTCACGTGAAAAGATGCGTGAGATAATGCAGCATTTTCCCGAGGCCAAAGCTGTGGATATGGAGAGTTGTAGCATTGCGCAAGTGTGTTACACATTTGGTGTGCCCTTTGTGAGTTTCCGTATTATAAGCGATGTTCCTTTAAAAGACCATAAGGCAGAGATGTATTTTGATTTTTGGGAACGATTGGCTGATGGTAGCTTTGAGGTGACACATCGATTTGTGGAACGGTTACAACAAGTAGGCAATGTCTTGAAATAAATATAGAAAAGGAATAAAGAATGGAAAAGATACCGAGTTTCACAGTGAACCACGAACAATTACAACGTGGTGTGTATGTGAGTAGGAAAGACCATGTGGGTGGCGAGATTGTGACAACATTTGATGTGCGCATGAAATTGCCTAATCGTGAACCCGCATTACATAATGGTGCCATTCACACCATAGAGCATCTTGCAGCGACTTTCATTCGCAACGATGCTGAATGGAAAGAACGTATTGTTTATTGGGGGCCTATGGGTTGCTTGACGGGGAATTATCTCATTGTGCAGGGCGACTTAGAAAGCAAAGATGTGCTGGACTTGTTGCGGCGCACCTTCGATTTCATCGCTCATTATGAAGGAGAGGTACCTGGTGCTTCAGCAATGGATTGTGGAAACTACCTATTGCAAGATTTGCCGATGGCACGTTATGAAGCAGAAAAGTTTTTGAAAGAGGTGCTCCTATCCATCACCGAAGCGCAAATGCACTATCCACCTAAAGCAGAATAGATGCCATTTATCGGTTTTTTATCTTTTTAAAAAAGAAAAACGTGCATATTGCAATAGCTGGAAATATAGGGAGTGGCAAGACGACGCTCACGGAATGTTTAGCGCATCATTATGGATGGATTCCTAAATATGAGGCTGTGGACTATAATCCTTATTTGGAAGACTATTATAAGGATATTCCAAGGTGGTCGTTTAATATGGAAGTGTTCTTTCTGAAAGAGCGCTTTAAAGATTTGCTGACGTTAGCGAAAAGCAGCGGAAAAGAAACCTTTGTGCAGGATCGTAGTATCTATGAAGGGGTGTATGTGTTTACAGAGAACAACTATCAGATGGGCAATCTCAGTGCACGAGACTTCCATACGTATATGGAGCTTTTCGAATCGATGACGCATATATTGCATTACCCCGATTTGATGATTTACCTTCGGTCGAGTGTTTCAAATTTAGTAAAAAACATTCAGAAGCGCGGACGCGACTATGAACAGCAGATGCCTTTGGAATATTTGGAGCGCTTAAACCAGCTTTACGAGGAGTTTGTGTTTCAAAAGTATCAGGGAAAAGTGATGGTTGTGGAAGTTGATACACTCGATTTTCTACGAAATAAAAAAGATTTTTCGGGTATTATCGATCAAATCGATGCCCATTTGTTTGGATTATTCTAACCTATTAATATTGAATTATGCATATAGCAATTGCTGGAAATATTGGAAGTGGTAAAACAACACTCACGCGAATGTTGGCCAAACGGTTTCATTGGATACCGCGTTTTGAGCCTGTAGATAACAATCCTTATCTCGATGACTTCTATGCAGACATGCCACGATGGTCGTTTAATTTGCAAGTTTATTTCTTGAATAAGCGTTTTAAAGAGGTGGTTGAGATTGCAAAAAGTAAAGATACCATTATTCAAGATCGAACAATTTTTGAAGATGCACGCATCTTTGCACCTAACTTGCACGAGATGGGGATGATGAGTGATCGAGATTTTGCAAACTATTCTGACCTCTTTGACCTGATGATTTCATTGGTAGCCTTGCCCGATTTGATGATTTACATTCGTTCGAGCATACCCACTTTGGTGAAACATATTGGAAAAAGGGGACGGAGCTTTGAAAAAAGTATTCGTATCGATTATCTCACTGGGCTTAATAATCGCTATGAAGACTGGATTAAAGGCTATAAAGGACACCTTATTATCATTGATGGTGATAACATAGATTTCGAAAATAATGCACAAGATTTTCAGAAGGTTACCGACCAGATTGATGCTGAGCTGTATGGATTGTTCCCTTTGAAATAGAAAAAACAGCAATCAAACCAAACATTTTTAAAAAAAATATAGTACCACTTTAACCTTTTCTCGTATTGCTGGTGTAATCTTTTGAAAAAAGAACTTTTAATACATCAAAAAGCAAAGTACATGAAACATCTATTATTAGGATTAATGTTGCTGTTCACACTTGGTGCCAACGCCATCAAAGTGACGCATGGTCCATGGATATGTGATATGGATAGCACAAGTGCAACCATTGTTTGGGTGACCGATAAGCCTGGCCTTTCGTGGGTAGAGGTGGCTCCCGAAGGCCCCGATCACTTCTATGGACAGGCGCGACCTCGCTATTATGACGTGTTGGCGGGGCGCAGAGTGATTACGGATAGTGTGCATCGCGTGCACGTGACAGGCTTAAAACCCGATGCGAAGTATCGCTATCGTGTGTTCACACAAGAGATTGTTGAGTGGCATTACGACGATTTGGTGAGCTTGGGTAAGACTGCTTGTACCGATGTTTGGCGTGGTAAGCCCTACACCTTTACGACTTTTCCTGCCCAACCGCGCGACCTTACCTTCTTGGTATTGAATGATATTCACGAGCGACCGCAGTTTATGAAAGAATTATGCAAAGATGTTGACTTTCATAAGATTGATTTTGTGTTGCTCAATGGCGATATGTCTCACCGCATACGCGACCAGAAACACATGATGGATGCCTACTTAGACACCTGTGTTAGTATGTTTGCCACGCATACCCCGTTGTTCTTTAATCGTGGAAACCATGAGCTACGCGACCGATTCGCCGATAACCTTTATCATTATTTTCCCACAAACAATGGCCATTATTATCGCGTACAGCACGTAGCAGGAATCGATTTCTTGTTTATTGACTCAGGAGAAGATAAGCCCGATGAGAGTATTGAATATAGTGGTATGGTGGATTATGACCATTATCGCGAAGAGCAAGCTCACTGGTTGCGTAGCCTTCGTGAAGAAAAAAAGGTGGGACGTTATCCTTTAGTGGTATTCTCACACATGCCGCCGACATTGAAAAACTGGCATGGTTGCTATCACATGCAGAAAACAATCACTCCAGAGCTCAACAAAATGAATGTTTCTGTGATGCTTTCTGGTCATCTACACGCGTTTGCCTATCAAGAACCGAATGAGGTAATCAACTTCCCTAATTTGGTGAACAGCAATAATACGTACCTGCTTTGTCATATCTCGAAAGGCAAGTTGGAGGTCGATTACGTTGGATTGACAGCGAAAGAGAAAAAGCATTTTACGTTTCCACTAAAATAATCGTGAGACAGGCGGTTGCAGTAGCCACCGAATAACCATAGGTTGCTGGCCGCCATCCAACGCATTTGCAAGCATTATCCACTACAAACAATTTTATCCTGGGTTTTAATGAATGACACTCCTGATGGCTACATCGCACGATTGAAGGAAGGCTCTTACGAGGTTTTCTCCGATTTGTATGCACATTATTCTAATAGGCTCTATGGCTTTGCCATGGCACAAACTAAAAATAATGCTCTTGCTGAGGATATTGTGCAGGAGGCATTCTTGAAATTGTGGAACACACGCCAACAGTTGGATTGCTATGGTAACGTACATGCTTTGTTATTCACCATCGCGCGAAACTTGATTATCGATGGTTTTAGAAAGCGAATTGCGCAGATTGATTTCGAAGAGTATCGGCAAGCCTGTCATAAAATGTCGCCCATCCCTACGCCCGAAGAGCAGGTGAATTATCATGAAGTGGTAGAACAGGTGGAACAAACGAAAAGACACTTGTCAAAACGAGCATGCCAGATCTATGAAATGAGCCGCGAAAAGAATATGACCATACAAGAGATTGCCGACTCCTTGAATTTATCTTCGCAGACGGTTAAAAACTATCTTACATCAACCTTGAAGGTTTTCAGACGCGAGTTGAAGCAGCGTTAGACCCCCTGCTGAGGCCTCGTTTGCCAAAACCGAGTTCTCAAAGGGCGATTATTCCTCCAATCATGATTAAAAGATCATCGTTAATAAACGTTATATAAAGGTATCACGTGAGCGTCTTTGCGTATCCTTATTAGAAGTAACCCTTTATGGAAAAGCGAATAGAAGAATTGTATCAGCAATATTTATCGGGGCAATTGTCGCAATCTGACTTCGAACAATTGCAACGAAAGGTGGCGCAAACCTCCGATGAAGACTTATGGAATTTGATGTGTGGTGAGTTCTCCTCCTCTGCTTCTTCGGCTAAAATGGAGGATGCCTCACAACAAAGAATACTGCAACAACTTCAGCAACAGATACGCCGTTCGCAGCGTTGGCAGCTTGTTCGTAGGCTTTTGCGCCGTGCCTCGGTGGTGATTTTACTGGTTTCTGTGTTGAGTGGCAGCATTTGGTGGTTGCGTTCGCAGCATACAAAAACACCTATCTATACCTATGTCAGTGTGAAAGCCGGCAGCAAAAGCACGATCACACTGCCCGATGGCACCCATGTGAGTCTCAATGGCAATAGTCAATTACGGTATCATGTGGTTCCAGAGGAGCAGCGTGAAGTGGAGCTTTTGCGAGGTGAAGCCTATTTTGATGTGACCAAGGATGCCAATTGTCCTTTCCATGTGCGTGTAAACGATATGCAGATTGAAGTGTTGGGCACACGATTTAATGTGCGTTGTCATGAAGGAGTGGTTGAAACAGCACTCTTCTCGGGAGCAGTTCAGCTCTCTGCTGCAGGTCTTTCGCAGGTCTATCAGCTGGTGCCTGGTCGAAAGTCAGTCTACTCCGTAGTCAACCATCAAATGAATATTTGTGATAATGATAGCACTACGGACGCACGTTGGAAAGATGGTTATCTGGCGTTTAGTAGCCAACCGCTGAGCGAAGTGCTGCAAGAAATAGAAAATTGGTATGGTGTAACGATAGAATTGCGCAATCAAAAATTAGCAGATGATTTGCTCACGGGGGCTTTCTATCACGAGACCTTGGAGAGCGTACTCTATTCGTTGAGTTTGCAATATAAATTTAAGTATCAGATCAAGCATAATCATATCCTCATAGAATAATCAAATCTACAAACCTATATCATAATGACAAGCAAACAGAGAAATAAATGGAAAGACGTACGGCGCATCTTACTTATCCTGGCGCTGTTGTTGCTTCCTGTCACGTTGTGGGCGCAGCGTGGCCGTGTAAGCCTTAATCTTCAGAACGAAGAAGTGAGCCTGTTTATTCAACAGGTGGAGAAACAAACGCGCTATACGTTTGTTTACCGTAACAATGTTCTTCAACCGCAAACGAAAGTTACTTTGGTATGTAAAGATTTGCCGTTGGAGAAAGCTCTCTCGCAAGTGTTCGCTCCTTTAGGGATTCAGTATTCTTTTAACAATAGTACCATTGTATTGATAAAGGAAAAAGCTGATAAAAACGAGCGAAAGACAACTAAACCTTCCAGCGAACGCACGCAAATGGCAGCAGGAACGAGCAAGCTTTCGGGTATTGTGCATGATGCAAATGGCGACCCAATCATTGGGGCAAGTGTTTTGTTGAAGGGGACAAAGGTGGGCACTATTACGAATGCTGATGGCGAATTTGCATTGGATGTGCCAGCAGATGGCATACTCCTGATTTCGTATATCGGCTTTGCCACTCGTGAAGTAGCCATCAAAAAACACGCCAAATTAAAAATTACATTGGATGAAGACGAAGCACACAACCTCAATGAAGTGGTAGTTGTGGGCTATGGAACACAGAAAAAAGCCTCGGTAACGGGTGCTATCGCTTCTGTCACCACAAAAGATTTGGTGCAGACACCACAGGCGAACATCAGCAATATGTTGGTTGGTAAGATGCCAGGCTTGATTGCTATGCAGCGAAGTGGTGCGCCAGGTGAAGACCAATCCACATTGTTGATTCGCGGTGTGAGCACGTTTTCCGACAATACAGCACCTTTAGTGATGATTGATGGCGTAGAACGTCCTAACTATAATGGTCTTGATCCGAATGAAATTGAGTCGGTAAGCATTCTTAAAGATGCCTCGGCAACGGCCATCTATGGTGTGCGAGGTGCCAATGGTGTGATATTAATTACCACACGAAAAGGTCAACAGGGTAAGCCACGTTTGAGCTATTCGGGGAATATTGCAATCCAATCTCCTACGGCATTGCCACATTATTTAAATAGTGCGCAGTATTGTGAAATGTACAATGAGGCGCTTAAGAACGACGCTTATACAAAGGGAACGACGTATGTTCCACGCTTTACGGAGGAAGATATTGAGCGCTATCGCGATGGAACCGATCCCATTATGCATCCCAATACGGATTGGGTGGGTAAATTTTTGCGTAACACTTCAATGCGCACACAACACAACTTTCATATCTCAGGTGGCACCAATCGGGTGAAATATTTTATCTCTGCGGGCTTCTTTAAACAGAATGGTATGTATAAATACACGAAGATTGATCGTGATCATGATGTGAATGCTTCGGATGCACGTTATAATTTCCGTTCCAATCTTGACTTTAATGTCACGCAAGATTTTAAAGCTATCGTGCAATTGGCAACACAGATTAACAATATTCGTACACCAGGTCTCGGCAATAGTGAGCTTTGGAAAGAAATCTCTTGGGCCACACCCTTGGGAACTCCAGGTATGGTTGATGGCAAACTGGTGCGTCTTGAAAACGCTATCGATGATGAAAATCCTTGGCAAGCCCTGTTGAATAATGGTTATAAAGACACCTATGCGAACACCATCAATACGACATTGCGTTTTGAATACGATTTGTCCAGAGTGTTGTTAAAAGGTTTGTCGGTTCATGCCAGTACCTCTTATGATAGCTATTATTATAGTAGACGGCTCTCAGTGAAGACCATGCAGACGTTTGTTCCTAAGCGGGATCCCAACGATCAAACGCAAATTATTCTCATTCCACAGAATGAAGCGAGCACATGGGGTGGCGAATTTGAATATGGTAAGAATAGGAAAGTGTATTTTGAAGCAGGACTTCATTACAACGCCACATTCGGAAAGCATCAGGCAACTGGACTCTTGCTCTATAACCAAAGTAAGTATTATGCACCTTCTTTAAAGTTCCATGTCCCTAATGCCTATCAAGGTATTGTCGGACGTATAACCTATGGTTATGCTAACCGTTATTTAGTGGAGTTTAATATGGGGTATAATGGTACAGAAAATTTTGCTGCTGGACGCCGGTTTGGCTTCTTTCCTGCCGTCTCAGCAGGCTGGGTTATGAGCGAAGAACCTTTCTTTCCTAAAAACAACTGGCTTGTTTATCTGAAACTAAGAGCCACTTATGGTGAGGTAGGTAATGATAAAATTGGTGGAGATCGTTTCTTATATCTACCTTCAGTTTATGGAAATACGAGTGGAAATCTATCGGGTTACAACTTTGGGTCATCGGCAAATCCTGTTTATTCGCAAATGATTGAGGAAAAACGCTTAGGAAATCCGTTGCTGACCTGGGAGAAAGCACATAAGTTAAATATAGGTGTCGACATGAATTTCCTGAAGAATCATCTCACGATGACGTTTGACTACTTTAAAGAACGACGTAACAATATCCTTTCTAACCGCAATAGTGCGCCCATGTTAATTGGTGCTTCACTACCAGCTTACAATATGGGTGAGATGGAAAATAGTGGTTTTGAGCTGGATATAAATTATCGAAATAGCATCCGTGACTTTAATTATTGGGGACGGTTCAACTATTCTTTTGCACGCAATAAAATTCTTTTCCAAGATGAAGTGCCCGAGAAGTATGCTTATCAAATGCGCACAGGTCGGCGTGTGGGACAGTTCTATGGTCTTCTTTTCGATGGTTTCTACAATACATGGGAAGAGATTAATGCGCTTGATAGGCCTGTAAGCAGCTGGAATGGCAACCGCTTGCAGCCTGGAGATATGCGTTATGTTGATGTCAATAAAGATGGAAAAATTGATATGTACGACATGGTGCCCATCGGATATTCGTCTACTCCTGAGATTATATATGGTTTTTCTGTGGGTTGCAGCTGGCGTGGTTTTGACTGTTCTGCACTCTTTCAAGGAACATCCCATGTTTCAATCAAGTATTTTGGCCGTGCATTATGGCCTTTTATCAACGCACATAATAGTGCAAAAACATTAATTTTGGAACGTTGGACGCAGGAGCGTTATGAGCAAGGAGCCACCATAAGCTTCCCTCGTTTATCAATGAGTCCAACGCGAGATACAGATAACAACTATCAAGACTCTAATTTCTGGATTCGCAATGCCAACTATTTACGGTTGAAAAATGTGGAGATTGGCTACACCTTTCGTAAGCATCAACTCAAAACGTTGGGGTTAGAAAGCTTGCGACTCTATGTCAGTGGTACCAATTTGTTTACTTGGACAGATGTTATCGACTTAGACCCTGAGGCCCCATCTAAAGGAGGTGCAGTAGAAATCAATACTTATCCGCTGCAAAAGATCTATAATGTTGGCTTAAATATTCAATTCTAAAACCTTTCGTATGAAAAAGAAGTTTATATCTATAGCATCGATACTCGCGACTGTTTTCCTGACAGCTTGTTCCGATTTCTTAGAGACTCCACCCTCTGTAGACTATGGAGAGGATGAAGTTTTTGCTACGCGTGTAGGTGTAGAGAAGCTCTTAACGACACTTTATGCCGAAGGAATGCCCTATGGATTTTGTATGAGTAGCAGTAACACGGATCGGCGGTTGTTATCGTCATCCACGCTGGCTTCTGCCTGTGATGAGGGCGAAGATGTGGCTACTTGGGCTATGGGAAATGCCGCATGGAATGCAGGAAATCACACCAACAGTAATTTTACATGGGATGAAGACTGCCGTTTTTATTTGCGAAACCACACGATGCGAGTGGCAAACCTCATTTTAAAGCGTATCCATGAAGTACCTTTCGATGAAGGAGACCCCGATTTTAATCGGCGCACTACAGGTGAAGCCTACTTCATGAGAGCCATGTTGTTGTGGGAAGGTGTCTATCGTTATGGTGGAATGCCTATTGTAAGAGAGGTCATCGACCCAACAGATTTCTCACAACGGGCACGCAATTCCTTTGCAGATTGTATCGATTCGATTCTCATTGACTGTGATCGTGCCACAGAATATCTGCCCGATTACTATACCGACAATGCTAAACTGGGGCGCGCTACGCGCATAGCTGCTTTGGCTTTAAAGAGCAGAGTATTGCTTTATGCTGCAAGCCCTTTGTTCAATACGAACACACCTTATATGGCTTTTCCTGGGCATGAAGAGCTCATTGGCTATGGAAACTATGATAGGGAGCGTTGGAAAAAGGCTGCCGATGCAACCAAAATTGCAATCGATGCGGCCATAGCCTCTGGCCATTACCATCTGTATAACACCGGAAACCCCGATAAAGACTATGAAGATGTGTGGACCATTCCCGATAATGAAGAAATCATTTTGGGGAATATGAAATATCGTAATTTCAAGACAACCAGTCGGCCTTTGGTGGCAAACCTACCCACATGGGCCATGAATAAGTCATGGGGTGATGCGGGATTATATGTGCCCTTTAATTTCGTTTTGCACTATGAGAGGCGTGCAGATGGGCAGCCTGCTGATTGGAATATGGATGGAGGTGACAACCTTATTGATATTTATAACAGTCTTGATCCGCGTTTTAAGCAGACCATTGCCTATCATAGTAGTAGTTGGAATGATGAGATCCCGTTTATCAACTTCCTTGAAGGTGGTGCTGAACATTCGAAAATGGATCGTACTGCACACTTACTTCATAAGTGGGTGCCCCGTATATTACACGTCAATGGTAGCAATACGGCCAATGTTCAGTGGCCTGTTTTCCGACTGGCTGAGCTCTATTTAAACTATGCCGAGGCACTGAATGAGTATGAAAGTGCACCGCCACAAGCAGCTTATGATGCGGTCAATGCCATCCGTTCACGTGCAGGAATGCCTGATTTCCCTGCAAATATGACACGAGAAGCTTTCCGAACGAAGCTCCGTAACGAGCGTGCTGTGGAGTTAGCTTTCGAAGATCATCGCTTTTGGGATATTCGAAGATGGCGTATAGCAGGTGAAGAAGGCGTCATGAAAGGGCAATTTTATGGTTTAAGAATTCATTCAATAGATGGGAATAAAACACATATTCATTATCAACCCTACGTTTTTGAACATCGTTTTTGGAATGATAACTGCTATTTATATGCCATTGACCAGAAAGAAGTCAACAAAGGTTATCTCATTCAAAATCCTGGATGGTAGTTAAAAACAAACCTTAATGTAAAATAATAGGACAATGAAATTGAAATATTTTATCATCAGCTGTGTACTTATGCAGTGCTGTTCTCCTGTTAGTGCACAAGATATTGTCGATACAACGATGACACCTATAGCTTATGGAGCACAGCCTTCATGGGCACAATCAGCAGCAATCTCCACAGTAAAAGGTGAACGCCTTATGGAAATTACCTCGCCAACGGTGGGCAATGCCTTAAAAGGAATGCTGCCAGGGCTATCACTTCTTCAGAAATCGGGTGAGCCAGGTTACGACTTTTACATGGAGAATATGTTCACACGTGGTGTAAGTTCGTTCAATAGTAAGCAAGAAATGCTTGTCTTTATCGATGGTTTTGAAGCTCCTTTAGACAATCTTTCTACCGAAGAAATCGAGTCGGTTTCTTTGCTAAAGGATGCGGCAGCATTGGCAATCTATGGTTCAAGGGGTGCCAATGGCGTGTTGTTGATTACGACAAAGAAGGGCTTCCGCTCTGCACCAAAGATTGGATTCCGCATGCAAACGGGCATTCAAATGCCAACAGTGATGAACACTCCGATGGATGCTTACCACTATGCGAGTCTTTATAATCAAGCACTTGCCAACGACGGGAAAGCTCCTATCTACACAGATGATATGCTCGCGGCCTATCAATCGGGTAGCAATGCCTACCTTTTTCCCAATGTAAATTGGAAAACGCAGGTTTATAAAACGACGACACCACTAACCATGGGCGAACTATCTTTCCGTGGAGGAGGTAGCGGATTGAATTATTATGTCATGGCAGGGCTATTGCAAAACGATGGTATTTATCGTGGAACAGACTCCAAACGACGTGAAAATGCCAATGTCGATTATGCACGTTATAACTTCAGAGCCAACTTAGACGTAGACATCACCCGCTATTTCCGTGCATCACTCTATTCAGGAGTGAGCCTCGCCGAGAAGACAATGCCTGGTGGAGGCGGTGCGGATTCCTACTTAAATGCCATCTGGAGCACACCTCCGAATGCTTTCCCTGTCTACAATCCGAATGGAAGTATTGGCGGGACATCACTCTATACCAACCCTGTAGCCAATCTTTTGTATCGTGGGTTGAATAAAGAGAACTCTCGTTCACTGCAAGTCATCTTCGGTTTACAGTATGACTTTAATGCTTTTGTGCGTGGACTGAGTGCCAAAGTGATGTTTGGTTATCATAATTTTATGGCTGAAACGTCGCCCAAAACACGCGATTATGCACGCTATTCACTCCAGCAAACGGGGGTCGATGCACAAAATAATCCGATTTATAGTTACACGCAATATGGGTCTGAGGCTGCGTTAACCGCATCTGAAGGATTTCGAACCAGTCAGTCACGTATCGGTCTACAAGCGCAGATTGATTATCAACGACGTCTCGGTAAGCATGGCATCCATGCAATGTTGCTGATGCTTAATGATCGTTATCAAGTCTATAATGTGCGCGATGACGAGCGTTATGTAAACTTTGCAGGCCGTTTAACCTATGACCTTAACCAACGTTATATCGCCGAGTTGGTGGCTTCTTATATGGGTACCGATAATTATGCTCGCGGGCATCGCTTTGGTATTTTCCCAGCATTCTCTGCAGCATGGGTAGCCAGTCAGGAGTCTTTCTTCAAGGCAATGTCGTGGATTGATTTCTTAAAAGTTCGTGCATCCTATGGCCTTACCGGTAACAATCAAACGTCAGCACGTTATATTTACGATGAGGCTTATGCCAGCAAGGGAAGTTATCTCTTTGGTATAGGAAGCTCACAGTCTTCAGGTTTCACGGAAAAGACTTTGGCTAATCCTGCCGTTTCGTGGGAGAAAAAACGCGTTGTCAATATCGGTTTCGATGCAGTCGTATTGAGAAATCTGTCGTTCAACTTCGACCTCTTCCATGAAACCCAATCAGATATTCTCACACTTCCTTATGCACAGGTACTCGGTATCGTAGGAGCTTCCTATGGTGGAATCCTTCCTTTGATGAATGTGGGTAAAGTAACCAATCATGGTTTTGAGTTCAAAGCACGTTATCAGGGGACGATTCGCGACAGAATCTCTTACTTTGCAGAGGCCGGAACATGGTATGCAATGAGCCGAGTTGATGAGCAAGGGGAAGATATAAAAGCCGAGAGCTATCTCTATAGAAAAGGAAATCCCGTGTGGAAACCTATTGTTTTAGAGGCCGAAGGCTTCTATACGGCCGACGATTTTGATGGTAGTGGCAGACTAAAAGCCAATCTTCCTCAGCCTCAATTCGGACATGTTGCTCCCGGAGATATTCGCTACAAAGATTACAATGGCGACCAGATTGTCGATGGAAATGATGCACATCCTGTGGGCAACGCTACTGTTCCTGCGTGGAACTACATGTTTAGTGGCGGTATCAAATACAAAGGTTTCGATATCAATGTGCTGTTCCAGGGGGTTGCTCAACGCGATATTTATTTGCGGGGCCCCAACGTTTACTCCTTCCAAAATAATGGATCAGCTTCAAATTTAGCTTTCGATAGTTGGACACCAACCCACACCGACGCTACTTATCCGCGTTTGTCAACGGTTGATTTCAGCAACAATTATCGCACATCCACCTTTTGGCGTCGTAATGGAAGCTACTTAAGGTTGCGCAATATTCAGCTCGGTTATGAGCTGTCTGCAGCAGTTTCGCGAGCCCTACGTTTGAATAGCGTTTATTGTTATGTCAACGCTACCAATTTATTCACGCTCGATCATCTTGGAAAATTGGGTGATGCCGAGCAAGACTATCTCTTAAGTTATCCCCTCATGCGCACGGTTAGTGTCGGTTTGAAACTTGCATTTTAAGTAATATTCTATTTAAAAATATCCCTCTATGAACGTAAAGTTTTCTCCATATATTGTCGTTTCGATAGTCATCAGCGCAACTTCTATTCTCAGTTCGTGCAATAGTTTTTTAGATCGTGAGGAAGAATCGTTTATTGATAAGACGGCAACGTTCGACTCTTACAATCGAACAAAATCCTATCTCACCTATGCTTACACCCTTCTCCCTGAAGGCTTAAATCGCTTTTCGAATGGTGCTTTGTTGGCGGCTGCAACAGATGATGCCACATTTGCCGTCGAATCGTCTGATATTCGGCAGTTAGGTAATGGCTCATGGAACGCCTTAAACAACCCCGATGATCAATGGAATCGCTATTTTTCGGGTATTGCTAAGTGCTGCACCATCATGGAAAATACCGACCATGTAAACCTCGATATTTCACGATTAGACCCCGATAAGCAGGTAGAGTATGCCAACAATTTAAAAGATATCCGCATGTGGTGTGCCGAAGCACGCTTCCTTCGTGCCTATTTCTATTTTGAATTGCTCAAGCGTTATGGCCCCATTCCCATCATCACTTCAACGCTGAGCATCAATGGTGACTATGGAAATATGCCACGCCCCACGATGAAAGATGTGGTCGATTTCATTGTAAGTGAGTGTGATACCGCAGCAGAAACACTCGAACTTACCCCGTGGCGCAATGTCAATGATGCCTTTGGTCGTGCCACGAAAGGGGCTGCTTTAGCCTTGAAGAGTAGGGTGTTGCTCTATGCTGCCAGCCCACTTTATGTTGACTTTGGCGACATCGACGAGGCTCATAAACCCTCGGATGTAGCGCAATGGCGGGCTGCTGCCGATGCAGCAAAGGCCGTTATCGACCTCAATCAATATGAATTAGCCTCGTCGTATGGTAATCTTTTTAAAAACGATTTCCAAAATAAAGAGTATATTTTCGTGCGTAGGTATGCTGCTAATGCTAATTTTGAGAAGAGCAACTTCCCCGTGAGTTTCGGTGGGACAGGGGGCACAAATCCTTCTCAGAACTTAGTCGATTCTTATGAAACGCTCGATGGGACGGCCTTTGATTGGAACAATCCGGCCGATGCTGCATTGCCTTTTGCCAATCGAGATGACCGCTTAGCGGCTACGATTTTAATGAATGTTGCAGACTTTAAAGGTAAAAGGGTGGCCGCTTATCCTGGTGGAGCAGACGCAAGTCCTAATCCGAATGCAACGAAGACGGGCTATTATCTGCGCAAGTTCCTCAATGAAGATGTGAATATTCAAACGGGAGGGAGCAGCAGTGGGCATGTCGTTCCGCTGTTCCGCTTGGCAGAAATCTATTTGAATTATGCAGAAGCGCTCAACGAATGCGATCCCACCAATCCCGATATTGAGGTTTATCTCAACAAAGTTCGCAACCGGGCTTTGCTCCCCGACGTAGAGACAGGGCTTTCACAAGCGCAGATGCGTGGCGTAATTCAGCATGAACGGCGTGTAGAATTGGCCTTCGAGGAGCATCGTTATTGGGATGTTCGTCGTTGGAAAATTGCCTCTTCGACGCTCGGCGCACCGCTGAAAGGGGTACAAATCACGAAGAAACCTTTAGGGGGGTATGCTTATGCGCCCACCGAAATAGAACAGCGCGTGTTTGAGCCCAAGATGTATTGGTATCCCATACCGCAGTCTGAAGTGCTTAAATTAAAACAATGGAGACAAAATACTGGTTGGTAATAAAATAAGGTCATTATGATACGTTTAAGAAATATGATGGTGATGCTATCCATTTTGGGTGCGATAGCTTGCACAGAAAATAATATTGGCTATGATGAAGTGGTGAATGTTCCAGAAGGTGTTTATCTCTCTGGTGCATCGTCAGAGTTCTCTCTCCCCATCGAAACAGGTCGTCTGAAGGCAGGTACTCACGAAAACATGTTGAGTATCTTCGCTTGGTTGAAACCCAATGGTAGCTTTCACATCTCCTATGTGGATAGCGATGGCCAGCCCGTTGCGTATGGAAAGGGGAGTGAGATTGCCCTTTCCAATGCTCACGCCACAGCATTTAAATTGCAAGCCGGCGGCAATGGCTTCTCTGTACCCCAAGAAGGACTCTACCAAGTGGTGGTCAATCAACAAAGAAAAGAACTGGCTATCCTCCCCATTCAGTTTACCATGCAGAGTGATCATGCGTTGACTGCAGATGGAAAAACGTCTGTAGCGCTCAGCGACGTTACCTATGACCACAATCGACACATCGTTACCTGGAGCAATGCCGACTCAACCCAGCAGCTGTATCCCAATAAATATGTATTCAATGTGAACGATGGGACAACCCTCTATCTACGCGATAACGACACCGAGAACTACGCTTTGCCAGCAGTCTTCACGGGAACGGCGTCAACCGAACGTGCCAATCAGCTCTCAGAATCCTATCAGCCCCTCACCAATCTGTCGGATGTGAAGTTGAAATTCCCTTTGAAAGGGCAATATCATGTGCAAGTGCAATACAGCGTACTCACAGGAGAATTTACGGCGCGCATGGGTGGAAAGGGAATCGAAGTAAAAGGACTTGCCAACACACTTTACATGGGTGGAACCAACTTTGGGGCGTGGAGCAGTAACGATGTGGTGCCGATGGCTCCTGTGGGTGCCGTTGGGAATGGCGAATTTTGGCGACTATGCTATTTGCAAGCTGGCCAAACCATAGAGTGGGCTACGACAAAAGATGGTGCCCAGGCATTCTCTTCGTTGGAAACGATGCAAGGTGTGACGCTAAATGGCGACGGAAAAGCCACGGTAAACGCCTCGGGGCTCTATTTGGTTTATGTGAACTTAGACCGCAAACTTATTACGTTTGAGCATCCTAAGGTCTATGCCTCGGGTGCTGCTTTGGCAGATAAAGAACTGGCCTTAACCAGCAATGGGAGTCATTTATCAGTAGAAACAACCGAGACAGGAAACCTTCATCTTTTTGCTACGTCTGAGCAAAATGGACGAGACTGGTCAACCATGTTGTTCACCATTCATAATGGGAAGATTGTTTATCCAGGTGTCGTTGCGAACGAACCGCCTGTCTTGCCTGTGGCAAAGGGAACTACAGTCACGGTTGATGTAGCGCATCAAACGGCCGATTTTGGAGGAACAACTCCAGAGAATCTTATTCCAGAAGGCGTAAATCAGCTTTATATGACGGGCGACGACTTTGGACAATGGGATTGGGCCGCACCAGGAGTGGTGTCGTTAGAGAATGGTTATGCTGGGGCATCGCGTTGGTTTTACATCAGCTATTTGCGCGGAGGAACCGCACTTGAGTTCTCTACTGAAAAGGCTTTTGGCAGAGGAAACTTTGCTAAGTTGAAGACCGCGACAGACTATAACGTTGTGAATCATCGGGCAGTTGTTCCTCATGACGGCATCTACCTAATTTATGTGGGATTGGATTCGCGCGAGATTGCCATTCAACCCCTGACCCTTTCGGGTTCTTGTGGTGATTCTAGTGTGACGTTTACGCCCAATGCTGATGGGCGAAGCATGAGTGTGACGCTGCCACAAGAGGGGCGATTACGCATTTATCCGAACATTCCGGCCTTCAGTCGTGTTAAGAAGTTTGGCTCGTGGAAGCGCGAAGTCTATGTTGATCCCGAAACGAAAGCGTTCTTATATCGTAAGAATGGCGACGGCGAACCAAATAAAGATTATGTGTGGAAAGCAGGAACAAAAATCACCATTGATTTTGTTTCAAAGCAAGCTACCATCGAAGTGCCATAGGTATGCGATGAGATGGTGTGGCGAAAGCGCTGTAATCGTTGGATAATATCGTATAGATTGTCACACCATATCATATATTTTGTTGCATGATATCGCACATTTTACAAAGCAATCTCCATCGCTTGGTAATAAAAGACATTTATTTCCGTTTATATAAAAGATGGAATTGCCGCGATAAACTATTTTATCAGGCTCATGAAGCCATTCAAAAAAAATAAAATATGAAAAGAATTTTAACAGCAATATTTGTCCTGTGTATGAGCTTTGTCAGTATAAGTGCACAGACAGAGCAGTTTGGAATCCCCGCATTGCCCGGCTGGAATCGTTTAAAAGGCGATGAATTTAATGGTACAGATGTTGACCGTTTTGCTTGGGGCATGTATGGTGACGCACGTGAAGACTATAAGTTTGATACCTATGGGAGCAATGGAAAAACAGGAAGTGTACACATCTATCGCGATCAAATGATATCGGTAAAAAATGGCATACTCACCCTTCGTGCCACACGCGATGCTATTTTGACGGGGCTTTACCGGCCTGATAAGCCCGATAATGATGTTGATTATAGTGTGTTGTGGCGCAAACCCATCAAAAGGGAGTATGCCCCACTGTACACAGGATGGTGGTCTGGTGCGTTGTCCAGCAAGGATGCAAAGGATCATGGGCGTTATTATCCGTTGTATTCGCGTATAGAAGTGAAGGCAAAGATACCCTATGCAATAGGGGTATGGATGGCTTTATGGCTTCGTCACCGCTATGGAGGAGCCGGAAATTTTGAGATTGACTTGCAAGAGTTCTTTGTTAATGACGATGATCGGGACATCCCTGATAAATGGACCAATCATACTTATTATTTCAAGGGCAAGCGAACGCTCCATCAATCGGTGCATGGGATGGATCATGCCAAGTCATATCGTGATAGTGTGACCAACGAATTGAAGTACAATACGACCTACAATCATAATGATTTTGCAGATCGTATCCGTGTTATTGATTTCAATCCAGAAGAAGATTTCCATGTTTATGGTGCACAAATCGACCCCCTCCCCGGCGACTCTTCAGTGCATTTGGCGGTGAGTTTCTTGTTGGATGGGAGAGTGAGATCGGTATTTACGACGAAGACTGACATGGTAGAGGGTACTTCTGAATACCGTTATAATGAGCTCTTGAAAGATAAATATATCAAAGGTGATATCGATCATATTTGGGATGTGGCCGTAACAGGAGCCATGGGTGGCAAGATTGATACTCTTAATGGTCTTAATAGAGGCATCTTATACCCTGAATTGGATCCTCAATATCATGGAAAGATAAGTAAAGTGCCCCATAATTATGAAATGAATATCGATTGGTTGCGGGTGTATAAACGTACGAATCGGGCGCTGTGGCTGGGCTCTTTGCCCAAAGGGTCGGACTGGAAAACATTGGCCATCGACTTGAATATGGCCGCTAAGCAATTTAAAGGCTTGCAGGTGGGTGATCAGCTTGTGATGGACCTTGACACGCTTAGCAATTCTGAGTTTAGAACTGTAGGGAAATTGGCCCTCGATGTTTGCGATAAGAGGGGTAAATCCATCATTACCTTACAGCCAGAATTGGCCCAACACGATGCGCAAATGACCTTTATTGTCGATACGGATGACCTTTGCAGGAAGCTGAAGACCGAGGGGTGTACCATCAAAGGAAAAAATATTCGTTTATTCTCAGTGCTGCATTCCTCTAAAGATAGTGCAAAGTGGGTGGGCTTTAAGCAAATACAATGGGGCGAAGTGCTTATCCCCGCTGCATCATTTAAAAAAGTTTCTGCAGGACAACAATTGGAAATCACGGTGAGAGATGCAGATGTCAAAGCGCAAATTTTCTTGCGACAATTCAAGCAACCTGCACAAGGTGAGCACGACCGACCCTCTCTCTCGTCGGACAAAACGTATGGACATATTCTGAACTTGACTGCTGGGGCGGATGAAAAGGTGTACACCTTTACGCTTAATGCGCAAGCCGTTGAGGAGCTCAAGCAACATGGATTGGCCATAACAGGAAAGGGGTATTACCTGAGAAGTGTGCGTGTGATAGGAAGAGGAGATACCGATACAGCCATTAAGGATGTGAAAATGCATGTAAAAACCGATCCCGCGGTTTACACGCTGTATGGGATTAAGGTGGCCAATCGATGGCAAGCCGGCACGCTTCCACGCGGAATTTATATTGTAGGTGGTCGTAAAATTGTTGTGCAATAAAGTTAAGATGAAACATACAACTCTTTTTTTCTCTTACTATCTTTGTGGGATTGCCTTGTGCCTGTTGTCGATAGGGGCACTCAAAAGCCAGGCTTCTGAACGCCATCTATGGGATGAGGGCTGGCGTTTTGCATTGCAGAAAGACGACGCACCACAGCAATCGACGTTCGATGATAGGGATTGGCGCCTGTTAGATTTGCCACATGACTGGGCTATTGAGGGCGATTTTTATGCGAAAAACCCTTCGGGTGCCACAGGAGGTGCACTGCCTGGTGGCAAAGGCTGGTATCGTAAGCATCTGTTTTTACAAGATAGTGATGCGACCTCTCGCTATGTACTCCATCTGGATGGGGCGTATATGAATACGTCTGTGTATGTAAATGGTACATGGGTGGGCACACGTCCCTACGGATTTATAAGTTTTAGTTTTGACCTTACACGCTACCTTCATAAACAAGGTGATAACATTGTGGTTGTGAAGGTGGACAATTCGCAGCAGCCCAATAGTCGTTGGTACACGGGATGTGGTATTTATCGCCATGTTTACTTGTCCAGGTCGTCGGACATTCGCGTGGCTGAATGGGGTACACAAGTGATTGCTACCATCAAGAAAGGGGTGGGGGAGGTGACACTCAACACCCAGATTGAGAATTTTAGTGGAAGCCGTCGTCGAGTGGTTGTACGCCAAAAGCTATGGGATAAAGCACATCAGTTAGTTGCACAGACATCAAAAGTTTGTGTTGTTGACCCTTCTGGCACCACCCTTCAGCAGCAAATGCGCGTGCGACAGCCACAGCTATGGTCGCTTTCTTCGCCACATCTCTATACGATTACGACAGAACTGGTGGCACAGGCGCAGGTGTTGGATTGTGATACCACGACGATGGGGTTCCGAACGGTGACATTTGACGTCAAGAAGGGGTTCTTTCTGAATGGTGAGAATATCAAAATCAACGGAGTTTGCCTGCATGGTGACCTGGGATGTTTAGGCACAGCAATCAACGAAGATGCTCTCTATCGACAGCTGTCGATGATGAAAGCGATGGGCGCTAATGCCATAAGGTGTGCCCATAACCCACCGGCTCCCGAGCTTTTGAACCTTTGTGACCGTATGGGGATGTTGGTTGTTGATGAAGCTTTTGACAGTTGGCTGCAAGGAAAAACATCATTCGACTATTCATTGCATTTCAAGACGTGGTTTGAACGCGATTTGCGCGATATGGTTTTGCGCGATCGTAACCATCCTTCTATCATCCTTTGGAGCATCGGTAACGAGGTATTAGAGCAATGGAACAAAACGAACGATATGGGAGTCGCCTTAGATGAGGTGAATATCTTGCTCAACAACCAGCGCGATAAGGCAGCGTTGACGGCTGGAGATACGCAGAATGTGAATGCCAGACTAACACAAGTATTAGCGGCTATCGTGCGGCGCTACGACCCAACGCGCCTCGTTACGGCGGGATGTAACGAGGTGTCGCCCAACAATAACTTGTTTAAAAGTGGGGCATTAGATGTGATCGGGTTTAACTACCATCAGAAAAAGGTGAGCGAGGTGCCCCAGCAATTTCCAGGAAAGCCTTTCTTGATGACCGAAAGTGTGTCGGCTTTGCAGACCCGAGGTTATTATAAAATGCCCAGTGACTCGCTGTATCGCTTGCCAACCGTCAAGAAACCTTTCACGGATCCAACATTTCTTTGTTCTGCTTATGACAATTCTTGTGCCTATTGGGGTTCCACTCACGAAGAGACATGGGATGTGGTGAAGCACACACCTTATTGTGCTGGTCAGTTTATTTGGTCGGGGTTCGATTATATTGGCGAGCCTACTCCCTTCGCTTTTCCAGCAAGAAGTAGCTATTTTGGGTTGGTAGATTTGGCTGGCTTTCCCAAAGATGCCTACTACCTCTACCAAAGTGAATGGACGAAACAACCTGTGTTGCATGTCTTTCCTCATTGGAACTGGCTCGAAGGGCAAACCATTGACCTGTGGTGTTATTACAATCAAGCCGATGAAGTGGAACTTTTTGTGAATGGAACCTCACAGGGGGTGCGCCGAAAGAACAATGAACACGAATATCATGTGGCATGGCGTGTGGTCTTTGTGCCGGGAGAAGTGCGTGTAGTGGCGCGAAGAAATAGACTGGTTGTAGCCGAAAAAACTCTACGAACAGCAGGCGCGCCACATCATATTCGACTGACGCCCGACCGTAAGGTAATCAAAGCCAATGGGCGAAGTCTGTCGTTTGTTACTGTAGAAGTTGTGGATTGTGATGGTAATCGGTGCCCCTGGGCAGAAAATAATATCCTCTTTTCATTGCAGGGGGAGGGTAAAATTGCAGGCGTTGACAATGGCTCTCCTTTCTCCATGGAACGTTTTCAAGCCCACGAACGGCGTGCGTTCTTTGGCAAATGTCTGGTGGTTGTGCAAGCCGGAAAGGCGCCTTCAACTCTTCAACTCACAGCACGTGGCGTGGATTTGCAGTCTCAAACGATAGAAATTAAATCAGAATAAAACGTAAACAGAATGAAAACAAAACGAACACTCTTGTTGGCGACCTGCTTCATGGGTTGCTTTTTCGTGGGCCATGCACAGCACATCAATCCGCGTCAACCTAAGAAAACGATGCCAAAGACATACCATGTGGCTGACAAAGAAACGCAGTTTGTGCGGCAACTCATGCAAAAAATGACGCTACCCGAGAAGATAGGACAACTTTCACAGTATGTAGGTGGCGATTTGTTGACAGGCCCTCAGAGTGCAGCCCTCTCAGATTCGCTCTTCGAACGCGGGATGGTGGGCTCTATTCTCAATGTGGGTGGCGTTGAAAAGCTGCGTGCACTGCAAGAAAAGAACATGCGGTTGTCGCGGTTGAAGATACCATTGTTGTTTGCTTTTGACGTGATACATGGTTTTAAAACAATTTTCCCTACACCATTAGCAGAATCTTGTTCGTGGGATTTAAATCTCATGTTTGAAACAGCTAAGGCTGCTGCTATAGAAGCATCTGCGTCGGGTATTCACTGGACCTTTGCACCCATGGTTGATATTGCACGCGACCCACGCTGGGGACGCATTGTTGAAGGTGCTGGAGAGGATACTTATTTGGGATGTAAAATTGCGGAAGCGCGTGTGCGAGGGTTCCAATGGAATCTCGGAAACCCCAATGCGGTGATGGCTTGTGCAAAACATTTTGTAGCGTATGGTGCACCGCAAGCTGGTCGAGATTATGCACCAGTGGATCTCTCCTTATCGACATTGGCCGAGGTTTATTTACCACCTTTCAAGGCATGTGTTGATGCAGGAGTCAAAACATTCATGTCAGCATTTAATAGTTTCAATGGTATTCCCGCCACAGGGAACCACTGGTTGTTGACTGATTTGCTGCGTAAGCAATGGCATTATCAAGGCTTTGTGGTGAGTGATTGGAACGCAGTGCAAGAGTTGAAAGCGCATGGCGTGGCCGAAATCGATGAAGATGCGGCGCTATTGGCGTTGAAAGCAGGTGTGGATATGAATATGACAGATGGTTTATATAATCGTTGCTTGGCGACAGCAGTGCGTGAAAAACACTTATCTGTATCGGATATTGATACTGCCGTAGAACGCATTTTGCGCGCAAAGTATGCTTTAGGCCTCTTCGATGATCCCTATCGTTTCCTTGATGTTGCACGCGAACGACGAGAGGTGCGTTCGAGTAGGCTCGATTCTTTAGCACGGAAGGCGGCTGCTTCATCGATGGTGTTGTTGAAAAACAATGTTGCTGTGTTGCCACTTTCTAAGCAAATTCGACGCATAGCTCTCGTGGGGCCATTGGCAAATAACCAAGATGAGGTGATGGGCTCGTGGAATGCACGGGGCAATGCACATGATGTAGTGACCGTGAAGGAGGGACTTCGACAGAAATTAGGCAATGAAGTGGTGATAGATTACATACAAGGTTGTGATTTTACAGACCCTTCCAAACGGGAATTTTCTGCTGCTTTTGATGCTGCTCAGCAAAGTGATGTGGTGATTGCTGTGCTGGGTGAGAAGGCATTGATGAGTGGTGAGTCACGCAGTCGTGCCATGCTTCGTTTGCCAGGACAACAGGAAGCATTATTGGACACGCTACATAAGGCAGGCAAGCCATTGGTTGTGGTGCTGATGAATGGGCGCCCATTGTGCTTACAAAAGGTTGATACGCTGGCTGATGCCTTGCTTGAAGCTTGGTTCCCTGGTACACAAACGGGGCATGCTGTAGCTGATATTCTTTTTGGTGACGTTGTTCCTGCGGGTAAATTAACGACCTCATTCCCGCTTACCGAGGGGCAGATTCCCAACTATTACAATTATAAACGCTCAGGAAGACCAGGCGATATGCCCTATAGCTCGACCGTTCGCCACATCGATGTGCCCAATCACAACCTCTATCCCTTTGGTTATGGGTTGAGCTATACCACGTTTTCTTATGGTAAAATGCAATGCCCAGAGCAGTTCTCGGCTGATGGAACGCTACGAGTTTCGGTTGATGTGACCAATACAGGTCGTTTCGATGGTGAAGAGATTGTTCAGCTTTATGTGGCTGACAAGGTGGCTTCAATGGTGCGACCAGTGAAAGAGCTGAAGGGCTTCCAAAAACTTTTCATTGCGAAGGGGCAAACGCGACGCATCGATTTCGTGCTCGATGTGCATGATTTGGGGTTCTATGATAACCAAATGCGCTATGTGATAGAACCAGGAACGTTTGAAATCATGGTGGGAAGTGATAGCGAAACGCTACAAAAGCGGTCAGTAGTGTGGTTGGGAGAAACACTTCCTCGCCAAGCGAAAGATCACATCTCTCGATGATTGGAGTGGAGGTTGGTGAATAGAATAGACTACTCGTCCTTTCATAGCATAATCTCATGTGCACATAAAACATGATGAGAAGCCTTGACTATAATATGTTTCCGTCCAATAAGTGATGAAGAATAGTATTTCTGACGTGTTTTTTGTGTAAAAAATAGATAAGGGCACTGTTTCTAATATGTTGTTTGATTAGAAAAGATTTTAAAATAATATTTCTAGCAGTTCCTTGTTCGGAGAGCATGTTAGATACAGTGCTTCTAATATGATTTTACTTGAAAAGTGCAATGCCCCTTGGTAGCTTTTATCCACAATTTCTATGGGTTGTCATTGCATGTGACACCTTTATCGGGAAAAGGATTGGTGTAAGATGTTGCCATCTATGTGGTTCTGCTGGAAGATTAAACATTTTTTATTGATTAGTTGGCTATTTACGGAAAATATTTGTATCTTTGCAGCCCGTATGGAGCGTACCGAATCGTTTCAAATAGACCTCAAAGCGTTGGCACAAGGCGAGACAAAGCGTGTGTTCAACTTGGATGATTCATTTTTTCAGTCGTTAGAAGCTGCAGAAGTGAAACGTGGCTGTTTGCAAACAACATTAGTGATTAACCGCACCGATGACTATTTCGATTTGTCGTTTTATACGAAAGGTAGCGTGGTGATTCCCTGTGATTTGTGTCTCGAAGACATGGATCAACCCATTGAAACGGAGAACCACTTAGCTGTGAAAATGGGCGAAAGTTATGCCGAAGATGATGACCTTGTGACGGTGGCCGAGGATGAAGGAATACTCGATGTTGCATGGTTTATCTATGAATTTATTGAACTCTGCATTCCTATCAAGCATGTGCATGCACCTGGAAAATGTAACCCTGCGATGATAGAGAAGCTGAAAGCGCTCTCGACTACCCGAAGTAGTGATGTGAATGGGGAGGAAGCAATGGATCCACGATGGGCAGCTTTGTCGCAATTGAAATTCGAAGAATAAACAAAAAATTAATTTAAAAGATTATGGCACATCCTAAAAGAAGACAGTCAAAGACGCGTACACTCAAAAGAAGAACGCATGATAAGGCAGTAGCTCCTACGTTGGCAGTATGCCCTAACTGCGGTAGCTATTACGTTTATCACACAGTTTGCCCTACTTGTGGTTATTATAGAGGTAAGGTTGCTGTTGTTAAGGAAGTAGCAGAATAATGAAGAATATCAACGCCATCATCACTGGTGTAGCAGGTTATGTGCCTGATTATGTTCTCAACAATGATGAACTCTCGCGCATGGTCGACACCAATGATGAGTGGATTGTCACACGGACGGGTATCAAGGAGCGCCGACTGCTGGTAGAAGAAGGGTTAGGCACATCCTACATGGCACGAAAAGCGGCTAAACTCCTGCTGAAAAAGACGGGAGTTGATCCTGATTCGATTGATGCGGTCATCGTTGCAACCACAACACCTGATTATCCTCATCCCTCAACGGCTTCTATTGTGTTGGGGAAATTAGAGCTAAAGAACGCCTTTGCATTTGATTTTGCAGCGGCATGTTGTGGCTTTATGTATGCGCTTGATGTTGCGTCTAATATGATTCAGAGTGGCCGGCATAAGCGAATTATCGTGATTGGTGCTGATAAAATGTCGGCTATCACCGATTATGAAGACCGTGCTACTTGTCCTTTATTTGGTGATGGTGCAGGTGCTGTGTTGGTAGAAGGGACAGAAGAAGAGAACATTGGCTTGATAGATTCCTATCATCGCACAGACGGAAAGGGACTCCCTTTCTTGCATGTGAAGGCTGGTGGTTCGGTGTTCCCTGCATCTCATTACTCTGTTGACCATCGTATGCATTACACTTATCAAGAGGGACGGTTCGTGTTCCGTTATGCAGTGAATGCTATGGGCGATGATTGTGAAGAATTATTGAAGCGCAATCACCTCACGATGGACGATGTAGACTATGTCATTCCGCATCAAGCAAACCTCAGAATTATCGAGGCTGTGGCCAAACGTATAGGTGCACCAATGGAGAAGGTGTTGGTTAATATCCAGCGTTATGGCAACACAAGTGCTGCTTGTATGCCACTTGTATTGTGGGATTTTGAAAAAACGCTCAAGAAAGGCGATAACATCATTCTCACAGGTTTCGGCGCCGGATTTGTTAATGGTGCAGCTTATTTGCGCTGGGCATATGATGGTGCAGCAACAGGTGCAGCAAAGTAGATCGTAGAGCGAAACAAAAATAAGAGAACGCATCTGTCTTATCCGTCAGGAGGGCGATGCGTTTTTTTATGGATATTCACCTAAGAGAAAGTTATGCACAAAGCAGGTTTTGTAAACATCGTGGGTAATCCCAATGTGGGAAAAAGCACCTTGATGAATCAGTTGGTGGGTGAGCGCATCAGTATTGCTACATTTAAAGCGCAAACTACACGCCATCGCATCATGGGAATTGTGAATGAAGACGATTGCCAGATTGTGTTTTCCGACACACCGGGCGTGTTGAAGCCCAATTATAAGATGCAAGAGATGATGCTGGCTTTCTCGGAATCGGCACTCACCGATGCTGACATTCTACTTTATGTGACCGACGTAGTGGAAAATCCTGAGAAGAATCTCGACTTCTTAGACAAGGTGAAGCGCATGCAAATTCCTGTGCTTTTGCTGGTAAACAAGATAGATGAAACCAATCAACAGCAGCTCGGCGACATCGTTTCGCACTGGCACACGTTGCTGCCCAACGCCGAGATATTGCCCCTTTCGGCCAAGAATAAGTTTGGCATCGACATTTTGTTGAAGCGCATCAAGGAGCTTTTGCCTGAGTCGCCCGCCTATTTCGACAAGGAGCAGCTCACCGATAAGCCCGCCAAATTCTTTGTGAGCGAAATCATTCGCGAGAAGATTTTGCTTTATTATGATAAGGAAATACCTTACAGCGTAGAGGTGCGCGTGGAGCAATTCAAGGAGACGGAAACCAAAATACGCATTAATGCCGTTATCTATGTGGAGCGCGACAGCCAAAAAGGCATCATCATTGGACACCAAGGGGTGGCGTTGAAAAAGGTAAACACCGAAGCGCGCAAGGCACTTGAGAAGTTTTTTGCGAAGAAAATCTTCCTTGAAACCTTTGTGAAGGTCGATAAAGACTGGCGTTCTTCGCAGCGCGAACTCAACAGCTTTGGCTACAATCCCGAGTAAGGGGCGCGCCAAAGTAGATTCCATCAATAATCCATTGGGACGCGAGTTCCATCATTTATCTTAAGGCCCTGAATAGACAGAGGGCACACTCTCCGCAAGAAGGAGGGCCGAAGAATGTATAACTTCAGAAATTAAACAACAATTATGGCAAATTTAGTAGCTATCGTAGGGCGTCCCAATGTGGGAAAATCTACACTTTTTAATCGCCTCACGCAATCGCGTCGGGCAATCGTTAGTGACACAGCTGGCACCACGCGCGACCGACAGTATGGCAAATGCAGCTGGAATGGAAAGGAGTTCTCCGTTGTGGATACGGGCGGATGGGTGGTCAACTCCGACGATGTGTTTGAGGATGCCATTCGCCGTCAGGTGTTGGTTGCCACCGAAGAGGCCGATTTGGTGCTCTTCTTGGTGGACGTAACTACTGGCGTTACCGATTGGGACGAAGATGTTGCCACCATTCTTCGTCGCACAAAATTGCCCGTTATCTTGGTGGCCAACAAGGTAGACAACAGCGCCGATTACTATCAGGCGGCCGAATTCTATCGTCTTGGCTTGGGCGATCCGCAGTGTGTGAGCGCTGCTACGGGTGGCGGAACGGGCGATTTGCTCGACCTTATCATCGGCAAGCTGCCCCAGGAAAACCCGGAAACCATAGAGGATGACATTCCACGTTTCGCCGTTGTAGGACGGCCCAATGCAGGAAAGAGCAGCATCATCAATGCTTTCATTGGCGAGGACCGCAACATTGTGACCGAGATTGCCGGCACCACGCGCGACAGCATCTACACACGGTTCGACAAGTTTGGTTTTGATTTCTACTTAGTCGACACCGCAGGCATCCGCCGCAAGAATAAAGTGAGCGAAGATCTTGAGTTCTATAGCGTGATGCGATCGATACGTGCCATAGAAAACAGCGATGTTTGCATACTCATGCTCGATGCGACACGCGGCGTGGAAGCGCAGGACATGAACATCTTTCAGTTGATACAAAAGAACAACAAAAGTCTCGTTGTGGTGGTGAACAAATGGGACTTGGTGCAGGAAAAGTCTCAAAAGGTAATCGACACGTTCGAAGCGGCCATCCGAAACCGCATGGCACCCTTCGTCGATTTCCCCATCATCTTTGCTTCGGCCCTCACCAAACAGCGCATTTTCCGCGTTTTGGAAACCGCAAAACAGGTTTATCTCAACCGCAAGACACACGTCGGAACGTCGAAGCTCAACGAAGTGATGTTGCCCATCATCGAGGCTTTCCCGCCACAAAGCGTCAAGGGAAAATACATCAAAATCAAATATTGCACGCAGCTCCCCAACACGCAAATCCCCTCCTTCGTGTTCTATGCCAACCTTCCACAGTACGTGAAGGAGAATTACCGCCGCTTTCTTGAAAACAAAATCCGCGAGAACTGGAGCATGCATGGCTGCCCCATCAACATCTTCATACGGCAGAAGTGATGCAGGCTCAGGATGGGGAAAATGGCAGACGACATATATAATAAGGTGAACACACGCCTCGTGCGTCTTTGAAGGATGAAGAAAATCATAGTATTTGGGTGTATTCTGGTGTCGCTTTTTGGTTGTAAACACATTCTTAACGACCCTGCGAAACCCGTAGGGAAAGCGGCTTTGCATTATTATCAGCAGCTTTTAAACGGCAACTATGCCGCCTTTGTCGATGCCACCTATCGGCCCGATAGTCTGCCTTCGACCTATCGTTCGCAGTTAGTTTTGAATGCAAAAATGTTTATCGAACAGCAACAAAACGAGCACAACGGACTGAAAAGCGTTGCCGTGGCGCATGCAACCATCGACGAAGCGCAGCACACGGGCAATGCCTTCCTCACTTTTACGTATGGCGATGGTTCGTCAGAGCAAGTTGTTGTGCCGATGGTGGAGCACGATGGCGTGTGGTATTTGCGCTAATCGCGACCAATATCTTTTCGTTTTGCGCATCGTTTACAGGAAGTTCTGCAAACGATGCGCATTTTTGTAACATGCTTGCTGGAGTTCCTGCAAGCAAAATGCAGTTTTGTAACATATTTGCAGAAGCCCTGCAAATGATAAGTGTTTTTGTAACATACTTGCTGAACTCCTGCAGATAAAGTGCAGTTTTGCGGCATATTTGCAGGAATGCCGCAAGTATCATGCAATTTTGAAGCATATTTGCAGTAAGTGCTGCAAGCAAAATGCGATTTTAGAGTATATTTGCAGGCAAACTGCAAGCAATATGCAATTTTTGGATATGTTTGCAGTTTACCTGCAAATGTGGTGCAAAGAAAGAAGCGATTAAAATCGGAGTGGGCGAATCTTGTGGCGTGTGCGTGGGATGTTTGGTGCGTCATTTCGGGCTTGTTGCGTGGCAATGACGACGAAAATAAATGTGTAGCGCGTGGTTTTTGGGTCGATATTGAGCCATAAACCACGCGCTATTTTTGCGTTATGCTTAGGGGAGTGGCAGCGTTGTGTGCGCCAACGATGTTGAAAAATTATTTTTCTCCTTCGGCAATCTCTACCTCTTTCACCTTCTTGAACAGCTCGCTGGCGAAGACCAGTTCGTTGAGCTTTTTGTTGGTCGAGGTCACCACTTCGTCTTTGTTGCCCTGCCATTCCTTTCGGCCTTTATAGATGAAGACGATGTTTTCGCCAATGCCCATCACGGAGTTCATGTCGTGGGTGTTGATGATGGTGGTCATATTGTATTCTTTGGTGATGCTCGAGAGCAGTTGGTCGATAACCAATGAGGTCTTAGGGTCGAGTCCCGAGTTGGGCTCATCGCAGAAAAGGTATTTGGGATTCATCACGATTGCGCGGGCAATGGCAACGCGTTTCTGCATGCCACCCGAGATTTCGCCGGGGAATTTCTGCTGTGCGTCAATCAGGTTCACGCGATCCAAGCATTCCTGCGCCCGTTTTACACGCTCATTATAGGTCATGGTTGAGAACATGTCGAGTGGGAACATCACGTTTTCGAGCACGGAAAGCGAGTCGAAAAGTGCGGCGTTTTGGAAAATCATCCCCATCTCTCGGCGCAGCATTGCTTTTTCTTTTTTGTTCATCTGCATGAGGTTGCGCCCGTCGTAGAAGATGTTTCCTTGCGTGGGTGTGAGCAATCCCACGAGATTTTTGATTAAAACGGTCTTTCCGCTTCCGCTTTGTCCGATGATGAGATTGGTTTTTCCGTCCTCAAAGATGGTGCTGATGTCCTTCAACACTTCTTTGTCATCAAACGATTTATAGAGATGCTTAACTTCGATCATGAGAGTAATTGTGTGAGAAATACGTCGGAGAATAGAATTAAAACACTGCTCGACACCACGGCATCGGTGCTCGCTTTTCCCACTTCCACGGAGCCTCCTTCGACGGTGTAGCCGAAGAACGATGACACGCTGGCGATGATGAAGGCGAAGAACATGCTCTTGATGATGCTCATCCAGATGAACCAGGCGTTGAATGCGTGCTGCAAGCCGAGCGTGAGGTCGTCGGGGGTGAGGATGTGGCCGATGTATGCGGTGCTGTATGCGCCCACAATGCCGATGGCCGAACTGAAGATAACCAGGAAGGGCATCATTGTGATGAGCCCCAAAATCTTGGGCAGAATGAGATAGTTGGCCGAGTTCACGCCCATGATGTCCAAGGCATCAATCTGCTGGGTGACGCGCATTGTGCCGAGTTCTGAGGCGATGTTCGACCCCACTTTCCCTGCAAGAATCAAACACATGATGCTGCTCGAGAACTCTAAGAGCATAATTTCGCGTGTGGTGTAGCCCGAAACCCAGCGCGGCATCCATGGACTTTGAATGTTCATTTTCATTTGAATGCAAATCACTGCGCCAATGAAAAACGAGATGAGTATCACGATGCCTATCGAGTCGACGCCTAATTGCGCCATCTCTTTGCTGTAACGTTTGAGGAACATGCGCATGCGATCGGGAACCGCTATCGAGCGTCCCATGAGCATCAGATAGCGCCCAAAGGTCGTGAGATATTTTTGTAAGAGTTTGAGAATCAACATAAGTGTTACCTGTCTTCTTTTGGTTGCAAAAGTAACCAAAATCCTTTGAAAAAGTGATTTCGTGCACATAGTTTTTATTTTTTTATTTTGTCAGTCAGCCGAATAGCTATAACTTTGCAGCCAACGCATGTTTGATATGGAAGAACAGAAACTGACAACGCTGCGCACCGAGGGATTGGTGAAACGCTATGGCAAACGAACGGTGGCCAATGGCGTGAGCATTAACGTGAAACAAGGTGAGATTGTGGGGCTACTTGGGCCTAATGGTGCGGGCAAGACCACCTCTTTTTATATGACAACGGGTTTGGTGGTGCCCAACGAAGGGCATGTTTTCTTAGACGAAAAGGAGATCACCGACTATCCCGTTTATAAGCGGGCGCGCGCCGGCATCGGCTATTTGCCGCAGGAGGCGAGCGTGTTTCGCAAGATGAGTGTCGAGGATAATATCATGTCGGTGCTCGAGATGACCCGCCTGTCGCACGCCGATCAGGTGGAGAAATTGGAGAGTCTGATTCGTGAGTTCCGCTTAACAAAAGTGCGAAAGAACAAGGGCGACCAGCTCTCGGGCGGCGAAAGACGTCGCACCGAGATTGCCCGTTGCTTGGCCATCGACCCCAAATTCATCATGCTCGACGAGCCTTTTGCCGGCGTCGACCCCATAGCCGTGGAGGATATTCAGCACATTGTGTGGCGCTTGAAATATCGCAACATCGGTATTCTCATCACCGACCACAACGTGCAGGAAACCCTTTCCATCTGCGACCGCGCCTATCTGTTGTTCGAAGGCCGCATCCTCTTCGATGGTCCTTCAGAGGAACTGGCCGCCAATCCCGTTGTGCGCAAGAACTATCTGAGCGAAAATTTCGTCTACCGCAAGTTCAAACCCAACGCCGAAGACGAAGCCCTCGAAGCCCAACTGAAAGCATAACGTTTCTTCATGTCTTGACTTTGCCCCAGAAAAGTGGGCTATATTGTGGGGCAAAGTGCAGTATATCATATTGAAACATAGCCTATATTGTGTGATAAAATGGATGGTAATGGTGTACATTTCAAATCGAAGTGCAATAAACAACCACGTTTTTCATAGTTTATAATCTATTATTGCTGTCCCTCTGAATTAGAAAAGGCTGTTGCCCAATGGGTGAAATGCTATAATGAGAGCAGGTTTCATGAATCATTGGACAATCTTACACCAAGAAATGTATATTTAGGCCAAGGGGAGGAAATTAAAAGGATAAGAGAAACTATAAAGCAAAATTCAATCAACAAAAGAATTTCTGAGCATAAAAGAATGAAACTACAGAGTAAATAACTACATTTGCAGTTGTGCACTTTTGTTTGACAACGTATGGTGATGGCAAAACATTTATAGGATTTTTAGAATAAGAATATGAGCAAATTTAATATAGAACTATCAAGTGTTCCTGATAGAGAAAATCTTGTGGCAGAAATATGGTATGAAAAAAAAATGGTTGCCGAGGTCAACAAAGAAATAGAAAAATTTGTGATAGAATTTTATCTTGATGAAAAAATTTCATTTATGTTGGATGAATTTTTCGAAGTACTTGAAAATGCAAAAAGGAGAATACTAGAAAGATAATGCTTCGGTAATGCTCCAAATCGGGAGTTATTGCAAAAATCATCTGATTATTAATGTGATTTTTAAAAGATTAGGCATAAAGGTAGGGATGGGTTCTCTGCCTTTTGCTATATTTGTAACCCAAAACAAAGAAAAAATAATCTTACGAGAACGCTTCGGTACTTTATGCTCCAGATTGGGAATGAGGTTTCAATGTCCACATTACCACTCAAACAATGTTATCAAAAGTGGTACTGGTAAACAACGCTACTGATGCAAACATTGTGGAAGGGTAGTGTAATTTCAACTGTGTCAAGGCTCTAATCCTTTATATTTAACCTTATCTGGCTGACGCGATTTTTAATCGTGCCAGCCAGATGAGGAGCCTTTTTTCTGAGGCAAAGTTATATGATTTCAAAACGTTCTCCAAATTTTATTGCTAATTGTTGTGATATCTACCCGAGTTCGGGATAAGATTAGGATGCAAACAGTTCTAACTGCTTTGATTTTTCGGCATAAACAGGTAGTGCCTCAGGTTTATTGTCAAAAAAGCAATAGGCAGTAAGGACAGAATATAGATTCATGATGAAGTTGTGTATCGAGCGATGTCGCGAGTGTACGAGGTTAGCTTTATTCTTCAAGAGTTCATTGATGCACTC
>NZ_AZHT01000017.1 GCF_000599605.1 Prevotella sp. HJM029 | reverse complement strand
TCCTTTCGAAAACAAGCACTCGCTTCTTGTACTACTTCTCTGTCTATGAAAATCTTGTCAAAGATCGCTCTCTTTATTTCGCACCCGTTTCAACAGGCGCAGAAAACGCTACTTGAAAACCTTCGTCCTCAAAAGCGAGTGCAAAGGTAATACAAAATATTACAAACTCCAAATCTTTTTCAAAGAAAATTCAAAAATAAATCAACTTTTTCGATTTGTACAACAAAATAGAGAAAAATTGCGTGGCACTTCCACACTAAACTTATACCCCAATCGGACTAAAGAGACTATTTTAAGCTCACTCCCTACCTTATTATATATAAAGGGGTCATCATGATATATAAAGGAGTCATCGCATCATCAGTCAACCAACCCATCCTCTAATCGTCCTCCTATCGCCATAATCACAAAAAGAAGCCCTACCAAAGTGATGCTATTTGCCCTACAATCTCGCCTACTTTATGACACTATCTCCACCATATTGCCCAGCAAACTACCCCTATTTTAAGATTGCCCTATTCATATTTTTGTCAATACTGCTATGCCCCTTACCTATTTCCTTTCTAAAATCAAATATGCAAGCAGCCTTGATATACCCTCTTTTACTGATATCACCGCGACTCATGAACCCCATGAAACAGGAAAACTCCATAATCCACATTTCCTTTATATCGAGCATGCTTTGCAAGCTCTTGCATAATCTTACAAGACTACCTCTGCAAAACAGTCGACAAGCCGTGCACAACAGCACCATTAAGAAGTTCACCATCAAAGGTGGGCTGCATCAAAACAGCCTACAAGTTGTACTGAATAGGGTTTAAACAGACGCGCCTTCCTTCTCTAATTGCAAACGATTGCGCTCGTTGAGTGAGTCGATGAGTCGTTGTTTGCGCTTGTTGGCCATCAACCGATGCACGAAGATATGGGGCAAAGCCACACCTAAGGCGATACAAAGAATCACCAAAGAAGCCTTGATGAGGTTATTCAAACCGAAGAGCACTTGGTCGACCGAGCCATCCATCTCGATGAAAGCAAAGAGTGCGCGATACATAAACACACCCGGAACCATGGGGATGACGCTGGGAATAGAGAGGCATTGATGGGGCGTGTGATACCAGTGTTGTGCACGGGTGATAATCAAGCTAATGAGCACCGAGCCTGCCAACGAACCAATGATGATGCCTTGGTCGAGGCCAATATTACCGTTGCTATCGCCCAGATTGACAAAGTTTCGGGTGCAGACAGCAATAATTCCGCCTAAGGCAATGGGCAAAAGCAAGCGCTTGGGCGTGCTGTAAATCATCGAAAAGCCCATGGCCGAGATTGCTGCAGCGATGGCAAACTCCCAATAAGAGTGGTGGGGTATCATCGAAAGGTCGGTGACAAAGTTGTTGATGCCGCAAATCTTAATAGCCAAAGCAATGCCAAACGACATTGAACCCACTATCAACAAGGTGTTTGTGGCACGCGTGATGCCGGTCTCAATATATCCATCGAGCATGTCGCTTACAAAGTTAATAAGCGGTACACCGGGCACAATGAAGAGCGCACAAGCCAACAACGGATGCCAAGGTGTGGCCGAATGAAGGAATTGTGGTATATAAGCTGCGAGCGAACCTACCGACAACAACGAGAAAAGCCATGCAATCATGGTGGCTACAAAGGCCGAGATACCCGTTCCAGCATACACATTTGTGCCGCGTTTTCCCAAATACATTTTCAATCGAAAGCCTAAAATAGCGGCGATAGAGGCATAGAAGAACGAGACCCAATCGCATCCAAACTGAATGCAGAAGCCGCCACAAGCAAAGCCACTGCCTATAGCTACCTGCCAAGGTGTGTAGCGATTTTTCTTCATACCCAATTCGTTCAACACCGCCTCATATTCGTCTAAGGTCATATCTTCGGCAATGCTGCGCCACGAAAGTCGGCTCACCTCCGAGATAACCGCCATGTCGATGATATGCTTTTTGCAATGACGGAAGTTGGTATAAGAATGGGTGTCGTCGTGATAGTTCACCATGAGAATGGTGTAGTTGACATACAAATGCAGATGTTCGCTGCGCAAGCCCAAATAAGCTATGGTGCGTTTCAACGTGCGCATGATGCGCGTTGTGTCGGCTGAGCACTCCATCAACAAACAACCTGTTCGCAAGAGGAGGTCTAATTTGCGATTAACGACCTCCGCGCTATCCCTCAATACAAATTTGTCATCCATACGTTTACAATTCTGCTGCAAAGATAACATTTTTCCACGGAATAAGTTTCGCTATTGCATCGCAAACTCATTTTTTCTTCGTTACCACCCCCACCGCCCCGCATTTCTCATTCTTTAACGCTCGCCAGCGGCTTTCATTGCCCACGCATACACTGCTTTGAAAAAAAGCATTACCTTTGCAACACAACTCAAAACAGAAATGATGAAACTAAAAATAATCGTCCCTGCCCTGCTCGGCGCCATGGCTTTAACGCTGACGTTCGGTGCATGTGGAAAGGGGAAAAGTGGCGACAAGCAAAACAAACCGGCCGCTGTGCCTAAAGATATTGCTGTAGACCAGCAGCTCAGAACGTGCCTTGAGGCCTTTGCCGAAGGCATGAAGCTGCGCGGTGTGTTTGGTTTTCAGGTGTACGACATCACGGCCAACAAGCCCGTTTATGGCTATCACGAGCACCGCACGCAACCTTCGGCTTCGTGTTTGAAACTGCTCACGGGCGTGGCGGGACTTCATTTCTTAGGCACCCACTACAACTATCGCACAGCCATCTTCACCAAAGGTCGGCAAGTAGGCGACACGTTGCAGGGCGATGTGAGTTTCAAAGCCGATTTAGACCCTCTGCTGCAACCCGACGACCTCAATATGTTTGTGCAGGCGTTGCGCCGGAAAGGCATTCAAAACATTGCGGGAAAGCTCATCTTCGACCTCGTACTCACCGACCCTGTCACAAGCGAAGCCCATTGGTATCCGTGGGATTTGTCGTTTTCGCATTATGGCCTACTCTATAAAGGTGAGGCGAAAGTGAAACAAGCCTTGCAGCAAAGTCTTCGTCATGCAGGCATCATGGTGAGCGATGAGCAGATGGTTGTGGGCAAGACACCCGCTGGTTCGCATTGCCTGTTCCGCTTCTATCGTTCCATTGATCGTGTCATTCAGCGCATGTGGAAGAACAGTTCCAACACCCAAGCCACCTCCTTGCTCTACACCATCGGCCATTATTACGACCCCAAACAGGTGCCGACCGAGGCGGGGTTGGCCTATCTGCGCCACTTCATGCGCAAGAATTTGCAGCTCAAAGACACCGCACTCGTCATTCATGATGGCTGCGGTCTGTGCACGCAAAACCAGCTTTCGCCCGACGCCTTGGTCATCATTCTGCGCTATGGTTACGCCCATCCTGCCATCTACAAACAGCTGCAGCGCAACCTTTCCATCGCAGGTGTCGACGGAACGCTGCACAGCTTGCTGCGAAGTGACAAGCTCAAGGGAAAAATTCATGGCAAGACAGGCACCCTTTCCCATCCCTATGGCATCAGTTCTTTGGCGGGTTACGCCACGGGCAGCAACGGCCATCTGCTGGCTTTCGCGATTATGGACCATCAGATGTCGGTGTTGGATGCGCGCGTGTTGCAACGAGAACTCTGCACAGTGCTCGTCAACAAGCCTTAACGCGCAAGCAAATCGGTGCCGACGGTAATTTCGATGGACTGCAAAAGCCGTTCTCAGCCCGCTCAAAACACCACCATATTAGCGCACATTTACGCACAGATTGCAACCCAATAGCGCACGTTTTCGGCCACAATATCGCTCACTTTACAAAAACGCTCAACACAAATAACATCACACCATGGTTAAAATCGACCACCTACAACATCAGCGCAAGGGCATCCTCTATTACTTTCTTTCCACCTTGATGCTGGCATTGCTGCTCTTTAGTTATATCTTCGGCACCACCATCATTGACGTGATGGACGTCATGGGCTGGGTGTTTTTCACCCTTTCGTGCCTCTCTCATGCAGCCATCCTGCTGCTGCCGGCGCTCCTCGGCTATGCCTTGCTGGCACGACTGCGCCACCCTCGCCTCGCCACGGCCTGGTTTGTTGCCCTCGTTGCGCTGCTCATGGTGGTGTTGATGCTCAACCGACAGGTTTATCAGCTCTATCGGTTCCACATCAACGGCATCATCCTCAACATGTTTTTTGGTAGCGGTGCCCGTGAGATTTTCAATTTCGATGGCACCATGCTGCTCAAAGAAGGGTGCATTCTGCTGCTCTTCGTGGCTGCGGCCGTAGCGCTTTGGCGACTCGTTCCCACGCTGATGCGACACGTAAATCGGCGCCAGCTGTGGGCAGGAGCAGGCCTGTTGCTGTTGGCAACGCTTGTGGCCAACGCCCTTTATGTCTATGGTTCGTTCTTTCAACAACCTGCAGTGACCAAGTCGAAAGCGCTCATTCCTTATTATTTCCCACTCTCGGCAACACGCGCCCTCGAAAACATGGGCTTCAAACAGCCCGTAACGCCCACGGCCGACGCGCGCAGTACCTCGGACTTTTGCTATCCGCTTCACCCCTTAAAAGTTCAGAATGTCCAACGCCCCAACATCGTTTTTCTCTTCATCGACTCGTGGAACAAGCGCACGCTGACACCCGAAACGATGCCCCATGTCTACCGCTTCGCCACCGAAAGTCAATGGTATGACAACCATTTCAGCTGCAGCAATGGCACGCGCACCTCTATCTTCGGCCTCTTCTTCAGCGTACCCGGCCACTATTGGGAGAGCTTTGTGCCGAGCCATGTCAGCCCGGTTTTCATCGATGAACTGCTGGCCGAAGGCTATCAACTACGCATCCATGGCAGCGCAACGCTCGTCGATCCGCCCTTTGCCAGCGCGATATTCCAACGCGTTCCCCACCTGCAAATCAGCACACCGGGTGCCACAACCTACGACCGCGACCGCCGCATCACCACCGACTTCATCCGCGAATTACCCACATTAAAGCAAAAGGCACCGTTCTTTGCCTTCCTGTTCTACGACCTCGCCCACAGCTTTGAATATCCCAAAAGACTGCCCAAGAAGTTCACGCCTTCGTGGGATTACGCCGACTACACACGACTCAACAACGACACCGATCCCACACCCTTCTTCAACCTCTATCGTAATTGCTGCTGGCAGATTGACCAGATGATTGGCGAAGTCATTGCGCAACTCAAACAAGAGGGCCTCTACGACAATACCATCATCGTGGTTTCGGGCGACCACGCACAGGAGTTCAACGAAAACAAAAAGAACTTTTGGGGCCACAACGGCAATTTTTCGCCGTGGCAGATTGGCGTGCCGCTGCTCTACAAAGCACCCAACACAAAGCCGCAGAAGCTTCATTACCGCACCACCCACTACGACATCATCCCCACGCTGATGCACGATGCACTCGGCGTTACCAACCCCATCGGCGACTACAGCGTGGGCCATTTGCTCACCGACCGCCAACCACGCCGCTGGCACATGGTGGGTTCCGACCTTAACTATGGTTTCATCATCGGTGGCGACACCATCATCACAAAGCAACCCGATGGCACCATGGATGTCACCGACAGCCACCTCAACCCCATTCCCAACTTCCACATCAACCCGCGCCAATTCAATGACGCCATCCAACGCGCCAACCGGTTCTTCAAAAAATAGTGAAATGTGCCCTTGACAGGGCGAAACAGGTGGGCACATCGGTAACCGCTCCGACCAAACTCCATTATCCATTTACGCGTAATCCATCCAAACGAAACCGTAGGGGCGGCGCCTGTGTGCCCGCCCGAACGTCCGCGCAGCGGCGTTTCCATGCCAAAAACACACGCATTGTGCGTGGGGATTTTAACGATGGATGCGCCCCTGCAGGGCGACTCGGGCGGGCACATAGGCACCGCCCCTACCACGCTCCGTAATATTTTTCCACGCAATCCCACACAAATAAAATGACCATTTGCACGCAATCCACCCAAACGAAACCAACCACCTATGCGCAATCCCCAAAACGGCATCAACCGTCCATGCGCAATCCACTCAAACGAAGCCGTAGGGGCGGTGCCTGTGTGCCCGCCCGAACGTCCGCGCAGCGGCGTTCCCATACCAAAAATACACCCATTGTGCGCGGGGATTTTAACGATGGATGCGCCCTTATGGG
>NZ_AZHT01000016.1 GCF_000599605.1 Prevotella sp. HJM029 | reverse complement strand
GCGCAGAAAAAAGTCATTGTTTTTTGACTTGCAACCCTGCGGCGCAGAAAAAACTCAGTTTTTTTTGACTTGCAACCTTGCGGCGCAGAAAAAACTCGGTTTTTTTTGACTTGCAACCCTGCGGCGCAGAAAAAACTCGGTTTTTTTTGACGTGCAACCTTGCGGCGCAGAAAATCCCGGGGCGCTACTGCCAACTGACCTTTTTGGCAACGGTGGAAAAACATTTTCGCGGTGGCTGCACCTTCGTTGTTGCAAAAAGAAAAATCCGCAAACAGCGTGTGTCTGCGGATTCTTTTTTAGGTATGCTCCACGAGCCTACGAATTCATCGAGAGCAAGAACTCGTCGTTGTCGCGCGTGTGCGCCATTCGGCTGTGAATAGCGTTCATGGCTTCGATGGGATTCATGTCACTGATGAATTTGCGCAATATCCACATGCGGTCGAGCGTGGTCTTGTCTTGCAGCAAATCGTCGCGGCGAGTGCTCGAAGCCACGAGGTTGACAGCCGGGAAGATGCGCTTGTTGCTGAGCGAGCGGTCGAGCTGCAGCTCCATGTTACCCGTGCCTTTGAATTCCTCGAAAATCACTTCGTCCATCTTGCTGCCCGTGTCGATGAGGGCTGTTGCGATGATGGTGAGCGAGCCGCCACCTTCGATGTTGCGCGCTGCACCAAAGAAGCGTTTGGGCTTTTGCAGGGCGTTGGCATCCACACCACCCGTGAGCACCTTGCCGCTGGCGGGGCTCACCGTGTTGTAGGCGCGGGCCAAACGGGTGATGGAGTCGAGGAATATCACCACGTCGTGACCACATTCCACCATGCGTTTGGCCTTTTCGAGCACGATGCCGGCGATTTTCACGTGACGTTCGGCCGGCTCGTCGAAGGTTGATGCTATGACTTCGGCATTCACCGTGCGCGCCATGTCGGTCACTTCCTCCGGGCGTTCGTCGATGAGCAACATCATCAAGTAGGCCTCGGGGTGATTGGCTGCGATGGCGTTGGCAATGTCTTTCATCAAGATGGTCTTACCCGTCTTGGGCTGTGCCACGATGAGGGCACGCTGACCTTTGCCGATGGGCGAGAACAGGTCGACGATGCGTGTAGAGAGATTGGTGGTGCGGCGGTCGCCACAGAGTGTGAATTTCTCTTCAGGGAAGAGTGGGGTGAGATGTTCGAATGGCATGCGATCGCGCATTTCAGCAGGGTCGCGGCCGTTGATTTTGTCGATGCTGGTAAGTGGAAAATATTTCTCGCCTTCGTGTGGTGGACGCACATGGCATTCAATGACATCGCCCGTCTTCAGCCCATGTTTCTTAATGATGTTGGCTGCGATATAAACATCGTCGGGCGATGAGAGATAGTTGTAATCGCTGGAACGCAAGAAGCCATAGCCATCAGACATCACTTCGAGCACACCATTGGCGCTGATGAGGTTGTCGAAATTATATTTTTCTTGAGTTGGACGCACAGGAGCCTGCCGTTGATAGCTCTGCTGATTGGTCATGCCAATGGTGGGATTGTCAAACATGTCATAGTTGGGCACCGCTCCTTGGTCCTCAATGGGGATATCAACGGCAATGATAAAGTCTGTGCCATTGCCAGGATCGCCTTCCCAAACACCATTGAGCGTCTCTGCTGGTGCGGCATTTTTCTCCTTGCTACGGTCTTTAATCTTGGCCTGCAGTTGTGCCAGCAAATCCTCCTTCTCGTGATCTTCTTCTGCGTTGGGAGGCATGTTGAATTGCGCTTCAGGAATGGCAAACTCAGGAATGTCTGCATGGCTCTGCGTTGCGTCAGTTGCTTCAGGCACGTCATCCGTTGCCTCCTTGGTTGCCTCCTGCTCAGCAGTAACATTGGTGTTTTTTTCTGCCACATTTTCTTCAGGCGCAACGTTTGGAGTCGTCTCCTCAGCTTCAGGTGTTTCGAGTGTAGCTTCTGTTGTAACAACGGCTTCCACTTCTTTTTTCGTTTTCCGCCCTCTGCGCTTAGGGGCAGCTTCCAATGCCTTCTCTGGATTTTCGGCCTTGATGTTTTCTTCGGCTGTTTTTGCTTCCATATCAGTTTCGTTAAAGAGCGATTTCTGCTCCATTTTAGTTGTTTTCTTCTTTGTGTCGAGATTTTCTCCAGCTTTTCCTTTCACGCTATAAACGTGATTGGTCTCTTTTTTTGCTATGCGTGTGCGTTTTCTTTTTGTTGTCAAAGGATTTTTGTTTCCTTCTTCAATCGCTTGCTTGTCGAGTATCGCATAAATGATATCCTCCTGGCTATCATTGGCATGAATTGTTGCACCTAAGCCTTCTGCGATTACTTTTAAATCCGAAATGCTTTTAGGTAATAGTTCATCTTTACTATACATATCTAATTGTATGTGAAAATATTTTGTTGATGGAATAACGTTTCACGGATGGAAACGCCTTGTTTTTATTGTTGCAAAGGTAATTAAAATATTTGTATGCGCAAAAAAAGAGCCTGCTTTTTTCAAAGCAGACTCCTTAATATGAAGTGAAAAAGAATGATTATTCGCCTTTTTCCATCTTAGCTTTCAAATCAGCCAACACATCTAAGTCGCCTAAAGAGGTTCCTGCAGTTACGTTGTTGATTTGAGCAGTTGCATCGCCCTTGTGTGTATTATTATGTTTGCGTGCAGGCTTCGTTGCAACGGCATCGTCCTTGCCTTCTTCGAATGTACGGCTATGAGAAAGGATGATACGTTTGGTATCTTTCACAAACTCAATCACCTTGAAGGGAAGTTCTTCACCAAGTTGTGCCTGTGAGCCATCTTCCTTGACAAGGTGTTTGGGTGTTGCGAAACCTTCGCCACCTTCGTTCAATGTAATGACAGCACCCTTATCCATGAGCTGTGTAATCTTACCTACGTGTACAGAACCTGGGGTATAGAGTGTCTCATAAGTGTCCCAAGGATTGTCTTCGAGCTGCTTGTGACCAAGGCTCAAACGGCGATTTTCCTTGTCGATGTCTAAAACAACAACTTCAATCTCATCACCTACATTGGTGAATTCAGAAGGATGCTTTACTTTCTTTGTCCATGACAAATCGCTGATGTGGATTAAGCCATCAACACCCTCTTCGAGTTCAACGAAGATACCAAAGTTAGTGAAGTTACGAACCTTCGCTGTGTGCTTGCTACCTACAGGATATTTCACCTCGATAGCCTCCCAAGGATCTTCCTTGAGCTGCTTAATACCTAAACTCATCTTGCGCTCATCACGATCGAGGGTCAAAATGACAGCCTCAACTTCGTCACCAACATGTAAGAATTCTTGTGCTGAACGGAGGTGTTGGCTCCATGACATTTCGCTCACGTGGATTAAGCCTTCTACGCCAGGTTGAATTTCAACAAATGCACCATAGTCTGCAATTACAACAACTTTACCTTTTACATGGTCGCCAACTTTGAGGTCGGGGCTCAATGCATCCCATGGGTGTGGAGTGAGTTGTTTCAAACCAAGAGCAATGCGCTTCTTACCTTCATCGAAGTCTAAGATAACGACATTAATCTTTTCATCGAGAGCAACAACCTCATGTGGATCGCTTACACGGCCCCAAGAGAGGTCGGTGATATGAATCAATCCGTCTACACCGCCAAGGTCAACGAATACACCATATGAAGTGATGTTTTTCACTGTGCCTTCAAGCACCTGACCCTTCTCAAGGTGAGAGATAATTTCTTTCTTCTGTGCTTCTAATTCAGCTTCAATCAAAGCCTTGTGAGAAACAACTACATTGCGGAACTCTTGGTTGATTTTAACAACCTTGAACTCCATAGTTTTGCCTACGAATACATCGTAGTCGCGTATAGGATGAACGTCAATCTGGCTACCAGGCAAGAATGCTTCAAGACCAAATACATCAACTATCATACCACCCTTTGTGCGGCACTTGATATAACCCTGAACAATATCTTCGTTTTCGAGGGCAGCATTAACTTCATCCCAGCTCTTGTTGAGACGAGCTTTCCTGTGAGAAAGCATCAACTGACCTTTCTTGTCTTCTTGGTTTTCTACAAAAACTTCAACTTTGTCACCTACTTTTAAATCGGGGTTATAGCGGAATTCTGAAGCTGGGATAATGCCATCGCTCTTGTAACCGATGTTTACAACAACTTCTTTTTTGTCGAGAGCAATTACTGTGCCCTCTACTACTTGATGTTCTTGAATCTTGTTCAAGGTCTCATCATAGGCCTTTTCAAGATCTTGCTTGCTGACATTTGCTTGGGAGCCATTCTCAAACTCTTCCCAATCAAAGTCGGCCAATGGTTGTACGTTCTTTAAATCTGACATAAAAATAATAAAAAATTTAATTAATAAAGTTAGACTTTATGTGAATTGTGGCACACTATATTATAATAGGTGTGCTCGAAAACGCCTGCAAAGGTACATGAATTCGTAAGAATGCTATGCTTTTGCACTTTATTTTTCTTAGTGAAAGCAGTTATTTAACTTTTTTTATTTCTATTCTGTGCTTATTCTTTCTGAATAGTTCGCCTATTCCATTGAAATCTTTTTTCAGAATAAAACCAATTCCTTGTGTGTTTAAGCTGTTTCGAGTGAAGTAACGATCGTTGGTTTGATTGTACATTCTGATAGCGAAATTACCATTCGGAAACAGCAAGTAGCGCAAATCAAAATCGCCAATGAAACTGGTTGTTGCGTTGGCATTGTCGCGATAGCCAAATTGACCATTGAATAGAAGACGATTATTTAAGAGCCGACCACTGAGGATTCCTTCATACTCAGCATTATTCCATCCTTCATCACCTGTAGATATGTTGGCTCCAAAATTCCAATTGGTATTGTTGATGACACTACTCAATACATTGTTGATTTGCTGACTTACTGTTCCGCTGAGGATGCTCTGCATGGCCAAACTGGTTTTGCTTTGACTTGTCTCTGTAGCAGCATTGTTCGATGCTTGGGTGTAAAATCTACCTATGGCCAGCAAGTATAATACTTGTTGATTCATTTCTTCTTCACTATTGATGAGACTAAGCACCATCTGTTTTGCATCACTATTGAGCGTTGGCAAGTCAAGATTAAAGTCTAATTTTGGTGCAGCAGGTGTCCCTGTGATATTCATTAAGCAGTTTACGCGGATGTTGTTATTAGCAAAACTGCGACCAATGTTTAAATCGGATAAGCTAACTCCTTGTACAGTATATTGTGCTTTGAGGTTTAATGCAGCATGATAAGGATCACCTCCAAAGCTAATGGTTCCTCCAGGCATGAAGGTAAAGTCCCGTTTTATTGCATTTTGTATGGTCAGTTTATACATGCCGTTATCGACAAGATAATTCCCATACATGTCAAAACCACCTTTATTATAATAGGTGGCACGGATGCCTCCTGAACCATGTAAGATGATATGGTCATCTGTAGCTTTATCCATGAGCAGTTTAATGGTGGCCTCTGGCGTCATATTGACGAGGAAATTGATGTGCATATCCGAAGGGATATCAGGCTCTTCATCTGTATCTTCTTGCGGCTTATCTTGCACAATTGGTAGGGATTTTTGTCCTCTATCGCTCCAATGGATAAAGTTTTGATCTGTGATAGTGGTTGGGCTGGCTACATTATATACAATCTGCGTGCCCTGATTTGGACGTGCATCAATGTTGATATCCACGTTCCCAGGCTTACCTTTTATATCGCATCGTCCAGTTGCATAGGCTGTCCCATAAAATGTATTATTGCCAAACTCATGGGTATCATAAGCTAAAAGGTTGTGTGCTTCAATGGTACAATCATAGCTCATTTGTGTGAGATGTTGATGGTGGAGTACACCATAGAGCACACCATGATGGCCATCTTTATCATAGAGCGTATCATTCATAAGATAAATTTCATCAGGAATGGCATGCACATGCGCATCTCTAAGTGTATATTCTGTATTCAATGCACTCAGGTGCACCTTACCATTGGCGATTGCATCGCCCGATAAATTAATGTTACTCAGAGGTCCTGCGACTTTGATATCACCAGAGGCATAGCCTTCTACATGGTCAATGAAACTATCACAAAAGCTCTTTAAAAATTCTATTCGAGTGTTGTTGGCCGCAATGTTGAGGTCAATGTAACTTTTAGTTGGCGATACGTAGCCCTGAATATTCGTTTGTGCGAGTATCGGTGTAGGATGATTCCCTTGTATAAGTGTGTCGTGAGCGATGGCATCAATATCTATTTGTTCTGCCTTCTCATTCCATGTCGCATTCGCAGTGAGTGTACCCATGCGCCCATCTTGGAATTTAAAATCACTGATTTTAAGTGTTCCTGCGGCCTGAGGTTTTGCGAAAACATTAGAGATATGCGCGTGTCCTGTAGCCTTTCCGCTAAAGTCTACTGCGTGGAAGTTTACTAAATTAAGGATGTAGGCCACATCGATATTCTTTAATTCGGTTGTGATAGAATCATTTGAGTGAGGAGTCGCTTCACCCGAAATAATAATGTGTTGGTCATCATGTACTACTGCAAAATGGTCGATAGTCAGGTGCTTTGCTTGATAGATAATGTCACTTGGTTGCACTTCCCATGCAGTATTGTCAATCCATATGTTGGAAGGATGAATACAGATATGTGCTGTCGCTAACTTTTGATGAGTGAAAAATGTGGTTTCACTACGTAGAGTTCCCCATATACTTTTCCCTTTAAGATTCTTCCAAGTGAGGGTAGAATTCAATTTGTTATCCGAGGCATTGGCTTGCACGTGAAGATAAATGCCTTGGCCATTTTCATTGATTTTCTTGGTATGAATATTAGCTTTCAGTGTATCTTGCACTGTAGCTATGTGCAAGTATCCTCTTTCAAAGTGTTGCCCAGCATAGGTAAAAGAGGGCATTTGAGCAAAGATATCCATTAGATGGTGCCTATCATTGACCATCATATTGAGTCGAAGCGGTCGTTGTAAGTCTAAATCAATATTCAATACCTGTTGTAACCAATCACTTTTTTGAATTTCGGCTTCAAAAGAAAAATCATTTGTTTTTATCTTTTTGTAGCGTGGAAGGCCTGGAAGTGTGGGTAGTTTTGTAGCAATGATATTGGTGATGCTGTTGGAAAGTGTGGCATAGTCATAGTTTCCTTTTAGGCGCATCTGCCCAAAGTCACTATCTAAATAAATAGTATGTGTGCCCTTCGTTGTGTCTGCTTGTAAGCTCAAGGTGTTGAGGTGATAATGTTTATCGGGTGCTTGCATATCAAAGTCTTTGATACGTATGCTACCTAATGCAGTGTTGAGGTTGTGCCCTTTGATATTAGCCTCTATTTGCATGCCGAAAAAAGCTGCAGGAATTTGTGTCGAAAGTCGTAGAGATTTGGGATTAAAATGTGCTACATTAGCTTGTAATTTGGCATTAAAAAGTTTGCCCATGTTACTCAATGAGCCATTTAGGTGTATTTCTCCGTTAGGGTCATCCATATCAAATTTGCCATTGAAATCTATCTGATGGTTCTTTTTCTTTATGGCTGCATTTAGGGAAATGTTGTGATAGGTGTATTGGTTGTAATCAAACAGGTCAATCACACCTTTCGCTTTCACCCCCAATGCGTTGCCCTTCCAGTAACCATCGGCATCGAGTTGTGCTTTAAAATTGCCAAACTGGGCATTGTTTGTAATTCTCCCTAAGGCTATTCCGGTTGTTTCGATGTGTCCTTTAAAACGATTGCTTTGTAGGTTCACCGCCAATTTGGCATTCCCTGCATCGGTATGGAGGTTACCTTTTAAAGCAATATCTTTTCGGCGACCACTGCAATCTCCTTTAAAATAAATATTTCCTAATCGGGTAATCTCTATTGGGATATGAAATTGTTGCCCTAAATTGTCAACAATAAATTGAATCCCGTTGGCATGTAAGTTAAGCGTATTGATATGTCCTTTCCATTGCAGCTCATTTTGCCAATTGCTTATTTCTCCGTTCGCAGAAAAGTAAATGTTAGAACCAGAGAGGTGTAAATCGTGCATACGAAGTGAGGAGATTGTCCCACTAATCTTTGTTGATAGGTCTATTTTCTTTACGAAAGGGCGTAGTGCGGGTAATAAAAAGGCAAAGTCGCAAGGGCGAATGTAGGATGGCGAGAAAGTGAGGTTGTAAGTCAATGTTGATAGCGCCAGTTGTTTGTTTTCAAACTGATAATGCGCGCTACCATCCTTTATACGGATGTAAGTGCCAGGCATGTCTATGTTGAGATAGTTCAAATGGGCTTCTCTTTTGTTGGCTTGTAGCTTTGTTATCAGTGCGTTGAGGTGCACACCACTGGCCTCATCAAGTGCTAAGCGCTTGATTTGTAAGTTTAAACTATCGTTGGTTAGAGTATTAACCAAGATGTGAGCGCTGAGGTTTGTAATGTGGAGGTGCTTTAAATTGAGTTGCCCAATGGTCTTTGGCGCATCATTCTGGTGGTAAATGAGCGTACCATTTCGAATGATTAATGAGCCAATGATGACATCAAGTTTTGATTCTTTTTGAGGCTCTTTTGATGCAAGTGAATCGAGAACAAATTGATAATTGGGCTTACTTTGTGCTGTTTGCCGATAGGTGTTGGCTGTGGCGCCAAATAATTGTGCGGAAGAAATAGAGACTTTTCCTTGTAGAAGTGATAAAAGGTTTACCTTGATGGAGGCGCGTGAAGAAGTCAATAACTTCTGTTGTTGCTGGTCGTAAATGGTTATTCCGTCGAGGATGATTCGATTGAGAAAACCTAAATTAATCTCTTGAATTTCGACTTTTGTACCTAATTTTTGTGCAAGCGCATTGCTTGCTGTATTGCCTATACAAGTTTTTACAGCAGGGATATGCAGCAATATAACCAGTAGTAAATATAGACCCGCAAAAATCCATATTACGCTATTGACAATATGTTTAAGTCGTTTCAGATGCTTCCTCCCTAATTTTTGTGACGTTGCAAAAATACATGAAAAAAGGAATATACAGGAATAATTTGACTTTTTTCTTTTCTTTATGCTTATTTTTCCTTAATTTTGCATCGGTTATTTCGACTGATTTGAGGAAATGAAATATAATATTATATAAAATAGTTATGGCAAATGTAATTAAGTTGCGTAAGGGCTTAGACATTCACCTAACGGGTAAAGTTGAAAGTACTCAGGTAACATCACTCAAGAGCAAAAAGTATGCAGTGGTTCCTGATAGTTTTGGCGGTGTTATTCCGAAGGTTCTTGTGCGCGAAGGCGATCATGTTAAGACTGGAGATGCATTGTTTGTGAATAAAAGATATCCAGAAGAGAAATTTGCTTCTCCTGTAAGTGGTGAGGTTACGGCTGTTGTTCGTGGAGATCGGCGTAAAGTTTTATCCATTGTAATAGAGGCAGATGAGAAGCAAGAATATATAGATTTTGGGCAACGTGATGTAGAAACGCTAACAGGGGATGAAGTGAAACAGGCCTTATTGGAAGCAGGCTTGTTTGGCTTTATTCAACAATTGCCTTATGCTGTAGCAACGACACCTGATACCTTGCCACGCGATATTTTTGTATCAGCCTTTCGTGATATGCCTTTGGCTGCCGATTTTGAGGTGGAATTAAAGGGGCATGAAGCTGAATTCCAGGCAGGTCTAATAGCCTTGTCAAAAATGCAAACGACTCATTTGAGTGTGCATAAGTGTCAAACGGCTACGGCTTTGCTTCAGGCAAAAGGTGTAGAATTACATGTTATAGATGGTAAATGCCCTGCAGGAAATGTTGGTATCCAGATTAATCATATTGCACCAGTGAATAAAGGTGAGGTTGTTTGGACGGTTGATCCCGCGGTGGTCATTATGATTGGCCGCTTGTTTTTGACGGGGAAGGTAGACCTTCGCCGTGTGATAGCCGTGGCAGGAAGTGAGGTTAATCATCCAACCTATGTAGAAGCGTTGGTGGGTACACCTTTGGCTGTTGTTTTAGATGGGCAACTTAAGCATACAGCGCATGTGCGTGTCATCAATGGTAATCCGCTAACAGGAACAAAGACGACACTTGATGGTGTTGTTGGTGCACATACATCAGAGATTACAGTTATTCCAGAAGGTGACAATTTGCATGAGATGTTGGGATGGATTTTGCCTCGTTTTCAACAATTTTCTACCTCACGAAGTTACTTCTCTTGGCTGTTAGGTAAGCGCGAATACAACCTTGATGCACGTGTAAAGGGAGGTGAACGCCATATGATCATGAGTGGTGAATATGATAAGGTGCTGCCGATGGATATCTATGGTGAGTATTTAATTAAAGCGATTCTCGCTGAAGATATTGATAAAATGGAACAATTAGGCATTTATGAGGTGAGCCCTGAAGACTTTGCCTTAGCGGAATTTGTTGATTCTTCGAAGATGGAACTCCAGGCCATTGTGCGTCGTGGGCTTGACATGTTGCGCAAAGAGAATGCTTAACGTAAACGAATATAAATCATGATGAGTTTAAGAAAATATCTCGATAAGATTAAACCCAACTTTGAAGCGGGTGGAAAATTGCACGCTTTCCAAAGTGTTTTCGAGGGGTTTGAGACCTTTTTGTTTGTCCCTAACACCACTGCAACGACAGGAACGAATATTCATGACGCCATTGATTCAAAGCGAATTATGAGCTTTGTGGTGATAGCTTTGCTTCCGGCGTTGCTTTTCGGAATGTATAATGTGGGCTATCAGAATTATCTCCTTGCAGGGAATTTGGCGGAAGCATCGTTCTGGAGTATCTTTTTCTATGGTGCATTAGCTGTTCTTCCAAAGGTTGTTGTGAGCTATGTTGTCGGTCTTGGAATCGAATTTGCGTGGGCACAATGGAAGCATGAAGAGATACAAGAGGGCTATTTGGTGTCGGGTATAATCATTCCTTTAATTGTTCCAGTAAGCTGTCCGTTATGGATGTTGGCGTTAGCTTGTGCTTTTGCCGTTATTTTTGTAAAAGAAATATTTGGCGGAACGGGTATGAATATATTCAATGTAGCTGTGGCTGCACGTATGTTCTTATTCTTTTCTTATTCTAATGCTATGACAGGTGATCGTGTTTGGGTCGCTAATCATTCTATATTAGGTTTCGGAAATGACCTGCCTGATGCTTTAACGGCAGCAACACCATTAGGAGAGTTGGCTGTAGGTGCACTTCCACACGCTTCTATTGCCGATATGCTTATCGGTTTTATTCCAGGCTCTATAGGTGAAACGAGTGTTATAGCAATTGCTATAGGCGCCGTTATTCTTTTGTGGACAGGTATTGCAAGCTGGAAAACTATGGGCTCAGTATTCTGCGGAGGTATTGTGATGGCGTTGTTATTCCATGCGTTAGGTATGACGCCAGTGCAGTGGTATGAGCATATTATTTTAGGTGGTTTCTGCTTTGGAGCAGTGTTTATGGCCACCGATCCGGTGACTTCAGCGCGTACTGAGACGGGAAAATACATCTATGGTTTCCTTGTTGGCGCGATGGCAATCATTGTTCGTGTGATGAATCCCGGTTTCCCCGAGGGCATGATGTTAGCGATATTCTTTGGAAATATGGTAGCTCCGTTGATTGATTATTGCGTAGTGCAACGTAATATCTCACAGCGTGCAAAACGACTAATGAATAAATAAAGACAATGAAGACAAATTCTAATTCATATACAATTATCTATTCTGCCGTAATTGTTGTTATTGTGGCTTTTCTCCTGGCCTTTGTTTTTCAGGGATTGAAGCCACAACAGGATGCCAATGTGGCGTTGGACAAGAAAAAGCAGATACTCAATGCGCTCAATATTCGTGATTTGAGTAATGAAGCTGCCGATAAAACCTATAAGGATGTGGTTGAGGCTGATGAGATTATTGACGCACAAGGCCATATCTTAAATGCTGGTAAGCCTGGTGGTGAAGCTGCAGGTTTTAAGTTGGAAAGCAAGGATTATAAAGAGGGGCGCCTCGCTTTATATGTTTGCAAGGTAAATGGGCAGCGCAAATATGTCATTCCTGTTTATGGAATGGGCCTTTGGGGACCTATAAGTGGTTATATTGCTTTGAATGAAGATAAGGCTACGGTTTATGGTGTTTATTTCAACCATGAGAGTGAGACTGCTGGATTGGGTGCAGAAATTAAGGATAATGCGGCATGGCAAGCCAAGTTCCAGGGCAAGAAATTGTTTGCTAATGGTAATGATAAGACTATCGCTTTAGGTGTTGAGAAAAAGGTTGATGACCCTGCAACACAGGTCGATGCGGTCACGGGCGCAACGCTTACCAGCAATGGAGTGCGTGACATGTTGCACGAAGGGCTGAGCAAATATTTGGTATTTTTGAATGAACATTCCTCTAATCAATAGTAAAACAAATGAGCTTATTTAGTAAACAAAATAAAGAGGCCTTTATCAATCCCCTGAATTTGGATAATCCCATCATGGTTCAGGTGCTTGGTATTTGTAGTGCTTTAGCTGTAACGTCGCAATTGAAACCCGCTATCGTGATGGGGCTTGCCGTTACCATTATCACTGCTTTTTCGAACGTCATCATCTCATTGATACGTAAAACCATTCCATTGCGCATCCGCATTATTGTGCAATTGGTAGTAGTGGCAGCCTTAGTGACTATCGTGAGCCAGATTTTAAAGGCTTTTGCCTATGATGTGAGCGTGCAACTGTCGGTTTATGTTGGTTTGATTATCACCAACTGCATTCTGATGGGTCGTTTGGAAGCTTTTGCTATGATGAATAAACCTTGGCCGAGTTTCTTAGATGGTTTGGGCAATGGTTTGGGCTATGCGATGATTTTGGTTATCGTGGGTGCTGTTCGCGAACTCTTAGGTCGTGGCAGTCTGTTGGGATTCCAACTTATTCCGCAATCTGTTTACGATGCAGGATATATGAATAATGGTATGATGACGATGCCTGCCATGGCGCTTATTCTGTTAGGTTGTGTCATTTGGGTGCATCGTGCTTATATCTATAAAGAGAAATAAAACAAGAAAAAAAGATGGAACATATCATATCATTATTTTTCCGTTCGATATTTGTCGACAACATGATTTTTGCATTCTTCCTCGGCATGTGCTCGTTCCTTGCCGTGAGTAAGAACGTGAAAACCTCTTTCGGTTTGGGCATGGCCGTTACCTTTGTGCTGTTGGTTACCGTGCCTGTAGACTATTTGTTGCAAACCAAAGTCTTAGGCCCCGATTGTCTCATTGAGGGAGTTGATTTGTCGTATCTGAGTTTCATTCTCTTTATTGCAGTAATTGCTGGTATCACACAATTGGTTGAAATGAGTGTTGAGAAATATTCTCCTTCGCTCTATTCAGCTTTGGGTATCTTCCTTCCGCTGATTGCTGTGAACTGTGCTATCATGGGAGCGTCGCTGTTTATGCAGCAGCGCATCAACCTTGACCCAAACAACACACAGTATATTGGCAATGTTGTTGATGCCATCGTCTATGCTATTGGTTCAGGCTTTGGTTGGACCTTAGCCATTGTGCTCATGGGAGCCATTCGCGAGAAGATGCAATATAGTGATGTGCCCAAGCCGCTTCAAGGTCTTGGTATCACCTTCATCACCGTGGGACTAATGGCTATGGCTATGATGGTATTCAGTGGCTTAAAAATTTAATTCAGAACTATGGGAGAATTTATACTATATAGCATCGGAGTATTTTTAATCATCATACTCCTGTTGGTCATCATCCTGCTCATCGCGAAGAAATATCTCAGCCCCAGTGGCAATGTGGATATTGTTATTAATGGTGATAAGAAAATCAACGTACCCCAGGGCAGTAGTGTGATGACGACGCTCAATGAAAACGGCATCTTTTTGCCCTCTGCCTGCGGTGGAAAAGCAAGTTGTGGGCAATGCAAAGTGCAAGTGTTAGAAGGTGGTGGCGAAATCCTCGACTCGGAGCGACCCCACTTCTCGCGCAAGGAAATCAAAGACCATTGGCGATTGGGCTGCCAGTGCAAGGTGAAAGGAAACCTTTCGCTGAAAGTGCCCGAGAGTGTCATGGGCGTGAAAGAATGGGAATGCATCGTCATCTCCAATAAGAACGTCAGCTCGTTCATCAAAGAATTCAAGGTGGCTTTACCCAAGGGCGAACACATGGACTTCATTCCAGGATCATATGCGCAGATTAAGATTCCCGCTTACGATTGTATCGACTATGACAAGGACTTTGATAAGGCGCTTATCGGCGACGATTACATTGGTACGTGGGAGAAATTCAATCTCTTTTCACTCAAGGCACACAATCCCGAACCCACCGTGCGCGCCTATTCGATGGCCAACTATCCAGCCGAAGGCGATATTATCACGCTCACCGTGCGCATCGCTTCAACACCTTTCTTGCCCCGTCCACAAGTGGGATTCCAGAATGTGCCGACAGGCATAGGCTCGTCTTATATCTTCTCTCTCAAGCCGGGTGACAAGGTGATGATGAGCGGGCCTTATGGCGATTTCCATCCTAACTTCACCTCAGGTAAAGAGATGATATGGATTGGTGGTGGTGCTGGTATGGCACCTTTGCGAGCTCAAATCATGCACATGACGAAGACCCTCCACACCACCGACCGCGAAATGCACTTCTTCTATGGTGCACGTGCGCTGGTTGAAGCTTTCTTCTTGGAAGATTTCTGGGAATTGGAGAAAGAGTTCCCCAACTTCCATTTCCACCTTTCGTTAGACCAGCCCGACCCGAAGGCCGACGCTGCAGGGGTGAAATATTATGCTGGCTTTGCCGTGAATTGCATTCGCGACACCTATCTGAAGAGTCACGAGGCACCCGAAGATTGTGAATATTATCTTTGTGGTCCTCCTATGCTCATCAAGACGGTTACTGACTATCTCGATAGTCTTGGCGTAGAGCAAGATGCCATTATGTATGATAATTTTGGATAAATAGTTATATGTATGGAGGCGGTCAACAAGCGGAAGTTTGTTGGCCGCCTTTCTTTGGCTGCCAGATGGCTGCTACAACGATGTAATAGCTATTGTGCCCGAACGACTGTTTTTCTCAAAAACGATTGATTGTAATCCCCCGAACGACTGTTTTTCTCAAAAACGAGCGATTGTCAACCCCCGAACGGGTCGCCGCAACGATGTAATAGCTCATATTGACCCCCGAATCGCTTGTTGCAACGATGTAACAGCTCATATTGACCCCCGAATCGGCTGTTGCAAGGCGCAACAGGTGTTTATCCGAAGCATGCGACGCGAGCAACGGCATTTTTGCACTGTTTGCTCCACTTTTAGCACACAATAAACTTTGGTTACAAAGTTTTAAGTGCCATTTTTACAACCTATTTATATTATTGTTATCTTTGCAAAAATTTTTGAAAGAGGTTTATGAAGAGCGTATTCAGTTTAGCATGCTTCGTGGCTTTATTAGCGTTGTGGGGCTGTCATTCCAAGAAGAATGAAGAAGTGGTTCCTGTTTACACGGCCACCACGCCGTTAGTAGACGATGTCTCGTTGCCGCAGTCTTATGTGGGTAACATTGTTTCGCTGCGCAACATCGATGTGCGTTCGCAGCAGGATGGCATCTTGCAAGATGTTTATGTTAGAGAAGGGCAAGCGGTGAAAGCAGGTCAATTGCTGTTTCGCATTGCCATTTTGGGTGCTAACGAAGAGATTGCGAAGGCCAAGGCTGAGGCTGAGCAAGCGAAGATTGAATTGCAAAATACCACGAAGCTTACAGAAAATAAAATTATCTCGAATAATGCACAGCGTATGGCTCAAGCCAAATATCATAGTGCTGAGGCCGACTACCAGTTGGCTTTGTTGCACAAGCGGCTTTCGTTCGTTCGTGCACCTTTTGCTGGTGTGCTGGGGCGCATCCCCAACAAGCCAGGCAGTTTGGTGGAGCAGGGGACATTGCTAACAAACTTATCGGACAACAGCAAGATGTTGGTTTATTTTAATATCTCTGAAACCGATTATTTAGATTATCGGCTCCATCCCGAGCGTTATACGCAGTCGCCGCTTCAGTTGGTGTTAGCCAGTGGCGATGTGTTTCCTGCTCGTGGCAAGGTGATGGATATCTCGGGCCAATTCGACCGCTCTACTGGTACCATTTCGTTGTGTGCTCTCTTTGGCAATCCACAAAATTTGTTGCGCGATGGTGAGACTGGTATCGTGAAACTCTTTGTAGAAAAGAAACAAGCCTTGATGATACCCCAGATAGCCGTTTATGAACAGCAGGACCGAAAATATGTGTTTGTGGTGGACCAGCATAATGTGGTGCACCAACGCGCCATCAAAATTGCGGCTGAGGCTACAGGTTTCTATATTGTTTCGTCGGGGCTGCACCCCACCGATCGTTTTCTTGTGGATGGCATTCAAAAGGTGAACGAAGGCGATAAGGTGCGCCTGCGGGTGGTATCGCCAAAGGAAGCGATGAAGTTGGATTAATTAAACGCAGATTAGCATGTTTAAAATCTTTATACGCCGGCCAGTGCTTTCGATTGTTGTCTCGCTGGTTATTGCTTTTGTCGGTGTGCTTTCGCTGTTCAATCTTCCTATCACACAATTTCCGTCAATATCTCCTCCAAAGGTGAATGTGGTGGCCGATTATCCCGGTGCCAATAACGAATTGTTGGTGAAATCGGTCATCATTCCGTTGGAACAGGCTTTGAATGGCGTTCCCGGCATGAAATATATTGAGAGTGATGCGGGCAACGATGGTGAGGCCGAGATTAATGTGGTGTTTAAATTGGGTACTGACCCCAACGTGGATGCCGTGAATGTGCAAAACCGTGTGTCGGCGGCCACCAATAAATTGCCACCCGAAGTGATTCGTGAGGGGGTGAAGATTTCGCGTGAGGAGCCCAATATTCTCATGTATATTAACCTCTACAGCGACGACCCCAAGGTTGATCAAGAGTTTCTTTACAACTATTTCGATATCAATATCTCACCCGAATTGCTACGCGTTGATGGTGTGGGTGATCTCGATATTCTTGGTACGCGTGATTATGCCATGCGTGTTTGGCTGCATCCCGACAAAATGGTAGCCTATGGTTTGTCGACCGACGACGTGAGCGACGCTTTAGAAGATCAAAATATTGAGGTTTCTCCCGGAAAGTTGGGTGAGAGTGGAGGCTTACGTCCGCAGGCAAAGGAATTTGTGTTGAAGTATCCAGGACGTTACACTACTGAGGCCGAATATGGCAATATCATTATCAAGAGCAATAGCAATGGGCAGGTAGTGCGTTTAAAAGACATTGCTGACGTGCATTTAGGCAGCGAGGTCTATGACATTTATTCCACGCTCAATCGGCGTCCGTCAGCGGCTGTGACGTTGAAGCAAGCCTATGGCAGTAATGCGCGCAATGTCATCACACAAGTGAAAGCAGCCATGGCGCGTTTGCAAAAAGATATGCCCAAAGGTATGCACTATGAGATTAGTTATGATATCAGTCGCTTCTTAGATGCCAGTATTGAAAAGGTGGTGCATACGCTGTTCGAAGCCTTTGTGCTGGTAGCCATTGTGGTGTTTATCTTCTTAGGTGATTGGCGCGCATCTATCATTCCCGTCATGGCCGTTCCTGTGTCGTTGCTGGGCAGTTTCATCGCCATGTTAGCCTTCAATATCACGCTCAATATGATTTCGCTCTTTGCATTGGTCATGGCCATTGGTATTGTGGTCGATGACGCCATTGTGGTGATTGAGGCCGTTAATGTGGAGATGTCGCGCAACAAGCTATCGCCTGTCGAGGCTACAGAAAAGGCTATGAAAGAGATTAGTGGTGCCATCATAGCCATCTCGCTGGTTATGGCTTCAGTATTCATTCCAGTGGCGTTCATGGGTGGTCCTGAAGGTATGTTCTATCGCCAGTTCTCTATTACGATGGCTTCGAGCATCCTGTTTTCAGGCTTCGTAGCACTGACACTGACCCCTGCACTCTGCGCACTTATTCTCACCAAAGAGCAAGAGAATCATATACAAAAGGGCTTCGTAGGTCGTGCATTGCAACGTTTCAACGAGCAGTTTAATTTGGGTAGTCTCAAATATGAGCGGCTCATTCGTCGCACCGTTACACACAAAGCCTTCACCATGGGTGCCATTTTGTTGTTTTGTATATTGGCCTATTGGGTGAACATGGGGCTCCCTTCGGGTTTTATTCCGCAGGAAGATCAAGGCATGATCTATGCTGTGATTGAAACGCCACCAGGTGCAACCATCGAGCGCACCAACAAAGTAGCACAGCAGCTGTTGAAGATAGCCGAACAAGAGGATGGTGTGGAGAGCGTTTCATCGTTGGCAGGCTTTGAGATTCTTTCTGAAGGAACGAGTGCCAACTCGGGCAGCTGCTTGATTAATCTGAAAGATTGGAAGCACCGCAAGCGCACAGCCAAGCAGATTATTGCCGATTTGGAGGAGAAATGCAAACGCATAACGCAAGCCAATATCGACTTTTTTGAGCCACCTTCAATACCAGGTTATGGTGCAGCCAGTGGTTTTGAATTGCGCCTGTTAGACAAGACTGGCAATAACGATTATCATGAGATGGAGCGCGTAAGTAAAAATTTTGTGGCAGCACTCAATAAACGCCCCGAAATAGGCAATGCCTTCACGTTCTATTCGGCGAGCTATCCGCAATATATGCTCCATGTTGATGACGCTTTGGCTCTGCAAAAAGGGGTGGAGCCTGGCAAAGCACTCAACAACCTTTCAGTGCTGGTTGGTTCAGATTATCAAACAGGCTTCATTCGTTTTGGTAAACCCTATAAGGTGATTGTGCAAGCGGCACCGCAATATCGTGCTTTTCCGTCTGATTTACTCAATCTCTATGCTAAGAACGACGATGGCTTGATGGTGCCTTATGCCGCATTCATGTCGTTAAATAAGGTTTATGGCATGAGCGAAATCACGCGCCACAACCTCTATAATTCGTCTGAGGTGACTGGTGCACCAGCTGCAGGTTATTCCAGTGGGCAGGCTATGCGCGCCATTCAAGAAGTGGCGCAACAGAACTTGCCGAAGGGATTTGACTACGATTGGGCGGGTATCTCAAAGGACGAAGCCGATCAAGGCAATACTGCAATTATCATCTTCATCGTCTGCTTGGTGTTTGTCTACCTCATTTTGGCTGCACAATACGAGAACTTCCTCCTCCCATTGCCTGTCATCATCTTCTTGCCTGTGGGCATTTTCGGCGCCTTCTTGTTGCTCAAGCTCTGTGGCTTAGAGAACAACATCTATGCGCAAATTGCCTTGGTGATGCTCATCGGCCTATTAGGTAAAAACGCAGTGCTGATGGTTGAATATGCGGTGCAGCGCAAGAATCTCGGCGCACCGATAGCTGAAGCTGCTATTGCTGCAGCTGTTGCACGTTTCCGCCCCATTCTCATGACGAGCATTGCCTTCATCGCAGGTCTCATTCCCTTGGTGTTGGCATCGGGAGCTGGCGCCATTGGTAACCGCACGATAGGTACAGCTGCCGTAGGTGGTATGGTAATAGGCACATTGGGTGGATTGTTGCTTATACCTGGTCTCTATTATATTTTTGCTAACATGGCCGACAAACTGGTGAATTACCAAAAGGAGAAGCCATTGAGTGAAGAGAAAGATAAACGTTATACAAAGATTTTAGATCAAAAGTAATTCTCATGACTTTTCACAATAGTTCCCGCATCGCAACGATGCTTATAGCCTTGTTGGTGTTGGCTATCACAGCCTGTAAGACGCCGCAAGCTACACAACCTAACGACACATTGGTTTCGTTGCCACCAACATCCACAGATACGCTCTCACCCTTACCAGCCTGGCGCGATTTCTTTGAAGATGCCACGCTGCGCACCCTTATCGACACGGCACTGCATAATAACCGAGATCTCAAAATCATGCTGCAAGAGTTGGTTATTGCCAAGAGTGCTCTTGCCGCCAAGCGCGGTACTATGCTGCCTTCCGTAACGGCAAATATCGGCGCTGGTGTATCTAAAGTGGGGCGTTATACGGCTGAGGGAGCAGGTAATGTGGGCACAGAGCTCACGCCTGGGCACAACATCCCCACGGTCATTCCCGACTTGGCGCCATCGCTTCAGGTAGATTGGACTATCGACCTGTGGCAGAAACTCAATAGCAGCAAGAAAGCTACAGTAGAGCGCTTCTTGGCTTCGCAGGCTGGACAGCGGGCGTTGCGTGGACAATTGGTGGCCGATGTGGCTGAAAACTACTATACACTTTTAGCCTTAGACAGCAAGTTGGCTGTAGTGGCGCAATATATTGCCCTGCAGCAAAAAGCTGTTAAGCTGGCGCGCATACAGAAAGAGGCTGATGCAGAAACGCAGTTGGGTGTGGATAAGTTCGAGGCAGAACTGGCTAAAGCGCAGGCAGACGAATGGCTGTTACGGCAGGCCGTGATAGAGACTGAAACCAATCTTAACTTGCTTCTTGGGCGCTTCCCTGCACCTATTGTACACCATGCCGATAACTTTTTGCAGTTTTCGTTGCCCAATATCGTGCGTACTATACCCACGCAATTGTTGCTGCAGCGCGCCGATGTACAGCAGGCTGAGCACCAATTGCGTGCAGCCAAATGGGATGTCGAAGCGGCACGTAAAGCTTTTTTACCCTCGCTCAATCTCTCGGCAGCCTTGGGTTTAGACGCTTTCAATCCAAAATATCTGGTGCGTACGCCCGAGTCGGTGGCTTTCAGTGTGCTGGGGGCTTTCACGGCACCGCTCATCAATCGGCGTGCCATTCAGGCCGATTTCGACCAAGCTAATGCTTTGCAAATAGAAGCGCTCTACAATTACGACAAGGCCTTGCTTACAGCGTGTGGCGAAGCCCATACGTTGCAGGCCAAATTGCAGAATTTGGCGCACTATGCTCAGCTGAAACAGCAGCAGGATGCGGCGTTGCAGCGTGCCGTTTCGGCTGCACAACAGCTCTATTTCAACAATCGTGCCACTTATCTCGACGTGTTGGATAGCGAGCGCGATCAACTTGATTGCCAAATGGAACGTATAGACACACAATTGCAGCAACTCTCAGCTGCAGTTGAGGTTTATCGCGGCTTCTTCTAACAGGTCTGCCCGGTCTTAGATAAAATAGGGTATAAATGAATGCACAAATTACTCTACTGCTGTTGAAAGGTGGTGGTTTATGCAGCCGATTCGACAACTTTTAAATCAGGGACTATCTGTTGTGTGTCGAAAATAAAATGCTCCTTGTCCATAACCACTAAAATTTAATAAAAAACAAAGGGGTAAAGGAGTGTCAAATTCCAGAATTTCTTTCTACCTTTGCCACCCATTAAAGAGGACTGCAAAAACTGCGTTTTTACAAATCCATTGGGTGATAGAAGCAGTTTGGCTACTGGACAAAGTGTGGGCTCGGTAGTTTCTTTTGAGCAGGATAGCACACGTGCATACTATTTTTTGTATAAGAGAAAGAGAGAGAACGAATGAATCAGTCCGTAAGAACCTTTACACTGACGGGATTGGTGGCTGCTGGGTTGCTGTTGATGCATGAACTGCCACCGCTGAGCATTGGAAGCACCGCATTGCGCCATGTGAATATCTTAAGCCAGTTGCTGCCCGAACATATGAGCGATCAGCCTGATGTGGTGCCTGTACCCCAAATACCTAAGCCTCTTATGGCCGTGAACAAGCAGGGCAAGGCTGTGGCTTTTAAAGAAGTATGGCCCAAAGGTGTAGAGCCGATTGCCGATTTTTCAGCTGGTAAAGCGGGCGGTATGGATGCTTTCTATGCTAAGCTCAGCGAGGTAAAGCAGCTTAATCGCCCAGTGCGTATTGCCTATTTCGGCGATTCGTTCATCGAAGGTGACATTCTGACGAGCAACCTGCGAGAGCTATTTCAACAACACTTTGGCGGTTCGGGTGTGGGCTGGGTCGACTGTGGAACACCCTTGTCGGCTTTCCGACGCACGGTGAAGCAGCAATATCGTGGCGTGAAGGAGTTTACTGTGGTGAAAAAGCCCTTCGACAAGCAGCGGCAGGGTATTGCACAGCGCTATTATGTGCCCGCAGAGGGCGCACAGGTTACCACACAAGGCTCGGGCGCGCTACCTTATGTAGCCTCATGGCAGTGTGCACAATTGTTTCTGCGTAGTCCACAGCCCATTCGAGTTACCATAGAAGCCAATGATAAGCCTACATCTGTGCATCTGACACAGCCATCGGATGGGGTACAGATGATTGAGACACGTGGCCTGATGCGCAGTGTGCGTTATGCTTTTGCTGATGTCACACCGCACACCACACTCTTTGGTATGGCGTTGGAATCAAACAAAGGTGTCATCCTCGATAATTTCTCTATGCGTGGTTCGTCGGGTGTACAGTTGGGGCAGATTCCGCAGCCCACGCTCTCTGCTTTCGCTCGCTTGCGCCCATACGACCTTATCGTGGTACACTATGGCATCAATGCTGCTGTGCAGGGCAATACGATGCCACTAATGCGAAGCTATATGAAACGCATGAAGCACGCCATTGAACACTTGCGAGCATCCTATCCCATGGCCAGCATCTTGGTGGTGAGTGTGCCCGATCGCGATCAACGCACAGCCGACGGAATCGCTACAATGAAGGAAGTAAAAGAGTTGGTGGGGTTGCAAGCACAATTGGCTGCTGATTGTGGCGTGGGCTTTCTTAATCTCTATCAAGCCATGGGAGGTGAAAACAGTATGAAACGACTTGTCGACCGCAATTTGGCCAATAAAGACTACACGCATTTGAGTTTTGGCGGTGGCAAACAGGTGGCTGGTAAAGTGTTCCCTTCATTCATGGCTGGATTTGAAAACTATAAACGCCGCAAGGCATTAGAATTGCAATGATAGACCGTTTGATCCATTTGCTTGCGTATCATCCGCAAGAGCCGCTCATCTTCTCGAGCGGGTTGTTTCTGTTTCTTTTTCTGGGCTTCTCGTTCATCTATATGTTACTGCAACAGCGGCTGAATGCGCGCCTGGTGTTTGTGACACTCTTCTCCTATTATTTTTATTATAAGAGCAGCGGCCTTTATTTCTGGCTGTTGGCTTTGGTCACCGTGAGCGATTTCTTCATTGCGCGCGGCATTCAACGCTTGGCCGATATATCTGCAGCCGATGCAACACGCACAAACCATGCACGGCATTGGCGCAAAGCCTTGGTGGCACTGAGTCTGCTCATTGATTTGGGACTGTTGGGCTATTTCAAATACACCAACTTCTTCGCAGGCATGGTGAGCCAGATGTTGGAGCACAATTTCCAACCATGGGATATCTTCCTGCCAGTGGGAATCAGCTTTTTCACGTTCCAAAGTATGAGCTATACCATTGATGTCTATCGAGGCGATTTAAAACCATTGCCCCATCTACTCGACTATGCTTTCTATGTATCGTTCTTTCCACAATTAGTAGCAGGGCCTATTGTGCGTGCAGCCGATTTCGCACCACAGATACGTCGCCCACTCGTCATCACCAACGACATGTTTGCGCGTGGCGTTTATTTCATTCTCATCGGGTTGTTTAAAAAGGCCGTCATCAGCGATTATATCAGTCTGAATTTTGTCGATCGCATCTTTGACAATCCCACACTCTATAGCGGATTAGAAAATTTGCTCGGCGTTTATGGCTACGCGCTGCAAATCTATTGCGACTTCAGCGGCTATAGCGACATGGCCATTGGCATAGCCTTGCTGCTGGGTTTCCATTTCCCCATCAACTTCAATGCCCCTTATCGCTCAGTGAGCATCACCGACTTTTGGCGGCGCTGGCACATCTCGCTCTCCACATGGATTCGCGACTACATTTATATCTCCTTGGGTGGCAACCGCAAAGGCAAGCTGCGTCAATATGTCAATCTCGTCATCACAATGCTCTTGGGTGGGTTGTGGCATGGCGCAAGTCTCAACTTTGTGGCATGGGGTGGGGCACATGGCCTCGCACTCGCCGTGCATAAATTCTTCAGTCAAGAGGTGTTGCGTCATGGGCGCAGCTTTCAATCCCATGGCGTGCGCAAGTGGATAGCCATTGTGCTCACCTTTCACTTTGTGTGCTTCACGTGGATTTTCTTCCGGCAAAAAACATTCATGGCAGGCTGGACCATGCTGCGGCAAATCTTCTTCAACTTCCATGCCGAGTTGTGGCAGCAGGTGTGTGCGGGCTATCAATATGTGTTGGCCTTCATGGCCTTTGGCTATCTCACCCATTTCTTGCCCGACACTTGGCAGGAGTGGTTCATTTCACTGTTGCGCCGCTGCAATGTGGTGGTCTATGCGCTGCTGCTCACTGTCGCCATCTACATGGTCATTCAGGTGAAGAGTTCCACCATTCAGCCCTTCATCTATTTCCAATTCTAATGACAATTTTCCATTTATCATTTGCCTTTCTCCCGAAAAGTTTATAACTTTGCCGCCAATTAAACTGAAAGTGTTTGTATGCAAGCGAAAAGTAATTTTTCAAGCAGTGTGATTTTTAACATCAATTATTTGGTTGAGCCAAATAATTGTATAAACACACACACACACACACACACACACACACACACACACACACATTCGCGCGACCGCTCTTAAACAGCCGTCACGCGCGCGTAATATACAACATAAACACTCGCAAACAAAGGGTGTGCACGAAGTTTTTTCATAACTTCATGCACACCTTTTTTGCGTGCATAAATGAATGGATTGTGTGTGCAAAACAAGGATGGAATAACGTTTAATAAAAATAGTTTTAACGAGATGAAGCAGACAAAGAAACGGGCATACGCGAAGCCCGAAAGCAAGATTGTAAGCGTGCAGATGGAGCATTTGTTGCAGGCTGTGAGCGGTCAGCACAAACACATTGGCCAAGGCGGAACCTATGGCGATGCCAAGCGCAACAACATGGAATGGGGCGAATGGGACGATGAAGACCAAACTGCGCCCACCGTAACGAATGAGGGTAACGAATAACAAGGAGGAACAACAACAATGAAACTCAAAACATATTTCAACGCCGCCCTGCTCTGCCTCGCCGCAGGCCTGCTGGCAGCTTGCTCGGATAACAACCTTACCGATGGCAACAAAGACAAGCAAGGCAAAGAGGAAGTGAAAGGCGTGCACTTTGAAATTGATAAGCCAAAGTTAGAGGGCTCATCGCGCGCCGTTGTCAATGAAGATGGCACAACCAATGCCAAAACGCGCACTATCATCAAGCACACCATTGGCAATGGTGCCGATGCCTATTGGAGCGACGACGACAAAATTTGGGTGAGAGATAAAAATGGTGAGTGGAAACAAAGCATCTCCACAGAGGTGTATGACGAAGGTCGCCGTGCCACGTTCATCTTGCCTGGTGACGATGGCGATTATAACGACAACTGCGCCGTTAGCTATGTCGCAGATATAGATATGGGCACTGTAGGCCATTATTATACGGGTGATACGGGTATATTACATGATCCTGATGATTATAATATAGTAATTGGCCCTGCAACAATGATTGCTTCAGAACAAAACCAGACCAGAGTTAATGATTTTAGTCAAGCGGGAAAATGGGGTGATTGTGGTATAGGCGTAGCTAAGCGAGTCAATGGGAAGTTTGAGTTTACACTCGACCACAAATCAAGCTACCTTTGCCTTCTCCCACGCTGCGAGAATGCGAGTTTGGGAGCCAACATTGAACTCACTAATATTCGAATAGAGGCTGACACCTATTTATCCAGTGATATTTTAATGTTCCCTACTACAGGAGTGCTTGGTATGATAGGTTATTTGTCTGGTAGTTGGAGCTCTAAATATATCAATGCCACAGTCAACAACTTTCCACTGACCAACACCACTACAAGTCTCGAAACCAATGCCTGCTACTTCGTGGTTCTCCCAGGTACGCACGACCTCACCGTCACCTACACCATCAAAGACAAAGTGACGAATGTAGAAACCACCATCAAAAAGCCATTAGGAAGTGTGGTTTGCAAGGCGGGTGAGGTGACCGACATCACGTCAAACCTAACTCTTCCGTCACAAGCTTACACGAATATCCAACCAACGAGTGGTGTGCCCAATGCTGAGGAGGCAGCATGGTATGCAGAGTTAGGCGATGCACACATGGTAACACTTCCCGCCTCGGTTGTGGAGTTGAATGGGCACTTAGAAAATATTGCTGTTAAAGGCATTTGGCTCAAGAAGCGCGCAGCAATCATTCGCGACAATCCAGCACTATTTGTCACTGATGCGGCTCATAATAACTTCTCAAGTGCGTATCATGGAGTGATGTTTTCAGAATGGTCATGGCTTCCGTTGCCGGATCCTCTTGTTCCTGGGTGGGATGGTATATATTCGATAAAAGAAGGCGTTCCTGCAAATTTGAGCGATTATTTCTTCCTTCCAGCATTAGGGGGGCGCAATGGACTTAGTGTAGTTGGTGGTTATGGAACGATAGGGGCTTATTGGACATCATCCAAACATTATAATCCTGATGATTATGGCTCTTATACAGTACCTACTCCATATAGTCTATACTTTAATTGTACAACTAAAAAGATATATTTGTATGATAGTTCAGCATTTAATGCAATGGTTAAAAAGGCCTTCGAATAGTTTCAAAAAAGCTATTCAGCACTGCAAAATGCAATATCGGACAGAAGAAAAGTTGCTGCACGGATGTAAAACGTGTTCGGGCGCGCCCGAACACCTGTTGCAGCGATGTAAAATGGCTTCGGGCGCGCCCGAACACTTGTTGCACGGATGTAAAGCCGCTTCGGGCGCGCCCGA
>NZ_AZHT01000015.1 GCF_000599605.1 Prevotella sp. HJM029 | reverse complement strand
CGGCAATGTGAAAGTGCACTTTCCATTGCCCTCATTTGCAAACTCATTTGAGCATCGTTGAGAGGCTTGGCGGGTTCTAGCGGTGCAAAGATACAGTATAAATCCTATCTATCCTCAATTCCGCAGCATTATTCCTTGTGAGGTACTTTTATATATTGAAGTGACATTTTGGGGATTTATCCATTGATATGGGGATTTCCTGGGGTTCTTGGTTCTTGCATAAGCATGAAATCCCCCACCCAAACCAATGGGGAAGTATGAAAAGCCACAAAGAAATGATGTAAATTCCACCGAAAGAAGTGATATTCTCGTTTTTAGTTGCTACCTTTGTCCTGTCAGTTTTTTGCTTACTTGTTATGTTTGCAGCACCAAGATAGGTGAAAATTCTGACATATCAAAGTGTTTTGAGAACTTTGTTCCCCAGGCACTTGGATTTCTCACAAGAATTTATGCTGCGGAGTTAAGGTAATAAAACAATGAAATATCAGAGTAAATAACTACATTTGCAGTTGTGTACTTTTGTTTGACAACGTACAATATAATTCATACTAAAACCCCAAACTTAATTGAGGTCCCAGTTGTAATACAAATTTCAAAAGAATCAGAATTAATTAATACATACTATTTTATGAAAGAAAATAAAAATTACATCCTACCCCTTGCCATTTTGGGATTGATGTTCTTCTCAGGAGGCTTCGCAGCAAGTGTAAATGGAATCTTAATTCCTATCCTAAACCAATCGTTAGAAGTGTCTTTTGCAGGAGCATACGCCATCATTGCAGCTATGTTTATACCTTTTGTGCTGTTCGGTTACCCAGCAGGTCAACTTATAAAGGCCATTGGTTACAAGAAAACAATTGCCTTTTCGTATGCTATTTACGCTGTTAGTTTCCTCATCTTTGTGGTTTCTGCAAAGCAAGAAAGCTATCCTCTTTTCCTTACAGCATCATTCTTAGGCGGTATTGGTAACACCTTTTTGCAAGCAGCAATTAACCCTTATATCACCATATTAGGTCCTATTGAGAGTGCAGCAAAGCGCATAAGCATCATCGGAATACTTAATAAATTGGCATGGCCAATATCTCCTTTGTTCATTGCAGCAGTGCTTGGAAGTACTCTCGACATCAAAGTTACACAATTAGATGTTCCTTTCTATATTCTAAGCGGATTGTTCTTGCTTCTTGGTTTGATTGCTCTTGTTTCTCCATTACCTGAAATTAAGGCTACAGGAGAAGACGATTCAAACGAAGAAGAATCACAAGAAGTGGCACAATATGCTAACAGCAAGACTTCTATTTTGCAGTTCCCACACCTTGTATTAGGTAGTATTGCTATTTTCTTCTACGTTGGTGTAGAAACAATTGCATTGGGTTCAGTTATCGACTATGCTAAAACACTAGGACTTGCAGCGGCTGAAAACTACTCATGGATTACCCCTATTGCAATGAGTATTGGCTATATTTCGGGCGTATTGCTCATTCCTAAGTATCTAAGTCAAAACACTGCGCTTAAAATTTGCGCTATCGTTGCACTCATAGGAACCATATGTGTGGCTACTCTTCCTGCACATTTAAGTATCTATAGCATTGGTATTGTGGCTCTAGGTTGCTCGTTAATGTGGCCTGCACTGTGGCCTTTGGCAATGAAAGATCTTGGAAAGTTCACCAAAACAGGTTCTTCTCTTCTAACAATGGGCTTGTTCGGAGGTGCTATTCTAACTGTTCTTTTCGGTTGGTTTAAAGATCTTTTCGGCGCACAAAACGCTTATTGGCTTTGTCTTCCTTGCTTCATTTACATTGCTTTCTACGCATTTAAAGGTTGCAAGCTAAGATAATTACAAATAAAAGATACTCTCGAAGGTATCTATAAGACATAAGAAAAGGGGTCTAAAACGAATTGCTTTAGACCTCTTCTTTTTGTGTACGTTGTCAAACGAAAGTGCACAACTGGGACCTCAATTAAGTTTGGGGTTTAGTATGAATTATATTAATAAAAAAGTATATTTGCACAATGACAACAAAAAAGAATCTTTCAGCAGGTTCTCAGCAGAGGACCTCAGAATCCATGTTAAAGGATATCCGTCGTAATACGAAACGAATTTTCACTTCAGAACAAAAGGTTTTAATTGTGATGGAAGGAATCCGTGGTGAAATTCAGATACTATAACTTCCGTATAAGCTGTTTTCAAGTATAGAATGCAGATTTTCGGCAGGAAAGTCTCGTGCATATCAAGAAAATTATGTAAGTTTGCAGCTATGCAAGAAGTAACAAAGCAAGAGCAGCCACGCTGGAATGGCATACTTGTGGAGGTGTTTTCCACTTTCATCTCGTTTTGTACGCGTCATCAGTTGCGTTATTTTTGTGCGGGTGGGACGGCTATTGGTGCCGTACGCCATCAGGGAATGATACCTTGGGATGACGATATTGACGTGTGCATGCCGCGTCCCGACTACGAAAGGTTCAGAGAATTGTGGCATGAGCAGCCTGTGGAGGACTATGAGTTGATAGGGCCTGAAAGCGATGATGCCTATCCGCTACCTTCGCTTAAGTTGTGCAATGCGCACACGACACTCGTCGAGTTTGCCGAAATTCCGTGCCTGACGGGGCTGTATATCGACATTTTCCCCGTGGACGGTGCGCCCGATGATGACACGGAGGCCTTGCAGTTGCTGCGCCGTTATCAGCGGTTAAAGAATCGATTAAGTGCTATCAGTCACCGCTATTCGTTTGCAAAATACTTAGGGTTGTTGGCTCAGCCACAGCAATGGGGGCAGTTTTGCTACAAGACAATAGGTTTTCTGTGGCGGAAAGGCTATCGACAACGGTTGCTTAAGCAGATGAACGCCATCAGCAGCAGCTATGCTTTCGACCGTGGTGAGCGTGTGGTGGTGTATGCGGGTTCGTATGGGGCGCGTGAAATCTTTCCCAAATCATGGGTTGAAACGCAGGTTATGGGCGCGTTTGAAGGGCTGCAAGTGGCGCTGCCCCAATGCACAGACGCTTATCTGCGCCACTATTTCGGCGACTACATGCAGTTGCCACCCGAGGCTGAACGTGTGGCCAAACATGCCAAAGCCTATTTTAATTTGAATGAGCGCAAGTCGTTCGAAGAAGTAAAACATCAAATAAAGTAACATGAATTATGCATTATTAATTGCCGGCGGAAGTGGGAACCGCATGGGACAAGAGATTCCCAAACAATTTATCCATGTGGATGATTGCCCGATTATTGTGCACACGATGAAGGCTTTTGAGCGCCATCCCGACATTGAAGCTATTGCAGTGGTGTGTTTGGAAGGCTGGGAAACGGTGTTGCGCTCGTATGCCAACCAGTTTTCGATCACCAAACTGCGGTGGATTTTCAAAGGTGGCGAGACGGGGATGGAGTCGATTCACAACGGCATCTATGGGCTGAAGGCTGAGGGATGCAACGACGACGACCTCATTTTGGTGCACGATGGTGTGCGCCCATTGGTGTCGCAAGACATCATCTCGTCGAACATTGCTACGTGTAAACGCTTCGGCAACGCCATCACAGGCATTCAATGTCGGGAGGCTATCTTGGTGAGCGATGATGGTTTCAACGCCGAAAAAAGTATTCCGCGCGATAAACTCATTCGCACCCAAACGCCACACACCTTCCCTTTGGGCGAGCTTCTTGCTGCACACGAGGCCGCCAAGCAACGCGGCATCACCAATTCGGTGGCCACATGCACGTTGATGGCCGAACTGGGTGGGCATAAGATGTTTATCATTCCGGGCTCGGAGCGCAACATTAAGATTACGACTGTTGAGGATTTGGAGATTTTAAAGGCGCTGATGCACACGCAGAAAGACACATGGTTGAAATGAATAGCTATGCGGAAGACTTACAGGCCATAGCGCAGGAACCGCTGTCCTGGGCACAATTAGCGGGCAAATCGGTGTTGGTGGCCGGTGCAACGGGCTTGGTTGGAGCTGCCCTTGTCGAAGCATTATTGGCCTTGCCCGTGCCCGTTGAGGTGTATGCAGCGGGACGGAATGCCAAGCGAGCTGCGGCATGGTTTGCTGCTTATGTAGACAACCCACGGTTCCATTTCGTGCAGATGGATGTGTGTCGACCCATTCAGGGTGCACAGTTGTTTGATTACATCATTGATGCAGCCAGCAGTGCCAATCCAAAAAGTTTTGCCACTCAGCCTGTGGAGGTGATGCTTTCGAACTTCGAAGGCGTGAGAAACCTGTTGGACTATGGGCTGCTTCACGGCATGCAACGCTTTCTCTACGTGTCGACGGGCGAGATTTATGGTGAGGGCGAGGGAAACTTCTCTGAGCACGATAGTGGCTATGTGGACTGCGCCACGCCACGCGCATGCTATCCTTCGGCCAAACGTGCGGCCGAAACCTTGTGTGTGGCTTATGCTGCAGAGCACCAAGCCGACGTGGTTATCGCACGCCTCTGCCATGTTTATGGACCGCGTTTCACCGAGCACGACAACCGCGTCTACGCCCAATTCCTACGCAACATTGCGGCAGGCAACGACCTGATTTTAAAGAGCTCGGGGCGGCAGTTGCGCTCTTGGTGCTACGTGGTCGACGCCGTTCGCGCCCTGCTCTATGTGCTGTTGAAGGGCGAACGCGCAGCAGCCTATAACGTGGCCGACCCCAACTCGGTGTTCACCATCCGCCAGTTGGCCGACACCTTGGCTGCGTTGGGTGGAAAACGCGTGGTGATGGCCGAAGCATCGGCAATTGAAAAGCAAGGTGGAACGCCCATCACCTTAGCCACTTTTAACACCGAAAAGCTACAAAGTCTGGGCTTCACGATTGAAGGAACGTGGCAGGAAAAACTGCAAAAGACGCTCGAAGCCTACATCTGTTAGCCGAATATCCCTGTTTTGGTTGGCGCAAGCATAAGGTTATGCCTGCTGTTCCTTGTTTCGGTTGGCGCAAGCATAAGGTTATGCCAGCGTTCCTTGTTCCGGTTGAGAAAAGCATAAGGTTATGCCAGCTGTTCCCTGTTTCGGTTGGCGGGAGCATAAGGTTATGCCTGCTATTCCTTGTTTCGGTTGAGAAAAGCATAAGGTTATGCCAGCTGTTCCTTGTTTCGGTTGGTGAAAGCATAAGGTTATGCCAGCCATTCCCTGTTTCGGTTGGCGGAAGCATAAGGTTATGCTAACCATTCTGCAAATCGGGTTATCGTCTACAAGTCTTCTGATGAAACATTTGCGTTAAACTATCTAAAAACAAAACAAGCTAACGATTAATTTGATAATTTCGTGGCACTAACAAACAAATAACGAACCTTAAAACAAAGATTTAACAATGACGATTCCATCCGTTTTTTGGCTTGTGCCGATAGCATCTGTGACAAGCCTGTGTATGGCGTGGTACTTCTTCCGCCAAATGATGAAAGAAGAAGAGGGTAATGACCGCATGATTGAGATTGCTTCGCATGTCAGAAAGGGTGCGATGGCCTATCTCAAGCAGCAGTATAAGGTGGTGGGTGCAGTGTTTATAGTGCTCGCTTTGCTCTTTGCTTTCATGGCTTATTACTTGAAAATACAAAATCCTTGGGTGCCTGTGGCTTTCCTCACCGGCGGTTTCTTCTCGGCTTTGGCAGGCTTCTTTGGCATGAAGACCGCTACCTATGCTTCGGCTCGCACAGCCAATGCCGCGCGCAAAGGCTTAGATCAGGGGCTGAAGGTGGCTTTTCGCAGCGGTGCTGTCATGGGACTCGTGGTGGTAGGCTTAGGTTTGTTGGACATTGCGCTGTGGTTTTTCATCCTCAATGCAGTCTATGCTGACTCGCCTTTGGCACTTGTAACCATCACCACCACGATGCTCACCTTTGGTATGGGCGCATCGACGCAGGCGCTATTTGCACGTGTTGGCGGCGGCATCTATACCAAAGCGGCCGACGTGGGGGCTGACTTGGTGGGTAAGGTGGAAACCGATATTCCCGAAGACGATCCGCGTAATCCTGCCACCATCGCCGACAATGTGGGTGACAATGTGGGCGATGTGGCTGGTATGGGAGCCGATCTCTATGAGAGTTATTGTGGTAGCATCCTTTCAACTGCGGCTTTGGGTGCCACGGCCTTCGCGCTATCGCCCGACCTTCAGCTGCGTGCCGTCATTGCACCGATGCTCATTGCCGCCGTGGGCATCTTCCTTTCGCTCATCGGTATCTTCTTGGTGCGCACCAAAGAAGGCGCTACCATGAAGCAGCTGTTGCATGCTTTGGGCGTCGGAACCAATGTCAGTGCAGCACTTATCGCCGTAGCCTCGTTCGCCATCCTCTATCTGTTGGGCATGAATAACTGGCTGGGACTGTCGTTTTCAGTTCTGACTGGTTTAGTCGCAGGTGTCATCATAGGGCAAGCTACCGAATATTACACCTCACAAAGCTATCGCCCTACCCAGCGTATTGCTGAAGCCAGTCAGACAGGTGCTGCCACAGTGCTCATCAAAGGTTTGGGCACAGGCATGATTTCCACCTGCATTCCCGTGCTTGTTATTGCCGTAGCCATCATGCTGAGCTATCTTTTTGCCAACGGATTTAATTTAGATATGCGTGCCGACGCTATCGCTACCGGCCTCTATGGCATCGGCATTGCCGCCGTGGGCATGCTCTCAACGCTTGGCATTACCTTGGCAACCGACGCCTATGGGCCGATTGCTGACAACGCCGGCGGCAATGCTGAGATGAGCGGTTTGGGCGAAGAAGTGCGTCATCGCACAGATGCTTTGGATGCCTTAGGCAACACTACTGCCGCCACAGGAAAAGGCTTTGCCATCGGTAGTGCGGCACTCACTGCCTTAGCCTTGTTGGCATCGTATATTGAAGAAATCAAAATTGCTATGGTGCGTGCGGTGGAGAAGGGACAAACCTTTATCGATATGGCTGGGCAAACCTTCGATCCCCACACGGCCACTATGCCCGACTTCATGGCCTATTTTCAAGTTAATCTCATGAATCCGCGCGTGCTCATCGGCGTGTTTATCGGCGCAATGGCGGCCTTTCTCTTCTGTGGTTTGACCATGGGTGCTGTGGGGCGTGCTGCACAATCTATGGTTGAAGAGGTGAGGAGGCAGTTCAAAGAAATCAAAGGTATTTTGTCGTATGAAGCAGAACCCGATTATGGACGTTGCGTAGAAATATCCACCCGCAGTGCACAAGCCGAGATGATTGTACCTGGTTTGCTCGCTATTGCCATCCCCATTGTGGTGGGCATATTGCTTGGTGTGGCTGGCATTTTGGGACTGTTGGCCGGCAGTTTATCCACCGGGTTCACCTTAGCTGTGTTCATGGCTAACGCTGGTGGCGCATGGGATAATGCAAAAAAAATGGTTGAAGAGGGGCACTTCGGTGGCAAAGGTTCATCCTGTCACAAAGCGACTATTGTGGGTGATACCGTTGGTGACCCCTTTAAAGACACTGCAGGGCCAAGTCTTAACATTCTCATCAAGCTCATGTCGATGGTGAGTATCGTGATGGCAGGCCTCACTATAGCCTTTCTATAAAAGGGGATACAAGCTCTTAGCTACAATAAAAGGCGTTTGATTGCTTTTTATTGTAGCTTGTAGAAGCGGGTTAGGTGGATGCAGAAAGAATGCTTCGTGCCATTGATTGCACTCGACTTTATCAAGACAGCGTGAATTTTATGCTTGATTACATTCACCTGTACTTGTTTCTTGTAGAGAGAAAGCCAAATTCTAATTGCACCCATTCCGATTTGATGTTGCCATCTTCGGTCACCGAATTTGATACGGTCAAGCCCATCAGACGGATAGGGTGTATGTTGCTGTAGTGTATTTGTTGTAGCAATTGTTTGGCTAAAGGTAGGATATCATTTTTCGTTCGCAACCTTTTGTGGGTGGTGATACTACGTGTGATTTGTTGAAAATCATTGAATTTTATTTTCAAGGTCACAGTCTTGCCCACAAATTTGCTTTTCTCTAAGCGTTCGGTAAGCTCCACAACCAAGTGATAGAGCTCAATTAAGATGGCCGATGGTAGGCTGAGATCTTCTAAAAAGGTGCGTTCGCAGCCCACAGATTTGCGCGCATAGTTGGTTACTACGGGGCGTTCGTCGATGCCTCGAGCATAGTTGTAAAATGCAGGACCTATTTTTCCGAAGACGGCTTTGAGATGGTTTTCTGAGCATTGTCGCAGTTGCTCGCCGTTGAAGATGCCCATTTTGTGCATCTTTTGTGCGGTCTTTGGTCCCACGCCCCATAGGTCTTCCACAGGTAGCTGTGCGATAAAGTCGAGTGCCTGATGAGGTCGGATGATGTATAAGCCATCGGGCTTGTGAAAATCAGATGCGATTTTAGCCAATAGTTTGTTGTAGGAGATACCTGCTGACGCGGTGAGATGCAGTTCCTTTTTGATGCGCTGTTTGATCTCTTTAGCTATTTCGGAAGCAAATGGTATATCTTTTTTGTTGTGCGTTACGTCTAAGAATGCTTCGTCAAGCGAGATAGGTTCTACTAAATCTGTGTAGTCATGAAAGATAGAATGGATGGCTAATGACACCTCTTTATAACGATCATAGCGTCCTGGAATGACTATCAAATCCTTACATATGCGTTTGGCTATTTGCATTGACATAGCTGAACGCACACCATATTTTCTTGCTTCATAGCTGGCTGTTGACACCACACCGCGTACACCATCATAGCCAACTGCAATGGGTTTTCCTCGCAGTTCGGGATGGTCGCGTTGCTCTACGCTGGCGAAAAAGGCATCCATGTCGATATGAATAATCTTGCGCATGTGCCGAAGGATGATGCTTTATGTGGCGATGATGGTTTGGAATATTGCCGTTAGAGTTGAAAGAAAAAGGTCGCAAGCGTAACCTCTACGCTCGCGACCAACGAACTATTTAAATTCCTAATAATATTTTAGAAACCAAATTATGAGTATCTTAAAATCATTCCTGGGCGTACCTTAGCGTTAGCACTGAGGTGGTTGAGGCTGCAAATCTTTTCTATGGTTACCCCTCTGAGTTTAGCTATTGACGCAAGTGTCTCGCCATTCTTCACCTTGTGATAGAGCAACTCGTCATTACTTGCGTGCGTCTTGTTCTGGTAGCTACCGAGTTCGCCATTCTGTACTAAATCACGTGTGTAGCCACCATTGCCCACTTTTCCGCGAAGACGTGTTGCTTCAACTGATTCTTCATTGTAGGTGTTCACGTTATATACATAGTAATCGCCCGTGACATCTTGGTTTCTGAAGTCGAACATCAGCGCAGGATTGAGTGCCACACCACACAATCGTGTCTCGAAGTGCAGGTGAGAACCAGTGCTTCGCCCTGTGTTTCCACCCAAACCAATCACTTCTCCAGCTCTTACCGATTGGTTTTCGCTCACCAATTGCTCTGAAAGATGTCCGTAAATGGTCTCCAAACCATTGGGATGTCTGATGACGATATATTTGCCATAGCCACCTGCCTCATAGCGTACGATGCGCACTTTGCCACTGAATGCAGCACGAATAGTGTCGCCAATATACACCTTGATGTCTAATCCTTTGTGAGGTCTTCCCCAGCGGTTACCAAAATTACTGGTCACCACACGGCTGGGAGTAGGCATGCAAAAATGGCGCAAGTCAATCTTAAAGGTGTCAGGCATCTCAGTTCTTTTGTGTGCATAGCGATTGTCCCACTCTTGATAAAGTTCAGAAGCGGGTGATTGTTCTTGCTCTTTCTCTATGATACTTCTCAGTGTGAGTGTATCGACAGCCTTCATTTTCCTATCAATAGGTGCCTGACGTGCTAATAAGTCCTGTGCATGTGCAGGAAGAATTGCACAAACGAATGATGCAATTATTGTAATCTTTTGAATGCTCTTTTTAAAACTCATATACCAGTTTTTAGATTCAGACCCGAACAAGATGAAAGCAAAGTGCATCAAGAAAGCATCGGGTAAGGCCTAAATACAGACCTGTTTTCTAATGAAAAGCGAAGCAAAGTTAGTAAAAAAAATAGCACATGCCCTTATTGTTAACCTATTTTAGGTAAGTTTTAGAAACGCCATTTGCCTGTTTTGGATAGCTTTTGGTTGTTTACGAGGTGTGTTTTTAAGAGATAGCCGCCCAGTTGATGTTGGTTTTACGCAAGGCTTTTAGACGTTGCCACAGCATCTGGTGTGCAGGATTTTCACCTAAGGGGTCGCTTTCTATAATCTTTTGTGCCACCTCTCGTGCCATTTGCACCAATTGTCCATCGCGTGCAATGTCGGCAATCTTCAGGTCAAAGGCAATACCACTTTGTTGTGTTCCCTCAAGGTCGCCGGGACCACGCAGCTTTAAATCGGCTTCGGCAATGCGGAAACCATCGTTGGTTTCGCACATAATGTCAATGCGTTTACGAGTCTCTTCGCTGAGTTTATAGCCTGTGACGAGAATGCAATAGGATTGTTTGGCGCCACGTCCCACGCGCCCACGCAATTGATGAAGCTGCGAAAGGCCAAACCGTTGAGCATCCATGATGACCATTACCGATGCATTGGGCACGTTGACTCCCACTTCTATTACTGTTGTTGCTACTAAGATTTGGGTCTCGCCCTGCACAAATTTGCGCATTTCCTCTTCCTTTTCTGCTGGTTTCAGTTTGCCATGCACTTTGCTAATGGCATATTGTGGAAAGATTTCACAGAGGCTTTCATAACCTTTTTCTAAATCTTTTAAATCGTTTTTCTCATTCTCTTTGATGAGCGGGAATACCACATAGACCTGCCTTCCCTGTTCAATCTGCTGACGTATGCCTTGATACAGACTCGTGATTTGGGTGTCATATTTGTGAAGTGTCTCAATAGGTTTGCGGCCAGGAGGCAGCTCATCAATCACACTTACGTCCAAATCGCCATAGATGGTCATGGCTAAGGTGCGCGGAATGGGAGTTGCTGTCATCACGAGAATGTGGGGTGGTTGTTCGCTTTTAGCCCACAATCGTGCACGTTGTGCCACACCAAAGCGATGTTGTTCGTCGACAACAGCCAAGCCAAGGTGTGCAAATTGCACGGTGTCTTCGATGACAGCGTGGGTGCCAACGAGAATATTTATTTCGCCTTTGGCTAAGCGTTCGAGCAGGTTTTGGCGGCGTTTTCCTTTTACGATGCCTGTCAACAATGCCACTTCTACGGGCATATCGTGTAGAAATTCCTTGATGGTGGCAAAATGTTGCTCGGCTAAAATTTCAGTAGGAGCCATGATGCAGGCCTGAAAACCGTTACCAATAGCAATCAACATTGTCATCAAAGCAACCAGTGTTTTGCCCGAGCCCACATCGCCTTGCAGCAGTCGGTTCATCTGTTTCCCACTATCCATGTCAGCTCTTATCTCGTGCATGACGCGCTTTTGCGCACCCGTCAGGGCAAAGGGCAAGTTGTTTTTGTAGAACTGATGAAACACTTGTCCCACCTGATGGAAGCGGTATCCCCTATATTTTTGCCGGCGGTCGTGCGCATAGCGCAAGATATTAAGCTGCACATAGAAAAGCTCTTCAAACTTCAATCGCACTTGTGCGCGCTGCAATTCGTCCAAAGAGTGGGGGTAGTGAATGCCATGAAAGGCTGCTTCGCGAGAAAGAAGATGCAGTGGTTGCGTGATGAATGGTGGTAGAGTCTCGGATAAACAGCCTTGCGGAAGCCTTGCAATGAGCGTCTTGGTGAGCTTCTCTATGGCCCGACTTGTGATGCCCCCGTTCTTCATTCGCTCCGTAGTCATATAATAAGGTTGCATGCCCATCTCGTTGAGTTGCAAGGCGGTTGCCTCCTCCATTTCGGGATGTGCAAACTGAAAACGGCCACCATAGACCGATGGTTTGCCAAAAACAATATATTCAACGCCTAACTTATAGGTCTTGCTGACATATTGAACGCCACGAAACCACACCAAGTCGACCACGCCATGCCCATCGCTGAAATGTGCCACCAAGCGCTTTTTGCGTGGCGTTGTGGCAAACTCCTCGAAACTGAGTATCTTACCTTTGAGTTGCACAAAAGGCATATTGCCGTTCAACTCGTTGATGGTGTAAACCTTACTTCTATCCACATATTTATAAGGATAGTATTCTAAGAGGTTACCCCACGTGTTGATTTGGAGCTCTTTCGCCAAAATTTCTTTGCGTTTGGGTCCCACTCCGGGCAGATACATGATGTCTTGTTCGAGAATGTCGGGCATAGTTACAGCAGGGTTTCAGCCACTTTTAAATCAAAGGGGGTCGTGATTTTGATGTTCTCTCGCGTTCCCTCTACCAAGGTTATTGGCTCTCCCAAGGCTTCAACTACCGATGCATCGTCGGTGAAATGGTCTTGGAAGGGCTGTTGATAGGCGCGCCGAAGAAGGGCGATGTCAAACACTTGTGGGGTTTGCGCCAAGCGGTATTGCTCGCGTGGCACATGCCGTGCCTCGCCATTCTGCCCCACATGGCAGAGCGAGTCGTGGGGGAGAAGTGCCGGTAGTGCAGCTGCATGCTCGCGGGCGGCTGTGAAACAGCGGTCAATGAGGTCGGGTGTAACGAACGGACGCACGCCATCGTGGATGCCCACCACGCCGCTTTCGCCTGCGGGAATAGCGGCTAACCCATGCTTACACGAGTCGAAACGGGTCTGTCCTCCATCGACAATATGATGCGGAATGGTGAAATTGTAATCGTTACACAGTTGTTTCCAATGGTGCTGTTGTGCTTTGGGGAGCACCACAATCAGCTGTAAGTCTGCCGAATAGTTGTAGAACTGCTCCATGGTGCGCATGAGAATGGGTCTCCCCCCGAGCAAAAGAAACTGCTTGGGAATATCGGCTCCCATGCGCATGCCTTTGCCACCAGCGACGATAATGATATAGTCCATAATAACGTTAGCGGCACCATGTCTTGCAAAAGCTATGCTTTTAGGCGGTAAAAGCATGGCTATTGTGGCTCAATTTCCATGCTTTTATCAACCAATGGCTATGCTTTTGTGTGACGTGTGCCTTATGCTTTGCTGTTTTATCTTTGTTTGCCCGCCCACAAAGGCCAGGCCGTTGGTTTATTTTTGGCTTAGCAAGTGGGTATATTGCATGCCATCCTGCAGCTGTTTCACAGCAGACTTGTCAACGAAATAACTTAAAATTTGATAAGCATAGGGTAGGGTAGCTGCCGGACCTTCGCCCGTGATGACATTGCCATCCTCTTGAAACAGTGTGCCGGTGTAGGTGGTTGACGTATTGAAATAGCGTTCAAACCCTGGACTACACGTCGCTTTCTTGCCATCGAGAATACCACATTCAGCTAAAACTGAAGGTGCAGCACAGATGGCTCCTATACGCTTCGCAGCTTGATGGTGGCATTTGAGTAGTGTTTTCAGGCCTTCGTGCTCTTTTAAATGTGTCGTACCTGGCAGACCACCTGGCAGCAAGAGCATGTCGGCATCGTCGAAATGTCCCGCCTCTTCAAAACGAAGGTCGGCCAAAATAGTTATGCCATGTGAACCTGTTACTTCTAACTGACCAGTGAGACTAACGGTTTTTACCTCTACACCGCCGCGACGCAGGATGTCAACAGCAGCCAATGCTTCTATTTCTTCGAAGCCATCGGCTAAAAACTCATATACTTTTGCCATTATCTTTAATATTTTGTTTATATTTGCAAATATAATAATAAAAATTGATTTAGCAAAGCATTTCTATCCATGCAACGGCAACTAACATTTGCTTTCTTAGGCAATGAATATCGAAGTGAGGCAATTGCCCCCTATCTCAAGCAAGCCATGAGTTTTTTAGCAGCGCACCATGCACAGCTTTTTATTGAGCCAGAGACATTGGAACAGGTCGATTTTGTACTCTCAATGGGTGGTGATGGCACCTTTCTGCGTGCTGTAAATCGCATTGGTGCACGCGAAATCCCTATCATTGGGGTGAATATGGGGCGTTTAGGTTTCTTGGCTGATGTGCATCCTGAGCAGTTTTTGCCGATGTTGTCAGAGGTGCTTGCAGGCCATTACACCCTTGAAAACCACACTGTGATTCAGCTTCATGCCACCTGTTCGTTGGGTGAGTGGAACCCATTTGCACTGAATGATATTGCCATTTTGAAGCGCGATACGGCCGCTATGATACGCATTTCGGCACGTGTTGATGGCGCGTTGTTGGGAGAATATCAAGCCGATGGTTTGATTGTCGCAACCCCCACGGGCAGCACGGCCTACAGCTTGTCGAATGGAGGCCCCATCATTGTGCCCCAGAGCGGTAGCCTTTGCCTGACGCCTGTGGCACCCCATAGTCTCAATCTGCGTCCCATCGTCATCAATGATAGCAGCAAGATTGATTTAGAAGTGGAGTCGCGGTCGCATAGTTTCTTAGTAGCCATTGATGGACGCAGCATGAAAATGGCTGATGGTGTGCAGCTTTCGATTACCAAGGCACAGCATGTGGTGAAGGTGGTGAAGCTGCAAGGGCAAAGTTTCTTTACCACGTTGCGTGAAAAATTGATGTGGGGTGTAGATCAACGATGAAGGCATGCGAATAAAGACATTATTAAAGATTCCTGATTTCAAGTACGATGCACGTACCATTATGAAATGGTTGTGGCATGCTTGGCGTGGCAACCAGTTGCAGGCGGTGCTCAATGCGCTCATTGGTTTGTTGGGAGTTGTAGTGAATTTGGCACAGGTGTGGGCCATCAAACATGCGATTGACGTGGCCTCAGGCACACTTCCTGGCAGCATTTATGGTGCGGTGGGGCTGATGGCAGCCTTGATATTACTCGACTTTTCGCTGAACATTGCTGGCGTATGGGTGCGCAACATTTTGGGCATTCAAGCGCAAAATCGGATGCAGCAACGTATGCTCGACCGGCTGTTGAAAGCTGTTTGGCAGGGTAGGGAGCATCATCACTCTGCCGATGTGCTCAATCGTTTGGAGTTTGATGTGAATAATGTGGTGACTTTCTTAACTGAAGTTATTCCCAATACCTTGTCTGTTCTGGCATTGTTTATTGGTGCTTTTTGTTATCTTTTCTCGATGGATAAGTTGCTCTCCATCATAGTTATTGCCATTTTTCCATTGTTTTTGCTCTTCAGTAAGCTTTATGTTGGACAGATGCGCAGGCTCACTCGACAAGTGAGAGATAGTGACAGTAAGGTGCAAAGCGTGCTGCAAGAAACACTGCAACATCGCATGTTGATTAAGACTCTGGAACGCAATCGCACAATGGTTGAACGCTTAGAGGATATACAAAGTGAGCTGCGCCACCACGTTGTGCGGCGAACAAAGTTCAGTGTCTTTAGCAATGTCATCGTGAATTTGGGCTTTGCTGTGGGCTATTTGATAGCTTTTTTGTGGGCAGCTTTGCGCATGTTGGATCACACTTTGACTTTTGGTGGGATGACAGCTTTCTTGCAATTGGTGAATAAGATTCAAGGACCAGCGCGCAATTTAACGAAGCTCTTTCCTGCATTTGTCAGTGTTTTCACCGCTGCAGAGCGGTTGATGGAACTCGAAGAGGAACCCTTGGAAGAGCAGGGTGCACCTATTTATATGAAAATGCCATGTGGTATTCGGTTGAATGCTATTGGTTATACCTATGCCGATGGTACAGAGAAGGTGATTAATCAACTCTCATTCGACTTTAAACCCGGCAGTTGTACTGCTATCTTGGGCGAAACGGGAGCCGGAAAGACAACGCTCGTTCGGATGTTGCTGGCGCTCTTGTCGCCACAAGAGGGAAAGGTTGAGATTTATGATGGGCGACATAATGAGGTTCTCACACCGCGACACCGCTGTAATTTTGTCTATGTGCCACAAGGTAACACGCTGTTGAGTGGCACGATACGCGAAAATTTGCGTTTGGGTAAACTCGATGCTACCGACGAAGAGATGTATAATGCCTTGCATACCAGTTGTGCTGACTTTGTGAAATTGCTGCCCTTGGGGCTCGATACCCTTTGTTCGGAGCAAGGAGGTGGACTTAGTGAAGGTCAAGCACAGCGCATAGCTATCGCTCGAAGCCTGCTCAGAGATCGTGCTATCATGCTTTTTGATGAGGCAACGAGTGCATTAGATCCCGTAACAGAAAAGCAGTTGTTGACAAATATCCTCTCTGATCATACCAAGACCATTATCTTTATTACACATCGTCCTGCAGTGATAGATTATTGTGACGCAACCTTAAAAATAAAAAAAATATAAGTTTTGAGGTGTAAGAAATTATAGATTGTGGAATATTCTGTTTAACTTTGGAGTCAAACAATCGTATGATACATTTAAAAAACATCCACAAAACCTATCAAGGTGCACAACCTTTACATGTACTGAAAGGCATAAACCTCGACATTGCTGATGGTGAATTCGTTTCTATCATGGGGTCTTCGGGCTCGGGTAAGTCGACTTTACTCAACATTTTAGGTATCCTTGATAACTATGATTGTGGAGAGTATGTGCTCGGTGGCACGCTCATACGCAATCTTTCTGAAACAAAAGCTGCGCATTATCGCAATAAAATGATTGGTTTTATCTTTCAGAGTTTCAACCTTATCGGATTTAAAACGGCTGTGGAAAATGTTGAATTGCCGCTGTTCTATCAAGGGGTGGGACGGCGAAAGCGTAGGCAGTTGGCCATGGAATATCTTGAGAAGATGGGACTTCTGCCATGGGCAGAGCATTATCCTAATGAAATGTCGGGTGGACAACGACAGCGTGTGGCCATCGCGCGCGCCTTGATTACGCAACCGAAGCTCATCCTTGCCGATGAACCTACGGGTGCACTGGATAGTAAAACGTCGGTTGAGGTGATGCAGTTGCTCAAGCAACTCAATGCCGAAGAGCATAAGACTATAGTCGTGGTGACGCATGAAAGTGGTGTTGCCAACGAAACCAATAAGATTATTCATATCAAAGATGGCATCATAGGGCGCATTGAAGAGAACTGCAATCACGATGCTTCACCCTTTGGTATCAATGGTATGATGAAATGAAAAAGGCTCCAAATCTTGCAATATGCGTTGTCACTATTGGGTAAGGACATTCGTATGAGGCATGATTTATGAAGGCTCATCGGCTCATTTGCCATGTCATTCATGCGCATGGGAGTAATAAATAGCAAGTTATGAGAGATATCCTATTCGAAATTTGGTCTACAGCAAAGCGTAATAAGTTGCGCACTGCGCTCACAGGTTTTGCCGTGGCGTGGGGTATTTTTATGCTCATCTTCCTTTTGGGTGCAGGAAATGGACTCATTCATGCCACCGAACAAAACACCAATCAGTTTTTGGCTAACTCGATGGAGGTATCTGGTGGAGAGACTTCTAAAGCCTATAAGGGATTTAAAGAAGGACGTAGTGTGCAATTAAACGATAAGGATTTTGTTCTGACCCAACGTCATTTTGCACAAAATATTGATGAGATGGGATCACAAGTGTCGGAAGGACCGCTCAATATGGCTTATAAAGATAATAGCACAACCATCACTTTGATGGGCGTCTATCCAAGCGAACAGCATATCAATAAGATTGTTATGCGCTATGGAAGGTTCATCAATGCTATTGATAATGCACGACAACGGAAGGTTGTGGTGCTGCCCGATCAGTATGCAAAAGAGCTTGTCTCGCATGGCATACAGCAGCTTGTTGGGCAGGCAGTCAATGTAGGCGGCTATGCTTTTCAAGTGGTAGGTATTTATAAACAAAATGAAGCGATGAGTGCAGCTCCTACTTATGCTCCCTTCCAAACAGTGAGGGTGATGTATGGTGGAGGGGATAAGATGGGACAAATCAGTTTTTCTTTCCACGGTTTGGAAACCGAAGAGGCCAATGAAGCTTTTGAAAATCAATTGCGATCGGCCATCAACAACCAGCATGATGCGGCTCCTGATGATGACCGTGCAGTGTGGATTTCAAATCATTTCACATCGAACATGCAGATGAATACAGGGATGGATATCGTTCGTACAGCACTATGGATTGTGGGATTGTTCACATTGTTGAGTGGCATTGTGGGCGTTTCCAACATCATGCTCATCACAGTAAAAGAACGAACGCGTGAGTTTGGTATCCGTAAAGCCATAGGAGCTACTCCCTGGGCTGTGCTGAAACTGATTATCATCGAGAGCGTAATCATCACTACTTTCTTTGGTTATATCGGTATGGTACTTGGCATTGTGGCCAACGAATATATGAACATCATGTATGGTAACAAAGAAGTTGACACAGGATTGTTTCATGCTTCGATGTTTGTTAACCCCACTGTGGGTTTGGATGTGTGTGTCAAAGCATTGCTTGTGATGATTGTTGCGGGTACATTGGCTGGGTTAATGCCAGCACGAAAAGCGGCCAAGATTCGTCCTATTGAGGCATTGAGAGCCGAATAAATGGCATGATGGTTACACCTTATTATATATATGGGGAGAAAGAAATGGTCGTTTGGCAACGCAATTTAAAATAAAACGCAGCATGAAATTAGACATAGATACCTATAAAGAGATTTTTACAACCCTCTCACGTAATAAGAGTCGTTCGTTCTTAACAGGCTTTGGCGTGTTTTGGGGCGTGTTTATGTTGCTCGGTTTGATTGGTGGCGGAAACGGATTGCAGCAATTGTTATCGCGCAATTTCGAAGGCTTTGCTACCAATTCTGTGATTATTTTTGCACAGAAAACAACGAAACCTTATGCGGGTTTCCGCAAAGGTCGTTTGTGGACGATGAACTATGACGATATTGAACGCCTGAAAGCGCAGGTTAATGGATTAGATATTGTTGCACCAGTGTTGGCAAGGTGGGGACCAAATGCAACCCATGGTGACAAGAAATATTCATGTAATGTGAAAGGCGTATTGCCCGAATATCAAGGTGTTGAGACGCCTAAACTCAAGTATGGACGTTACATCAATGCCATGGATATGCAGCAAAAGCGCAAGGTATGTGTCATTGGAAAGCGCGTTTACAAAACGCTTTTTCCTAATGGTGACAATCCTTTAGGGAAACTTATCCGTGTAGATTCTATTTACTATCGCGTGGTGGGCGTCGACTATGCCAGTGGAAATATCAGCATCGATGGAAGTAGTGAAGAGGCCATAGTGCTGCCCATTACACTTATGCGTGAGGCTTATAACTATGGAGATGAGGTGCCTCTCATCTGTGGAACGGCGAAACCAGGAGTACATGTGAGCGACATCATGCCCAAGATACGGCGTGTCATTGCGCAAAATCATCAGCTTGATCCCACTGATGAGAAAGGAATCAGCATCTTTAACACAGAAGTGATGTTTGGAATGGTTGATAATCTTTTTCGCGGTGTAAACTTCTTAATTCTCCTTGTGGGCATTGGAACGATACTCGCAGGTGCTATTGGTGTCTCGAATATTATGATGGTAACGGTGAAAGAACGTACCAACGAGATTGGAATACGGCGAGCCATTGGAGCCACACCGCGCATTATCCTCGGACAAATTATTGCTGAAAGCATCGTCCTTACAATTTCTGCCGGCATGGGTGGACTGCTTTTTGCAGTGGGAATCTTGCAGTTAGCCGAGTTAGCTTCGACAACAGACGGCATCGTTACGACGCATTATCAGATAGGTTTTTGGACGGCTTTGGGCGCCGTTGCTTTGCTGAGTACTCTTGGTGTGTTGGCGGGTTTGGCACCAGCCCTGCGCGCTATGGCTATCAAACCTGTTGATGCGATGCGTGAAGAATAATAAAGTTTGACATAAGAAAAAAATAAAACTTTCGATAAACAGCATGAAAAAGTATCTAAAAATCATCGTAGCAAGCCTTGTAGCCTTGCTTTTTGTGGGCACATTTGTGTTTCTTTGGGCGAAATCGCGTCCAAAGGAAATGGTGTATGAGGAGTTTACACCACGTGTGTTAGATTTGAAAAAGACAACAGTTATTACAGGTAAAATTGAGCCGCGTACAGAGATTAACGTAAAACCGCAGATGAGTGGCATCATCTCTGAGGTGTTGAAAGTGGCTGGACAGACTGTAACTGCAGGCGAAGTGATAGCTAAAATCAAGGTTATTCCCGATATGGGGCAACTCAGTTCAGCACAGGCACGAGTGCGATTAGCCAATATCAATGTGCAGCAAGCAAAGGTTGATTATCAGCGCATGAAGACACTTTTTGACAAGGGTCTTATTGCAGCTGAAGAGTTTGAGAAGACAAAACAGGCCTACAAACAGAATCAAGAAGAAGTGAAGTCGGCAGTAGAGTCGCTCGAAGTAGTGCGCGATGGTGTTTCGAAGAGTAATGCTAAGTCGAGCTCTACGTTGATACGTTCGACTATTAGCGGGCTGATTCTCGATATTCCTGTGAAGGTGGGAAACACCGTTATTTTGAGTAATACCTTCAATGATGGTACAACTATCGCTACGGTTGCAGATATGAGCAATCTCATTTTCCGTGGAAATATCGACGAAACCGAAGTAGGACGTTTGGTAGTAGGCATGCCGATGAAAATTACAATCGGCGCGTTGCAGGATGAAACGTTAGAGGCACGTTTGGAATATATCTCGCCAAAGGCAATCGATAATAATGGTGCTAATCAGTTTGAGATTAAGGCTGCTGTGACTAAATTAGGCAAATCACAGATACGATCAGGCTATAGTGCTAACGCAGAAATCATTTTAGCTGCAGCCAATCATGTGCTAACGATTCCTGAAAGCGCAGTAGAGTTTGAAGGAAATAACACATACGTGTATGTAGTGCAAGGTTCAGGAAAGACGAAGACCTATGTGCGACGCAAGATAGTCACGGGGCTAAGTGATGGCATCAATATCGAAGTGAAGCAGGGATTGACGGCAAAAGACCATGTTCGTGGAGCACAGAAGATGGATGATGCGGCGAAATCGACCGATTGATAGTTGTCATAATAGCTACCAGATAGTTTGCTATAAACAGTTCTTAAAGATAGATAATCACACTCTTACAGGAAGAATACCCTATAAGGGTGCATGGAGTGAGTCATAGATGGAACTCACTCCATACTAAAAGATATCTTTTTAGTGTGTATTATGCAGCATTATTGATGCAAAACAAGCATACTTTGTGCATCAATTAATACGTGATTACCTTCCACGGTTCCTAAACCTGTTTCATTGATTTCTCCATCACAGGCTGCAATCGTATAACGACCTTGGGGAATATGAACGTCACGTGCCTCGTTATTGGCATTGAATATCACAATGATATTCTTCCAAGTGTCACCGCCAGCATGGCCTGATAGCATGAATCCAACAAGGTTAGGCTGTGTCGGTAGGAATGATAAATGCTGGCGTATTAAGTCGGCATTGCCCAAACGAAAGGCAGGATGGTGATGACGTAGAGCGATGAGCCGCTGATAATAATTGAATACTTGTGGATAGCGCTGCAGGTTTTGCCAAGGTAGTGCATTGATTTCAATGGGCGAATTATAGCTGTTATGCACACCTTGCTTATCGCGCAGCATCTCTTCACCACTTAATATGAAAGGTATTCCCTGTGAAAGCATCACAACACTTTGCGCCAAGCAATCGAGGCGCACGAGCATTTCGGGTGTAAGGTTTGATACAGATGCGCGCAGACGGTCGACTAAGCACATGTCATCATGGCAGCTTACATAGCTGATGAACTGCATAGGATTGTTGTTCCACGGCAGATAATCACCTCCCACCTGTTGCATATTGACCTGCGGATGAGCTATGCCGCCCACAATACCAAACTTGATACGCTCTTCTGCACCAGGTAATCCTGCGAGGAAAGCCCCTTGCTTGTCGTCATAGAATGGACCACGCAATCCGTCGCGTAGCTCATCACTGAATGCAGCTATGCCCGGCATTTGCTTCATGTGAGCCTTGATTGCGAGTAGATGAGATGGATAAGCACATTGTCCTGCGCTCCATCCTTCACCATAGATGAACATAGTTGGGTCGATTTTATCTAAAGCTGCACGTATTTTGTTCATGGTAGTGATGTCGTGTACGCCCATTAAATCAAAGCGAAAACCATCAATATGATATTCTTTTACCCAATAGTTTACACTTTCAATCATGAATGCTTGCATCAAAGATTTCTCTGAAGCTGTTTCGTTGCCACATCCAGAACCATTAGAATAGGTGCCATCAGCATGTTTGCGATAATAATAATCAGGGTAGGTGCGTTGGAAGTTGCTGTTTTGAATATCTGCAGTATGGTTATAGACCACATCTAAGATGACGCGAATACCCGCACGATGTAGTGCCTGTACCATTTGTTTGAATTCCTTGATGCGCGTGGCAGGCTCATAAGCATTGGTGGCATAACTCCCTTCTGGAACATTGTAATTCTGCGGATCGTAGCCCCAGTTGTATGCTGGGAACTGGGGTTTCGTCTCGTCGATAGAGGCGAAATCAAAGCTCGGAAGCAAATGTACTGCTGTCACCCCGAGCTGCTTTAGGTGGGCAATTGCCGTGGAGTCTGTTACGCCGAGGAACTTATCGGGATAACGATTGTGGGGCATATTATGGGTGAAGTCGCGTACATGCAGTTCATAAATCACTTGATCCGCAGTTGAGGTGAGTGCTGGTCGGCTATCGTTCTCCCATCCATCAGGATTGGTAGTTGTCATGTCGATGATGGCAGCACGCTTACCATTCACGCCAACAGCCTTAGCAAATACGCCAGGTGTCTCTCCATGTCCAATATCAAAGGTATAGAACTTCCCTTGCAAATTGCGTGAAAGTGTCAGTCTCCACAAATTTTTCCCTACCGCCTTCATTTTGAATTGTTGTAGAGGCTTCCCTCCTTCGCCTGCAGCATAGAGTCGTAGTGTTGGTTGCTGTGGTGTATGTAATGTGAAGATGCTTTGATGAGGTTGGTAAATAAGCTCATCAAAGAAGTGCTGTGCTTGTGCTGTTTGTAAGATGATGGTGGTTAGTAAGACCACCAATAAACGTCTGATATGCATTGTCTGAAGTAGGAATAAAATGGTGTTGTTGTATTCAAAATAATCTGTTATGCGTATGAAGTGCTTTTGAAAGGTCCTTTTTTGCGCATGTTTGAGATGGAGAATGCTAATCAGTATGATAACATTTAATAGCGTCCAGATTGTAGAATGAGTTCTGAAATATTTTCTTTGAAGTCATCGTTATGTAGTAAATCTTCAAGGTTTACGTGCATACGATATCGCCAGTAATGTTGAGGGTTGGATGGAACATTAATGCGTTCGGCAGCACTATCGGGTAAGCGGAGTTTCTCGTCGATAGCCATCCAGTCTTGTATTGATAGCACACATAGCATGCTTGAACTATCCAATTGGTGTGAGAGGATATCACGTGCTAACCAACCAGGTAGTGGATGGGGTGCTGCTCCACCGCGATAAAGCATGGCATTATAATAGCATTGCGCACGTGTAGTATCTTCATCCCACCACTGTCTCAATGTAGGCATGTCGTGGGTTGATGGTGTACAAACCGACCGATAGGGGACATTGTGCAAGTTGGTGAATTGAGTGTTGGTTGCTTTTGGCATGCTTTGTACTTCTAAGCTTAAGATACGCAATTGCTGCATTACCCAAGATACGCAAGTTGGAACCATTCCTAAGTCTTCAGCACAGACGAGCATATGCGTTGCCTCAATGAGCTTTGGTAGCTTTTTCATAGCTTCACGGTACCAGAATTGATTGTTGCGTTGATAAAAGTAATCGTTATACAATCGGTTGAAGCAGTTTTTATGGTGCTCGGAAAGAGCCTCATAAGTGAATGTCGTATGTGCAATGATGCGTGGATGGAATAGTTTGTTGTCTTGCTTATCGTTTAGGAAAAGCACATTGTTGAGCAGTGTGTAAAGGCCATTGCGCAGCATGTAATCTTGTGAAGTATGCTTGTTAGCAAAAGCTGTTGCTACTTTCTGCTGTGTATCGAACTGTGGTTTTAATGTATAAATATCGTCATGTAGATGCACCAAATAGTGCTCTTTGACGTAGGAAGCTTGTGCATGGAACACACGCTCTATCATCTGGTTGTTAATGAAAGGGCACGCAAATTGCTGCTCAGAGAAAGTTATACCATAGGATTCAATCTCTTGTTGGGTGAGTCCTAATGCGGGTGAGAATTGCCCAAGAAGGCCTTGCGTCGCAGAAACAGGGATTTCCCATATGCGAAAAAAGCCTAAGACATGGTCGATACGATAAGCATCAAAGTAGCAACTCATGTGTTTTAATCGTTTTATCCACCATGTGTACCCATCCTGTTGCAGCTGTTTCCAATTATAGGTAGGGAATCCCCAGTTCTGTCCTTCGATAGCAAAATCATCTGGTGGTGCACCTGCTTGTCCATCTAAGTTGAAGAAATGGGGTGTAGTCCATACGTCACAGCCTAATCGATTAACGCCTATGGGGATGTCGCCTTTGAGCACAATGCCATGTTTGCGTGCTGTAATATGTGCGGCTTCCATCTGTCGGTGTAAGATATATTGCACATAATAGAAGAAGGCAACATGTAGATATTCCTTTGTTCCAGGCGTGCTCAATGGTAATCTGTCTACCTCATTCCACTGTGAATGTCCTTTCCATTGCATAAAATTGGCTGTACCCAGCTTGTCGCGCAAGTAAGAATAATAGGCATAAGGCACGAGCCATTCTTGCGATGCTTGGAAAAATGTTTTGAAGTCATCACTCTTCAGAGTAGCCTCTCCTTCCTGTTGATAGATTGCTTTAAGATAAGTCATCTTGGCTTCATTCACACGTTCATAATCAATCTCAGGAAGGACGTTAAGTGTTTTTTGTAATTGAGCAAAGTGTTTGCGTTGCTGTATATCGTTTAATGGTGGCAGGTCATTGAGATTAACATATTGTGGATGGAGTGCGAAAACACTGATACAGCTATAAGGATAGGAGTCATGCCATGAATGTGTGGTGGTAGTATCGTTGATGGGTAGCAGTTGAATAACACGCTGATGCGTAGTAGCGGCCCACTCAATAAGTAGTTTTAAATCGCCAAAATCGCCCACCCCGAAGCTTTGTTTGGTGCGCAATGAAAATAATGGTACGAGCGTTCCTGCCACACGATGGTTGTCTATGGCAAAAAAGGCTTGCGAAAGGTCATAGACCAAGACCTCTCCTTTCTTCATCTTCGGTAGGTGAAGTGTGCGATTGGAGCCTGTTTCCCAAAGCAATTCCCGTGGATTATTTTGCTGTACGGCAATAAACTTGAAAGCGAGCTGGTCGGTATCCAGCATATCTGCATTTAAATCTACGACCCATTCGTTGCGTTGATGCTCATACATAGGCAATGCTTTGAAAGCATCCCATGCACCTAACACTTTGGATTCACCTGTTAAACAGAGGCGCTCATTACTGCGTAGTTGCGGTGCACGCACTATCAATCGCACCGTCTTTTCAAATGGAAGGGCTGGCAAAGGGGTGAGGTGACGGGGCTCAAAGCAAGAAGTGAAAGCAGCACTATAAAGGTAGGTATCTTCGGGTATCACTGCCCATTGGTTGTAAATGGCATAGCTGTCGCCTTTGATAGCTGTCAAATCTAAACGATGTGGTAGGGTCTTCCATTCTGTTGGTGGCATCTCTCCTCCGTCATCCACACTATAATAATAAGTGAGATGTGTACCCCATGTGAATGAGGTGTCATCACATTCATACCACCAATCTTTTCCATTATGTGAGGACATCCTATACACCCGATCCCTTGTTTCATCATTATCGGTTTGCACTGTAAGATGAATTAATAGCTCCTCACCGATAGTTGTTACATAGTTGACATTGAAAAATAGTCGCATAAAAAGGGTCTGTTATTGTTTGTAAAAATAATAAAGTATGAAAGGATATCCGTAGGGCGGCTTTAAAATTTTAAACTTAATTCCATTTGGGATAGGAATGCAATATGCATCTCGTACCATAGCGATTACTGCATGATAACAGTTCCGTCTGGATTCACTTTCATATGTTTTGGCTTCTGTACGGGCTGTTGTGGTGCTTTGGGGGACTTTGTATGCAAAGAGCCATGCTTGGTAACAGTCTTTTTCTTTCCTTTAGTGGGATTTTGAGATGCATATAAAGCCGAGTAGGGTATAAACTTCTCATCGATAGTCGTTTGGGCTTCTGAAGAATCATCGGTAGGATCTAATTGACGCAAGGCTGTATAATAAATACCATCTATGGCGTAAGTGGTGTCTGCAATACATTGTCCATTGACATAACGTCCACTATAGGAAAGTTTACCTTTTCCATTATAAGTGTATTGCATGCCATCCCGCTGTCCATGTCGATAGCATTCGCGCTTATAGAGATATGGTGTGCCCTTTGCATTGCACTTATCATAGTAGGTAAGCTGTTGTCCATGTAACACTCCTGCAGTATAAAATCCATGGAAAAAAGGTTTCCCACTTTCAAAATAGCTAATCATCTCTCCCTCTAATTGACCATTTTTGTAGTGCGTAATTTCGTAAGTGCGCCCCGTTTTGTAATAGCGTCGCCATTCACCCACCTTACAATCATCGATAGTATCAATGAACCCCTCTTCTCGAAGCTGCCCATTCGCATAATAATCGGTATAACGTTTTTGGGCTTGTGCCTTGGCTATTCCGCTGAAACATAGGCCGCATAGTAATGCTATGCTATGTAGCATTGTGCAAACTTTTCTTGTGGTGTGCTTCATTCTTCTGCGTCAGTCAATGTGTAATTGGTGCGCAATCCCTCTCTCATCGTTACAGTGCCTTCGTAAATATCCAAGCGCACAAAACGTGATTCTGCATCACTATCCTTCTCCCAATTATATTGTGATAGCCATAATGCTTTGCCATCGTAAACCGCATATGCGCTCACTTGGCAATGTGGGATGGCCTTTGTCCAAATAATTCCACCCGAATTATCGCGCAATTGAAATACTACGTTAGCATTTTCGCCCATGATAGGATTGTATTTTAAGAGTAGGAAATGCGAATTGTAGTACATGATTATGGCATTAAAGCCTATAAACCAGTTACCAATGGGTTGCGGATTATGGATGCGATTGCCTGGACGCGATTTATAAAATCCATCAAATACCCAGAAATCATAGAACTCGTTGGGGTCGCCAGGAAAGTAAGTTATAGGCACTCGCCATAGTCTTAGGTTACCATTCCCCACCTGTCCGCCCTCATTTTCCTTATGCTCTAACATGAATAGCACTTGCTTTTCCTTCTTACCTTCTAATTCGTTTTCGTTTAAACGTTGTGCATAAGTGAAAGCTTCTTCAGTGTATAAACGATTGGATTGTGGGAAGTAGTAGTACTTCTCTGAAAGATTATTTACAATCAAAAAGCCTTTACCTTCATTATAATTCAAGGGACTTATTCTTGCAATACCAGTCGTTAGTGCTTTTTTCTCTTGTATTAACGTCAGTGTAAGGTCGTTGAGAAGCAGTTTGTCCGTATTTACTTCGTAGAGCCATTGGTTATCAAAAGTGATGAGATAACGGTTGGGCGAAGAGAGTTGTAACATCGATGACGATGGAGATGAGAATATTTCTCTCTTGTTTGCATCTTTGCGTGTCGCTAATTGATGTTCGACAAGGACTTTACCTGTTTCACAATCTTTAAACCCATAGTATATACCTTCTTTTGCATCGCGTTCCTCTTCGTCATAACCTTCATTGTAACTTCGATTTACAATATAAAAACATGTGGCTTTGTTTTTACATAAGATAATCGTGTTGAACAGGATATTATCGTCGACCTCTATTGCCGTTTTGTTTGCAACTTTTGGTATGTGTCTGCTTTCAAAGATGGGCATGATTATAATCAGGAAGAGGACAACGAGGGGAATGCCCACAATCAGTGCTACCTTTTTCAATACATCTGGGCGCAGGCTATCAAAAGATGTCGATCGTGGGGCATCAAAGTGGTGATTAATGTGGATGGTAATATCGTCGTCATCTAAGAAAAACTCGGTGCCACAGCTACGGCATCGGAATCGCTTGTCACCGAGGTCGTCATGTTTCTCGCTACCACATTGTGGGCATTTGATGGGTTTTATCTCTGTAGACATAGCATTCCTATCGTCCTTTTGTGTTGGTTAGAGCCAGAAATAGTACGATTGCTTGGCCGCACGTGAGTACTAAAGTCATGATGAGCCACCAGTTATTGGCCCAAGTTTGTGGCGCAAAGAGACCCGTGAGAAATTCTAAACAGCATACACCTGCAAATAACATTCCTAATGATAAACGATGGGTTGAGGCCATAGGGCGCGTAAATGATGCTAATAAGAGCAGCGTGTTGAGCACGATTGCCATACTTGTGAAAAGCAAGTGCAACCCAGCGTAGCTTGAAATGACTAAGCCAAGTAGTAAATTGGTGAGTAGCACGATGCCCGAAATAATCAGAATGCGTTTCATATTTGTGACAGAATTTCTTGTTTCTTTTGATTGTATTCTTCGTCGTTAATCAGTCCATCGGCATGCCATTGCTTCAATTTTTGCAAGCGCATCCCTGCATCACCTTCCTGAATGGGTGCAGCATCTTTCTTCTCTCGTATGTCAGAAAAGACATCTTTACCCAATTGTGCTCCAGCACTCAGCTGTAATCCTGCACCAGCTAATCCGCCTTCATTGCTGGCAGCATCGCGTAAAGCAGCTAATTTTTGCACGCCCACGTAATCTAAATCAACCTCCTGTGCAGCCTGTTTCTCGGCAGTCATATTGGCAATTTTATTGATTCGTGTTAGTGTTTCGTTGTCGAATGTGGTGGCATCTATGCGAAAATCGGTAAGCGTTAGGCCTAACCGCATAAGCTCTTCGGCGGTGCGTTCTTTCAATACGAAAGAAATCTCAAGCAAATGGCTGTCAATCTCGGTATAGGAGAAGGCTTTAGCTGCGAGATAAGAGGTAAGGGGTGCCACGATTCTTGATGATACTAAGCGTTGCACATCTTGTGCAGTATAATCGCTCACGGTGCCTAATAGTGTGCTAAACATGGTTGCTGCATCAGCAATCTGGACAGAAAAATTACCACAAGCCCCCAGGGCTATGGGGAAATGGTAATGAGGTTCTTCGTATTTCACGGGCGAGGCAGTGCCCCATAGCACATTCACGAGCTCTGCCGTTCGAAAGAAATAAAACCTCATTTTGTGTTCACTTTCAGCCTGTTGTGCCACATTGAGCAGTGTTGTAATAAAAGGATGATTGTCTGTTTGCAATGGATAGATACCCGGCTCCGTTAGCGTATCCATTACTTTGCCATCATAAACAATCAAGCATCCTTGCCCAGGTGCGACAATTAATTTACTAGCATTTTTAATTTCATTTGTGGGAGTGTCCAACTGATGGAACAAAATGTTCATATTCTGTTCTTTCCATTCAATCACCAGTCGAAGCTGTTTTCTAAACAAATTTCTGATGTTCATAGCTGTCTTGTTGGTTTTTTGTCGCTCCTTCATGTCAGCGATATGGCTACAAAGGTATATATTTATTTGAAGAAAGCAAGCAAATACGTGCACTTTCTCTTCGGTGTTGTCTCCTATGTTTATAGCATAATCAACGTATATACTGCGACACATTGGCACCATGCTATTTTGTTTGGTGGACTATAGGTCGTAAAAAAAGTGACCTGTGCACTTGGTACAGGTCACTTTTTACACTTATTATCTTGTGTGGTCACGCTATGGCTGGCGTGATACATGATAATGACAATGTTTAATCCTTAATATACTCAATGCTCATTGGGTTTCCTGTTGTTTTAATAACTGGTCCCCATGTACGTTTTGTCTTTGTGTTGTAGTAATAAAGTCCTGTGGCTTCGTCACTTGAGCAACCGAAAATGATGATGTCGTTATAGCGAGTGACAGCCAAACCATGAGGAACCGACACAGGGATACCTGGGATTGCGGTGATCTTTTTGTGATAAAGGTCGACAGCTACGGCTACAGAAGTCTTTGCTGAATAAGGGTTTGCTGTTACCGATGGATCTAAGGTGTTGCTGGCTACATGGCCATAAGCCATGCCATTACCAGCATATTCGAGGCTCGCAACATAGTCGCCCTTGATGTTGAGGCCTTCGATATTGGTCTGGTCAAGGCGTATGCTGTAGGTGGGATCGATGTCGGTTTCCCCCTTTTTGATACGTGCAAACCCACCATGGAAGCCTGGTACTAAGCCAAATGAACCAATGCAAGCGAAATAGATGTCGCCTTTCTCATCCATGAAGAGTGTTCCACTATCGATGGGACGTGAGGGGAATGCCATGCCGAGTGTTTCGTCTTTGATGTGTTTCTCAATGCGATTGGTCTGGGCATCGACCACAGCAAACTCAAGACTATTCTTTACGGGCATCCATTGTGCATTGAATTGTGAAAGAGCGATGAACACTTTGCCATCGCGCACAATCATGCATGCGGGGCCTACGCGTACTCCTGCACCCGACAGGCTGTTTAAATCGATTTCCCCTGTTTGGCGCATTTGTTTAAAATCAAATACAAGTACCTTACCTAAGTTCTGACATGAGACGTAGGCTATGTGGTCGTTGACTTCAACAACCTGCGAGGCTGCTGCACCAGCAGGTAGCATTAGTTCGCCTTGTTTAGAGAGTTGGTGGTTGTCTTCAACGGCATAGCGTTGCAAAGCCGCACGTGACTCTCCCATGTAGTCGGGGAAGATATAAACGTTTTTGCCTTGCACGGTGAAAGGATTACCGAAGCCAGCAGGCAGCGCATGGGTGTTTCCGAGCGTGACTGCAGCCGTGTCGGTGAGGGTTTGTACATAGCATGCCCCCGACATGCCATTGGGATTGAGCACTGTTGTGGCCAGTACCAGTGTGCCATTTAAATGGTTGGTTAGCACAGGAGGAGTGGGATTGTCGTTCTTTTCGCATGCCACGAGAGCGAAGACGAGTGCCAAAGCACTAAATAAAAAATGTTTCTTCATATATTGAATAGAATAAAAAATAAAATCATCAGAGTGGAGGGCGTTTCGTTAACGCAATAAATAGCGCACCTTTAACGCCACATAGCGTCCAGGAAGAGGGCGATTGAGCTCACTCACCATCTCGCGATTCAACGCATTTTTCATTTTGAGTGTGAAGGTGAGGCGTTGGTTCATGATGCTATGTTCCACGCCAACATCGAAGGTGATGGACGTGGGAATCTTGCGATTTTGAAACACGGTCATCTCAAAATCATAGAAGTATTGATGAATATAGGAAGCATCAACGAGAAAGCGCGTGTTGGAGTGTTTACCAAGGAGTCCTGCCTTGTGACATTCGAAGCCCGCATTCGCCAACAGATAGGGAATGTTAGGGATGCGTTTGTGATAGGTAGGGTTGGGTGCTGTGGAACCAATGAGGAAGGGTTGTGTGTCACGAAGGTTTTGATAACTGGCGTTGGCATAGGCGTAGAGCCAAGAAAGTATGTCGCATTTCATTTCACCTTCGATGCCATAAGTTGTTGTTTCTCCGACATTGGTGTATTGCGCCAGGGTAGGGAGCATGGAAGGTGTATAGCGTATCATGTCGGTGAGATGTGAATAAAATCCGTCAACTTCTACCTCGAGGAAATCACTTTCGCGCAGTGTTTTGCGATAATGCAGACCAAGATTGCCGCCCACCACATGTTCAGGCTTTAAAGTGGGTGAGGGCATGATAGAATAGCCATTGCCTATCAGCTCTTCATTGGAAGGAATGCGCATCTCACTGCTCCACGAAGCCTTGACCATTAATTGTGGTGTGAGGCGATAACGCATCGATTCATTCCAACCAAAAGCCTGCTTGCTCACCCGCACTTTTTCAGGGGTAGACACATACATCGAAGGCAGTTGCTCGGTAGTGGAATGATAGTGGTAATTCCTTAAGGTGAAAGCACTTTGGAAACGGTCATTAAAAAGCACCAAATCATAAGACAATCCCATAGTAATATTGTTCATATAGCTATCGAATTGTGTCCTAAAACCATAGGCTTTATCCATCAGTTCATCTTTAGGGTGAAGTTTTGTAGCATTCTCATAGATATTGAGGTTTACTGAATGGTGAGCATTGATGGTGTAGTTGAGGTTGAGTTTTGCCGTCCAATCGTAACTTTTGTTGTGTCCGTCATAGGGATGCATGCCTGTTTCCCCACCCAAAGGAGATAGTGACGGGCGGCTGTTTCCAAACCAGTCATAGACAAGTTTGGCCTGATCGTTCACGCCATAGCTGCCGAGGTTGAAGGCTGCATCGAAGTCAAAAGCCAGACCATCAATGAAGAATTGTTCGCGTTTGGCTTTTAGGATGGTCGTCAATGATTGTGAATGGCTGAAGGCTTCGCGCACATCTAAGTCTATTCCTTGAAGTTCTTGGTGTGTGTTAGAATAAGTAAATTCGGCTTCAAGCTCGTCAAACCACCATTTTGTGGCTTTAATAGAACCGCCCAGCACGGCTTTTTTGTAAGCATCGTGGTTGCGTCGCACACGCAAATCGCCCAAGTTATGGAGTGTCATGCGGTAGTTGTTGGCCGAGTAAGTGAGGAACCCGCCAATGCCAAATTGTAGTCCAGAGGGTGCATGTGTGCGCTTAAAGACAGTGCTAAGATTGTGGGTGTTGAATGAACCGATTTCGTAGGAGACATCGAAATAGATGGGCGGATATTCCTTGGTTACCACATTCACGGCACCTCCCAATGCACTTCCGCCGAATTTATAGGGGACTATGCCTTTGTAAACCTCAATGCGTTCTATCATGTCAATAGGAATATCGTTGAGTGTAATGAAGTTGCTGATTTGTCCTAAGGCTGTCTCATCGATGAAAAGGCCTAAGCGTTTGCCCTCTAATCCTCGAACAGAGAGCCTTGATGCGCTACCCACACCACCAGTGTTGCGGATGGTTACCCCTGCCACGCGTGCCAATACATCATTCATAGAAGAGGCTGTGCCTTGTAGCTCTTTAGCCGTCATCACTGAAACGGGCATGCCACTCTCACGCAATTTCCGAGCCTCATTACGTCCCGTGATAACAACCTCTTGCAATTGAACGGTTCCATTGGTAAGTTGTTTTTGTTTGTTCAGAGAGTCATTGGCTGCAGTCGGAGCTACAGCTTGTGGTGTTTGTGCGACCATCGCCAGTGATGCCAGAAGCGAAAGCGTGAGTAGAGCAGGTTTACGTTGTAACATATTTGAATTCTCGATAGGTGATAATACTGTTGCAAAAGTAGGTAAAGAACAGCTGGCATGCAATACCTAAAAATAGGTAAAGTGCGGGATTTTAGGGATATGTAGCGAGGGTGGCTTGAACATGTTTTAAAAGGGGGAAGACAAAATGTGGCTTAGGATTGTGCTGGTTTTAGCATTAACCTCCTATGTTTAAAACTTTTTTATTATCTTTGTCCGCAATATTTCATCATAAAAGCATTTAGGATAATGATAGACAAGATTTGGAATGGCGCGGCTTCTTATCGCAAACGTTTAGTTTATGTGTTGTTTGGATGGTTGCTGGCACTACCTATGCATGGGCAGATGCTCTTCTCAGAGAACCTCACGATGAATATTGACAGCACCAAAACTATTCAAGGCTCGTTGCAGCCTGTGCTGGATTTTAAGACGGAGAAGGAGAATGTGTTGACCTTAAAGAATACAGCTAATCTCAACTTGCTGTTGAATCATAGTCGGGTGATTAACTTTATCAACAAGTTAGAGTTCTCTACCTATGGCAAGAAGGTGACGGTGAGTGGAGGTTACGTGCACGCAGAATATCGATACTTGTTGAGCCATGCCTTTGAAGTTTATCCTTGTGTTGAGTCGCAATGGGCTGGTAGCCGTGGCATGACGTTCAAGATTTCGACAGGGCTACAGTCTCGCTATCGTTTAATCAATACCGATCATTGTCTGATGTTTGCTGCAATAGGTGTCTTTTATGAGTTTGAGAAATGGCAATATCCTGATCCTCCAGTAGGAGTTAACGACAATGCCTATAGCCGTAGTGTGAAAAGTCATCTGTCGTTGAGCTTTAAACATTGGATAGGAGAGCATTGGGAACTCACAACGACAGCAATCCATCAAGGCAAGCCCGATAGTTATTTAAAGGCGGCGCGCTTTGGTGGTGCAGTTGATGTGACTTATCATGCTACGCCCACGATAGGCATTCGGGGCACTTATCGTCTTATTTATGACACGCGACCTATTGTGCCTGTGCGCAAAAACTATACTACGGTTGAAGTGGGCTTAGATATAGCTTTCTGAGTTGATGCATGAAAAACGAGTGCTCCACCAATGGGAAATCCATGGTGGAGCACTCGTCTTTTTGATGTGTTGCACGCAGTACAAGGCCTGCGCAAGGCTTACAACCCACTATACTGCGTCGTAGCCTTTTGTGCTGTTGTGCTCGAGCAAGTCTTTAAGATTTTGCTCACGGAAGCCATGTTCCTTCTGCTCTTCGTAGAGAAGTTCAGCCTCTTCTTTTTCAGCTTCCGAATGTTCAAAGTGGATGGTCTTTGCTTTCAGCTCGGCTATTCCCCATCCCATCAGCGCTATGACGATGAGCGCTATGAAAATATATAATCCAGTCATCATTGAATAATGTTTTGAAGTTTTTATTCTTTATTGGCACGTTTACGCTCGGTGTGGTCGAGGATAATCTTGCGCATGCGCATACTCTTGGGCGTCACTTCTACGTATTCGTCGCCTTTGATGTATTCCAAGCACTCTTCAAGGCTCATCACGGTCTTGGGAATGACACGCGCTTTATCGTCCGAACCACTGGCACGCACATTGGTAAGCTGTTTGGCTTTCGTGACGTTGATGACGAGGTCGTTGTCGTGTACGTGCTCGCCGACCACTTGTCCAGCATAAACTTCCTCACCTGGGTCGATGAAGAATTTTCCGCGGTCTTGCAGTTTGTCGAGCGAATAGGCGTAGGCTGTGCCCGTTTCCATGACAATCATCGAGCCATTCAGGCGGCGTGTAATCTCGCCTTTGAAGGGTTGATACTCTTTATAGCGGTGAGCCATGATGGCTTCGCCTTGCGATGCCGTGAGCACATTGGTGCGCAGGCCGATGATGCCGCGTGAAGGAATCTCGAAGGTGATGTTGACACGGTCGCCTTCAGTGTCCATGCCGGTGAGTTCGCCTTTGCGACGTGTCACCATATCAACCATCTTGCTGGAGTAGTCTTGTGGCACATTGATAGAGAGCTCCTCAATAGGCTCGCATTTCACGCCATCGATTTCCTTGAAAATCACCTGTGGTTGCCCCACTTGCAGCTCATATCCTTCGCGGCGCATGGTCTCAACAAGCACCGAAAGGTGGAGCACACCGCGGCCGCTGACAATCCATTTATCGGTCGTGTCTTCGAATGGGCGCACACGAAGAGCCAGGTTCTTCTCTAACTCTTTATTGAGTCGGTCGTTGATGTGGCGAGAGGTGCAGAACTTTCCTTCGCGACCAAAGAAAGGCGAATCGTTGATGGTGAAGAGCATGCTCATTGTAGGTTCGTCGACAGCAATGGGAGGTAATGCCTCGGGATTTTCCCAATCGGCAATGGTGTCGCCGATTTCGAAGCGTTCCAAACCTACAACCGCGCAGATGTCACCGCTGCTTACGCTCTCGGCAGGCGTGCTCCCCATGCCTTCGAAGGTGCGCAGTTCTTTAATCTTTGTCTTCTCTTGTGTGCCGTCGCGGTGGCAAATGGTGATGTTCTGCCCGCTCTTGAGTGTGCCGCGATGCACGCGACCAACGGCGATACGCCCCGTGTAGTTCGAATAGTCGAGCGATGTAATCAGCATCTGTGGTGTGCCGTCGATATGTTTGGGCGCAGGAATAACCTCCACAATCTTGTCCAACAGGTAATCGATGTTGTCGGTAGGTTGCTTCCAATCGGCAGCCATCCAACCATTTTTGGCCGAGCCATAAACCACCTGAAAGTCTAATTGCTCTTCGGTGGCATTGAGGTCGCACATCAAATCGAACACCATCTCATAAACTTCCTCGGGTCGGCAGTTGGGCTTATCCACCTTGTTGACGACAACAATGGGTTTCAGGCCCAATTGCAACGCCTTTTGTAGCACGAAACGTGTTTGTGGCATGGGGCCTTCGAAAGCATCGACGAGCAACAAACAGCCATCGGCCATGTTCAACACGCGTTCCACTTCGCCGCCAAAGTCCGAGTGGCCCGGCGTGTCCAAGATGTTAATTTTCGTGCCTTTCCAGCTTATCGACACATTTTTCGAGAGGATAGTGATACCACGTTCGCGCTCCAAATCGTTGGCGTCGAGCACTTCGCCACTATTATCCTGACCCTCACGAAACAACTTTCCGGCCAGCATCATCTTGTCCACCAGCGTTGTTTTTCCGTGATCGACGTGTGCAATCACCGCAATATTCCTAATGTCCTGCATGTTCTTTCCTTAATTATCCTATGTTAAATGTGCTGCAAAAGTACAAAAAATAACTGAAGTAGGCACGGCTTTGCAGCGAGATAATCAAGATTTTAGTGATATTTGCCGCGCCAGGCAAGGCCATGTTAAATTAATGGGCTACGTCAGTTGCAGCTATATTGCCAGGCGCGCCACGTTGGCCACGAGGGCGCATCCATCGGTAACAGATGTGCATTATGCGTAATGCACAAACATTTCTATACATGGAAACGCCGCTGCGCGGACGTTCGGGCGGGCACACAGGCGCCGCCCCTACCATTTCTCATGTGGTTCCGTGCCCCAAGATTGCCGGCGAGGTATTCGCCGACGAACTAAACTGAGGAAGGTTGCGTGGCAGAGGGGTTTGATAGAGGCTGGTAGGGGCGGTGCCTATGTGCCCGCCCGTGTCGCCCTGCAAGGGCGCATCCCATCGGTAACGGATGTGCATCATGCGTAATCTACAAACATTTCTACGCATGAAAACGCGCCCTTTGCGGCTGGGGATGTGCTCTTTGCGGATGGAAACGTCTCCTTTGCGCATGGGAACGTGCTCTTTACGCATGGAAACGTCGCTGCGCGGACGTTCGGGCGGGCACACAGGCGCCGCCCCTACCATTTCTCGTATGGCTTGCATCATAAGATTGCTGTCGAATAGTTTGCCGCTGCACAAAAATGCGTTTATAGTCGTGGCGAGGTGCTCGCCGCTGCACAAAATGCGTTTATAGTCGTGGCGAGGTGCTCGCCGCTGCACAAAAAAGAGTTTATAGTCGTGGCGAGGTGCTCGCCGCTGCATTAAAAAGAGTTTATAGTCGCAGCGAATAGTTTGCCGCTGCACAAAATGAGTTTATAGTCGTGGCGAATAGTTCGCCGCTGCACTAAAAGAGTTTATAGTCGTGGCGAATAGTTCGCCGCTGCATTAAAAAGAGTTTATAGTCGTGGCGAATAGTTTGCCGCTGCACAAAAATGAATTTATAGTCGTGGCGAATAGTTTGCCGCTGCATTAAACCAAGAAGAGGGTGCTGGCGAGGTGCTCGCTGATGGAGAAAGGGTGTTTTACTGCCTTTTTGAAAGGAGTTTTCTGCAAATAGGTCTGGTTTTCATGGAAAAAGACTATCTTTGCAGCCGTACTTAATACGATAAAATTTTATTCATGCAGTTAGATTACGCGCTTTTCAGTCATGAGGAAGGGAGAAAGAATGTGGGTTGTGGTGTAGCACGCGCATTGCTTTTCGGTTTGTTTCTCAGTGTTTCTTTGCAGCTTTCGGCACGCGATATCACGCCCAAGGCGGCCTTGTCCATTGCGCGCCGCTACGTGGAAGTGGGGCGCGATGCGTTGAAACGGCAGCCCACACGCAGTGGCGCAGCGGCAAACGCCTCACCTTATTATATTGTCAACGACGCGCATGGGCACGGCTTCGTTGTGGTGGCGGGCGACGATGCCATGGGCGAAGTGTTGGCCTATAGCGCACGGGGGCAAATGGATACGACGCGGCTCAACCCCGAGGCGCGCTATCTGTTGCAAGCCTATCGACAGGTTTACACGCAATTGAAGCATGGTGGGCGGCTCGTTCAGGCTGCGAAACCCACAAGAGCGCTTGCCGAACGAGTGGCACCGCTGTTGCGCACGCAGTGGGGACAGAGCTATCCGTATAGCAAGAAAACGGGCTATGTGACAGGATGTGTGGCCACGGCGATGGCGCAAATCATGAATTTCCATCGCTGGCCAGCGCAGGGTAGGGGGCAGAATCGCTACACAGTGAATTATGACCACACGCAGCGCGAAGCCGATTTCAGCCAGTCGCATTATGATTGGGCCAACATGCTCAATGATTATGGGCGCCAGTCGGCCACTGCACAGCAAGAAGATGCTGTGGCGTTGCTGATGAACGATGCGGGGATAGCCGTCTATATGCAATATACGCCGAGTGGAAGTGGCTCTCAAAGCACGGCGGCAGCCAAAGCCTTGCGTGACAATTTTGATTATGATGCCGCGCTCGTGACCAAGGCCGACGAGGGCAATGCCCATTTCGCCGAAATCATTAAAAACGAGCTTCGACAGGGGTTCCCACTCTACATCTCGGGCGATCCGAAGGGTGGTGGTGCCGGACATGCGTGGGTTTGCGATGGTTTCGACAGCGAAGGCATGTTTCATATGAACTTTGGTTGGGACGGGCAGGCCGATGGTTACTACTCGCTCACGGCACTCAATCTCGCCTCTACGGGCAGCGAATTCCAAGGTCGACCGTTGAGTTTTGGCCTGCGATTGCATGTTATTGCAGCGCATCCCAACAAGGCTGGAACACCAAAGATTGATGCAGACATTGCCGTTGGTGTGCCCAACTTGGCGTTTAATCTGAGCGGAGAGATGCACTTTGTCGGCACGCCGCCGACCCATTTGGTGGCCGATGCCAAGCTGGCCTTCAGCCATTTTGTGAATCAGAGCTATCAAAAGTTCTGTGGCGACGTGGGAATTGGCATTTATAACGCCAGCAACCAGTTGGTGAAGGCTTGCGCATCCGACGCGCATCCTCAGGGCGGCTATACGAAAGTGCGTTACAAGGATTATGACGGCAAATTGCCTTCGGGCGGATTGGTGAACGATGATGTGCCCATTGCCGTCGACCTTTCGAGCCTCGCCGATGGGCAATATGTCTTATCGCCCATCTGCGCGACATGGAAAACGGATGGCAGCTGGGGCGAGTGGGCGCGCATCAAGAAGGCGCCACGCGTGGTGATGCTGGTAACCCACGGGCAAATCGCCTATGTGGAGCTGCCCTCAGCCACGACGGCCTATCAGTTGGACACGCCACCATCGTTTGCTAAGAAGTTGCGGTCGGCAGAGAAAAACACGCTCGTGTTGAACATCCGCAAGCTCGATAGTATGCCTTTCGACGGCATCGTGAAAGTGGATTTCATCAATGCACAGGGAGCTTTGGCCTACACTGTGCAGACGCAGAAAGTTGTGGAGTTCGAGCAGTTTGCACCCACCATGGTGACTCTGCCTGTGGAGCTGCCCGCCACGTTGCCCGCAGGCCGTTATGAATTGCGTACAACCATTCTCAAACGCGACACCAATGAGCCTTGCCTTGTGCGCACGGATGCCCAAAATGCACCATGCTATGTCGAGGTGGAGCAGGGCGAGCTGCCCGTGAATTTGTTAGAGAATGCGGTGGGATTTGCGCAAGACAATTCGGGCTACAGCATGCAGAGCGAGGGCATCGACATTAGTTTCACACCCATTTTCAAACTCAATTGCGTGGTGACCTTGGCCGACCACATGCGCTATCAAGGTGGCTTGTCGTTGGCTTTGATTGACACCGAGGACGACCGCGTCATCATGTTGATGAAACATGCGCAGCAGGTGGACCTCAGCGATGCCCACTTCTCTGAGCAAATCGTCACGGGATGGCTCAAACCGGCTGATTTGAAAATCATCAACAACCGCACCTATCGCCTGGCCGTCATGGGCGAGGTCGATGGGAAAGAACGCAACTTGTGGCCTGCAGCTGTTGCACCTTTCTATGTGTCGATTGTCAACGGACCGCTCAATCAGTATCCCAACGACAAGCCCAATGCCCTGCCCACCGTGGCTTTCACTGGCCGTTTGCGCTTTGCCGACGGCATGTTAGAAGTGCAACAAGCAGGGCTTATGCGCGTTGAAGTCTATAGTGTGAATGGCATGCTCGTGAGCCGCAGCCATGCCGTTGAGGACAATCAAGTGGCTATGTCGCTGCCAAAGGGAACCTATGTGGTGCGCATTATCACGCGCAACGGCCAATCTTCAAAAGTCATTCGGTAGGTTGTGGCAAGTTATTCGTTGGGTGGTGGAGTAAATCGCCTTAATGTTGCGGCACACCAAACACCATTGAGGGCGGAAATGCATTGCACACACTGCCCACCCAACGCAAAACCTATGCGGCGTACCCTACGCCGCATAGAACTGGCCAAAATAGTGTGCGGCGTACCCTACGCCGCATAGAACTGACCGAAAAAGTGTGCGGCGTACCCTACGCCGCATAGAATTGGGCGAAAGAGTGTGCGGCGTACCCTACGCCGCATAGAACTGGCCAAAATAGTGTGCAGCGTACCCTACGCCGCATAGAACTGGCCGAAAAAGTGTGCGGCGTACCCTACGCCGCATAGAACTAACCAAAATAGTGTGCGGCGTAGGGTACGCCGCACACTTTTTCTTCATATAAGCTCCTCGCTAAGCCTACACCCAGGCATTCTTTCGCATTGGAGTGGTCGGCGAGCGCATTGCCCATGGGCAACTTTGGCGCGATTTACAGTTTGAACTTCTCGGTTTGCTGCTGAATGAGTGCAGCATCGTTGAAATAATCAATCTGCATGGCGCGTTTCACCGCCTCCATAGTCTGTGTTGCCGCTTGGCGTGCCGCTTCGCTTCCTTGTTTGAGCATGTTGAAAATCTCGGGGATGTCTTGCTCGAAGGTGCGACGACGCATGCGCATCGGTTCCAACATGCGGTTGATGACGCTATTCAAAAGCTTCTTGCATTTCATGTCGCCGATGCCGCCTTGCGTGTAGGCCGCCTTGAGTTCGTCGAGGTTTTTAAACTCGGGCCAGAAGTCGGCAAAGTCTTGATCGGTGGCGAAGGCGTCCAAATAGGTGAACACTGCGTTGCCTTCTACATGACCGGGATCGCTCACATTGAGGTGCGTTGGGTCGGTGTACATGCTCTTCACCTTAGCCCAAACGGTATCGGCATCGTCGCTCAGATAAATGCAGTTGCCAAGGCTTTTGCTCATTTTCTCTTTGCCGTCGGTGCCGGGGAGGCGTCGTGCCGTGGCATTTTCGGGCAGCATAATTTCAGGTTCGGCAAACACCTCGCCATAGGTTTGGTTGAATCGGCGAGCCAGTTCGCGCGTCAACTCAATCATGGGCTCCTGGTCTTCGCCCACGGGAATGGTGGTGGCGTTGAAGGCAAGAATGTCGGCTGCCTGTGAAACGGGATAGCAGAAGAAGCCCAAGGGGATATTGGCTTCGAAGTTGCGCATTTTGATTTCGGTCTTCACCGTGGGGTTTCTTTGCACACGCGACACAGTAACCAAGTTCATCAAATAGGTCGTTAGCTCGGCCAATTCGGGGATTTGGCTCTGAATATAGAGCGTGCACAGCTTTGGATCTAAGCCTGCAGCCAGATAATCCAAAGCCACTTCAACGATGTTTTGGCGTATCTTTTCGGGATTATCGGCATTGTCGGTGAGTGCCTGTACATCGGCCATGAAGACAAACATGCGGTCGAAATCGCCAGCATTTTGTAGTTGAACACGTCGCCGCAAACTGCCCACATAGTGGCCAAGATGCAGCTTTCCGGTGGGGCGGTCGCCCGTTAGTATAATCTTTCCCATGTTAGAACTCGGCTGATTTAGGTGTGCGTGGGAACGGAATGACATCGCGGATGTTCTGCATACCCGTGACAAAGAGTATCAAACGCTCGAAACCGAGGCCAAATCCAGCATGTGGGCACGAGCCATATTTGCGTGTGTCGAGATACCAGCTGTAGCTTTCGGGTGCCATACCACGCGCTTTGATTTCGGCCACCAGCTTCTCATAGCTCTCTTCGCGCACCGAACCGCCAATGATTTCGCCAATTCTTGGGAAGAGCACGTCGGTGCCTTGCATGGTTTTGCCATCGGCATTTTTCTTCATATAGAACGCTTTGATTTCCGAAGGATAGTCGGTCATGATGACAGGACGTTTGAAATGTTCTTCCACTAAATAGCGTTCGTGCTCGCTGCTCAAATCCATTCCCCATTCCGTTACGGGGAATTCGAACTTCTTTCCGTTCTTCACTGCCGCTTGAAGAATTTCAATTCCTTCGGTGTAGGTCAGGCGAACAAAGTCTTCTTTAATGACCGATTGCAACGTCTCCAACAAGTTTTTGTCAATCATCTTGTTGAGGAATTCCAAATCGTCTTTGCAGTGTTCCAACGCCCAGCGCACGCAGAATTTAATGAAATCTTCCTCTAAATCCATCAGCTCATCTTTGTCTAAGAAGGCCACTTCGGGTTCAATCATCCAAAATTCTGCCAAATGGCGCGGCGTATTGCTATTCTCTGCGCGGAACGTTGGGCCAAAGGTGTAGATGCCACCTAAGGCTGTTGCGCCCAATTCGCCCTCTAATTGACCCGACACGGTGAGGCTCGTTTTTTTGCCAAAGAAATCTTTTTCATAGGGCACCTCACCCGTTTTGCCTGTTCTGCTGAGGTCGAGTGTCGTCACTTGAAACATCTCTCCCGCACCTTCGGCATCGCTTGCGGTGATCAATGGCGTGTGGAAATAGTAGTAACCATGCTCGTGGAAATACTGATGAATGGCAATCGCCATGTTGTGACGAATGCGGAAAACGGCACCAAAGGTGTTGGTGCGCAGACGCAGATGCGCATATTTGCGCATGTATTCAAAGCTCTGTCCCTTCTTTTGCATGGGATAATCCGACGGGCAAAGACCATAGATTTCGATGGCTTTGCTTTGAATTTCAACGCTTTGACCAGCACCTTGGCTTTGCACCAATGTTCCTGTTACCCCGATACATGCACCTGTTGTGATGCTTTTCAAGGCTTCAGCATCCATCGAAGTGGGGTCAACCACAATCTGAATGTTGTTGATGGTCGACCCATCGTTGAGGGCAATAAAGTCGACAGCCTTACTGTTTCTGTGGGAGCGCACCCATCCTTTCACGAGTATATCGTGATTAAAGTCGACGCTTTTGAGGGCGTCGACTATTTTTGTTCTTTTCATTTTCAATTCTGAATATTACTCAAACATCCCACTCCGGAGGATTTCTACCTCTTGTTCCGTGAGGAATCTCCAGTCACCACGACGAAGATTCTTTTTTGTTAGACCTGCAAATTGCACACGATCCAAGCGTGTTACGCGATAGCCTAAGTGTTCAAAAATGCGACGAACGATGCGGTTCTTGCCGCTGTGAATCTCTATGCCCACTTGCTTTTTGTCGTGTGGGTCAGTATATTCTATCGCATCTGCATGAATCTCTCCATCTTCTAATTCAATGCCGCTGGCAATCTTTTGCAAGTCTTCCTCAGCCACATTCTTATCTAAATGCACATGATAGACTTTCTTTTTCAAGAATTTGGGATGCGTGAGTTTGCTTGCTAAATCGCCATCATTTGTCAACAACAGCACGCCCGTTGTGTTGCGGTCTAAGCGACCCACGGGATAAATTCGCTCAGGACAAACATCTTTAACCAAGTCCATGACTATCTTGCGTTGTTGTGGGTCATCGCTTGTTGTCACATAATCTTTAGGCTTATTGAGCAACACATAGACCTTCTTCTCCAAAGAAACTATCTGGTCGTGGAATTTCACCTCGTCAGAACGCAACACCTTTGTACCCAATTCGGTAACAACATTGCCGTTCACCGTCACTACTCCTGCTTGGATAAATTCATCCGCTTCACGACGAGAGCATACACCTGCGTTGGCCAAATATTTATTCAAACGAATGGGCTCGTTGGGGTCGATGTGTGTTTCTTTATATTCAATGCGCTTCTTTAAGCTGTATTTCGCATTGGGGTCATAGCCTGGGCGATTGTTCTTAAAGTTGCGGTTGTTGTTGAAATTCTGTTGTGGGTGGTTATGGTAGCCTCCATAATTATTATTATAGTTGCGATTGTTATATCCACCTTGTTGGGGATAACCGCCACCATTGTTATTGTAGTTACGGTTGTTTGGGTATCCGCCGCGAGGTTGATAGCCTCCTTGTTGTGGGCGTCCATAACCTTGTTGCTGCCGAGGTTGGTAGCCTCCTTGCTGCTCTTCGCCATTCGCATTGTAGCGAGGACGATAGCCTTGCTGCTGAGGACGTGCATAATTACCTTGTGGGCGGGGCTGGTAACCTCCTTGTTGCTCGCCACCATTGTTATTGAAACGTGGGCGATAACCACCTTGTTGTGGTCTACTATTGCCACCACGGCTGTTGTATCCCCCTTGTTGGCGGTTATAACCTCCTTGGTAAGGTTGGTAACTGCGTTGTGGACGTTCGTTGTTTTGCAGCGCACTGCCGAAACCTTCTGGACGGAATCCGCCTTCGTTTTCGTTGCCTGCACCTTCTGAACTATACGCCCGTTGTGAATGAATGCGTGGGCGTTGTGGCCTACTTGCATTGCGATAGTTGGGTGAGTAACTTTCTGTTTGTCGTGAGTAACCCTCACGGGCGCCCTCAGTCTGTTCGTTAGACAGAGGTTGAGCATTTTTTTCTAATTCTGAATCCATAATTTTTAATTCATGATTTTTGTAGCCTCGCGGCCGGGTTAATACTTTATGATAACTTTCTTTTATATTTTCGAGTGGTCTACATGCCCGTATAATTCAGCGGCGTGATGGCCATCAATTCAGCTTTTACGTTTTGAGGCACATCGAGTTGTGCAATGAATTGCTGAATCGTTTCTTGGGTCATGTGTTGGTTGGTTCGTGTCAATGCTTTTAAAGCTTCGTAAGGATGGGGATAGTTCTCTCGGCGAAGAATGGTTTGTATGGCTTCGGCCACTACTGCCCACGTGTTGTCTAAGTCGGCTTTCAATTTATCTTCGTTGAGAATGAGCTTTTGCAATCCTTTCAAGGTGCTTTGCATTGCGATGAGACTATGTGCCAAAGGAACGCCAATATTGCGCAGCACGGTGCTGTCGGTGAGGTCGCGTTGCAGGCGGCTCACGGGCAGTTTCTGTGCTAAGAATTGCAAGAGTGCATTGGCCACCCCTAAGTTTCCTTCGCTATTCTCATAGTCGATGGGGTTCACTTTGTGGGGCATGGCACTCGAACCCACTTCGCCTGCTTTTATCTTCTGCTTGAAATAATCCATAGAAATATACAGCCAAAAGTCGCGATCAAGGTCGATGAGGATGGTGTTGATGCGACGGATGCCATCAAAAACGGCACCCATGTGGTCGTAATTGCTAATCTGTGTGGTCCATGTCTCGCGTTCCAAGCCCAACTTCTGACCAACAAACTGCGCACCGAATTCTGGCCAATTGATTTGTGGGTAGGCCACATGGTGTGCATTGAAATTGCCCGTTGCGCCGCCAAATTTGGCTGTGAATTTGCAAGTCTTTAGCATGGCCAACTGCTCTTTCAGGCGATAAACATACACCATAATCTCCTTTCCCAATCGTGTGGGTGAGGCCGGTTGTCCATGTGTCTTGGCCAACATGGGCACTGCTTTCCACTCCTCGGCATAGGTTTCGAGTTGCTGGATGAGCACTTCCGTTTGTGGATAATACACATTTTCCAAAGCTTCTTTCAGTGAAAGTGGCACGCTGGTGTTGTTGATATCTTGCGATGTCAGTCCAAAGTGAATAAATTCCTTGTATGCTTCAAGCCCACCGATGCGGTCGAATGCCTCTTTAATGAAATATTCTACGGCTTTTACATCGTGATTGGTGGTTTGTTCAATCGTCTTTACACGGCTTGCATCGGCCTCAGAAAAGTGGCGGTAGATGTCGCGCAAAGCATCAAACTTGCTGCTATCAACACCTTGTAGTTGTGGAAGTCCCCACTCGCAGAGGGCAATGAAATACTCTATTTCTACACGAACACGATAGCGTATTAACGCATATTCCGAAAAATAATCGGCAAGTTCTTGGCATTTATTTCTATAACGTCCATCGATAGGTGAAATGGCGGTCAGTGAATCAAGAATCATCTCTTTTAATTGATGTTTAAAACCTTATTGAATACGAAAGATATCGACACCGCAAAGATACTGTTTTTTCACAAAACTGCTTTCTTCCAGAATGATAAAGTTTTTTAAATTCTAAGAAAGATGGTTTGGTTAGTAACTTATGGTGTGGCTTATCTTGTGCGTATTGAGAAACTGTGAACAATTGAAATTTTGTCCCATTGCAAGTTATCTACGTAGCCAAGGAATGGAATGAATGAGCTTATTCCCACAGAAAGAGATGAGGAGAGATGTGCAATAACTGATGACGAGTAGTGTCGCATAAATGATAATGGGATATTTAAACCCATAAATAAAATCATGAAAGAAATAATTGCAAAAATAAGTGTGTATGAGCCACATGACCATAGACTGTTTTCCCATAGCAGATAGAAAACTTTTTATGGAAGAAACGATCCGTATTTGTAAGAAAAGCACAGCCAGTGCTATTTCGAAGATGAGATTGGTAATGGCGTTGGAAAGCGAACAGTCGATAACGATTAGCCCAAGCAAAAGGATATAAACGAGCCATTGATGCTGAGAGAAAATGGCAATTCTTAGCTGATGGGTGGTGCCAATGTGGTGTAGGGCTGCCCCAATCATAAAAGGAAGTAGTAAATCGAAATAGGTGCAAACAAAATAAGCCCAAGTTCCATACGCCCCATTGGGTGCAATATAACGGCTAATGGTATAGATGCTTGCGAGATAAAGGACTCCAGAGGTGAGGATACTCATTGGGACTCCAATCTTTCTCATGCCTTTAAACAAGTAGAAAGCCGATAGAGATAGTAACGCGTATGGAAATAGAAACCAAGTTTCTGTGTTATAGTTACTCCGTAAGCCAATTGCATTGAGCACTGCAGTCTCCCAATCCCCAGGATAGCCTTCCTTACCTATCCAATGGCCTATGTTGACAAAAATGAGCAAAGTGAGCCAATAGAAAATATATAGTTTACATAATTTCTTTATCTGCCCTTTGATGGTTATCTGTCCTTTTGTGTAAATATAATGTAGGCCATAACCACTTATGATGAGGAAAATAGCAACAGGATGTGCGGCGTGACTTAGGAAATAGACAAGTGGTGTGCTACCGATGTAAAGTAGAGGGGTGCACATGGCATCTACTTGTGGGTGATTAAAAAGATGTAAAAATAGCATCATTAAGATGGCTACACCTTTAAGCAGGACCGATTGTTCTTTATTCATAAAAACGGATTCTGTTGTGAAATGAATGCGAATACTATCCCTTTTATCGTTACTGATGATGTGCAAAGTTACAATTTTATTTTTTAATCGTCGTTTATCGTTGTCATCTTTAGCAAGTAAAAGCGATGAAAGAAGACTGAAACAGAGCTTTCGTAGTTGCTTTATTTCTCGTTGGGAGCGACTGGGGAATATTTAAAATGCTTCTAATGGAATCCTTGCTTAGCATGTCTATTTCGATGGGTAGACAACAAGCGGGTACTTGATTGCCAATAAAAATGGTGCACTTTACCTCATAAAAGCTATGCTGTTGCACAGCAATCACGATGAGATTGTGACACCATTTGCACTGCTTTTCTATAGCGTTGCATAGCAGGTAGGAGCGATGGGGTAGAGAAGTGGGTGGGACAAGGGTAAAACTGTAGCAAGAAGTGGGCTTGTATAGGAGTCGGTTCTTGCCACTTCGTTGTACGTAGATAGTGTGTCTTTCATGTTTTTCCCATTTCGACGCATGACGATGATGCATTTTTGGGGATAGAAACGAGACCTCTGCAAAACCTACCATCCACTCAATTCTCACCCATACACTCTTAGAAGAATAAATCTTTTTGA
>NZ_AZHT01000014.1 GCF_000599605.1 Prevotella sp. HJM029 | reverse complement strand
ACAAATACTCTTCCGGCAAAGGAATGACCCTGCAAACCGGCATTTCATACAGCTTCTTTTGTTTCATTTTCTTTGATTAATATAATGACTCATTTAGAGTTATTAATAATTTATATCTATTCTACAACCATTTGGCTTACTCTCTAAAAACTATTAAAAGGCAATATGCTTATTTTTGCGCTATTATTTGTTCTAAAGAGATTGCACCTTGAATGAATATTGGGTGCAAAGGTATAAACTTTTAAGGAAAATCGCAAAGATATTATAAAAAGAACTAAGAATTCTATGGAGCATGCTACCCCAAAAACGAAATACGTAATGATGAAAACATCTAAGAAAATATTCTGCTGGCTAAACATCTAAGCATGAATATTAGAAATTATGATTCGTAAGGTGGCATAACTCTTTACAAGCGTCTAAAATCCATAATGGAATAAATTTATACCACTTTTCCTGTTGCCATCCTGCATATATTTTATACCTTTGTATGCGGAGTTGATGCATACCAGCTGACTACTTAATACAAAAGGATCAGCAAAGTGATACTGCAAATGTGCCCCCCACTCCAAAACATAATAACAACACAAATATGAATTATCAAGAAACAATAGCTTACCTATTTAATAGTACGCCTGTTTTTGAGCAGATTGGAGCAAAGGCTTATAAGGATGATTTGCACAACACCCGCATTTTAGATGAACATTTTCAACACCCACACAAAAATTATAAGACCATTCACATCGCAGGAACCAATGGAAAGGGGTCTTGTTCCCATTCGCTTGCAGCACTGTTACAAGCCAAAGGTTACAAAGTGGGGCTATACACATCGCCACACATCAAAGATTTTCGTGAGAGAATACGTGTCAATAGCGCCTGTATTAGCGAGCAATATGTAGTAGATTTCGTTGAAAAAGAGCGCACTTTCTTTGATCCTCTCCACCCTTCTTTTTTCGAACTCACCACAGCCATAGCACTCAAGTATTTCGCTGACGAGCATGTGGAGATTGCCGTTATCGAAGTAGGATTAGGCGGGCGCTTAGACTGTACGAATGTTATCACTCCCATCCTCTCTATCATCACAAATATTAGCTTTGATCACACTCAATTTTTGGGCAACACATTGGCGAGTATTGCCGCAGAAAAGGCTGGAATTATCAAGCCTCATGTACCTGTCGTCATCGGCGAGGACGTGCCTGAGACACGCACAATATTTCTGCAAAAAGCCAAAGAGCAGAATGTCCCCATCACCTTTGCACAGGATCATCCGGAAGTGATTAGCAGTCAGATTAACGAACAACAACAGGGGCGTGACTACGAGACGGTGCACTATCAGCACCTGCATTGCGATTTGGAAGGCGATTATCAAGAAAAGAATATGAACACGGTGCTAACAGCAGTTGGCGTTTTAAAATCGCTCAATATTGATTTAACATCACAACTCTACGCCTTACAACATGTGGCTGCGAGCACGCATCTCTTAGGACGCTGGATGACTATACAGCACAATCCAACGGTTATCTGCGACACTGGACACAATCTTGCGGGGTGGCAATATATTGCTCAGCAACTGAAGCGCCAGCCTGCACGCAAAAAACGGATTGTCTTCGGCATGGTAGACGATAAAGATATCAATGCTGTGATGGATTTGCTTCCACAAGAAGCACAATACTATTGGACACAAGCCCGTACTAAACGTGCTATTCCCGTGCAACAAGTGGCCGACTTAGCCCTACGAAAAGGAATGCGAGGAATTTGTTTTGGAACCGTTGAGGCAGCCTACCGACAAGCATTGCAAGATGCTCAACCCGATGATTTTATTTTCGTGGGAGGGTCAAGCTATGTAGTATCAGATCTGCTCATGACAATTAAAATTAAAATATAATTCGTTAACAGATTTTTTTTGACGTTTCTTTTTGAGTATTCATTTTTTTTCTGTTACTTTGCAGGTATTATGTAACTAAAAAACACCAAATGAAAATGAATACCGAACCTGTGAACAATCGCTGCGGTCTGGAGCGAGATGATTTCAAAACCATCGTAAACGGAAAACAAACCGACCTATACATCTTAAGGAATGCATTAGGAAATGAGGTTGCTATTACAAATTATGGTGGTGCTATTGTTGCAATTATGATGCCCGATAAAAACGGACATTATGCAAACATTATCCAAGGTCACGACAACATCCAAGATGTTATCAATTCGCCAGAGCCCTATCTGAGCCGACTGATAGGGCGATATGGGAACAGAATTGCAAAAGGAAAGTTCCAATTACATGGTAAAGAATACCGTTTAAATATTAATAATGGTCCCAATAGCCTGCACGGAGGGAAGCATGGCTTCAACGACAGAGTTTGGGATGCAGAACGCATGAACGACCAAACGTTGGTGCTTTACTATGTGTCGGCCTATGGAGAAGAGGGCTTTTCGGGTGAGCTGAAGACAACAGTCATCTACACTTTCACCGATGACAACGAACTTATCATTGACTATATCGCTACCACCAACAAGCAAACTATTCTCAACCTCACACATCATGCATTCTTTTCATTAAGCGGCGTGGCTCATCCTACACCAACTGTCGAGAATGTAATCTGTGAAATCAATGCAGACTTTTATCTTCCTATTGACAAAACAAGCATTCCTACTGGAGAAATATTGAAGGTAGCCCACACGCCGTTTGATTTCACCACGCCGAAAACGATTGGGGAACGCATCAACGACAATCACGAGCAACTGAAACATGGCACAGGCTATGACCATTGCTATGTGCTCAATAAGAAAGAAGAAAAGGAACTTAGCTTTGCAGCAAAACTCATTGAACCACAATCGGGAAGAACCTTAGAAATGTACACCACTGAACCTGGTATGCAGCTCTATACCGGCAATTTTGAAAATGGTTTTGCTGGCTATCATGGTGCGACGTTCCCTGCACGATCTGCCATTTGCTTAGAAGCGCAGCACTTCCCCGACACACCCAATCACCCCTATTTCCCATCGGTCATTCTGAATCCCGGTGAACAATATAAGCAGAAAACCATTTATAAATTTGGAATAGAAAAATATAGAGATTAATCAATAAAAACAGAAATATAACAATGGAAAATCAAACAAAAAAGAAAGGAGCATTAGTGGCTATCATCACCATGATGTTCTTATTTGCAATGATTGCATTTGTCACCAACATGGCCGCCCCATTTGGAACCATTTGGAAAGAACATTATGATTGGGCAGGCATGATGGGTAACATGATGAACTTTGCAGCTTATCTCTTCATGGGAATTCCCGCAGGCATGATGATTACCAAGTATGGCTACAAGAAGACAGCACTTGTTGCCTTAGCCTTAGGCTTCATCGGTATTGTCATTCAATACTGCTCAAGCACGATGGATGGTAATGCCATCAGCACCTATGTGGTCTACTTACTTGGTGCTTTCATCTGTGGTTTCTGCGTGTGCATCCTTAACACCGTCGTTAACCCCATGCTCAACCTTCTTGGTGGTGGTGGGAACCGCGGCAACCAGCTTATTCAAACCGGTGGATCACTCAATTCATTGGCTGCCACACTCACCCCAATCTTCGCGGGTTCGATGATTGGCGAAATCACAAAAGACACATCGCTAAAGGTTGTCACGCCATTGTTGGTGATTGCAATGATTATTTTTGCAGCATCGTTTGTCATCGTTTGGTTTACACAGCTCACTGAACCAGAGACCGAAAAATCTGACGTGCTTGCAGGCATCAAAGGCGCATTAGCCTATCGCCAATTAGTTTTAGGTATCATTGCCATTTTCTTCTACGTGGGCATTGAAGTGGGCGTTCCCGGCCAATTACTCTTCTATCTTAGCGAACCTGTGGCTAAAGGAGGCGTGCTTGGAAGCGCCGCCATCGCAGGTCTCATTGCAGGTGTTTACTGGCTTTTGATGCTCGTTGGTCGCTTTGTGAGCGCATTCATCAGCGGAAAAGTTTCGTCACGCACGCAACTCACCGTCACTTCATGCGTTGCACTCCTGTTCCTTTTGGTGGCTATCTTCATGCCCGAAGCCAGCAAAATCAGCCTCACCGTGCCCGACCTCTCCCATAGCTGCTTCATCGATGCAGAGGTTCCCGCCAAGGTGTTGTTCATCATCCTCTGCGGCTTGTGCACATCTGTGATGTGGGGGGTTATCTTCAACCTCGCAACAGAAGGCTTAGGCAAATACACCGCAACAGCATCGGGACTATTTATGACCATGGTTGTCGGTGGCGGACTCATGCCTTTAATCCAAAATCTCATGGCACGCAAAATTGGCGACATCAACAGCTATTGGATTGTTGTCGCCATGCTCGCCTACATGTTGTTCTACGCCTTAATCGGGTCACGCCCCGCAAAGAGCAATACAGGGAAAGTCGGCTAACGGTTAAACGTTTACGATAGCAAGAATAGCAGTCTTTAAACAGAGCCCATCTACGAGGAAAATCGCAAGAGAGAACTCCAAAAAAAGGCTGCTATTTTTGTAGCAACAACGAATTAAAAACACTTTTAAAATATTACTAACATGGACATTGAAAAAGTAAGAAGCCGGTTCATCAAACACTTTGATGGCCAGACGGGCAACATCTACATGTCGCCCGGACGCATTAATCTCATTGGCGAGCACACCGATTACAACGGAGGCTACGTGTTCCCCGGAGCTGTCGACAAAGGCATTATGGCCGAAATCCGTCCCAACGGCACCAACACCATCATGCTCTACTCCATCGATTTGAAAGACCGTGTGGAATTTGCCGTCAACGACCCCAAAGGCCCGCGCGCTACATGGGCACGCTACATCTATGGTGTTGTGCGCGAGATGCTCGACCGCGGCATTGCCATCGCAGGCTTCAACGCCGCCTTCTATGGCGACGTCCCCTTGGGCGCAGGCATGTCGTCAAGCGCCGCTTTAGAGAGCTGCTTCGCCTTTGCTCTCAACGATTTGTTTGGCAACAATCAGCTTTCCAAATGGGATTTGGCGCTCATCGGCCAAGCCACCGAGCACAAATATATTGGGGTGAATTGCGGCATCATGGACCAGTTTGCCAGCGTCTTCGGGCAAGAAGGCAAGCTCATGCGCTTAGACTGCCAGAGCCGCGAGTTCGAATACTTCCCCTTCCACCCCAAAGGCTACAAATTAGTGCTGCTCAACTCCAAAGTGAAGCACGAATTAGTGGGCAGCCCCTATAACGACCGCCGCAAGAGTTGCGAGCACGTTGTGGAAGTCATTGCGAAGAAATATCCCGATTGCGACATCAAAACCCTGCGCGATTGCAACTTCGACCAGTTGGAGAGCGTGAAGGCCCAACTCAACGAAGAAGACTTCAAGCGCGCCCGCTACGTGCTCGGAGAGAAAGAACGCGTGCTCGCCGTGTGCGATGCTTTGGAGCGCGACGATTATGCCACCGTGGGGCAGAAGATGTTCGAGACCCACGAGGGATTGAGCAAAGACTACGATGTGTCGTGCGAAGAACTCGACTATCTCAACGACATCGCCAAGGAATGTGGCATTGCCGGCAGCCGCATCATGGGCGGCGGCTTTGGCGGTTGCACCATCAATTTGGTGGAAGATGCCCTCTATGACACGTTCATTCAAACCGCACGCGAGAAATTCGCACAGAAATATGGCCATGCCCCCGAAGTCATCCCCATCGTCATTGGGCAAGGCTCGCACAAGGTGTGTTAACCTTAGCATGCAAGGGTGCGCGAAGGGCGCATCGGCAAATTGCTATCGTTCATCACCCTGAAGCAATCAATCACAAGGTGGAGCAGCACAATTCGTGCTGCTCCACCTTTTTTATCTCCTAACGCAGCCTTGTGCATTCGTCAGCCGTAAGAAAAGGTTACTGGCGAGATGTTTACCGCAATGAACAAAATCAAAAAAGGTAGCATAAGTGAAAAAGAGACCTAAAATGGGGGCTACTTTCATCATATAAGCCTAAATTTGAACGAAATAGAAGATATAGGAGAGCATGTTTACACATTTTTCAGGGTAACACCAACTTTTGTATACTCAGTCCGTAGGCCTACGATTACAACATCCTCCACCAAATAATAAACAAAAAGACTTGCAAATTTGCAAGCCTTTTTATTTATTTCATTACTTTGTTTCTATTTCCTCTTTCATGTCTATGAAAGTCCCTTCATCATCATAGAATTCGTATTGCAAAAATGCAAGTTTCTGTGAAGGAATGACATGGATACCAAAACCATATTTAATTTGCCATTTTCGTTTAAGGGAAAGGAAACCCTTATTAATATAGGCTGCAACATATGGATGAACATGTAAATAGAACTTCGTGATGCCAATCTTGTTGATAAGGCGGTCAATTTTTCTTTCTAATTGGTCTGTGAATAGAATGCTCGAACGAATCTTCCCCGTCCCATTACAAGTGGGGCAGTCTTCTTCGACATTCACATCCATAGCAGGACGCACACGTTGGCGTGTAATTTGCATCAAACCAAATTTACTCAAAGGTAAAATATTGTGACGAGCACGGTCTTTCTGCATGTTTTTGCACATCCGCTCATAAAGCATTTGACGATCTTCTGCAAGATGCATATCGATAAAATCAACAACGATAATGCCTCCCATATCACGCAATCTCAACTGCCGTGCCAACTCATCAGCTGCTCCTAAATTCACATCAAGTGCATTTGCTTCTTGTCCATTTTTTGCTCTTGAGCGATTTCCACTATTCACATCAACCACATGGAGTGCTTCAGTATGTTCAATTATCAAGTAGGCACCATGCTTATAATTAATGGTCCTACCAAAACTTGATTTAATTTGTTTGGTGATGTTGAAATTATCAAAGATAGGAGTTTTCCCCGTGTAGAGTTTTACAATATCTGCTTTCTCAGGTGCAATGAGTGTCAAGTAATGCTTAATCTCGTTGTAAACCTCTTCATTGTTGACGTAGATGTGCTCAAAACTGGGATTAAACAAATCGCGCAACATCGCGATAGCTCTACCTGTTTCTTCAAATACTAATTGTGGACGTTTAGCATTTTTTTGTGCTTTTGAAATAGCTTTTTCCCACCGTTTAGTGAGCACCTTCATTTCATTGTCCAACTCGGCCACACGTTTACCTTCAGCCACCGTGCGAACAATCACACCACAATTCTTTGGTTTTATACTATAGATGAGCTGTTTTAAACGTGCTCGTTCTTCACCACTTTTAATTTTTGATGAGACCGACACCTTATCTCCAAATGGAATCAGTACAATAAATCGCCCTGCAAAAGACAATTCGCCAGTCAATCGTGGTCCTTTTGTTGAGATTGGCTCTTTAATGATTTGAACGAAAACCTCCTGTCCAACACTAAGAACCTGCTGAATAGTATCGTCCTTCTTTATATCGGGCAATCGTTGTGCCTTACTAAAGGGATAAAGCTTTTTCCTATCGCTACATACCTGTTTAAGGTATTTATTGTAAGAATTAAATTGACTACCTAAGTCTAAATAATGTAGAAAAGCATCGCGTTCATAACCGAGATCTACGAAGCAGGCATTTAGCCCAGGCATGAGCTTCTTAACCTTTGCCACATAGATATTTCCAACAGAGAATGATGCCTGCCGAGGCTCGTTCTGATATTCAACGAGATTTTTATCCTCCAGCAATGCAATCGAGACTTCTTTTTCTCTGACGTCAATTACTACTTCGCTGGTCATCTTTTAATTACCTTATATTACTTAGTTTTTGTTTCTATTATAAAAAAGGGCATGTCATAGCTTCTTGTGATGCACAGACATGCCCCTAAAGCGTGATAGCCACAAACTATTTATTTGCTTTTGTGTCTATTCTTACGTAATCTTTTTTTGCGCTTGTGCGTTGCCATCTTGTGGCCCTTTTTCTTCTTTCCGTTTGGCATAATAATTCTAAATTTTATGTGATTTACTAAATTGATTTATTCTTGATTCATCTGTGCAACAAAAGACTTCGATGGTTTGAAGCTCGGCAGGTCATGTGCATCTATTGTAATCGTTACATTCTTTGATATATTACGTGCAGTCTTTGCTGCCCGATGCTTAATAATAAAGCTTCCAAAACCGCGCAAATAAACATTCTCCTTATTCTTGAGCATGCTATTTTTAACGACTTCCATGAAGCTTTCCACAACAACAGAAACATCTTTCCGCTGCACACCAGTAGATAATGCTATCTCATTTACAATTTCTGCTTTCGTCATAATTCTATTAGCCTTATTTTGTTATATCTATTTGCCTATTTGTTCTTTAGGGCTTGCAAATATACGAGTTTTCTATTGGATATGAAAATTTATTGATAGGTTTTTCGTTTTTTAGCATGAAAAGATGGAACATAAAGCATATCATTTCCACCTACTTACATAAATTGGAGGCATTGCCGGAATAGTTAAATAGATAAGTGGTTTTTAAACAGGTCGAAATGCTTTTATATACAAATAATATCACTTTTAGCTATTGCTTTTGATGGGACGCTTATCACAAAATTCTGTGAGTAGGGTTGGTTTGTATAATGCATCTCCTTGTTGATTAATTTTAGATTGGAAGGACTTAAAATATTCCCAAATAAAATTGTAATTTTGCAACGCCAGTTTTAATTATCACAACATGCGCCTGTCCAATATAGAAATTACGGCTATTTTAATGAGCATAATACTTGCTTTCCTATACGCTTGCAAAGGCCATAAGGAAGCGCAATATACTCCATGGGGTACAGAATTTAATGGGAAGGATAGCACCAATCAACACCAGTTCTCGCTGGCCGACATCCAGGATAATGGCGAATTGATTGTGCTCACTATGTCGGGACCAACGACCTATTATGATTATCAGGGGCGTGGCATGGGCTTACAATACCTGTTGGCCGAACGCTTTGCCCAGCAGTTGGGCGTGCAGCTGCGTGTTGAAGTATGTAAGGATACCACAGAGATGGTGTACCGCTTGCAAAAGGGCGACGGCGACCTCATCGCCTTTCCCCTGCCCCACACTTATCGCAACATCCTCTACTGCGGTGTTAAAACGGGCAAAGCACAGTGGGCTGTGCAACAGGGAAACACCTCATTAGCCGACTCGCTCAACAGTTGGTTTAAGCCAGCTCTGCTCGCTGCCGCAACACGTGAGGAGCAATTTGCGCTGTCTGCGCGCAGCGTCACGCGCCACGTCTATTCGCCCATGCTCAATCGCTCGGGTGGCGTCATTTCGCAATGGGATGCCCTCTTCAAGCGTTATGCCATGTTAGCAGATTGGGATTGGCGCCTGCTGGCAGCACAATGCTATCAGGAATCCACCTTCGATCCTAACGCACGTTCCTGGGCTGGCGCTTGCGGACTCATGCAAATCATTCCTTCCACGGCCGACCATTTGGGCATTCCCCGCAACATGCTCTTTGACCCCGAGCAGAACATTGCAGGAGCTGCAAAATACATTCGTGAACTCACAGCTAAGTTTCGCGACATCCCCAATCCACTCGATCGTGCCTGCTTTGTTCTGGCCAGCTATAACGGCGGCTTCTTCCACATTCGCGATGCCATGGCTTTAGCACGAAAATATGGGAAAGATGCCCACCGCTGGACTGACGTGCAAGAGTTCATCTTGCATCTCACCACACCCACCTACTATCGCGACCCCGTAGTGAAATATGGCTACATGCGCGGAACCGAAACCACCGCCTATGTCAACCGCATCATGGATCGCTGGGCACAATACCGCGGTTTTGCCAAAGGCGGCGGCTTCTCTATGGGCAGCTCGGGCTTTGAAGGCTTCGGTAGCGGATTGGACAACATGCGCCCCACGCGTGCGAAACACAAAAACCGATTTCAATTATAGCCAGAAGAATCTGCCGACGGATTAATTCAAAAAATGGTTGCTGGAAGAGGCTTCGACGACGGACTAAAACGAAAAAGATTGCTGGCGAATAGTTTGTCGCTGCACAAAAAAGAGTTTATAGTCGTGGCGAATAGTTTGCCGCTGCACAAAAAGAGTTTATAGTCGTGGCGAATAGTTTGCCGCTGCACAAAATGAATTTATAGTCGCGGCGAATAGTTTGCCGCTGCACAAAATGAATTTATAGTCGTGGCGAATAGTTCGCCGCTGCACAAAAATGAATTTATAGTCGTGGCGAATAGTTTGCCGCTGCACAAAATGAATTTATAGTCGCGGCGAATAGTTCGCCGCTGCATTAAAAAGAGTTTATAGTCGTGGCGAACAGTTTGCCGCTGCACAAAAAAGAGTTATAGTCGTGGCGAATAGTTCGCCACCAACTATTCGCATGTCTTATCACAGGAAAGCGGTTCGTCCGGCGAACTGACAGCAAGATGTCGTGGCAGAAAAGCCTTTGCCAGTGAGATGATGGTGCTACAAAACGATGTTCGATTGCCCGTTAGTAGGCTGTTAAGAAAAAAATGATTACCTTTGGGGCGAAATCGTAAATTTAAAAAAAAGAATATGGCGGATAAGAACAATCATTTAGTTATCATGGCTGGTGGCGTGGGCAGCAGGTTTTGGCCCATGAGCACGACAGATTGTCCGAAACAATTTATTGATGTATTAGGTGTTGGCAAATCGCTGCTGCAACTCACTTTTGAGCGTTTCCAAGGCATTTGCTCGCCCGAGAATGTGTGGGTGGTCACTAACAAGAACTATTATGATTTGTGCAAAGATCAACTGCCCGAAATCCCCGCAGAAAATATCCTGACGGAGCCGTGCCGACGCAACACCGCGCCTTGCATTGCCTATGTCAGTTGGCGCATCAAAACGCTCAACCCCAAAGCCAATGTGGTGGTGACGCCGAGCGACCATGTGGTGACCAATACCATAGAGTTTCAACGCGTGGTGGCGTCGTGCTTGAAATTTGCGGGCGAGACCGATGCTATCGTCACCTTGGGCATGCGCCCCACGCGCCCCGAAACAGGCTATGGCTACATTCAAGCCGACCTTTCAGCTTCCTCGCCACGCAACCATGAAATCTATCGCGTAGACTCCTTTAGAGAGAAGCCCGATGCTGAAACGGCCTTGAAATATATCCGCGAAAACAATTATTTTTGGAACGCAGGCATCTTCATCTGGAATGTGAGCACCATCGTCAACGCATTCCGCGTTTATCAGCCCGCATTATCACGCATATTCGAAGGCATGGAAAAGCTCTATGGCACACCCGCAGAACAGGAAATGATTGACGCGCGCTATCCTGAGTGCGAGAGCATTTCGGTCGACTATGCCATCATGGAAAAGGCCGAAGAAATCTTTGTCTGCCCTGCCGATTTTGGCTGGAGCGACTTAGGAACATGGGGCAGTTTGTTGGCACAAAGCAGAAAAGATCTCTATAACAATGCACTGATAGGACAGGACATTGCCGTCTTTGATACGCACGACTGCATCATCCACACCCTACACGAGAAACAAGTCATTGTGCAAGGGCTCGATGGCTATATTGTAGCCGAGAACGCCAACAGATTGCTCATTTGTAAACTTTCAGAAGAACAACGCATCAAACAATTCTCCGAACAACAATAAAATTTAGATATGAAAGAAAAAGTAGCACTCATCACGGGCATCACGGGGCAAGACGGCTCCTACCTTGCCGAGTTCCTATTAGAAAAAGGCTATGAGGTGCATGGCACCATCCGCCGCTCGTCGGTAGACTTTCGCGAACGCATAGCCCATCTTGAAGGGTTGCCACATTTTCATTTGCATTATGCCGATTTGGGAGACTCTATGAGCATCTTGGGAGTTATTGGACGCACACACCCTACAGAAATTTATAATTTAGCCGCCCAGAGCCATGTACAAGTGAGTTTCGATTCACCCGAATTTACGGCCGATGTAGATGCCGTTGGTGTATTACGCATTTTGGAAGCCGTGCGACAATTAGGACTCACCGAGCAATGCCGCATCTACCAAGCCAGCACCTCTGAGCTCTATGGAAAAGTAGAAGAAGTGCCACAAAATGAAAATACCCCCTTCCACCCCTACAGCCCCTATGCTGTGGCCAAGCAATATGGCTTTTGGATTGTGAAAGAATATCGCGAAGCCTACAACATGTATTGCTGCTCGGGCATCCTATTCAACCACGAGAGTGAGCGCCGTGGTGAAACTTTCGTCACACGCAAAATCACACTGGCAGCAGCACGCATCAAACAAGGAAAGCAGGATAAACTCTTCTTGGGCAACCTCAGCTCACTGCGCGATTGGGGCTACGCAAAAGATTATGTTGAGTGTATGTGGCTCATTTTGCAACATCCTACACCCGAAGATTTTGTCATTGCCACTGGCGTGCAGCATAGTGTACGTGACTTCTGTTTTCAAGCATTTAAACACGTTGGCATTGAACTCGAATTTCAAGGCGAAGGACTCAACGAGAAGGGCATCGACAAAGCCACGGGGAAAGTGCTCATTGAAGTGAGCCCCGACTTCTATCGACCCACCGATGTGGTCAATCTTTGGGGTGACCCTACAAAAGCGAAAGCAAAATTGGGTTGGGATCCTGCTAAAACATCGTTCGAAGAGTTAGTACGTATCATGGTAGACAGCGATATGGCCAAAGTAGCTTCTGAAGGAGCAGCCGAAAAGGTTAGAACTAATTTGGCAGAATATTTGGAAAAAGGAATTGTAAAATAACTATTCTTATTTATATAAGCGGCACACCACAAGAGCTCTGTATTTGTGAATGGTCACTGAAAGAGTCTTTAATCCGTCTTTCAGTGGCCATATTATATTTCACTCCTTAAATTACGTACATGCAAATTATAATTTGCATATATGAAAATAAGCGGCTAATGGTTACCTCTTTAATGGGTATTCACCAAAGAATAGAATGATACTATATAAAGCATGCTTTAAAAATCTATATTCCTACTATAAACGGGAAATAGAATTTTAAAGCACACTCCTTTTATATTATAAAATTTGATACTCCTTTATAGAGAATGTATACTATCTCAATGATATATGGCTCGAGATATGTATCCTATCAGATCTTAAATCCAGTACAGCTGAATCTATTCTACCACAACCAAGGGGTCTTCCTCAAGCACACTCTGCCCTACTTTTACACAGATAGCTGTAACCTTACCATCTTTCTCAGCTTCAATACTATTAGCCATCTTCATAGCTTCCAATACAACTAAGGTCTCACCAGCTTTCACTTCCTGCCCAACTTCAACACTGATTGCAGTGATTGTTCCAGGGAGTGGTGCTTTCACTGCATTGCTGGCATTGATATTGGCTGCAGCAACAGGTGCCTCTGCATCATCTGAATTTTCAGCAGGCTTGCCCAACACAACTTTCTTCTTTTCTTCTTTCTCCTTCTGCTCTAATTGCACTTTGTATTCTTCACCATTCACGCAGATAGAAGCCACATTATTTTCATTGATTTCTTGGATAGCAACTTGATATTCCTTGCCATCAATCGTATATTTAAATTCTTTCATATTGTTTGCTTATGGTTTTGGAGTTAGCGATAAGAATTTCGCATTCCACATCGTCTCACGAGGTTGGATTGTGATAATGCCAGCTTCTTCATCGTGTACATTATTTCCTTCGTATTCGTAGAGTGCCATTGCTATGGCTGCAAAAACATTTTTATCCATTATACACCTCTTTTTTAAACTATTAAAAATCGTTTTACATCGGCATACAACCATGCTTCTTAGCAGGAAGGCCTTGCCGCTTAGTAGCCAATTGTGCCAATCCACGGCAGATGCGGAAACGCGTATTACGAGGTTCTATTACATCATCGATATAGCCAAATTGCGCAGCCTGATAAGGATTAGCAAACATTTCGCTATATTCGCCTTCTTTCTCAGCTAAAAATGCCTTAACATCCCCACCTTCATCCTTTACAGCTTTAGCCTCTTTTCCATAAAGCACAGCAACGGCACCACTAGCACCCATCACAGCAATCTCTGCTGATGGCCATGCAAAATTGAGGTCTGAACGCAATTGTTTGCAACCCATCACGATGTGTGAGCCACCATAACTCTTGCGTAAATTGATGGTAATTTTTGGCACGGTAGCTTCACCATAAGCATAAAGCAACTGGGCACCATGCAAAATAACAGCATTATATTCCTGACCTGTTCCAGGCAAGAATCCTGGCACATCAACCAAGCTAACGATTGGAATATTGAATGCATCACAGAAACGCACGAAGCGAGCACCCTTACGACTGGCATTTACATCCAACACACCTGCATAGGCTGCAGGTTGATTGGCTACCACACCAACACTTTGACCATTGAAACGAGCAAAACCAGTGATAATATTTTTTGCAAACTTTGGCTGTACTTCCAAGAACTCGCCATTGTCGACAACCGAAGCTATCACCTTATACATGTCATAAGCCTGGTTTGGATCTTCAGGAATAATCTCGTTCAACAAGTCATCCTTGCGGTCAATGGGGTCAGTGCATTCTACACGTGCTGCCGTCTCTGTGTTGTTAGATGGAATATAAGAAAGCAAACTCTTGATGAGTTCCATACATTCTTCTTCTGTCTTCGCTGTGAAATGGGTTACACCACTCTTGCTCGCATGTACACTAGCACCACCCAAATGTTCAGCATCAATATCCTCACCAGTAACAGTTTTCACAACCTTTGGCCCCGTCAGAAACATGTAAGAAGTACCTTCAGTCATAATCGTGAAGTCTGTCAATGCTGGTGAATATACTGCACCACCAGCACACGGCCCCATAATAGCACTGATTTGTGGGATGACCCCACTGGCCAAAATGTTGCGTTCGAAGATTTCACCATATCCAGCCAAAGCTGATATGCCTTCTTGAATACGTGCACCTCCTGAATCGTTCATGCAGATTATGGGAGCCCCCATCTTCATGGCCATATCCATTACCTTGCAGATTTTTTGCGCCATCGTCTCAGACAATGAACCACCATTCACGGTAAAATCTTGCGCATAAACATATACTAATCGGCCATCAATCGTCGCAGAACCAGCAACAACACCATCGCCAAGATACAGTTTCTTCTCCATGCCAAAATTGTGGCAGCGGTGTAGCTTAAACATATCATACTCTTCAAAGCTACCTGCGTCAACCAACATTTCTATACGCTCACGAGCGGTATATTTGCCACGAGCATGTTGCTTCTCAATCGCTTTTTCTCCACCGCCAAGACGAGCTTGCTCGCGTTTAGCAATCAGTTGTTTGATTTTTTCTACTTGCTTCGTCATAAAACTATTATTAATTTTTATTTCTCTATTGTGTTATGCACCATCTAATGTGCGAACCTGTTGCAAAGGTAGTGAAAAAATAGGAAGGTAGAACGTTCTCTAATGAAAAAAGCAAAAATATAGAGCTGGTTTTATGCAAAAGAAACCTATCTTTGACATTTGCATAGCGGCAAAATAGTTTGAAATATACAAGAAGTTTATACTTCTCAGAAAAAAGCTGCTGACAATCGAGAGACGATTGTCAGCAGCTATAATTAAAAAAAAGGTCACATCATTTCACTAATTTGTCAAGGATTGGTGTCGTTATACCTGCCAATTCATCTTTCTTTTCATCATTGAGTTGCTCGAACACCACAATGTCGTTTTTCCCTTTCTTGAGGAAACAGCCTGGCAAATAAAGTGTTTGTTGCGGACCAACCTTCCAGTAACGTCCCAAGTTAATACCGTTCACAAAGACAATGCCTTTACCCCACTTCTCCATATCTAGGAAGGTATCACCAACATTATCAAGTGTAAAGCTGCCACCATAGAGCACGGGCATACCTGCTTTATAACCTACAGCGAGTTTGCTCATATCGGGCATTCTATCCATGGGCAACGAATACATTTGCCAATCACCAGTAATCTCATTGTCTTCTATAGTGACAGGTTTAGTTATACCTTTAAAGCTCTCAACAATACGCGCACCATAGTTGATGCGTCCCATATTCTCAACAAGGATATCCAACACGCCATTAAAGGGGATATTCACCTCCATGCTATCTACATCAGTCACGCGGCTCAGCTCTCCCACCTTTTCACCATTCACATAGACCACAGCATAATCAGCTAATCCTTTAACGCGCATCATGCCCGAAATGGGCTGGTTGAAGTGCCGTCGATACAACACATAGCCTGCTCCTTGATTGAGATCCTCAAAAGTCATGGGCGTGTCGTTCTCAACGGCCTTCATTCCTGTTACCATTGTCATCACATCAACAGTCTTGTTCAACGAAATCTTGGGTATGGCAATCACTGGAATGCGGACAGGAACAGCGGGCACTTTGTAGGCAACCGACTTCATCATCAACGCACGAATGGCATTATATTTCTCGGTAGCCCAACCCGCTTCGCTGATAGGTGCATCATAATCGTAACTCGTCATGTCGGGTTGCAGATTGGTGGCGTTGCTATAGTTAGCACCGGTCGTGAAGCCGAAGTTTGTTCCGCCATGCACCATGTAGTAGTTGAAGCTCACACCATTATCTAAATATTTCTTGGTTTGCTTCACTATACTCTCGGTTGAAACACGTGGGAAAGGTTCTGCCCAATGGCTGAGCCAGCCTGGATAGAACTCGGCAACCATGTAGGGGCCTACTCCTCCATGATATTCGTTGACCACTTGCTTCAACTTCTCAATATTGCCTTCGCCATTTGCCGTGGGCAATGCGCCCTCAATGCTTCCTCCCTTGAAGAGCCAGCTTCCATCCGATGTGAACATGGGGATATCAAATCCTGCATCTAACAGTTGCTGACGGATTTGAGCCGCATATTTCTTGTGCACTTCCAACGGAATATCTTTGCGTTGTGCCACGTAGGAGCCAAATTCGTTCTCGGCTTGCACCATCACCACCGGACCTCCTTTTGTGATTTGTAAATCACGCACCTGATTAGCCAGCTGATTGATATACACACGACAAGAATCTAAGAAGGGTTTGTTGTCGGTGCGAATAACCAAACCTTTGGTTTTGGGCAGCCACCATGGATAACCTCCGAACTCCCATTCCGCGCAACAATAAGGGCCTGGGCGCAAAATCACCATTAGGCCCTCTTCGCCTGCAATCTTGATGAAATTGCGGATGTTGTGGTTTCCCGTCTGCCAATCCCAAACACCGGGGCTGGTTTCGTGATGGTTCCAAAACACATACGATGTGACGGCATTCAGTCCCATAGCTTTCATCATTTGCAGACGGTGACGCCAGTAAGGAGCCGGAACGCGCGCATAGTGCAACTCACCCGAATGAATCTGCGTTGGTTTTCCGTCATAAAGGAAATTTCCATTCGCGATTGTAAACGTGTGTTTGGTTTGCTTTGCAGCTGTAGCTGAACCCACAACCAACAAAAGTCCAGCTAAAAGCAGTAGTTTTAATTTGTTCATTATACTTAAACGATATATGGATTTAATAAATTGTCTGCCAAAGGTCTTAAAAAAGACCGAATGGAGCAAGACTTTTCTTAAGAAAATTCATTTTGTCTGCAAAATAAGGACTTTGTTTATGAAAACAGGTCGCCGCAACGATGTAAAAGGCCATATTGACCACCGAATCAGTTGCTGCAATGATGTAATGGCCCATATTGACCCCCGAATCGTTTGCTGCAACGATGTAATGGCCCATATTGACCCCCGAATCGTTTGCTGCAACGATGTAATGGCCATATTGACCACCGAATCAGTTGCTGCAACGATGTAATGGCCATATTGACCACCGAATGAGTTGTTGAAGCGATACCTTCCATCAGAATTATAGTACACATTTTACAGTTGTTCGTGATGCAGCTGATAATAATACATCCAATAGGTGTTGCCAAAAGTGTCACGCAACGCCGTTAACTGCTTCTTTGGGTCGGGATTGTTGTGCATGATGGTTTGGAAATCGGCAAAATCGGCATCCACTACATTGTCGTGATAAAGCACGAAAGGTGCAGAACGCAGGTGATTATAGAGCACCAGCGCTTCACGATAATGCTTGGGCAACGAGGCTGTGATGGCATAATAACGGCCAATCGTGTGAGCAAAAGCATCGAGTTTTCCCTGCAGCAGATAGCCGCAAAGCAAATAGTCGTGCGCTGCAGGGGTCGCCATTTTATGCTGATGGATCAATTCCAAATAATGCATGGGCGACAGGTGCTGTTTAAACACAGCGCCTAAATGTTGGCCAACAGAAAGCATCGGGCACATGAAAAATCGTACGCTTCTTCCATTAGGCAATAAGGCATCGGCACCTCCCACTATGGGATAATGAAAAAGTCGATGAGGCAACTGCCCCATGAGCGATAAATTGTAAATGCGCAGACAGGTGAGTGAGGAATCGGTTTGCAAACTATTTTCACCCACTTTAGCTGCTGCGCCATATTCATGTTTCAACATGTACTGTTCCACACCGAGCTGATAGTGCAGCAACTTATCATGATTTGAGAAACAGCTTACGAAGACAAACAGCAGCAACATGCCCACATAGTTTGCTAAGGCTCTCCCACTCAACAAGGGAGTTATCCCATGAACATCATTCGTTTGCCATTGCTTAGCTTGCTGCATCATCCACAACGAAATGGCTATGAGTATTGGAGTTGCCCAGCACCACCAGCCCCAGCTGACTCCCTCTGAAGGATTGATGCGCATAGCTGTGACAGATGTGAGTAGCAGGAATGAGGGAACATAACTGAGCACATAGATACTGCCACGCAGCTTGAAATAACCATTGATTGCAAGCTGGAATAGTGTGAGTAAAGCCGTGATGAGCAACCCTCCCCAAAGGCGATGATAATGCGTCTGGCCATGTGACAGTATATACTGTGCCGTAGCCAGAACATCGTTTTGATAAAAATAAAGATAGCAGAATGAAAAAGTTACAAACAAGGTGAAACAACACAGACGATAGCCCATACTGCCGTGCGGAGTGCCATCTTGATAATTAGTATCCATGGGCATCTTAATTTTTATGCAAGACGAAAGCGGTTCGTGCAGGCAAGTATAATTTTATCCATGCCTTATGCTCCGCAGCATAAACAGGGTCGGGACAAGTGAAATGAACCATGGCGTCGTCGTTCAGTCCGTTACCACCGAAAGCAGGGGCATCACTGTCAAGCACAATCTCGTAACTTCCTTCAGGCACCAAAAAGCCATAATCGGTAAACGACTTTGCAGGTGAGAAATTGAATACAAAGAGCAAATTGCCCCGCATAAAAGCTAAAACTTGGTCGCCATCATTATGCCATATCTCTTGCACCTTCTTACGAATAAAATTACGCTCCATTTTTAACACTTGCAACATGGCTTTGTCAAAATCGCCTAAATAGTGATAATCAAGTCTCGGATTATCAACTAAGTTCCATTGTCTTCTTGCATATTTGTGGCTCCAACCATTTCCTTCACGTGGAAAATCAATCCATTCAGGATGTCCAAATTCGTTACCCATAAAATTGAGATAGCCCCCATTGATGGTTGAAGCTGTTACCAAGCGAATTAATTTATGTAGTGCTATTCCTCGGAAAGCAACTTCATTTTCATCTCCTTTCTTGAAATGCCAATACATATCTGCATCTATAAGTCTGAAGATGATTGTCTTATCGCCTACCAAAGCTTGATCATGGCTTTCACAATAAGAGATGGTTCGTTCGTCAGCACGTCGATTCTTCACTTCCCAAAAGATGGAACTGGGTTTCCAATCTTCATCCTTTAACTCCTTAATAGTTTTGATCCAAAAGTCAGGAATATTCATTGCCATGCGATAGTCGAACCCATAGCCTCCAGCAGAAAACTTAGCTGCTAAGCCAGGCATACCACTCACTTCTTCAGCAATCGTGATAGCCTGTGGATTTACTTCATGAATCAGCAGATTGGCCAGCATGAGATAGCAAATGGCATTGTCGTCTTCATGCCCATTGAAATAATCGGCATAACTTGTAAATGCCTCGCCTAACCCATGATGATAATAGAGCATAGATGTAACTCCATCAAAACGGAAACCATCAAAATGGAACTCTTCTAACCAATATTTACAATTAGAAAGAAGAAAATGCAGCACATTGTCTTTTCCATAATCAAAGCATAAGCTATCCCAAGCGGGATGCTCATGACGATCGCCCGGATAGAAATATTGGTTAGGGTCACCAGCCAAATTACCTAAACCTTCGACTTCGTTTTTCACAGCATGAGAATGGACAATATCCATTATCACGGCAACACCTGCAGCATGGGCGGCATCAATAAGTGCCTTTAACTCTTCTGGAGTTCCGAAGCGACTGGAAGGTGCAAAAAATGAACTCACATGATAGCCAAACGAACCATAATAAGGATGTTCTTGAATGGCCATAATTTGAATGCAGTTATAGCCATCAGCCACGATACGTGGTAACACATTTTCCTGAAACTCACGATAGGTACCCACACGTTCGGCATCTTGTGCCATACCAACATGGCATTCATATATCAGCAAAGGTGACTTGTTGGGATGGAAGCTTTTCTTTTTCCATTGGTAAGGCTCGTCGAGATTCCACACCTGCGCAGAGAAAATCTTGGTCGTTTCATCTTGCACTACACGTGTAGCCCAGGCAGGAATCCGTTCACCTTCTCCCCCATCCCATTTTACATGCATTTTATAAAATTGTCCGTGTTTCACAAACTCCTCTGACAAGCAAAGTTCCCAATCGTCTGTTCCCGCAATTCGGTGAGCTTGATAGCGTTTTTGTTCTTCCCAATTACTGAAATCACCGACAAGATAGAGTGCAGTAGCATTGGGTGCCCACTCTCTGAACACCCAACCTTTTGGCGACTTGTGTAAACCATAATATTGGTAACCATTACTAAAATCAGATAATGTTTGCTTCCCATCGCGCGTAAGTTGCGCTAATTTCCATAGGGCATGATCATGTCGACCACGAATGGCATCTTCAAATGGTGCTAAATAGCTATCGTTTTTCACAATCCCAATGTGTGATGGTCTCTTTATAGCAGCATCTTTTGCCTGTGAACCTTTTGCCATTATAATTTACCTTTGTTGCTATTCTTTTCACATACCCTGCTAAACATGGGTATTCCTCTTATAACATTATTACTTTTAATCTTCAAAACGGCGACCCGCTTCGTAATGTCCTCGCTTCACAATATTGCCGTTGCGATCCTTCTCTACAAACCTTCCATCTCGCCGGTCGTCTACATAAGCCCCTTCAAAACGGTTACCATTTTTATCTTCTTCAATAGCTGCACCATTGCGCATACCATTCTTGTAAGTGCCCTTGAAACGACTGCCATTGGCGTAATAAATGATGACATTCCCATCTATTTTCCCGTTCTTAAAATTCCCTTCGAACACATCGCCCGCCTTTTTTGTTAGCTTTCCATGACCATTTTGCAAGTCATTACGCCACAATCCCACATAAACATCGCCCGAATGCCACTCAAATGTTCCTTGTCCATCCTTCGCTCCTTCAGAGAAATGTCCTGTGTAACGATCTCCATTGGCATATTTAAATATTCCTTGTCCAGTACGTTCGCCTTGTACATATTCTCCTTCATAGACATCCCCATTCTGGAATTTATAAATGCCACGTCCATTTTGAATATCATCAGCCCAATTGCCTATATAAACATCACCATCGGCATATTTATTTGTTCCTTTTCCAGAGCGTTGGTTATTGGCCCACATGCCATCATAGATAGTTCCATCTCCCCAGTTAAAGAGCCCCTTACCATGCTTCTGGTCATCTTTCCATTGGCCATCATAATAAGCACCGCTGGAATAGGTATAACGTCCTTTTCCCTCACGTTTGTCCTTCACCCATGAGCCTTCATATTTATCACCATTATAGTAATACATTGTACCTAAACCTTGCTGGTAGTCACGAAACCACAAGCCCACATACTTGTTGTTGTTTGCGAAATAATAGGTTCCGCGCCCATGCTGCTGATCTTGAAACCATTCGCCTTCATAACGTTCTCCATCTGAGAACGAATAGACGCCATAGCCTTCGCGCTTTCCTTTGATATATTCACCCACATAAGTATTACCATTTTTAAAAACAGTGCTACCTTTCCCATTGGGTTTACCATTCATCATCTGTCCTTTATAGGTTCCGCCATCTTGTGTGGTGCATGTGCCCAGCACAATCTTTTGTGCCGATGAAAATAAAGGAAGCACCAGAAGCGCAATAGAAAGTGATAGTTTTTTCAATGTATTGCTTGTTATTTGATTGCACGTCAAAAGTAAGAAAATTATGCTGCTCCACAAAATTAGTTAGTATTTTTTATTACTTTTGCGACAAATCAACAACAAAAGGAAAGAAGAATATGAAATTTATTGGATTGATTCCCGCACGTTATGCCTCGACACGTTTCCCTGGGAAACCTCTCGCAAAGTTGGCTGGAAAGCCGGTTATACAACATGTCTATGAACAAGTGGCAGGCGCCTTAGATGCCACGTTTGTAGCTACCGACGATGAGCGCATCTATCAAACAGTACTCGATTTTGGTGGCCAGGCTGTTATGACATCAGCTAATCACCCTTCTGGCACCGATCGCATTGCCGAAGCGTTAGAAAAGGTAGGTGGGAAATTTGATGTCGCTGTAAATATCCAGGGCGACGAGCCTTTCATTCAAAAAGAACAAATCACAAGCCTTTGCCGCTGTTTTGAAAATAGTCACACGCAAATTGCCACACTCGGCAAGCCTTTTGAAACCATCGAAGCTTTAGAAAACCCCAATTCGCCCAAAATTGTAACCGACAATCAAGGCTATGCACTTTATTTCAGTCGCAGCATCATCCCATTTATACGTAACGTGGAGAAAGCCGATTGGCTCAATCACCACACGTTCTTAAAGCATTTGGGAATTTATGCTTATCGCAGCCATGTGCTAAAAGAAATCACACAATTATCCATGTCCTCGCTCGAACGTGCCGAGTCATTAGAACAATTGCGCTGGCTTCAAAACGGCTACAAAATACAAGTTGTGACGACCGATTTTGAAACGGTGGGCATCGACACGCCCGATGACCTTGTGCGCGCCGAAGCTTTTATTCGTAATCGTCAATAACGCTATTCATGAAATCCATGGCTGGCTTGCCCACCTTGAACACCTCGCTCATCGTGTGAAGCCAGCCATCGCCTTCAAAGAAATCGTCGGGCACATGGTGCCAGCAACAATAGTCTTTCATCCGCAGATATTCCACATGCGCATAATCCTTTGGAAAACCTTTGGGCGCTGTCTTTAGCCCCGACAGTCCAAAACCATTAGCACCCGATTCATCCCAACTACTTTCATTCGGACGACCAAAGAGACGAATAAACTCGGGCGACTCAACACATTGCCGCCACTCACCAATACGTGCCATAATTTCATTCCTACATGCCGTGAGAATGTTGGTAGGTAGCCAATAGCCCCCCACTGCCAACAGACATTTCCCTGGTTCCAAATGCACATAATAACCACCCCGCAGCGACTTCTTGCCCTTAGCATTAATGTAAGCACCCAAATGGTTTTTATAGGGACTTTTATCTTCACTGAAGCGCGTATCACGATTAAAACGATAGCACGCATCTTTCACCGTCACATGAGCCACCTCGGTATCAAACTGCGCGATAGTTGCAATAGCCAGCTCAATGCCATGCTCAAAATCTGCACGACAAGCATCATACTCATTCTTATGTTCCTGAAACCACTCGCGATTGTTGTTGACAGCGAGCGTGCGAAGATAATTCAATATTCGTTTTGCGTTCATATTATCCTGTAATTTTTTGCAAAGATAGTATTTTTTTCTACTTTTGCAGCCATGACACGAAAAGAAAGATTTGATTACATCCTTCAATATTTTGCGCAGAAAGAAGGCCACGTCACTACCGAACTTCAGTTCGCAAGCGCATTTCAATTACTCGTAGCCACACTGCTTAGCGCCCAGTGCACCGATAAGCGCATCAACCAAATCACCCCCGAATTATTTCGCCATTATCCCACAGCCAAAGCCATGGCCGCAGCCACATGGGAAGACATCTTCGAGCTGATTAAAAGCGTGAGCTATCCCAATGCCAAAGCCCATCATCTCAGCGAGATGTCACGCATGCTGGTGGAGCAGTTTCATGGCGAAGTGCCCGACACACGCGAAGCACTCACCTCGCTGCCGGGGGTAGGCCGCAAAACAGCCAACGTGGTGCAAGCCGTATGGTTTGGCAAACCCACCTTAGCCGTCGACACCCACGTCTTCCGTGTGAGCCACCGTTTAGGATTGGTGCCCACCACAGCCAATACACCGCTAAAGGTAGAATTGGCACTGCTCAAACATATTCCCACCGACCAAGTGAGCGATGCCCACCATTGGATTCTCCTGCATGGTCGCTACATATGCAAAAGCCAGCGCCCGCAATGCACCACCTGCCCCTTCAATGAGTTTTGCCCATCGAGCACCATCAAAAAGGGAACATTACCACGCGCAACGAACGGATGATTGCCCCGCACGCAAATGAATTTAAAGAAAGTACAATGCCGATGGCATAGGTTCCCCTACACGACTTTACCCAGGGTAGGCTCCTATCGTCGCCAACCCTGGGCTATCAAAAGTACAAGCCCTACAGGCTTGATTCTCCCCACAACCTTTCGCCCACGCGGATTAACGGCATTTGCACGCATCACCCATCCAAACCAAACGCGTAGGCCATGCACAATCCATTCCCCAAACGAAACCAACCATTCCACACACAATCTGCCCAAACAAAATAACCATTTACACGTAATCAACCCAAACGCCATCAACCGTCCCATGCACAATCCACCCAAACGAAGCCGTAGGGGCGGCGCCTGCGTGCCCGCCCGAACGTTCGCGCAGCGGCGTTTCCATAATAAAAACACACGCATTGTGCGCGGGGGATGAACGACGAATGCGCCCCTGCAGGGCGACACGGGCGGGCACACAGGCACCGCCCCTACCAATCTCCATCATATTTTTCCACACAATCCCATACAAACAAAATAACCATTTACGCGCAATCCCACACAAACGAAATCAACCATCTACACACAATCCCGCACAAACGAAACACATAAACAATCTCCACCCACAACAATCGGGGGCGGAAATGCATCGCGCACTTCCGCCCCCTCAACTCTAAATGAATGGAATTTTATGATTTTGGCGTCACCGTGACCGAACCATGTTCACCACCGAGCTTACCCTTGTCATCGCCACCCTCACCGGGCTTCTTGTCATCGGGCTTCGGCTTGTCGCCACCCTCGGGCTTCTTATCCTCTTTGCCCTTCTTATCCTCATCATCCGGCTTCTTGCCCTCATCCTTTTTCTTCGCCTTGGGCAACACCTCATCCTCATATCGTTTGATGAGCTGATTCACAAAATCGGCGAAAGGTTTCTGCACCTCGGCACTCCCCAACACCGCCATAGCATTGGCCACCTTGCGCACCTGTTTATAGGCTTCGTCTGACTCCTGGCGTGCCTTGCGCAACGCACCTGCAGCCTGTTTCGATTGCTCCGTGGTGCGGCTGTAGAGCAGTTCTGAGACCTTCGCATTGGCCGTTTTCAACGATGCCAACATCGTTTGCAAGCCCAATTTAGCCACCTCAGCGCTGTATTTTTGCTCGCAATCGTCCAACAGGTTTTTAATCGCACCCGTCTCACGTTCCAATTGCATTGTAGGCTTGATGGCATAGTCCACTAAGCTTTGCCAAAGCGTTTTAGCCGCCGCATGCAAATCGGGCGTTGACACACGCAAAAAGCTCTTCACCGACCTGTTGTAGGCCGACAGCATCGTGTCGCGGTCGGCATCGGCAGCCAAAATCTCGTCGGTCGAAGCATGCTTCTTTGACAATGCAAAACAGCGGTTCTCCTCGTTAAAAGCCACTTTCAGCGCGTCGGCCGCCTTTTTAAAATACTCGTTTTTCAACAACTCAGTCTCCAACTCTAATCGTTTGCACACCGACTCGATGAACACGAAATGCGCGCCGTTGTTCACGGCCACCAGATTTAAAAATTCAATTTCCATCTTGTTTAATTTAATTTTAATTTGTGAGGAGGCTTCCCCTCATGGCAGAATGCCCCCTCGGGTTTTATAGTGTTGTTTAAATTTATTTATCTTCATCCTCACTTTTATAAGACGTTTGCTAAGTCGTTAGCAAGTTCCAAATTATTTTTTTGGCGTTTGCTAAGTCGTTAGCAAGTCTCAAATTATTTTTTTGACGTTTGCTAAGTCATTAGCAAGTCTCAAATTATTTTGTTGACGTTTGCTAAGTTGTTAGCAAGTCCCAAATTATTTTTTCGACGTTTGCTAAGTCGTTAGCAAGTCTCAAATTATTTTGTTGACGTTTGCTAAGTCGTTAGCAAGTCTCAAATTATTTTTTTGGCGTTTGCTAAGTCGTTAGCAAGTCTCAAATTATTTTTTTGACGTTTGCTAAGTCGTTAGCAAGTCTGCATATAATTCTATACAGAGACCTCTGCAAAACCTCATATAGATAGCGAAATCATAAATATAACTCATTGATTATCATTGTTAACTTTTGGATATAAAAAGACTTTTGCAGAGGTTTCGTACAACTAATAATAGATAAATGCCTTTGCCATTCCAAATTTAGGGTCGTCATAAAATTCAAACACATGTACCCAATAAAAATTTGGGAGATACGTGTATATAGCTCCAGCGAGAATATTACGGCCAAGCGTTCTGTTATCATACTCAGTACTTGTATAGTAAGGTAGATACAACGCTGGAGAAGAAATAAACAAAGAGCCACCTACTTGATCAAAGCCAGCTTTGGCAAGTCCTCCTGTCCATACAGAAAATAGCTCTGTTTTATAATAATCTGAGAAGCGATAGTTCGTTTTATCCCCCAAGCCCAGAGCTGTGAAAAAATAGGTCCACTCACCCATACTTGGCAAATGCCAACGTTTATTCTCTAAGCCATTCGTTAAGTGGATTCCTTTTTTAGCAAATAAGTCTGCATCCAATTCACTTCCATAGTGAGCCGCATAATAAAAAGCTGGATATTTTGTTTGCTCATTTGCCTTTATAGTTATCCCATCATAACTACCTGAGGCGTCCCATGTGTAATGATAACCATTCATATCATCAACATAATTTTCAGCTTGTGCTGGTAAAGTGAACATCCTATCGTTATTTTGTACATAGAAAGGCCAAACATCTTTATAATACCAATTGAGTTTAGCTCCCCCATTCGCATCTTTCAATGCTGCAGCCAATCGCTTACTTTGACTCAAAACAATCGCAACAGGTGTTTTCGAGCCACCGCCATAAGTAGTATCGCCGAAGTGTCCTGTCGTGCCATCGCTCATCAAATAAATGAAATTGTACATGAGCTTGAAAGTAATTAGATAAGAACTATTAGCATCTAATGTCATGGAGGAGAGGGTTGGCAATTGCTGTAATCTGAAGTTGAAACGAATAGGAGAACCATTATAAGTGGTACTTTGTGAGGCACCCAGCCCTCCCATGTCAAATCGAGTCTCTCCTGCATTTACAGGAGGGAGATAATAAACATAATCACTGGTTGCACTATAGAAACCATTTGTATCAGCATAGCTAAGAGTCGTATAGGTCATGGATGTAGTGTGTCCCGTGCTGGCACCAGTAGACCATGTCCCCGTTGCTGCATCATAAACAGCTTGAGTTACAGTACCAAAATTTGCCCAACTCTGCCCTTGCGGGTTAACTATCGGTGTATAGCTCATCCATTTAATACGTATGCGCGTACTGACATGCTTCATCTGGAATGTTACCTGCTGGTGACGCGATGTTGAATTTACAGTGTAAGTAGTTCGACCTATAAGAGCCGTCTCAGCATTAGCCCTATCTACAGTAAGATTATTCCCGTTGCGAGTAACCTTATCATTGAAGAGCACAAATTCATAGGTGCCAGGTTCTAATTCAATCGTATGATTATCTGTATAGTTGAAAAAAGTTCCCCATGCATATTGCGGGTATCCATACGAATCTAAGGTGCCTGTATCGTAATAACCTGAGGTGATATATCCCGTCACTTCACCTTTAAATACGCCTGCCTGATAGGCCAACATTGTATATTTTCCGTCTTCTAAAGTACGAGTTTTGGCCTGTGCAGAAACTTTGGTTGTATCACGCTGAACAATTACCTCTGCCCTGATTCCATCGCTAATATTTATATTTTGTTTAATCAAGGTGTCATTCATTGCACCTCCTGCACGTGTAGCCTGAACTTCTTTGTCGGCATTATAGTCATCAAAGTTTACTTTGAACTTTAGGGTCTTGGCAACATTCTCTTTGTTGTTTTCTATGATGCTATCTTTTTCATCATTTCCACAAGCTGTAAATAGCAATAGTGCAATACCGAAAACTGCATATTGGAACATCAAACTTATTTTTATCTTTTTCATTCTTCTATTTTATTAGTAGCTGATCTATAAATCAGTTCTTATTGTTCATTATTTTTAATCCTCGTCTTCCCATGTGCTACCCCAACTCTTTGAGGGGGCAACATTACTATCACTACCTATATATATAGTCCCACCACTATGCTCCTGTTCAGTATCCCATTGTGATGTTTCTGATGCCTCACCATTAGGTGTAACACTTGCTGTCTGTAAAAACTGCTCGGTTTGTAGGGAGTAAACCTTACTTATAGGCTTCTCGTACTTTCGTTTTCCTTTTTTCTCCATTTTTGTTAAAACTATTTTATATTGTGAGTTATTTTATTCTTGTTTTGTACACACAACCCATTCATTTATGCACGCAAAAAGGGTGTGCATGAAGTTATGAAAAAACTTCGTGCACACCCTTTGTGTGTAAGCGTTTATGTTGTATATTACG
>NZ_AZHT01000013.1 GCF_000599605.1 Prevotella sp. HJM029 | reverse complement strand
TCACGCCCGTGAGCCGCTGCAGTTTCATCCTTTCCAAGCTCATTCCCTATTGGCTCATCGCCCTTTTAGCTACCACGATGTGCCTGCTGGTGGCATGGTTGTTTTATGGCATCGTGCCCGTGGGCAACATTGCGTGGGTCTATCTGTTGGTGATGTTGCTGGCATTCTTCTTCTCGTCGTTGGGTTTGGTCATCTCCAACCGCAGCGACACCATGCAGCAAGCCATCTTTGTGATGTGGTTTTTCGTGATGAACATTCTGCTCCTTTCGGGTCTTTTCACCCCCACGCGCTCCATGCCCACCGCCGCCTATCTCACCACCTATGTCAACCCCATGAGCTATTTCATCGATGCCATGCGCACGGTGTTCGTTCGTGGCGGCAATTTCGGCAGCATTTTCCATCAAGTGGTGGCCTTGGCAGTCATCGATAGTCTCATGGGTTTTTGGGCAGTGATGAGTTATAAGAAAAACGAATAACAAGCTTTTTATAGTGCACATTGCTTGCAAATATAATAAAATAGTTATATCTTTGCACGCAATGAAGCTATATAATATAACATGTCAAATTTCTGTGTTGCAAAGAACACCATCATTCTTTGCCTCTTTTGATGTGTTTTATTTGGGCAATCCGAATGATGGTTTAGCATACAAACAGGAGCAAAACCAATATAAAGGTACGCGCATTGCGCGTAATACACGGCGTAAACACTGAAAACAAAAAGGGTGTGTGAGAAGTTTTTAATAAACTTTTTGCATGCTCTTTTTGCGTGGATACATGGATGAGTGAAATAAAAAAAGATAGACAAACTCTATAAATATAAATAAAATGAAAGAAAAAACGACGAAAACAGGAAAACGATGCTACGAGGCCCCAACAAGTTGGCTCATCCATGTAGATGTAGAGCATCAATTATTAGCCGGAAGTCCGCCAGTAAGGCCAGGTGGTAATCGTGGTGGAAGAGTAACCATTACTCCGTCAACCCCTGACCAGAGTGCCAATCCTGATGATGATATACTAGATGAAGATTAATAACTCATAAACCAGAATCAAATGCAAAAAAATAATATTCTTTCCCTAATGAAATTGCATACTTATATAGTTTGTGGGATAGCTTTGTCGGTATCGCTATTTACCATTGCTTGTACCGATAACGATATCATTTCGCCCAATAAACAACAACACAGTGGTACGTCTGTTCGTTTCAACATTATTGATGGTCAGCAAACGGCTTTGGCACAGCGTGCCAATGGGCTTACACGTGGTATTACACCTCAGTCCCTGCCAGCTTCGACCTTTGAAACCCGCCAATTGGAAGTGCAAAGCAATATTCCGCTTACTGATGCTTGCTTAGAAGAAACCACTATCGAGGGTTTTATGCCTGTGAAGGCTGATGCCAAAACTCGTGGTGATCTGACTACCACATTGGCGCAAAACTTCTCATCGTTGGGCTATCGTGGCAACACCGCTGCCACCATCAGCACCACGCCTACTTGGTTTTATAACGAAGCCACTAAGCCTGATGGTAACTTGGTGAACGACATACGTTGGCAGTGGAATTTAAACCATGCGCGTTTTTTTGCTGTCTACCCACAGGTGACCAGCGCATATCCCAATATCACGCTTTCGCCCAACACCCATTCGGGCACGCCTTTCGTCGACTTTATTGTTGATGCTGACGTGGCAAAGCAAAAAGACTTGATGACAGCCTGCACGGGTGACGTGGAATATGATAGTTTTGCGGGCATAACCCCTGAAACCAACTTGAATTTTCAACACGCCCTCACGGCCATCACCTTTGCTGTGGGGAAAAATCTGTCGCTCAACAAAATCATAAATCGTGTGGAGTTGCAGAATGTCCAAACAAGGGCTAAATATATCCTGCCCACTATTTATGGCGCAGCTGGCACATGGGATTTAACAGCATCTCCCACACGTGGCACCGTTACACTCTCTGGTTTGAGCGTCAGCACCAACCTTGCCGAAAACGCTACCATCATTGGTAATCAGGGTGAAAACTTCACATTTATGATGATTCCCCAGCCCATACAAGGCAAGAACATCAAAGCCGTCATTCATTGCACTGATGGCACCACTATCACATCGACCCTCAAAGGTGATGATTGGCAGCCTGGTACCACGCGCCAATATAAACTCACGCAAAAGAACTCCAACCGTTATCATATTGTGGCAACAAGTCCCAGCGCTGCAGTTGACTTCGATAAAACGCAAACAGACAACTACACCATTCGCAGCTATCGGGACGACTTCGATCCTGCAACCAACAGCATTGTTCAAACACGTGTGGCTTGGAAGGTTGTGAAATATGAAGAGAGTGTCGACAATGGTGCTACATGGACTGACCTCGGGGCAACCAAACCTGCTTGGCTCACTGCACTATCAAAAGATGAGGGCATAGGAGGCACGGCTGGTGAGCAAGGCACAGCCACGCTGAGGACAGACATTAGCGATTATTCTGTGGAATATAACAAGGTGATTAAAGACGCGACACCAAAGGGGACGGCCGCTAATCCATTCAATTTGGCTAATGCTCCGAGTGGTGCAAAAGGTTACCACGCCGAAACAGCCAATTGTTATTTCATCTCTGCACCAGGATATTACTGCTTCCCTTTAGCTTATGGCAATGCCATTAAAAATAATGCTTGGAACACCAATGCTTATCAATCCACCAATGTTCCTACTATATATTATTTGAAAGATAGATTCTTAAAAAAATTCAAAGATCATCGAAACCAAGATATCACTAATCCTTGGATACGCTGGCAAATAGGAGGTGCACCAGATGGTGTTAAAATCGTTTGGATGGACCAACCCAATCTTGTGCGCAGCACTTCTCTTAAGCTCAAAGGCGATTTTGTAGAGTTTGAAATCAAAAAAGAAGACATCCGCAATGGCAACGCCCTTATTGCTGTAACGAAAGGCGGAGTTGTTGTTTGGTCATGGCATTTATGGGTTGACCGTGCCGATGCGTTAGATAAAATCTCATGTGAAAATAAAGATAATGTTACCTACAAATTCACTCGCAATGTATTGGGTTCTGTGCTCAAAGACTATAAAGGCTCTACTTATCGGAAGCCCCGAAAGGTAAGAGTCACAGTGATGCAAAACGGAGGTTTAAATCAAACCAAAGAAACGGCACAATTCATCATTACCCAAAACCCTGGAGAAGCAAAAGCATTGGGTGCTACTTACTATCAGTGGGGACGAAAAGACCCACAGCCCTACACCAAAGACGTTGCAGAAGGCTCTTTTGTGTTCGAAGACGCCCCTTCTGGTGTAACATTTGGATACGCCATTCAGCATCCTGGAACGTATTTTGGCTATATATCACGGCCTGGTGTTTTTGTATATTACGACACTTGGCTTGCTGGTGAGAATTTAAATTTGTGGTCGGCTAACGCCAATAGCTATGAATTTAATAATGGTCCTGTTGTGAAAACGATTTACGACCCTTGTCCACCGGGCTTCAAAGTGCCTGCACCAAAAGCCTTCACAGGTTTTACCACTACTGGTCAATATACATCGAACCGAGAAGAATTCAATGTTTCGGGTACTTGGAACAATGGTTGGAATTTCAATAATAAGCGCACGAATCCCAATGCGACCATCTATTTCCCAGCATTAGGTTATCGCTACGGAGATAACTTGTCGTTGAGTGGATTGAATAACAGCGGTTCTTACTGGGCGGCTTCTGTGGGGCCTTATAATGGTTTTCGAGGATATAATCTTAGCATAAGTGAAAATTGGATATATAATACGAGCAACGAAAACAACCCTGCATCTGGGTACTGTGTCCGTCCTGTAGCCGACAATTAAACGAGAAAGAGATTTAATGGGAATATTGATAACGGCGGATAGCCAGCAAAACATTCTGCCGTTCAAGCCTTTTCTGATGGTGTAACAGCTGTGGACGAGAATCGTTAAGAGGAGGTTGACGGCTGCCAAGCGCAATCTGTGGACGAGAGGAAAGGCTCGGCCATGGTGACGTCAAACCATGAATTCCATTCATTTAGAGCTGGGGGTAGGAGTGCGTGATGCATTTCTGCCCCCAATTGTGTGGTGGGGAATCGTTAGCGTTCGGCGAAAGAAAGTACAACCCACGTGCTGGTGGCTGCAAATGCGGTGAATGGCACGAAAGGCGCCATCGG
>NZ_AZHT01000012.1 GCF_000599605.1 Prevotella sp. HJM029 | reverse complement strand
TTGTACCGAGGTGGGATTGTGCATTTTCACCCCGAAACTGCATTGTACCGAGGTGGGATTGTGCATTTTCGACCCGAAACTGCAGAGTACCGAGATGGGATTGTGCATTTTTACCCCAAAACTGCAGAGTACCGAGGTGGGATTGTGCATTTTCGTTCAAAATTGCGGCATGTTGAGGTGTGTTTCGACCAATTCTTTTTCGGAACAACCTTTCATGGGCTTGGGAATAGCTTGTTAGTATCATTTTTATTATTTTTTTAGGTTGGGCTTCGTCTTTTTTCAAAAGCGTCAGCTCATTATTTTTTGGTTTTTTGGTTTGTGCTACGTCGTGATGCAGTTATTTGCAGATTGTTAGGCGGCACTTTGCAAAGATAGCATATTTCTGGATAGGTGCAAACAAAAAGCGTATTTTTTTTCAAAAAAATGTTATGTTTTCGGTTCGTTCCGTGCGAGCGAGGCTCGTTATGGGGTGGGAGAGCAGCTGCCGTTGTCGTGGTTGTCGTTGGTCGACATGGTGCGTGGCGGACAGGCCGTGTTTTTGCCAAGTGCTCGTTGGTTCGTGTCAGCCACGGCTGCGTTCAGCCTATATATAAATAGGTGAAATCAAAAAAGGCTGTTTCCTGCGTTGGAAACAGCCTTTTTTTGATGGGTTGAGGTTTTAATAGCCAAAAATCTCCTCGGTAGAGAGTCGTTTCACGGGTGCAATCTTCTCTAACGCCTTCATGTCGAGCTCTTTCTCGTCGCCCAGCACAGTGTAGCGGTAGGTTTTGTTGGCAATGTTCAGGCGGGCGAAGTTCGCCACGTCTTTCAGTGTGATTTTTGGCAGCGCGTTGTAAACCTGCTGCATATAATCGTTGGCCAGTCCGAGCTGCTTGAGTTTGAGGTAGCTTGTGATGACGCCATAGCGTGTTGTGCGGTCGCTCTGTATAGACTTGATGAGACTTTGCTTAGCCAAGTCGAATGCCGCCTCGTTTTCGGGCATGTTGTTGACGATATCGTTGAACACGCGCAGGCAATCGTTCATTTTGTCGTTTTGCGAGATGATGTGCGTGTAGAAATATTCATCTTTTCCCTTCGTGTCGGGCGCTACATAGTTGGCACCGGCGTTGTAGGCCAGTCCTCGCGTCTCTCTCAGCTCTTGAAAGACGATGGAATTCATTCCTCCACCAAAATACTGGTTGAACAATATCTCGACGGGTCGTTTGTTGACGTTCCACTGGTTGCCTTCGTTGTGGAATTGTCTCAAATAGATGTTTTTCGCCTTGAAAGGTGCGAGAAGCACTTCGTTTTGTGGCGTTTTCAGCAATTGATAGTCCTTGTTGACGGGTTTTTTGAGCATTGTCTTTCCGACTTTGTGCTCGCGCTGCACGATGTTGATGAGTTGCTGCTCGGAAAGTGGTCCGTAGTAGAGCACGCTGTGGGGCATGCGGGTGAGATTGGTGATGAGTTGCACCATTTCTTGCGGATTCGTGGCGCGCAACTGCTTGTCGCTGCAAATGTTGCGCGTTGGATTGTAGGCACCGTAGCGAGCGTAGTCCCACAGGGCCGAGAAGTTGGCTTTTTGGCTCTGTTTTTGGTCGGTTCTGCTCTTTGCCACCATGTCACAGTAGCTGCTCCACGAATTTTTGTCGGCTTTCGCCTTGTGCCACACCTGTTCTAAGAGCTGCAGGGCGCGTGGCATGTTTTCACTGAGTCCGGCGAGGGTTACGCTGATTTTATTTGCGCTGACATTGACGTTGTATTGGCATGCGAGGTTGTAGAAGGCTTGTTTCAGCTGCGAAACAGTCATGTTCTGCGTGCCAATGTAGTCTAAATAGTCAGCCGCGTCTCTGTAGCGCTTGTCAGCGGTTGTGCCAAAGTCATAATAGAAGGAAAGCACGAAGAGTCCGTCGTTGGGATTGCGTTTATAGATGAGCGGCATGCCGTTAACCTTCTTGCCCAGCGAGAGCTCCTTGTTGTAGTCGATGAACACAGGCTGTATCGGTGTGGTTTTGCTCAGTCGGATGCTTTTCAGCAGTGCACTTTCATATTCGCGGTTGGCCGGGATGGGTGTGATGATGGGTTTTTCGATTTTTTTCAGTGTGCTGTCGACTCCCTGCTCTTTATAGACGCAAACGAGGTTGTTGCTGCCGAAATGCTGTGCAACAAAGCGCTGGATGTCTTGTTTTGTGAACTTCTCCTGTCGTTGAATCTGCAGCGCCACGTCTTCCCAGCGTTTATCGTTGACAAACGCGTCGACCATGTAGCTGGCACGCGTGCGATTGTTTTGTAATCCTTCGAAATAGCGCAGTTTCTTGTTGGCCATGACGGCAGGCAGCAGTTTATCGCTGAATTGTCCTTGTGCCAACTTGTCAACTTGCTCGAGCAGCAGTTTTTTAACCTGTTGCAAGGTTTGACCGTGCAGGGGCGAGGCTTCGATGATGAATGCCGAGTAGTCATGCAGCCCGTCGACATCGATTCCGACGTCTTGCACCTTCATTTTCTGCAGCAAATTAACGTCGATGAGGCCTGCCTGCCCGTTATAGAGCATGCGGCGCACGATGTCGAGCGTGTCGCTCTGCATATCGTTGTCACCTTTGAATCTCCAGGCCATCATCAGGTTTTCAGCGTCCTGCCCCACGACGGTGGTGTCGCGTTGCGCCGTGATCTTGGGCTGCACGGGAAATTCTGGACGAGTGAGGTTGGTTGACGGCTTCCACTGACCGAAATATTTGTCGATGATGGCAATGGTTTCGTCGGGATTGAAGTCGCCCGCCAAAACAATGGCTACGTTATTGGGCACATAGTAGCGATGGAAGTAATTCTTGATGTTGACAATGGATGGATTTTTCAGATGCTCCTGTTCTCCGATGGTGGTTTGCGTTCCATAGGGGTGAGTCGGCGTGAGTAGCTTCCATAACGCTGCATATTCTTTCGATCCGTCGCTTGCCATGGATATGTTTTTCTCTTCATAGACGGCTTCCAGCTCCGTGTGAAACCCGCGAATGACCATATTTTGGAAGCGATCGGCTTGTATGCGTGCCCAATTGTCAATTTCATTGGATGGAATGTTCTCTACATAGCAGGTAACGTCGTTGCTCGTGTAGGCGTTGGTTCCTTCCGACCCGATACTCGACATGAGCTTGTCGTATTCGTTGGGTATGTTGTATTGCGCGGCCAGTTGCGAGATGGAATCGATTTGGTGATAGGCGGTTCTGCGCAGAACGGGGTCTGTCAGCGTTCGATACTGCTCGTAACGGCGCTCGATTTCATCTAAATAGGGCTTCTCCTTGGCGTAATCGGTTGTGCCAAAGCGTTGCGTGCCTTTAAACATGAGGTGTTCGAGGTAGTGAGCCAAGCCCGTGGTCTCTGCCGGGTCGTTACGCGACCCGGTGCGCACCACAATGTTGGCTTGCAAGCGTGGACGCTCCTTGTTGACACTCATGTAGACTTTTAACCCGTTGTTAAGGGTGTAAATACGGGTTTGCATAGCATCTCCCTTCACGGTAATGAAGGAATACTCCTTGGCCGAGAGCGTTGCAAGCGTGCACAGCGCTATCGACATGAAAATGGTTCTTAAACGCATCATATTTTTAGTTTTCAAAATTGATTTCTTGATCTAAACTGTTGATAAAATCGTCGAACACGTGCGGTTCTACGTCTCCCATAGCATATTCTTTCTCGGCATCCTTGCGAATCTCGGCAATCCATGCGCGACGCGCCTGCACATAATCGTTTCTGATTTGTTCGGCTGTGGTTTCGGTAATTTCGTCGACGTGGTAGTAATTACATATCATGTGATAGGTCCACGTCCATTGGTAGTCGCGGTAACGACTATGTATTTCCTCGAACAGGCTGATGAGGTCTTGAATCGTCTCGATATTTCCCTGTTTGAGGTCGTTGCAGAGGCGTTGCTCCTCGGTATCGGGCAGCAACAGCCCGCTCAGGTCGTTCCATGTGCCGTTTCCGACAGGTGTGGTGGGTTTTGTGCAAGTACCATGTTGTTTATAAACCCGCTTGAGCACGGCGCCCATGTAAATGCGCAGTGCAATGTCGTAGTACTTGATTCCCTTGTTTAACGAGCTGGCATGGATGACATAATTATGATAGGTGTAGGATGCCACGTCGGTACCGCTGGCCTCGCGCAGTTTTTCGAGGATTTCTTTGCCTTGCAGGATTTCGCCCACGGAGAACGGCGATAACCAGTCGAAGTTAACGATGCTTTTGTGGGTTCCAGGCATGCGCACGTCGCGTTTCGGCCATTTTCGAATGTCTCGGTATAAACCCACAGTGGTGATGTTGCGGCCTGGCGAAAGATACATCGTGTCGCCATAGGCAACGAGATAGGAAAAGGGCAGGCTGCGCGTGTCGGGGTGATACATCAGCTTGCCGAAGCACACCGAGAACGTTCCGATGTGGGCAGGCATGAGAATATAGGCTCCGCTGGCTGTTTTCGTGCCGCGTTCGAGCGTTCCATAGTGCATCGGCCCCATCTTGTAAGCGTGATTGCTGAAATTGGTGGCGCTCCCCGCATTATAGAATGAGAATTGTCCGCCAATGAGCAGGCTGCTCTTGTGATGGCTGGAACTGAACGGACCACAGAACGCCGCGCACGCTTCACCATTGCTCATGTAGGCGTTGGCAAAGAAAATGCTCGTTGACGCGGTGAAACCGTTGCTGATGTGGCATGATTCGCCCACAAAACAGTCTTGCATCTTCACGCTGTTGGTGATGCTGCTGCCTTCACTGATGATAGTGTTCTCGCAGATGACGCCCGTGCCGATGTACACGTTGGCAATGGGGGTGCTCAGGATGGTGCAGTCGCTTAACCGTGAGGCTCCGTTGATTTCGCAGTCGTCGTGAACGATGGTGTTGTTGATTTCGCGTGTATTGACAATTTTCACGTGATTACCGATGTAGGCTTGGTCGGAACGATGGCGGGCAATGTCTTCATTGATGAGGCGACGCAGCGAATCCTTGAGTGCGCGGTCGTTGAAATGCTTCACCATGAAGGCTGCCAGCTGGCTGTTCAAGTCGCTGAAGAGAATGACGTTGCCGTCGCCCACTTCGTTGAGTACCGAGATGAGATTGCCCTCGCCATAGGTGGCTCCCTCGGTTGTCTCCATGGCACTGACGTTGCTGATGTAGCAATCGTCGCCTATCGTGTAGTTATTGATGTAGTTGCCGATGTTTTCAATCAAACAGTTGTCGCCAATGGTCACGTTGCGCAGTGTTGCGTTGTTGATGCCGGTGTGTTTGAAGAAACCACGGCTCACCTCGATGTTTTTCTCGAAGTCACCGATGTGGATTTCGCCGTAGAGCATCACGCGATGCATGTAATTGGGCTTAAAATCCTCGCTCACGTGGATATTCGTCCAGTCTTCGGCCCAACAGCTTTGATCCTCAAGAATACGGATCTCTTCGTTGGTTAGTTGTCTCATGTTCTGTCGTGTTTCGGGTTATTCCACTTCAGGATAGAGGAAATCGTTGTAAGGATATTTCTGTACATGCAATTCACGGACGCGGGTGTAGAGTGTCTTGCGGAATGTTTCAATGTTACACTTGTCTTTTGCGCTGATGAAGAGGCAATTGTCGTTGAGACGCGCCATCCATGTGCGTTCCAGCTCTTCTAATGGGATGTTTTCTTTCGTGGCCGGCGTGAGATCGTCGTTTTCTTTCTCAATCCAGTGATAATTGTCGATTTTGTTGAAGATAATCATCGAAGGCTTGTCGCTGCAGCCGAGTTCCTTGAGCGTATTGTCCACAACGCGGATTTGTTCTTCAAAGTCGGGGTGCGAAATGTCCACAACGTGCACCAGCAGGTCGGCCTCACGCACTTCATCCAACGTGCTTTTGAAAGAGTCGACCAAGTCCGTAGGTAGTTTGCGGATAAATCCCACCGTGTCGGCCAAGAGAAAGGGGAGATTGTCTACAACTACCTTGCGCACGGTGGTATCAAGGGTGGCAAAGAGCTTGTTCTCGGCAAAAACTTCGCTTTTCGACAGCAGATTCATGATGGTGCTTTTGCCCACGTTGGTATACCCCACGAGAGCGACGCGAATCATGCGTCCGCGGTTCTTTCGCTGGGTGGTTTTCTGCTTGTCAATCTCTTGCAGGCGCTGTTTCAGCAAGGTGATGCGCTGCAAAATGATGCGGCGGTCCATTTCTAACTGGGTTTCGCCTGGACCACGCAGTCCCACAGAACCTTTTCCTCCGCCCGAACCAGAACCACCGCCTTGCCGCTCTAAATGCGTCCAGAGTCGTTGCAATCGCGGTAACATATAACGATATTGCGCTAATTCTACCTGAGTTTTAGCGTTGGCTGTCTGTGCACGCATTGCAAAAATGTCTAAAATGAGCGATGTGCGGTCGAGTATCTTCACTTTCAGCTCGTTCTCGATGTTGCGCATCTGTTTCGCCGAGAGTTCGTCGTCGAAGATAACCATTCCGATAGGTTCCTCGTTGTCTTCGCACTGCTCAATGTATGCTTTGATTTCCTCGAGCTTACCTTTGCCTACATAAGTCACTGCGCTCGGACCATTCACCTTTTGCGTGAATCGTTTCACCGTTACAGCACCTGCAGTATCAGCGAGAAACTCTAGTTCGTCGAGATATTCCTTTGTCTTGGCTTCATTTTGTGCTTCGGTAATCAAACCCACCAAAATAGCACTTTCGGCTTTAACTTCTGAAATAACAAATTCTTTCATGCCTGTTCTTTCATTCGATAATTGAATGCAAATTTACGAAAATAGCCTGATAAAAAGAGGTGTTCTGTGTATAAAAATCGAAATGCTGCATCGTTGTCTGTAAGAATGTCTCATGGGGGGATGATACCACAGTGTTTATTCTATAAAATGTAAAGGAGTCCGTAAAAATGTAAAAGAAAAGTGCTGAAAATTTGATTTAAATCAATTTTTTACTTACCTTTGCGTCAGAAATAGATTAAGATTTCCAAAGCTACTACTACCTACAACAAAAAGTAATCTATCAAGTTAAATGAATACATAAGGATGTGCCTACAAGGGTGCATCCTTCTTTTATCTGTACTATTACAGGTCTTGATTAGCTTAAACGAGCATAAAAAAGACTTTAACAGTCTGATTTACGGCTTAGCGGAAGCCGAATAAACTGTATCTGGGATATCATGGTGCGATGATGTACAAAAATGGTATGAAAAAGGGATTGCTTGCAAGCAATCCCTTTGCTACGAATGGTTGTGTGCAGATAGCTATTCCACGCTAACAATCTTTGTTGGAGCCTGCTCTTTATTACGCCGATTGACCACTGTAACGACCGACTGTGCTAAACCCAGAAAAGCTTGTCCTGTGATACTATCGGTTTTTGTTGCTGCTGGTTGCCCATCATCTCCTCCCTCGCGAATACTCTGTACGAGGGGAATTTGTGCTAACAATGGCAGACTCATGGATTGGGCTAAATCTTTGGCGCCATCTTTTCCAAAGATATAATATTTGTTATTGGGCAATTCAGCTGGCGTAAAATAGGCCATGTTCTCTACTAAACCGAGGATGGGGACATTCACCTTGTCGTTGGTATACATATCGATTCCTTTGCGTGCATCAGCTAAAGCTACTTGCTGTGGTGTACTCACGATGACAGCACCCGTGATGGCTAACGTCTGGAGCAAGGTGAGATGAATGTCGCTTGTGCCAGGAGGTGTGTCAAGAATAAAGTAGTCGAGTGCACCCCAATCGGCATCCATGATGAGTTGTTTGAGTGCAGATGTGGCCATACCACCGCGCCAAAGTGTAGCAGTATCGGGGTCAACAAAGAAGCCGATGCTGAGCAGTTTTACACCATATTTCTCAATGGGTTCAATCAGTTGGCGTCCATCTTTTTCAATCATATAAGGATGTTCGTCTTCCATACCAAACATTTTCGGCATGCTCGGACCAAAGATATCGGTGTCTAACAAGCCTACCTTATAGCCCAACTTAGCCAGGGCAATAGCCAGGTTAGCCGAGACCGTACTTTTGCCCACGCCCCCTTTTCCCGAACTCACCGCGATGATATTCTTCACTTCGGGCAATGCTTTGCCCACTTCTGGCCTCGGTTGAGATTTAAATTCGGTGTGTATCTCCACTTGAATTTCCTTCCCAAGGTGATAGTGGATGGCTGCTTCGGCAGCTTTTAGCGTGGATTTAAGAAATGGATCTGTATCGCGTGGGAATAGCAGGGTGAAGGCGACGTGCTGCCCGTTGATATGAATATCGTCAGTGATGAGCATCTCACTCTCCACGAGGTTTTTCTTTGTTCCAGGATAAATCACTGTTGCCAAGGCATCTGTGATAAGTTTTGGATATAATGTTGTCATCTCTTTACGTTGTTATTTATACTTTTGTTATCGTTGAATGTTTTATGGTTGCAAAAGTAATGATAATTTTTGAGATGATAGAGGGTACTTCGTTGAAAAACAAAAGCGCATGTTCTCACGAGCATGCGCTTCTTTATAACTCAACTTTTAAGATTTTATATGTGATTGTTTTCACAAACTCTCACACAAACGACTAATTAAAACAAACCTCCATTCATTACTGAACGGATTTTATCTATCATGGGTGTTGCCACCCAAAATAAATTATTGAAGAAAAAAAAGCGGTTTTGAAGGTTTACCGTGGCGCAAAGGTAGTACTAAATCTTGAGCCTTGCAACAATTTGTCTGAATTATTTGCTTGTTTGCAAGCTACTACGTTTGGGGCGATGGTAACTTCTATATTCGTCTAAGGGTATTTCTATGTCGGGCTCGTGCAGGCTTATCGCATGCAAAAGTTGAAACTTGAGGTAGCGAATATTGAGTCCTCGTTCTATCCACATGGCCTCGTAATAGGTTTGGATAGAAAGGATTTTTTGTGTTTCAGCATCTAAACCTTCGGTGTGATACAAATCGGTTGTTGTGAAGAGCAGGGGCAGATAGTTTGTCTTTGCCATGGCTTCGGTGTAGGTGTAGAGAAAGTTGGAATCGGTTTTGAGATGCACAATTCCACCGTCTTTTAAAAAATGGCGGTATTTCTCCATGAAAAACGTGCTGCTAAGACGCTTGTGAGGGTTCTTCATTTGTGGGTCGCTGAAGGTTAGCCATATTTCGCTCACCTCATCTTGTGCAAAGAATCGGTCGATGATTTCAATATTGGTGCGCAGGAAGGCCACGTTGGGCAACTGAGCTTCTAATGCTTGTTTGGCTCCTGTCCACATGCGTGCACCCTTAATATCTACGCCAATGAAGTTCATCTCAGGGTAGCGTCTTGCCAACTCCACTGTGTATTCGCCTTTGCCACAACCCAATTCCAACACGATAGGGTGGTTGTTTTTAAAATATTGCTCATGCCATTTTCCTTTCATATCAAATGGCACCTCATCGACCACCGAGAAAGGATATTGAAACACATTGGCAAAGGTTTCCATCTCTCTGAACTTTTCTAACTTCCCTTTTCCCATATTTTTGTTTTGTGTGCAAAGGTAAATAATAAATCAAAATAGAGCAAAGCCCCTCTCAATATTTGTGGTATTGGGAGGGGCCTTTTTCGCAACGATGGCATGCACGCCTCGTTCTATTCCTTCATGGGCAAGCGTTATTCAATCACAACCGATGTCCAGCCATGACGGTCTTCCACCGTTCCATATTGAATGCCGCGCAAAGTTTCATAGAGCTTGGTCGACCATGGACCAGGTTTGTCGCCGAAGGTGTACACCTTGCCAGTGTCTAAATCGTCTAAATGCGAGATGGGCGAAATCACAGCTGCCGTGCCACATGCGCCCGCTTCCTGAAAGCTTTCCAACTCTTCTTCGGGCACTGGGCGATGTTCCACCTTCATGCCTAAATCCTCTGCAATCTGCATCAAACTCTTGTTGGTGATGGATGGCAGGATAGAGGTGCTTTTGGGTGTGATATAGGTGTTGTTCTTAATGCCAAAGAAGTTGGCTGCACCACACTCATCCACATATTTCTTTTCTTTTGAATCCAAATAAAACTCGCTGGCATAGCCTTTACTGTGGGCAATGGCATTGGCGCGCATGCTGGCTGCATAGTTGCCACCCACCTTGAACGTGCCCATGCCTAAGGGTGCTGCACGGTCGTAGTCGCGAATGATGACATAGGGGTTGGCCGAGAAACCTCCTTTGAAATAGGGGCCAACGGGCGTGACGAAGATGAGAAACAGATAATCCTTAGCGGGATGAACGCCCACCTGTGGACTGACACCGATGAGCAAAGGACGCAGATAAAGCGTTGCACCACTCTCATATGTCGGGATATGCTGTTGGTTGAGACGCACCACCTTGCGTGCCATTTCCACAAACAATTCGGTGGGCACCTGCGGCATCAGCGTGGCATCGGCCGTCCGTTGCAGGCGTGCAGCATTCTCTTCAACGCGGAAGAGGCGCACCTTCCCATCGGGACAACGATAGGCTTTCAAACCCTCAAAAGCCTCTTGTCCGTAGTGAAGTGCAGTTGCTGCCATGTGCAATTTAATATATTCGTCGGAGCAAACCTCAATCTCTCCCCATTTTCCATCGCGATAATAGCAACGCACGTTGTAGCTCGTTGGGCGATAGCCAAATCCTAATTTAGACCAATCTAAGTCTTCCATTGCTTTTTATGTTTTAATGATTTTACTTTGATGTTCGCGCAAAATTACGAATAAAGCCTCTCTTTTGCAACTATTTTGCGTATTATTTCGATGGCAAGTCCATCTTCTGAAGCCGTGAGCAATAGGCTCTTTATTGTGGCGGAAGCTCTTGTGCCCACGCACATTTATCCTGTTCTCTGCAAGCTGCCCTTGCTACATTTCACAGCAGGAAGCCACGAAATTTGATGTTCTCGGGCTTACAATCAACGCGAAAATAAATTTTTTCGTTGTTCGGAGGGTCGTTCCAATGCGAAAATGAAATTTTTCATTGGTTCGGAGGGTCGTTCCAACGCGAAAATAAAATTTTTCGTTGGTTCGGAGGGTCGTTCCAACGCGAAAATAAAATTTCTCATTGGTTCGGAGGGTCGTTCCAACGCGAAAATAAAATTTCTCATTGGTCCTGAGGGTCGTTCCAACGCGAAAATGAAATTTCTCATTGGTCCTGAGGGTCGTTCCAACGCGAAAAT
>NZ_AZHT01000011.1 GCF_000599605.1 Prevotella sp. HJM029 | reverse complement strand
AAGCACTTGTCTATGCCGATAAAGGATATGACTCGATGGAGAACAAAGAAACCCTCAAACGTATGAAACTTAAAAGTCGTATCATGCATAAGGGAACAAGAGGACATGAAATTACAGAAAGGCAGCAGCGTATCAACATTGCTATAAGTAAGATACGCTACAAAGTAGAACGTACCTTTGGTTCTATGCATAGATGGTTTGGTGCTGGAATAGCAAGATATGTCGGACTTTCAAAAACACATG
>NZ_AZHT01000010.1 GCF_000599605.1 Prevotella sp. HJM029 | reverse complement strand
TGCGAAAGATAGAGGCTTCCGATGGCGCCTTTCGTGCCATTCACCGCATTTGCAGCCACCAGCACGTGGGGCGTGTGCCCTTGTTGCAGGTCTTTGGCAAACCCTTTCGGAATAACCACCACACCATCCACGTGCGATTGCTCCACATTCCGCAACGCAACGTCGTAAGAGGGTGCCTCGCTCTTGAACCGAAAGTAGCGGTTGGCTGCAATGGTGTGCACCAACTGCTGCGAGCGTGCAGAGTGATCGTTGTCGACAACGGCCACAGCAATGTTCTTCACCTCCATGTTCATCACCCACGGCATCACGCACATCAGCATGATGGGAAACATCAAAATCAACCGCGGCAAAAACGAATTGCGCCTGATTTGCAACCACTCTTTCTGTAACAGATATTTTAATACCATCGTCTTTCTATTCTAATCGTATTTTAAACAACCGCAACGACAACGTCAGCAACACCACCAACATGCCGAGCAGCACTATCATCTCGCCTACCACTTGGCCTACACCGACGCCCATAATCATCAGTTTGCGCATGCCGCTGATGTAATAACGTGTGGGGATGATAGTCGAAATCCACTGCAACACCTCGGGCATCGACTCCAAAGGATAGATCATGCCCGACAACATCACGATGGGCATGAGCAACAACATGGCCGAAATCAGCAGCGCCTCCAACTGCGTTTGAGCCACGTTGGATATCAACAGTCCCAACGACAGTGCCAAAAGGATGTAGAGGGTGGACAACACGATGATCCAAAACAGCGAACCCACCACTGGAACACCCAACACAAAGGCGGCTATCAGCAGAATCAGCGCGAGGATGCCAAACGCAATCAACAAATAAGGCACCAGCTTTGCGGCAATCATCAGCAGCGGACGCGTGGGCGAAACGAGCAACACCTCCATCGTGCCTTGCTCTTTTTCGCGCACAATCGAAATGGAAGTCATCATCGCACACACCAACATCAACAGCATGCCCATGATGGCTGGCACAAAGTTATAGGCCGATTTCAGCTGCGGGTTATACAGCATCTTGGTAGAAACCAGCCCATCGCCCGCATGCATCACCACGGCTTGCGCATAGCTTTGCCATTGTTGTGCCATGTTAGGGTCGGTTCCGTCTACCAAGAACTGCATGCTTGGCACGCCCGCCGCGTTGCTTTCGCCAAAGATAATGGCCATGTCGGCTTGCTGATGGCGAATGGTTTGCTCGGCCTCGGCAGGCGTATGCACCATGCCCACCAACGTGAAATAGCTTGAAGCTGCCAGCCTGTCCACGGCCTGTTGCGCCCCATCGCTCCACGGACTGAGCACCACCACCATGCGAACATTCTTCACATCGGTGCTGATGGCATAGCCAAAGAGCAGCATCATGGCCAAAGGCATGCCGAAAAGCATGAGCATCGTGCGTTTGTCCCGCAAGATGTGGTGCGCCTCTTTCAATATAAATGCATAGAATTGTTTCATTGTCTCAATGTTCTGAACGTTGGGCTTGTCGCGCCAAATAGGTAAACACATGGTCCATGTCGGGCTGCCCGAGCGTGTGTTTCAGTTCTTGTGGCGTGCCCATCGCTTTGATTTTGCCGTCGACCATGATGGAAATGCGGTCGCAATATTCCGCCTCATCCATGTAGTGTGTCGTCACAAACACCGTGATGCCACGGGCTGCTGCCGCATAAATCAGCTCCCAAAACTGTCGCCTTGTAGCCGGATCGACGCCACCTGTCGGCTCGTCTAAGAACACAATCCCTGGGTCATGCAGAATGCTTACCGAGAAAGCTAACTTCTGTTTCCAACCTAAAGGCAGGCTCGCCACCAAGCTGTTGCGATGCGATGCAAACTGCAACTGTTCGAGCAGCTGCGTCGTTTTGCGCTTGATGTCGGCATCTTTCATGCCATAAATGCCGCCGAAGAGTCGGATGTTTTCGGCCACGGTGAGGTCGTCATACAGCGAGAACCGCTGACTCATATAACCAATGTGCCGCTTGATTTGCTCGTGCTCGGTGCAAATATCAAAACCCACCACGTGGCCTTCGCCGCTCGTAGGTTGTGACAAACCAGCCAACATGCGCATGGCAGTAGTCTTTCCGGCGCCGTTAGCCCCTAAGAATCCAAAGATTTCGCCGCGCTGAACGCTGAAACTAATGCCATCGACGGCATGGAAACCGCCAAAACTTTTCACCAAATTCTTCACCTCAATCACGGCTTGTGTGCCAACGTCTTCCTGCCCTGTATCACCCAAAGGGTGTGACTTCTTGATGGGCGCCGGATTGAAAACCGCACGGAACTGCGTCAAAATCTCCTCGGGTGTGCCAATGCCTTTCACCTCGCCTTGCGACAAGAAAGCCACGCGGTCGCAACATCTCACCTCGTCTAAATAGGGCGTAGAAGCCACAATCGTGATCCCCTTTTGCTTCAAACAGCCCAACATCTCCCACAGTTCTTTGCGGCTCACAGGGTCAACACCCGTGGTGGGTTCGTCGAGAAAGAGCACCGTCGGCCGATGGATGAGCGCGCAACACAGTGCTAACTTCTGCTTCATGCCGCCCGAAAGTGCCCCCGCTTTGCGCTGCCGAAAGGGTTCAATTTGCGTGTAAATGCTTGCTATTGTAGCGTAGTTTTCCTCGAAATTTGCACCAAAAAGGGTGGCAAAAAAGTGCAGATTTTCTTCAACGGTGAGGTCTTGGTAGAGCGAAAACCTGCCGGGCATATACCCCACCCGACGGCGAACATCCTGCATTTGCGTCACCACATCGAAACCATCCACGCGCAATGTCCCGGCATCGGGCACCAATAGCGAGCACAACAAGCGATACATCGTGGTCTTGCCCGCGCCATCCGGCCCTATCAATCCAAACACTTCGCCGGGCTTTACATCAAAACTCACGCTGTGCAAAGCCTGCACCTTGCCATAACTCTTCGTCACCCGACACACCTCTATGGCTTTCATCATCAGTCGTTGAATTTCACTTCGCCATACATTCCAATCTTTGCATAGCCGTCATTCTTAAACTTAATCTTCACCGCATACACCAAATCGGCACGCTCATCGTCGGTTAAAATGGTCTTAGGCGTGAACTCGGCGCGGCTCGAAATCCATGCCACTACCCCGCGATAGGTGCGCTTCTGCTTGCCTTCTCCATAGTCGGCCATCACCGTTACGGTCTGCCCCACGCGGCAATGTTTCAGCTGCAACGAGGTAACATAGGCGCGAAGATACATCTCATCCACGTTGGCGAGCTTCAACAGGGGGCGTCCCGGCGTGACAAACTCGCCCGCTTCGGCATATTTTTCGAGCACAGTACCTGCACGAGGAGCCACAATCTGCGCATTGTTGATTTGGTCGGCCAGCTGTCTTTGCTGCGCTTCCACCCCTTGTCGCTGCGCTTCGATGCCGCGTGCCTGTGCTTTCAGCGCAGCATTGTTGCTGCGAATTTGCTCGCGGGTGGCTTCTAATTGCCGCTGAAGCACCCTCACCTGGTTGCTGATATCGTCCAATTGCTTGCGCGGCACGGCCCCATCCTTCACCAATTCGGCAAAGCGTTGCTGCTCTCTTTGGGCGTTGGCCACCTGCTGTTCGAGCGAAGCCACCTGCTTTTGCAAGTTCAGTTGCTTGGCATCGGTAGCCGTTTCCGTGGCCGACAGCTGTTGCTTCATAGCCACTAACTCCTCGCTTTTTTGCTGCAACTGGTAGGCATCAATCTCACCCAACACCGTGTTGGCCTTCACAGCATCGCCTTCTGAAACCGTAAAACTTTTCAATTTGCCAGCCAACTGTGCCGACACCGTCACCTCGGTGGCTTCAAATGTGCCCGTTGCATCAAAGTCTTGCGCTTGGTCTCCGCAAGCCATCAGGCTCAACACCAACGGGATTGCTACGATGATTTTTCTCATATTTCTTGTTTTTTATAATCCATTTACCGTGTATTTCAAATCACTTTGCGCCTTGAGCAGGTTGATTTCGTGAATCGATTGCTGCGTCTTGGCCGCATTCTCCTGGTTGATTTCCTGCACCAATCGGTTGCTGTCAATCAACCCATGTACCAATTTCGACTCCGCTGCCTTGCGTACCCGTGTGCGCAACGCAATGATTTCGTCGTCGTTTTTCATCAACTTTTCATACCGTTGAATAGCCTCTTGCTGTTGCAGTTGCTCCAAACGGTTGTTGAAAAGAAACGCATTGCGCAGGTTTTCGGTCTGTGCGCGCTGCAGCTTCAACTTGTTTTGGTCATTCTTATGCGTGTAGAGCGCACCCACATTCCACGTGAATTTCACACCCGCCAGCGCATTCCAACTGCCTTTTCGCCCCATCATATCTTCGAAAAGATTAAGCCCCGGATAACCATAATAGCCTTGTGCAAACAGCCCTATGCGCGGCATCAGTCCGGCACGGAGTGCCTTTTCCTGCGTCTCGGCCAACTGAATCTGGGCTGCAAAAAGCTGCATCTCGGGACGATGGTTTTGCTCTTCCGCCGTTTTTCCCATCACAGGCTTTTCGGGATGGCTCACAACGATGCCGCAAAAGGTGCTCAACAGCTGCTGCATCAAATGGGCCTGCGACTGTAATTGCTCGCCCATCTGCACGGCATTCAGCCGTTCGGCCTTCACATTTTCTAAGTCGCTGACAGCCGCTATGCCATTTTTCACCATTGCAGCCAACTGGTTTTCGCTCGACTGCAACAGGTCTTGCACATCGCGATTGAGGCTCATTTGCTCGTGAAGCAGCAGCCAACCAAAATACAACTCGTTCACCCGCTGCCGCACAGCATACAGGTTCACCTCGTTTTGTGCCGCCTCAACGGCACCTTGTTGGCACACCATGCGGCTCTGTTCGCGCATCATACCACCGTCATACAGCGTTTGTTGCACATCCACGCCCACACGATATTGCGTTTTACCAATTCCTTTCATCTCAAGACCCATGCTGCGATAAACCGTTTTAATGCGCTCGGGCCATGCCGTTACCGCATTTTGTGTCGTGCCTTGTGCCGACACTTGCACTTGCGGAAGCCAACCCTTTTGAATGTTCCGAATGGTTAAATCGGTGGTTTTGGCAATCAAATCATATTGCTTAATGAGCGGATAATTCTGCCGGGCAGCCTGCTGACAAGTCTCCAACGATTGTGCCTGCCCCACCAAAGAAATGCCCCATGCAGCCATTATCAATAGTTTCTTTTTCATCTTATTTATTCTCTCTTTATTCATTATCTATTAGCAGAAAGTCCTTTTTCGTCCTTTTTATAATGCAAAGATAAGGTGGTTCCTCCCTGTTTTACTTATCAAATCCACCTAAAAAATTGCCCATTTGTAACACTCTTCGCCCAAAGTGTGCAGTTTTATCCTTAAGAAATCGTAATTTTACAAGCCAATCATACAAAAAGGAAAGTAGCAATGACAACCAAACCCGTACATCCACTCTCGCTCACCGATGTCGACTTCCAGGAATTTGTCAACCAATCAGTGCAGTTTTTCACCCACGACGACTTCGTGATGATTATGAATGTGCGCTTCTATCGGCAACCTTTCTTAAAGCCCAATGAAGTCTATCGCATCACGGAGTCACGTCTCATTCTGTTGCTCGAAGGGCATGCACAGGCCAGCATCAATCTGCAAGACTATGCCGTTAGCCAAGGTTCGCTCGTGCTGTTAGCACCCGATGCCATCGTAGAACTCAAAGAAGTGTCCGACAATGTGCGCGTGATTGCCATGGTGTTGGGCGAAGAGATGAAAGTGAAGCAAGATGTCATTCTGCACAATTCACCCACAGAATTTGAGCATTTCCTGCGCCTGTCCTACCTCGTGTGGGACATGGCACACTGCCAACCCTATCGTCATGAAATGGTTTATCATCTGCTGCATGCCATCGTAGCCAATGCCTTGCAGCTCGACAAGCAACAAAAGCAGTCGGAAGCGCAATCACAACCCGCACGACTGCAGGCGTTGTTTCAAGAATTCAGGCGCTTGGTGGCGCAACATGCCACACAACATCGCACCATCAACTTCTATGCACAGGCGCTGCATATCACGCCCCATTATCTCTCAGCCATCATCAAAAAGGCGAGCAACCAGAGCGTAATGCAGTGGGTGCACCGCGCCCTTGTCCAAGAAGCCAAACTGCTTTTGCAGGCCAACGAGCTGATGTTGTTTGAAATTGCCGACCAATTGAACTTCCCAAGCGCATCGGCTTTCACCAAATTCTTTAAACGCGAAACAGGCATCACCCCTACACTGTATCAAGAACAAACCACGAAAAGTCGTTGATACCTGCAACTATACATCCGATTTGCAACCACAAACAGGGGCATTACAACAAAGGGTGGCATTCACTCCACAATGAATGCCACCTCTTCAAATTTCGTTTAACTTACGATTGACCAAAAACAACAATTCTAATTGTACCAAACGTCCGTATCAATGATATGAATCTGGGACGCTTCTAATTCCTCTTCCCTGCGCAAGTCTTGATAGACCTCTGGGAGTAGCGACTTCTTCGTTTTCATGACCGTCACTGTTTTAATTGTTAATAAATTGAGCTATCGATGACAAAATTATAAGAAAAAAAGTAACTTGTCAATACCTAAATGTAGGTATTTCGCAATTTTAACGTTCATTTTATGTCAAAAAACACGTTTTTGACGTATTTTTCTATCAAAAACAAACTACAACCCATCAATCTTTCTTCACGAGAAACACGCATATCATAGATAAGGAGCTACTTAAAAAGCCAGCTATCTTCACAATTATCTTGCTGGAAAAATCACATTCTATCCCACAGGAATCAATACAGATAACAAGAATAGTAGGCCATGGACACTGTTTAAAAAGATACCCCATGATAAGTTCTTTGCTACTAAAGAATACATCTATCAAAAGCTTTTTGAAAGTCTACCTCACCAAGAAAAGCACTACCAAGTGATTAATATTACAAACTTGACATGGTTAACGCACACCCAAATTCGAAACAAATCTACCACTAAGCCTACCAATTCTACCATTTATCACTACCAAAGTATCCCCTTTCGTCTGGCAATATTCACAGCCTCGATAATACTTCCGACTTGTAACTTCTCTCGTATATTTTGCCGATGCCTATTAACAGTATAGACACTGAGGAAAAGTTTTTGGGCTATTTCTTTACTGGAAAGACCTTCACTGGTAAGCCCAAGTATCTCTTTCTCCCGTGAAGTCAGCAAGGAGGGCGTTTCTTTACCTATGGATATGGGGATAATCTCGCCCGTAACACAGTGCTTCATATGAACACGAACGGGCAGGTTCTCGCCCTGTTCTGGAGCTATCTCTATAATACCCAATATCAAATAGTTATCTTCTGTCGCCTCTAAGAACTGCCTTTCATGAATCACCCTCCTATAAATACCATCGGGAGCCAAACCCCTATATTCGTAAATACATTTATATTGAGACTGTTCTTCTTTGGGATGTGTAGAGAGAAAAGCTGTAATCTTTGCATCAATTTGATTCTTTATAACCAAATCGTCTGGATGAATGCGACTAGTAAGAGGGTAATTCCATATGCGTTCACTACCCTGCTCAGGAATATCGTCATAGCCAAAAAGAGAAAACTTGTCGGAAATAAAATAATAATGCCCCTTCCCATCCACTATATACACTGCATTATTACCTATTTCAGAAAGCATCTTGGCATAGGGAATATATTTCAAAGCAATTGTTTCCAATACATGAGGAGTATTCATTTCGTAAATGGTTATTTCTGCGTATTGCACCTTTGGAGTAACCACAGTAATTTTGCACCAAAGTTAAAAAAAATATTTCAAGGAATGAAAACATACAATAGCATTATTATAGGAAGCGGCTTGGGTGGTCTTACTGCTGGTGCTCTTCTTGCACTCTGGGGAAAGAAAGTCTTAATTCTTGAACAGCATTATATCCCAGGAGGGTGTGCAACCACTTTTAAACGTAAGGATTTCCTTATGGAAGTAGGTTTACATGAGATGGATGGTCTACACAAAGAGGATTTCAAATATCCTATCATGGAGTTATTAAAAATCTTCGAAGGGATAGAGTTCTTAAAAGTTCCTGAACTCTACCATGTAAAAATGGGAACCTTTAACTATGTACTTCCTGAGGGATATCAAGCAAAAATACAGCTAAAACGAGACTTTCCCAAAGAAGCAGAGGCTATTGAATACTTTTTTATCACCATAGAAAAGCTATATAAAGAAATGTACAAAATGCTTCATCACAAGTGGCTTAGCCTATTGACTCACCCTCTGATGCCCTTGCTCTATCCTACTATAGTTAAGACATCGAAACTCAATACAGGCGAATGGATTGACAAACACTTTAAGGATTATCGTCTAAAGAGTATTCTCACAGCCAATATGTGTTATTATACCGATGATCCTTACAAGCTATCTTTGATGTATTTTTTAATCGCTCAAGGCAGCTATATTAATGGTGGAGGACATTTTATCAAAGGAGGCTCACAAGCCTTATCCAACTACTTAGTACGCTTGATTATGCAACATGGCGGACAGGTACTTACAGGTAAATATGTAGAAGAAATTCTTATTGAAAATAACCGAGCTGTAGGAGTAACCTATCGGGACACCTTTAATCCAGCAATTCCTACAGAACGCCTTTATGCTGATGCTATAGTGGCTAATGCTGCCATACCCAATATTGTTCAAATGTTACCCGAGCCACAACGTAATGCATTACAACAAAAGATAGGTAAATTACAACCTGCTTGTTCCTTACTCTCCATTTATTTAGGATTCAATACTGACCTGAGAATACTTGGAGTCACACATTATTCCAATATAATCTTCAATAAAAACAAAAATAGCCTAAAAGAAATGAGAAATGATGCCCATAGTCCTTGGAGTGAACGACCATTTACATTTGTCAACTATGGAGTTATAGACGCACAGCTATGTCCTAAGGGAAAAACAGTCGCGGTAATTTGTACTACCGATTACTTAGCCGATTGGGAAAATCTTACTCCAAAGAACTACCAGATACAGAAAGAAGTTGTTGCTAAAACCCTTTTAACACGTTTGGAAACAGAATATCCAACCATACTGAACTATTTAGAATATTACGAAGTAGCAACTCCAAAAACAATCCGACATTACACACTCAATCCTAAAGGCACCGCCTATGGTTATGTACAATCTATAGGCCAAACAGGGACTAACAGGAAAAAAGCTACTGCATCCCCTGTAAAGAATCTATATTTCGCATCGGCTTGGGGTCCTTCAGGAGGTGGCTATTCAGGAGCCATATACAGCGGATTCTTTGCGGCTAAGGCCATGAATAAAAATGTTAAATGGCTCACCTACACTCCTTCTAAAATCGAAGATGCTCGCCAAGTAAGACTTTTGCGTAAAGAAATCATCGCTGACAACACCCTATTACTCACCTTTGAAAAGCCAAAACACCTAACTTATCAAGCCGGCCAATATGCTATGCTGCAATTACATGAGCCAAAATACACGCAACTGGATATACCTTTACGTCCATTATCGATGGTCTCCCATCCCTCACAAGAGACATTGAGTTTTGCAATGCGTCTTAGTAATAGTGCATTCAAAAGAAGTATCGTGGCGATGTCCGTGGGTGATGTCGCAACTATTTTTGCTCCTATGGGTGATTTTATCCTACGTCCCAGCAGACATATTGTGTTCTTTGCTGCAGGTATAGGTATTACTCCTATCGTTTCCATGCTCAAAGATTTAGAACAACAGCACTTTATAGGGCAAGTGACGTTGTGCTACTCTTGTAAAAAAGAGACAGCAGCTGCATTCCATAAGGATTTACAACAATTATCCTTACCCAACTATACTTATCTCCCAATCTTTTCTCAAACCCAAAAGCACATCAATAGCACTTATGTAAGTGAGCACATTCCTCACCTCGCAGACAGCTTATACTATATTGTAGGTACCCATTCTTTTGTTCAAGGAATAGAAACTATCTTGCTTGAGCAAGGTGTTCTGAGAGAGGCCATTATAAAAGACAATTTTAATTAAGAACCTATCATGGCAATCTTAGAGCAACATATGTTTTATTCTAACGATAAATAATCATCTTATGATGTACCCAAAACCTGTTCTAACAGTATATTGCTTCTTTACCAACAAGCCCGATGCACCGCCCGTTTATTTTGAAAAACAAAGGTCGCTAAAACAATTTATATGTTTATCTTACCCTCCAAACTCGCGGAAGAAATGGGAACCGATAAGAGAAGAACCAAGAATAGTCCCTATCCTTTCAACAAAACAATCCCACAAAGAGCCTCAAAAACAGCCCATTTTTATGGCAAAAGTAATAGAGATTGCTGCGCAAAACAGCACACATTGCAAAGAAAAAGCATAGCCATTGCAGCGGCAACACACGGTCAAGCGGTGTCCCTGTGATGGTCATGGCTTATTGTTGCGGTGTTGCTTGATAAATCAACACATCGAAATCGGCAGCGAGTGCATAGATTTTTTCCATCAAATCGGCTACCTGATGCTCATAAGCCACCCACTCTTTATCCGAGAGAAAGAAATAAAATTCAAGCGGAAGGCCGGTACTCGTCGCCTCTAACTGGCGCACAAGACAGCTCAAATGGTGATTCACACGGGCATCCTGTGCCAACATCCGCTCCACATGCCGGCGATAAAGTGCCATGTTCACTTGCTCACCTTGCAACTCGTTTGCCGTGAAATAGCCCTTCTCTACCAACTGCTTTTTCAAATCATCTGTCGCCAACTTGATGTGCCGGAAATCGTAAAACACCTTACGTTTCACACGTCTCCCATCACTCTTTTGCATGCCCATCCAGTTTTGAAACGAGTCAGAAACCAAGGTCTGTGGTGTAACCGTGACGATGGTGTGGTCGAAATTGCGCACCTTTACCGTGGTCAACGTGATCTCTTCCACCACACCATCGACGGCCGAATTGGGCACAGTGATCCAATCTCCTTTGCGCACCATGTTGTTACTCGTCAGTTGAATGCCGGCCACCAAACCTGAAATAGTGTCTTTGAACACCAACATCAACACGGCAGAGGTAGCACCTAAGCCCGCAATGAGCGTCATGGGACTGCGTCCTATGAGAAGGGCTATGGCCACAATAGCACCCAAAAAGAAGATGACAATCTTCAAAACTCCCCGAAAAGACTTGAAATATTGCTGCGTAGCGGTGGGGTTCTGCCCCTCATTCCCTTCAAAACTGTTCAACAGTGCCACAGCGGCCAAGGTCGCCATCACCGTGATATAAACCGCCGTGGCACGTGACAACGACAAACGAACCCAAGGATATTGATAGAAAACCAATGGCATGAGTGCCCGCACAACAATGGCCGGAATGATGCGACTCACCGACAAAAGCAACAGCGGATTCCACTGTGTGCCCTTCTTCATCACGATTTTTGTGAGAAACAGGATGAGCTGTCGCCCTATCACAAAACTCAAATAGGCGACAATGACCACAACAAGTGCCAAAACAATGTGGCGTACAATGGGCACTGAGATGCCACTGATGCCACAAGCCACGATGAGCCGTTCAACAAACAAACGAATGGTTTCCATTTCTGCTATCTATATAAATAGGTGGCAAAGGTAAAAGAAAATAGAGAAAAAAGCGATAGGATGAGGTTTAATTTATGTTTTTGGCTATCTTTGCGAACAACCAAAATGAGGAGAAGATGAAAGAGAATGGACACAAAAAGCCACAAAGGGCTGTCATCATGGGCGCCAGTAGTGGTATCGGTTACGCCCTTGCCCAACGGTTGATTGCACACGGTTGGATGGTGGGATTGGCTGCACGTCGCACCCAACCGCTACAACAGCTGCAGCAACAAGCACCCGAACGCTGTTTTTATGCCCCTATCGACGTGAACGATGCGCACGCTGAAGCGCAACTCTTGGCGCTCTTTCAGCAAATGGGCGGTGTGGATGTGTATGTGCATGCGGCTGGCATTGGCTGGCAAAATCCGACGCTTGTGGCCGAGAAAGAGCTCCAAACTGCCGAAACCAACGCCGTTGGCTTCATCAGAATGGTGGGAACGACCTATCGCTATTTTGCCAAACAGCGCAAAGGGCACATCGTTTGCATCAGTTCTATTGCAGGGACAAAGGGGTTAGGTCCGGCACCTGCCTACAGCGCAACAAAGGCATTACAAAACACTTACCTGCAAGCGTTGGAACAATTAGCCTACCAACAACGACTCAACCTCAGGTTTACTGACATTCGTCCAGGCTTTGTCGATACGCCTTTACTCACAGGAACGACGCAGTTCCCCATGTTGATGCCAGTGGAACGTGTGGCCAAAAGCATAAAGAAGGCCATCAGACGGCAACGACATGTGTGCATCATCGACTGGCGATGGCGCGTGGTTACAGGCCTTTGGCGACTGATTCCCAACGGGTTATGGCGTTACGTGGGACGCATGCTGCACTGAAAGATTTGGTCTTTTAAGATATAATGTGTATCTTTGCACCGCTGAAGCACGCTAAGACAACACTTTTTTAGGGTGCACAGCAGCGCAAATTCAAGCAGAGAACTTGCGTCCACAGAATTATTAATCAGACAAAAAGCCTGTGAATAATAAACAACTGCTCATCGCTTTCTTTTTCATGTTAATAGCCATCACGGCACATGCACAACAAAAAGGAAAAGCAACATTTTACTCAAAGCGCGCCACCGGCGCACGAACAGCAAGCGGAGAACGACTGCATCACGACAGTTTGACCTGTGCACACCGCACCTATCCGTTTGGCACCCTACTCAAAGTGACCAATTTGAACAATGGGAATACGGTGGTTGTACGTGTCACTGACCGCGGACCTTTTGCGAAAGGACGTATCATCGACCTCTCTTATGCGGCCGCAAAACAACTTGATATGCTCTTTGCAGGTGTGGCAACCGTAACCGTTGAACGCTATAATCGTGGTGTTCCCTATGACGATGAACCCACAATTGATTTGCCTGAACTCGATTTAGAGATGGCTACACAAGGCTATAGCATGGTGGATGACTGGCGGGGACGCGACAACATGGTTGACGACAAGATTGAGAATGATGGCAAGAAGATTGCAAACAACCGTAAAAAACAACAGGGGAAAGCGGCTATCATCAATCCCAACGACACGAAAAAGCCAGCCAAGACGCCGAGCAAGAAGGACAAAGAAAACAAATGGAACAAGGTGTTTGAACGCATCAAAAAGATTTTCTAATTCACAAATTCTCTCATAAGCCCACTGCGAGTAGACAAAACTGCATTAAAAATAAAAGTAACTTTGTCACATAAAAATCCATTTTTTGTGATTTCAAACAACTTCTTTGACGAAAATTGCAGTTGAGATATGTTTTATTTGGCACTTTCATAAGATATGTATACTTTTGCAATCGATTACTGAATAAATATACATCACGATGAAAGAGAAAAACGAACGCTTGGCAACCTTAAAGATGCTTATCTCAAGTCACGAGCTAAGTAGCCAGCATGAAGTGCTACAAGCCCTACGGAAAGAAGGCTATAACGTGACACAAGCCACACTAAGCCGCGATTTCAAACAACTGAAAGTGGCCAAAGCAGCCAGCATGAATGGCGAATATGTGTATGTATTGCCGAATGAAACAATGTACAAACGCGTGCACAAACCACTCTCTGCACGCGAGATGCTGCATACACCGGGATTTATTTCGATTCATTTTTCGGGTAATATGGGCGTCATCAAAACGCGTCCTGGCTATGCAAGTAGCTTGGCTTATAATATTGACAATGCCGACATTCCTGAGATTTTAGGAACCATAGCAGGCGATGATACGATTTTTATCGTGATTGATGAGCACTGCACGCACGAGGAAGTTGAGGAAAACTTGAATAGTATCCTAAACTTTATGTAAAGATAGTGCGCGCATCATGAGTTTTATGTAGAACTCAAAATTTCCTTTTCTGATAGGGATACCGAACGCTCCAATCGTAAAAAAATAGTATCTTTTCGTTATTCTAAATTAAAATCAGCACAGAATGAAGAAGTTTATAACGTGCTTAATGGGCATAGGATTTTTAATGAGTGGCTGCGGTAGCTATATGGGTGCAGGTGCCTACACGGGGAGTTCTATAGGATCTGTTTTAGGAAGTGCTATCGGAGGAATCGCAGGAGGCTATGGAGGTTCCAACCTTGGAACTATTATTGGCATGGCAGGTGGTGCTGCTGTGGGTGCAGCCATAGGGAAAGCTGCTGACAAACGTGTGGAAAGTGCTACAGAAACGCGCCGACAACGTAAAGCGAAACGCTACGAACAACAGCAAGAACCCACACGCCAACCCTCTGAAACGCCAGACTCCTTGCCTACAACTATCTTCAATAGGGATAGTGTTTCTCATGCAACCTACTAAAGATAAGTACAAATTATTGTTCAAAAAGAAAGGTAAGATACTCCTTTACTAAGCATTATTTGTTCTCGTTAAAAGAAACAAAAAAAGAATGTCGCACTCCATTTTTCCAAGTAAAAATGCCTAACTTTGCATGGAAATGAGGCGAATGCTATCCATCATAATGCTGCTGTTTTTCCTGGTAAGTGTATCGGGAGTAAACGTGAATATTCACTATTGCGATAGTGAATTGATAGGCATGACCGTAAATGGCATTCATTTTAAGACAGAAGCTGGACAGGAGATGGCTGACTCTTGCAATGAGAATACGGGCTGTCCGATGTGTAAGCATGTTGCGCATCATTACCAGCTGCACCAGCAATTCATGCAAAGCAGCACGCCACAGGTGCATCCTTTGCTCGTGGCCAACGATTGGTTTCATGGCGTAACCATCAACTTTGATTACTTATTATTTAACTTCATACCTGCAGAGGAGGGCAGCAACGGCAACGCTTATGCGTATGTTAACTCCTACTTGGGCTGCCTTTACCTTCCGTATAGCGGACTTCGGGCTCCTCCTACGATGAAACAAGTTTAGTTTCAACATTTATTTATGGTATAATTTGACCGAACCGAAAGTTTGATTTTCACAAGAAAAGAGACTGATTGTACAGATACGATTGGACGATGCTTTTCTTTTGATGAGTCTTTAGCACGGGTGAGGTCGTTAAATAACAAGTACATTCAATGCACAAAATTATTGGATACTTTCTTCACAACCGTTTAATCACGGCACTTGTGTTGATATTTATCATAGTAGGTGGGCTGTCTACTGTCCCCTTTAACTGGCATAGCGGTCTCATACCACGCAATCCTGTGGCCGTAGATGCTATCCCTGACATCGGTGATAACCAACAGATTATCGCAACAGATTGGATGGGACGCTCGCCAAAAGATATTCAAGAGCAAGTCACATACCCCCTAACAACGGCATTATTAGGAATTCCCGGCGTCAAGACCATTCGGTCATCGTCAATGTTCGGCATGTCGTTTATCTATATTATCTTTAATGATGATGTCGACTTTTATTGGAGCCGGTCACGCATTTTGGAAAAACTCAACTCGCTTCCTGCCGGTTTATTGCCCGAAGGAGTGAAACCAACACTCGGGCCAGATGCCACGGCATTAGGCCAAATTTATTGGTATACGCTCGAAGGACGAAACCCCAAAACGGGGAAACCTGCCGGCGGTTGGGATCCTCAGGAATTGAGAACCATTCAAGACTACTATGTAAGATACCAATTAAGTTCGGCTGAGGGGGTCAGCGAAGTGGCTTCAGTAGGTGGTTATGTGAAAGAATATCAGGTTGATCTTGACCCAGAAGCTATGCGTGCTTACGGTCTGAATCTCGTACAAGTCATGTTGGCTGTGAAGAATTCGAATATAGATGTAGGCGCGGGAACAATGGAAGTGAACCGCGCAGAATATTTGATTCGCGGCCTCGGTTACGTCAAAAAGCTGAAAGATTTGGAAGAGGCTGCCATCACAGATCGCCATGGTGTTGCTGTAAGAGTTAAGGATGTGGCTAAGGTTTCGTTTGGCCCTGGCGACAGACGTGGCGGACTTGACAAGGAAGGGCAAGAGGCTGTGGGCGGCGTTGTCGTGGCACGTAACGGCAGCAATCCCATGGAAGTCATCAACAATGTGAAAACAAAGATTGCCGAAATGCAAGGGGGGCTGCCTGAGAAAACGTTAAAAGATGGCTCTAAATCACGCGTCACCGTCGTGCCTTTTTACGATCGTACCAGATTGATTAAAGAGACGATTGGCACACTTGAGAGCTCACTGATGCACGAAATTCTCATCTGTATCATTGTTGTTCTTATCCTGGTGCTCAACCTACGCGCTTCTTTCGTGATTGCAACCATGCTGCCTTTGGCTGTATTAACCACGTTTATCGTCATGAAACTCTTAGGGATTGAAGCCAATATCGTGGCACTTAGTGGTATCGCTATAGCCATTGGTGTGATGGTTGACGTAGGGGTTGTGTTCATGGAAAATGTGGTTCGTCATCTGAGCACTGCTCCTAATGCTCGCGGTAAGCAATTAGAAGCATTGATTTTGAATGCTGTTCATGAGGTTTCAGGAGCAGTTATGACGGGCATGGGTACTACGATTATCAGCTTTCTACCTGTATTTGCCATGCAGGCACAAGAGGGAAAGATGTTTCATCCATTGGCTTTCACAAAGACTTTTGCCCTATTATCGGCCCTGCTCTTAGGCATTTTAATCCTCCCGACATTGGCTTACTGGATTTTCTCACTAAGGATTCCAAAACGATGGACATTGAAAGTCTTCAAAAAACGTGTGCCACGCACCTTCAAAATCAGGCATTGGACGGTCAGCACTAACATGCTGATTATTGCCATTGTGGTGCTTTTAGCTGCCTATGAGCTTTCAAGTGTGTGGCTTCCCTTAGGTCCCCAGAATGGAACGTTGCTCAATTTACTGTTTGTTATCGTTACGGTGGGGGCTATCCTATCTATCCTTTGGCTGCTGGTGCTCAAGTATGAGCAAATCCTTCGCTGGTGTTTAAACCACCGATGGAAGTTTATGTCTATCCCCATATTGACCCTGATTGCCGGCGGAATGATTTGGACAAAGACGGGAAGTGAGTTTATGCCCACCTTAGACGAAGGCACTTTCATGCTCATGCCCACAAGTATGCCCCACAGTGGTGTTGAAGAAAACATACAGAATTGCAAGATTTTAGACCAGCGCATAAAAGCCATTCCCGAAGTAGAATCGGTTGTTGGCAAATGGGGACGTGTGGAAAGTGCTCTCGACCCGGCACCTATTCAAATGTATGAGATAACCATCAACTACAAACCCGAATACCAATTGGATGATGATGGCCAACGCATTCGCGACAAGAATGGCAACTACATACGCCTGTGGCGAGATAAAATTAAAAATGAAGATGATATCTGGCAAGAGATTGTTAAGGCCTCTAATTTGCCAGGATTGACAGGAAGTCCGAAACTACAACCCATTGCAACCCGGCAAGTGATGCTGTCAACAGGAATGAAAGCCCCTATGGGATTAAAGATATATGGTCCTGATTTGGCTTCGATTGAGCAGGCAGGCTTACAAATGGAGAAGGCTTTGAAAGCGATACCCGACATCAGTCCATCCTCAGTGTATTATGATCGTGCTGAAGGAGCACCTTATATAGAGATTCATCTCGACAGAGAAAAACTCGGACGTTATGGCATTCAAGTGGGGACTGTGCAAAGTGTTATCGAGACAGCTATCGGTGGAATGGCTGAAGGAAACACCGTTGAGGGGCGCGAACGATTTCCTATCCGTGTGCGTTATGCACGTGAATTGCGAGATGACCCCGAGGTGTTAAACGGGATACTCGTTCCAACAGCCGACGGAACACAAATTCCTTTAGGCGAATTGGCAACTTTTCATTTCGTCAAAGGCGCGACGATGATTCAGAGTGAAAACACGTTTTTAGTGGGCTATGTCACGTTTGATAAGGTGGGAAACAAGGCAGAAGTGGATGTTGTTCATGCAGCTCAAAAACACATTGACGAGCTTGTAGCTCATGGAAAGATTAAACTTTCTAAGGGCGTCACGTATAAATTTACGGGCACTTACGAGCAACAGATTCATGCTGCAGAACGCCTTCAGGTAGTCATTCCTATTGCGTTGATTCTCATTTTCTTGGTCCTTTTCTTCCAATTTAAAAGCGTCACGGCCTCAATGATACACTTCTCGGGTGTTTTTGTAGCCTTTGCGGGCGGCTTTATCCTGATTTGGCTCTACGGACAAGACTGGTTTTTAAACTTCAATATCGCGGGAGTGAATATGCGAACCCTCTTTGGTATGGGACAAATCAACCTCAGTGTTGCCGTTTGGGTAGGCTTTATCGCACTCTTTGGCGTCGCTACAGACGATGGTGTTTTGATGGGAACCTACATCCATCAGGTGTTCTTAAAACGACAACCCCATAGTCCTTTAGAGATTCGCGAGGCTGTTGTTGAAGCCGGAATGAAGCGTATTCGCCCAGCAGCAATGACCACTGCGACAACACTTATTGCGCTATTACCCGTGCTTTCATCCACAGGAAAGGGCTCAGATATTATGGTTCCGATGAGCATTCCTACCTTTGGCGGCATGTTAATACAGACCATGACAATGTTTGTTGTGCCGGTTTTCCAATGCTGGTGGCGTGAATCAGCCTTAAGACGTGAACAAAAGAAAAGTATAATTGCAAACAAAAATGAGCATGAAGAATAAGATTTTATATTTCCTATGCATAGGACTATTCGCCTGCTATGGCAGTGCTTATGCGACAGGAATAGACAATAAAGAAGATAGTTTGGCCGTGTATATTGCCGAAGCAATACGCAACAATCCTGGGCTGAAGAGTGAATATCAGGCCTATCAGGCGCAAATGACCAATGCACAAGGTGCGGGTGTCTTGAGCGATCCACAGCTAAATGTCGGCCTTTTCCCACAAGCGATGCACCATGTCAATGGAAAACAGCTTGCAACCATAACCATTATGCAGATGTTTCCATGGTTTGGCACACTGAAAGCAGGTCGCGAACAAATGGAATATAAAGCGCAAGAGGCCTACCAGAAGTTTCGCGAAAAAAGCTTATCAACAGCTTTCAGCGTTGAGAAACAATGGTATTCCATACTCGCAACGCAAGAGAAAGTGAAAGCTGTGAAACAGAAACGCGCGCTTTTAAACGATATTAAAAAGGTGGCTATCTATCTTTATAAGAACTATACAGCAGGGCGTGACACGAAAATGAGCGACCAATTGCGCCTCGATGCAGAAGAGGAGCGATTGAAAGAACAAACGGAAAGTCTTGAGACCCAACTGACTTTACAAAAGCAGCAGTTCAACATCACGCTGCATCGGCAGCCAAATGCAGCTTTGTCCCTACCCGTTTCCATCCCATTACGACAGATGCCCACCTTTAATTGGACAGAGATTGAACGAAACAATCCCAAACTTGCACAGTATTCAGCTATCCAAAAGGCGTTTAAATCACAGGAAGAACAGACCCGAGCAAAAGGTATGCCCATGATAGGTGTGGGACTTCAATATATGCTCAATGGGAAAGTTGACATGCCAATGATGTCCAATATGAATGGAAAAGACATGGTGATGCCCATGGTGAGCGTCACAATCCCCATTTATCGCAAAAAGATTACTTCGGCTATCCATAGTGCACAACTCATGGAACGTAGCGCAGCCTACAATTATCAAAGTCAGTTGGATGCACTTCAAAGCACATATCTCAGCATTGAACAGCGTGCTGACGATATAAAACGCAAATTGAAGCTTTATGAGAGTGAGGTGAGTTTGCTCAACAGAACGCTCGAACTGATGCAAAAAGAATATGCTACGGGGGCGACATCGCTCACCGATATTCTTCAAACAACACGCGAAAGCATCGACTACGACCTCTTAAAAGCTGAAGCTAATGCGCAATATAACACCATCACGGCAGAGGCTATCCAGCTCATTGCACGCGATGTGAAGTAAAAGAATGTATAACCAAAAGAAGCAAAAGATGATGAAAGATTTCATTAAAAAACATATCCTGCTATCATTTGCCGTTGCGCTAATGATAGGACTCCTATTAGGGTGGATCCTCTTCCGCACCACTCACACAACAGATGTACATCAACATTCGAAAGGAAAAACGATGTACACCTGCTCCATGGATCCACAAGTGAGACAGGATCACCCAGGGAAATGCCCCATTTGTGGGATGGATCTTATCCCTGTCAACGATGAAAAGCAAAGCACAACGACAACCGATTCCAATGCTGTTGTGATGAGTGATGAGGCCGTTGCATTGGCAAATATCGAGACAGAGGTTGTTGGCAGCGGAGCAACAAACAAAGAAGTGCGCCTATTCGGGAAGATATTGCCCGACCAGCGCTTAGAACAAACGCAATCATCTTACGTGGAAGGACGCATCGAGAAACTATTCATCAATGCGCTGGGCGACCATGTTAGTCGTGGACAAGCATTGGCTGTTATTTATTCTCCGACGCTATACGCCATTGAACAAGAATTGATTGCAGCGATGAACTTCCCTGCATCGCCCCAAAAGAAACCGCTGATTGACGCAGCTATTGAGAAGCTTAGACTGCTGAATATCACGCAAGCACAGATCAATCAACTGATGCATACACGCAAAGCCTCCCCCTACACCACGCTGAAGGCTAATACTTCGGGCACAGTGATTGAAAAGAATATCAATCCAGGCGATTATGTTAAACAAGGACAAGCGTTGCTGAAGATTGCAAATCTCGGCAAGGTTTGGGCTATGTTCCAAGCGTATGAGAGCGACTTACCATTTATTCATGTTGGTGAAAAGATTCACTTTACAGCCGAAGCGATGCCAGGAAAAGTGTTCACGGGCAGCGTAAGTTTCGTCGATCCCGTGATTGACTCTTCCAGTAGAACGGCTGGCGTGCGCGTAGAAATAAATAATGCAAGTGTAGGGTTTAAACCCGAAATGACCTTGACGGGCAATATTGTGGCCAACATGAAGCAATATCATGGTGAGATTGTCGTGCCGAAGAGCGCCGTGATGTGGACAGGAAAACGAAGTATCGTCTATGTAAAAGACACGGGAGAAACGCAACCTACTTTCAGATTACGACGTGTAACGTTGGGGCCTTCGCTATCCAATGGTTATGTCATCACGGATGGTTTGGCTGAAGGCGAAGAGATTGTGACGAATGGAACCTTTACTGTTGATGCCAGTGCACAGCTGGCTGGCAAAGAAAGTATGATGGATCAATAACATTATTTTATTTATTTAATATAACAAGAAAATGAAAAAAGTGATTTTAACAATGCTTGCTGTTGCAGCCATGAGCGCAACCATGCAGGCCAAAACAGTGAAAACAGAAATTCCAGTAAACGGGAAATGTAACGAAATGTGTAAGCCACGCATAGAGAAAGCCGCAAAAGCTGTTCCCGGAGTGTTGTCGGCTACATGGAATTTAAAAGCACAAAAGCTCACGCTTGTGTATGACAACACCAAGACTGACACGAAGAAAGTGCAAAAAGCGGTAGCTGCTTCAGGTCACGATAGTGGTAATATAAAAGCCTCACAAGCCACTTATAACAAACTCCCTGGATGCTGTAAATATCGTAAGTAAGCAGTAAATGTCAGACCAACCGGCGAATAAAGGAACGATTATCATCGCCCCCTATTCGAAGGTTGGTCTGTTTTTATAAAACCCTTGACTGTAATACTCATCCTCAATGAATATTAGAGAAAGATAAATCCCCTGTAAATCGGCAATTTACAAGGGATTTATAAGTAATAAAAAGCATACAGAAAACCTCCTAAAAAAGTGGTGTTGCAAGATAGATGACCAAGTATTACAAACGACTTGGGCTATCCCCCACTAAATTTCTACTGACCCATAATCGTACACCTTCCCAATAGTTTTATTAGCAAGTTCATTCTTAGTACGTAATAAGAAAGAAAAATCCCTTGTAAATCAGCGATTTACAAGGGATTTAATAGTACCCACACCCGCATTTGAAATATTAAATATGGGAACATCTTAATTAATCTTATCAAATTCAATAGTTAAACGTAAATATCTTGTAATCAACACAATAAAAGGACACTGCGTTTGATCTGATTGAAAAAGATAAAAATAAATTTAGGATGATTGGGAACAATTTGGGAACAATTTATTATCTTTGCAGCAGAACTAAAAGCATTAATTATGAAAGTTACAGCATTCATTCGTAAGACGGCAAAAAAGAACGATACAGATAGTATGGCAACAATCTATTTTCGCTTGCGTGATGGTAAGAAAGATATTAAGGCTGCAAGTGAACTTGTTATCAATCCGAATCATTGGAGTAGTGAGAAGCAAGGGTACAAAGACCGTGTTGCACTCGTCTCAGAAGAAAATAAGCTGCATTTATCTCAAAGTATTCAAGATATTGTTTCTGCAATTACAGAGCAATATTCTGAAGAAGCTGATAGTGAATGGTTGTCTATGATTATCGACAAGTATCATCATCCTAATCATTACAAGACTGAAGAGGAATTGATGCAGGAGAATAAACCTACTTTACTGGAACTATTCTCTAAATTCCTTGTAGAACATAAGTTATCCGCTGTGCGGGTAAAGAACTTCAAGGTTATTCAGCGTTCGTTAGCACGATACGAAATGTATGTAAAAACAGTTAAGCGTAGACATCGTGATTTTATTCTTGACGTAGATGATGTAACCTCTGACACTTTAAGGGATATGTGGGATTTCTTTGAAAATGAGCATATCTATTATGAGAAATATCCAAAGTTGTATGAAGCATTTCCAGAGAAGCGTATCCCATTGCCAAGAGGTAAGAACACTCTGATAGATAGATTTTCTCGCATAAGAACATTCTTTATATGGTGTTATGATAGAAAGATAACAACAAATCGTCCTTTCGATGAGTTCCCATTAGATGAATGTACCTATGGAACACCTTATTATATTACCTTAGATGAGCGTGACCAAATATTTGATGCGGATTTATCTGGACACCCACAGCTTGCTATTCAACGAGATATTTTTATTTTTCAAACCTTGATAGGTTGTAGAGTTAGCGATTTATATCGGCTGACCAAGAGAAACATAGTCAATGAGGCTATAGAATATATTCCTAAAAAGACCAGAGAGGGTAATCCTGTAACAGTTAGAGTACCCTTGAATAGCAAAGCAAAGACAATATTAGATCGCTATAAGGACTACGGGGGTGCAAAGTTATTTCCATTTATATCAGAACAAAAGTATAATGTGGCTATCAAACGCATTTTTCAAGAAGTAGGTGTAGATAGGATTGTAACGATCTTAGACCCTTTGACACATGATGAAGTAAAACGCCCTTTGTACGAGGTAGCAAGCAGCCATTTAGCAAGACGCACATTCATTGGTAATATCTATAAGAAGGTAAAAGACCCGAATTTAGTTTCCGCATTATCAGGACACAAAGAGGGGAGCAAAGCCTTTAGACGGTATAGAGATATTGATGAAGAAATGAAGAAAGATTTAGTAAAACTTTTAGACTGATTAGGCTATGAAAGGAAGTTTTGAAGATTTCAAACAACTTATAAAAGAGTGGCTTGATGCACATCCTAAAGAGTATGGTTCATTTGTTGAAGAAATGAACCGAACAAACAGTGCAGGGTTTCAGAAGGTGTTCATGTTAGTAGTGAGGTTAGTTCCCAAATACAAAGATGCTGTAAAAAAGAGAATGTCTGATGATACCTTGAAAGACTTTTCTTCCTTGGAAAGCATCTTGACTAATTCAAATCTTGCAGAGAACTTGGTAAATGAGTTCCAAAACACAGATAAACACTCTATAGTACCAGCTATGCTCGCATGGCTATATTATGGCAGAAGCTACGAGTGTATGGTAGAACAGGGTGAGAGCCTTATTCATAATAGTAAGACTAATAGAGTTCATAGATGGATTTTGTCGTTATTAGTCAAATACATTATTCATAAAAGTATATCTTCTGGAGAAAGAACCAAGGAAGATTGGGAGGAATTTAGATTGTATAAGCATTCCCTATCCACAGATACTGTTATTGAATCAACGTTGGAGAAAGCTATAACTTTTGGTGATAACAAGAATACTGGCACCAACAAGAAACGTGGCAGACCAAAGGATGAAAGGAATTTGAAGGAACTTCTTAAACCTGGAGCAAACGAAGAGTTGCTTTCTAAGATAAGAGATAGGATATTAACCAAGCCAAAAGAGAAAGATATTGTTTATCTCAAAATTGCTTTGGAAGAAGAGGGCTTGCTCTACGAATGTAATATAGCACCATTCTATAGAGCATTGTCCGAGCATTATAATATTCGTTTAATAGGACTTCGCGGTGTTCAGGATGCCTACAAAGAGCTTACTGAGACTATTGGAAAGACAGGAATAAGGTTGATGGATAAGGGAAAAGAGCGTGCTTCGATAGATGAATTTAAGACCTTTCTATCCTAATAACAGTTCGTTTAATTCGTTTAATATTTAAGCGAATTAAACGTTTCGCAATTCGTTGAAAATCAATCATTTTACGATATAAATTTGCAGTCGTCATCTCAATCGAGGTGGCGACTTTTTGTTTGCAAACCACCGACAACAGGAAGTCAAACAAGCTGGTGGAGTCTAAAAAATATGACCGATATTTTATCTATCATTCAAGGCTCTAACGCACATGTGCGATTAGAGGTGTCTGGTGAGGATTTGTTGGCATTTTCCAACGACCTTATTAACCGTGCGAAAGACGAACTTACATCTATCGTTGAAGAATCACGGAAGGAACGCTTCCTTTCTAAGGAAGAAGTTAAACAACTATGTGGAGTCTGTGATGCTACCTTATGGCATTGGGGTAAGAAGAACTATCTGAAGCCTATAAAGGTAGGGAACAAGGTCAGATACAGAATGTCTGATGTGCAGAAAATCTTAGGTAACGCAACCTCAAAGATCTAATACTATGGAAAAGGAAGAATATATCCGAGTTGGTACCACCTTATATAAATTGGTAGACCAACCCAAATTAGGAGGTGGCTTTGTACGCAAGCGTATCGTGTGGAACAACGAAACGCTGCGCCAAGACCACGGAAAGGACTTTATGGCAAGTGTACCTAAGTACAATGGCTTCTGTACCTTGCCAGACCATATGAACTATCAACCAGTTGTAGCAAACTTCCTCAATCTCTATGAGCCGATAGACCATGAGCCCAAAGAAGGAACATTCTCACACATAGAAGCCCTTGTATCGCACATATTTGGTGAACAGTACGAGTTAGGAATGGATTATTTGCAGCTGCTCTATCTAAAACCCATTCAGAAATTACCTATTCTTCTATTGGTATCAGAGGAGCGCAATACTGGTAAAAGTACTTTTCTCAACTTCCTTAAAGCCATTTTTAAGGACAATGTAACCTTTAACACCAATGAAGACTTCCGCAGTCAGTTCAATGCCGACTGGGCAGGAAAGCTCATCATCGTAGTAGATGAAGTGCTGCTTAACCGTAGGGAAGACAGTGAGCGACTAAAGAACCTAAGTACCACACATACCTACAAGGTGGAGGCCAAAGGAAAAGACCGCTCTGAAATAGCTTTCTTTTCCAAATTTGTACTCTGCTCCAACAACGAGTATCTCCCTCTTATCATAGACATGGGAGAAACCCGCTATTGGGTGAGAAAAATAGAAAAGCTGCAATCTGATGATACGGATTTTCTCAAGAAGCTCAAAGAAGAAATACCTGCCTTCCTATTCTTTCTCCAGCATCACACACTAAGTACCCAAGAAGAAAGCCGTATGTGGTTCAATCCTAAACTCACGGAAACACCAGCTTTAAAACGAATTATTAGGAGCAATCGTAACAAGTTGGAGATTGAAATGGCAGAACTTGCCATTGACATCATGAAGCAGATGAATATTAAAGAGTATTCTTTCTGCCTAAACGACATAGTTACGCTACTCAACTATACGCAAGTGAAAGCTGAGAAAAGCCATGTGCGAAAGATAGTACAAGATATTTGGAAATTGCAGCCAGCAAGCAATACACTTTGCTACACCACCTACCAGATAGACTTCAATCGCCCAAACTATTATTCCGATGTAAGGAGAATGGGCCGGTACTACACCGTCACTCTCGAACAACTTTCAGAGAAATAAATACTATTATTTTGATGAAACAAGAATATAAGCTACTGAATATAAGGAGAATAAATGCTCATCAGAAATCCATCAGAAATAAATCATGGATGAAGTGTATAATTGCTGTCCAAAAGAGAAATAGTGTACTATGGTGCCAAGTTTCTCTTTTGGTAAGTAGTAAATCCTGAGAACATAGAGTAGCGATTTCACTACTTCCTGAAGTAGCAAGCACTTTTGTCTGCACAAAAGTACAACTTGCTCCCCAAGAAAAAATATCTTATCTGGTAAATAGTGATAAGATGAAACCGTGAAATAACGGAGTAAAGATATAAGGAAATAGTTGCACAAGCATCACTTCCCCTTTAGTCTATTTTTTTGATGAAGAGTTGATGTATAATATAAACACTCATTATCAAGCACTTACAAGTAAACGCATCAAATCATCAATTTTCTAACAACATCTAAGCCGTACAATTATGAACATTGAAACAGCAAAACATATCAAATTGCAGGACTTTCTGCAAAGTATAGGGCATACACCTATCAAAATTAGTGGCGAGAAGTTATATTATAAATCGCCATTTAGAAACGAAACACAGGCATCATTCAAGGTAAACACAAAGCTCAACCTTTGGTATGACTTCGGACTTGGCAAAGGTGGTAGTATCATCGCACTTGCAGAAGAGTTATATCATTCAAGAGATATTTCCTATCTGCTTGCGCAAATAGAAAAGTTAGCTCCAGGCATATCCACTATGAACTATCACTCCTACCAACCTACAAGGATTACTACTCCAGAAGAACCTGCTTTTAAGAACATAGAAGTCTGCGAACTATCTCACCCTGCCTTACTTCGTTACCTCGCGGAGCGCAAAGTGGATATTGCGATAGCTCAAAAGGAATGTGTAGAACTACATTTTACCTATAAGGATAAAACCTACTTTGCTATAGGCTTTGCTAACAAGATTGGCGGCTACGAACTGCGCAACTCTTTCTTCAAAGGCTGCATAGCACCTAAATCATTTACAATTGTCAAGGCACAAGAGCAAGCCAACATCTGTTTGATATTTGAGGGTTTTATGGACTACCTTTCTTATATGACCTTGCAAAAGCAAGGAAAGGGCATCTTTACCTTTAGTGATGGCAAGCCAGCTGGAGTTTCGGACATTATTATCCTTAACTCTGTCACCAACTTGCAAAAGGTAAAGAGCTTTTTAGCCTCCTACGCACACATCGTTTGTCTTTTCGACAACGATAGGGCTGGTCAAACAGCCTACGTTGAACTCTCTAAAGAGTTAGGTGCAAAGGTAGAAGATGGTTCCGTGGCTTATTCAAAGTATAAGGACATTAACGACCTACTTTGTGACAAGCCTATTACCACTCAACAACAACGAAAGGGAAAAGGGCTATAACTCCTCGCTTGCTGCCCTATGGATATTTCACAAGCGAAATACCATAGCTCATTAGGGCATTTTCTTTACGCAGCCGTTACACTCCTCTGCTAAAAATGACCAATGAGCAAAGGGGAAGCCCCTTTTGAAACCCCGAAAAGAATCATCAACCTAAACGTAAAAACAAATAATGTAAAAGGACTATGGGATACGCAGTATTACATTTAGAGAAAGCAAAAGGAGCCGACACGGGTATGTCTGCTCATATTGAGCGCACCATTCATCCTAAGAATGCAGATGAAAGTCGCACTCACCTAAACAAAGAACTCATTGAGTTCCCTGATGAAATCCACTCTCGAAGTGAAGCAATTAGCCACCGCATCAATACGGCTGGCATTACTCGCAAGATCGGTAAGAACCAAGTACGAGCAATCCGTATTCTGCTCACAGGAACACACGAGGATATGAAAAGGATAGAAGGTTGTGGACAACTTGATAGCTGGTGTCAGGACAATCTACAATGGTTGGAAGAAACCTACGGCAAGGAAAACGTTGTGTCGGCTGTTATACACATGGACGAGCATACACCACATATACATGCTACGATTGTACCTATTGTTACTTGTGAGCGGAGGAAAGCCGAGAAAGAGAAAGAAAATGGTAAACGTAAATACCGAAAGAAGAAAGTTGGTACACCCAGACTATGTGCAGATGATGTGATGGCACGCAACCAACTAAAGAATTACCAAGATAGTTATGCCCAGCTCATGAATAAGTATGGCTTACAGCGTGGTATTGATGGATCAGAAGCCAAACATATCTCCACTTCTGAATATTACAAATCACTCATTGGTGCAACCGAGAACCTACAAAGTGAACTACAAACACTTGAATCAAGCAAAGAACAGCTTCAATCAGAACTTAAAGAGGTGAAACAAGGAATTAAAGTAGAGAAACTGAAGAGTTCTGCAGTAACTGCCACAACATCGATTACGGATAGTGTATCTTCTCTTTTTGGAGGTAATAAGGTGAAACGATTGGAAGAGGAAAACAAGCAACTTAATGCAGACAAGGCTACTTTGGTAGGGAATATCTCTACACTCAAAAAGCAAATGGCTACTTCTGAAATGATGCATCAGCAGCAGATGGAAACTATAAAAGACGAGTTCACCCGATACTCAATTAGCAAACAACAAGAGGAAAGAAAGTTGGAAGAACTTATTCCTTACCTTGCAGATCTCAAGGCTATCGTTCGTGAGTGTTTGCAAATGGGTTTTGCTACGCACTTGATACGAGCCATTTCATGCTTCAAAAAGGTCAGCTTTAGTGGTTCGCTTTACTCCAAGCAGCATAATCGCAAGTTTACTACCGAGCAATCTGTGGCATATATCAAGAATGTTATTCAACTTGAAACAAAGAACAAATGGCGGTTATTCATTGATGATTTGCCTGTAGTAGATTGGTTTAAAATGAAATACCAGCAATGGAAGAAGAAAAATGAGCAGAATATTTTTCAAAAAAGACATGGAGTAATGAAAATGTAATGTGCAATCAGAACCATATTTTTCTTATGAACGTTTGGAGATTCGACAACAATGAGCTATATTTGCAAATAAAAAGGAAACACTTCATATGAAACAGGCTGATTACATCAAACAAATTGCAAGATTTGCTTTAGCAAACGACAATGCTCGTTTACTTGATTTGCTGTATCGGTATGTAGAATATTCGCAGCAAAATAACAGAGGTAAATTTGCATCAGAGATACTTTCTATCATTAAAGATACTGATAGAAGAAATTCTTTAGGTAAGCTCAGGGAGTTTCGGTTGAATAAGGAAATTGAGAGTAAAGCTGATGAGTTTATCATACAGACAGTAATGTCTTCGTTTACGATGAAGGATTTAGTCTGTACACCCAATATTCAAGAAGAACTAGAGTATTTTATTAAGGAGAGAAAGCAAGTTGAAACTCTCGCAAAAATGGATATTCCTGTTTCAAATAAAATATTGCTTCATGGTCCGTCTGGATGTGGGAAGACGTTAAGCGCTTATGTTTTAGCTGGCGAATTGGATCGTCCATTGATTATAGTAAATTTGGGTACAGTAGTCTCATCGAAGTTAGGAGAAACAAGTAAAAATCTCACCCAAATATTTAAGACTGCAGACAAAGAAAAAGCTATTGTCTTGTTAGATGAGTTTGACAGCTTAGGTAAGATAAGAGATTATGATCAAGACCATGGTGAAATGAAGAGAGTTGTAAATAGAAGTTACGAAAAGAGTGTAATTTATTGGAACTGAGCGTAGGTTAATTGCTCATGATAGTAATAGGTTACGATTTAGTTAGTTATCTACTGCATCATCCTTCTGCGCGTTGCGTAACCTTCAAAGAACTCTTCGTATGCAAAAGTAACAATAAAACGGGAGATTTTGAAATGAATCTCCCTAATTTTTTCTTCTCATACAAGTTTTTCCGTAAAAGCGGTTTTGTCCGTCGGCACACCATCGCCCAAAAGGATTTTGGTCGAACGTATGCCGACTACGCATAAGCGGAGAAAAGGGCTTTACCTCACGCCTAAACAACAGTTTAGACTAATGATGCAAGGCCCATTTCTTTTGTGCTTATGCCAAAGAGGTGCTTTTACGGGTTTCTGACGATTTTTCTTTTTCCACTGTTCCTTTGAGCCGTAAGCGGAAAGCCGTGTCTGACCGCCCGATCCATAAATGGAACAAGCCGTCACACACGGCAGGCAAACCGGGAAGAATGATTTTATCCGTCCGACCGTACACGCTCGGCCAGACATATAAAATCATACTTCCTTGCCGGTGGTTTGCCCGGTTTCACGCCTCCGGCTATGTCCCTTTTCCTTTTGGCGTTTTCCCTTTTTTACGGATTTCTCTTTTGAAGTTTTCCTGTCCAATCTGCCTCCACTTCCGTTTACCTCCATTTTCGCGTCTTTCAGTGAGCCGCATCAGATAGTCATTTCCGTTCTGGGCGCAAAGGTAATTCCGGGATTGGACGGGAATGCAAGGTCAAGCCTCCTGTTTTCGGAAAAAATCTCCAGCCCTGCGGGTAGTATTTTTCCCGAAAAACCTTGCATTCCCTAATCCCTACCTTTTCAAGCACCCGAAACGAAAACGACCGATGCGACAGAAAGACGCATAAAAAAAATGTCGGATAAACGAGAGGCAGATAAGATAGTTTGAAACTCAACTCCCTCAGCTCTTGAATCCGCATTAAAAAACAAAAAAATCAAAAACAGCGAAGATATGACGGCAACGGCAAATTTCAGACAAATGGCGCAGTACATAGGGCTTGCGATATGCGGCTTGATGGTACGCACCGCCTTCGGGATGTTCGGCATCTTTTGGGGCATTATTAGAGAGATTGTAAACGGAGTGTTCCGAGTGGCGATAGGTGTAATCGTGGCTATCCTTTCCACTATTGCCTTCTTCGGCTTCATCCTTTGGTTATTCACCCTTTAACCCCTACTGACATGGCAAAGAGAAGCAGCAAAACGGCAGCGCAGCAGTGCAGATACTACGAGGTGGACAACATCTTCGTGTACATGGTGGAAACGTACATCAACGGCAACATATCCGTGTTCCGTGAACTCTACCGAGAACTGAACAAGGACGCACGGAGGGACTTTACAGACTTCCTTCTGAGCGAGGTAGAGCCGACCTATTGGAGAGAAATACTGAAACAGACAATCTAAAAAAGACAGCGATATGAAAGGAACAGAACATTTCAAGAGAACGATACAGATGTATCTGGAGCAGCGTGCAGCGGAAGATACGCTCTTTGCGAGGAACTACCGCAACCCTGCCAAGAACATAGACGATTGTGTCACCTACATTCTCAACTACGTGCAGCGGAGCGGTTGCAACGGCTTCACGGACGGGGAGATATTCGGGCAAGCCGTCCACTACTATGACGAGAACGAGATAGAGGTAGGCAAGCCCATTCAGTGCCAAGTGGCGGTGAACCACGTTGTGGAACTCACGGCAGAGGAAAAGGCGGAAGCACGGCAGAACGCAGTCCGCAGATACCAAGAGGAGGAACTCCGCAAGTTGCAGAACCGCAGCAAGCCGAGAACCGCCACCAAAGCGACCGCACAAGAAGTACAACAACCCAACCTATTCAATTTCTGATTATGAAACCGAGAACACCCATACAGCAGGAAGTCGCACGATTGAGCGAGCGACTGCCGAAATTGACCGCCACACAGAGGGCTTACGCTTTCCGCCATTGCTTCAAACATTACGCCATCAAGAGGGCGGACGGCACGAACATCTGCACCGAGTGCGGACATTCGTGGAGGAGTGAACACAACCTTGCGGACACCGTTTGCGGATGCACCTGCCCGCATTGCGGCATGGAGTTGGAAGCGTTGCGCACCCGAAAGAGCGTGTTCAGCGAGAACGAGTATTTCTGCATCATCACCACCTGCAAGCAGTACCAAGTGATACGCTTCTTCTTCGTCAAGTCCCAATACAAGGCAGGGCAGGCAGCCGGGTATTCCATTTATGAAGTGGTGCAAAGGTGGATTTCGCCCAAAGGCACAACCGTCACCATTGCCCGACTGCGTGGAATGTCCATACTTTACTACGACCTATGGGCGGAATACAGCGACATGGAGGTACGCAAGAACAACAAACTCCGTGCATACGATATAAACCCCGTCTGCACCTATCCCCGACAGCGTTTCATACCCGAACTGAAACGCAACGGCTTCAATGGCGAATACCACAACATACTGCCTTACGACCTTTTCACGGCTATCCTTTCCGACAGCCGAGCCGAAACGCTGTTGAAGGCAGGGCAATACCCCATGTTGCGCCACTATATCCGCAGTTCCTTTGACATAGAGAGGTATTGGGCATCCGTAAAGATATGTATCCGCAACGGCTACACCATTGCTGACGGCTCCATGTGGCGTGACACCATAGACCTCCTGCGGCATTTCGGCAAGGACACGAACAGCCCGAAGTACGTCTGTCCCTCCGACCTCAAAGCCGAACACGACAGACTTATGCACAAGCGCAACAAGGAGATAGAACGCAAGAAGTTGGAGGAACGCATCCGCCAAGCGAAGAAACACGAGAAGGCATACCGCAAACTCAAAGGCATATTCTTCGGCATCGCCTTCACGGACGGCACTTTGCAGGTGCGTGTGTTGGAGAGCGTTGCGGAGTTTGCAGCGGAAGGGACGGAACTGCACCATTGCGTGTTTTCCAACTCCTATTTCCTTGAAAAGAACTCTCTTATCCTATCCGCTACCATTGACGGCAAGCGCATAGAAACGGTGGAGGTTTCCTTGAAGACATTGGAAGTGGTGCAAAGTCGTGGCTTGCACAATTCCAATACCGAGTACCACGACCGCATTGTAAACCTTGTGAACAGCAACGTGAACCTTATCCGCCAGCGGATGGAAGCGGCATAGTATCAACCTATAATACCCAATAGTATGGAAGTAAAAATTGAAAGCATGGTTTGTCTGTGGGACGATAAAATCCCCACGATGTTCCTTGAATTTGTGAACCTCCTCACTCTTGCAACGAGTGAGGAGCAGTTAAGACGGAGTGTAAAGAACTTTGCCGAGAAGCACGGACTTGACAGGTTTTTCCTTTACGGCTTCGGTTCCCACCATTTCTACCTGCACCAACGCTACACGAGCGACCCCGAAATGGTGATGAAGAACAGAGTTTTGTCAGTACATTTTTAACCACCCTAAAATCAACGATTATGGCAACACGGATGACCATCAACGGAGTAAGCACCTGCACGGAAGCAGGTACGGAGAAATACGAGCGTTTCCAATTAGGTATCGGCAGACGCAAGCGGACACTTGTGCAGTACGACTACCGCCACCCCACAGACGGAGAGTTGTTCTCTTGTGTCAAACCCACATTGGACGAGTGCCGAGAAGCACGGGATGAGTGGCTCACGGCAAAGGAAGGAAAGGAGGACAGACGATGAACGCAGCCTATCAAACGCTGATAGTGAAGTTCAGTGAGCCTATCAAAGTATTGGACGGCATCTTTGACGATGCCGAAGCGTGGGGAGTTGATACCCTAAAAGGGTGGATAGACGACTACGAGAGCAGCAGGTTTACCGCCATCAACAGCCATACGGCAGTCATCACAAGCGAGTACAATATGGAGTGCCTGATGGAATGGTTGAAACGAAACACACCCATTGCCGAGATAACAGAATGTTAAACAAGTTGGCGGTGTCCGCACCGCCAACCTACAACCAAGAAAAGCATGATAGCGAAGACTATTTTACAGCAGATAGGCGGCAGACGCTTTGCCGCCATGACGGGAAGCAAGGACTTTATAGATATGGGTAACGGACTGCGCATGAGCCTTGCGAGGAACAAGACGAGTGCCAACCGCCTTGACATCATCTACGATGCCGGCTTAGACCTCTACAATATGCGTTTCTACCGCAGGACGTTCAGCAAAAAGACATTCGAGTGCAAGACGAAGGACATCGAAACACACGATGGCATATATTGCGATATGCTGGAAGAAATGTTCACGATGGTAACAGGACTCTACACCCATTTTTGAGTGGCGGCGGACAAAGCCGCCCTACTTTCTTTCGGTGAGCATGACGGCGGACAAAGAAAGTAGCAAAGAAACCGCTGTCCCAATCTACGATAGTATTCACAAAAACAAGTTTCAATCATGGAAGAAATCAGACAGAACGGAAAAATCATCCTGCACAGCGATGACGGAACAAGCATAAGGATGATTTTCAAAAACCTCACGGGCAGGATTTTTCAAGGTCAGGAATATGTGGAGTATATCCGGCATATCGCAATCGGGGAGATGGGATTTTCGCCCGGCATCATAGAGCATTGCAGGGACGGTGAAGTAATCGGCAAAGGAAAAATCCCGAATGTATGAAAAGCGGAAACTCCGATGAAGTTGCGGCTTCATCGGAGTTTCATTTGTCAGGCATTTGCCATGTTACGGAATGTACAGCAGCGCAAACTCCGCCTTTCTCCGTTTGAGCAGCATGGCGTGCCGTTTCCCCTTGTAGTTGCAGAAAGCGATATATTCCCGGTAAATGTTCCTGTCGCCCGCCTCCAATTTTCGGATCAGCGTGCTTTTGGGTATCTTCCCGCTCCCCAAAAGCCGGTATGGACCGACATTGTAGGCGAGCGTGGCAAGGAGCAGACTGTCACGCCCGAACTTACGGAACATGGCGCAGAACTTACGCAAGTCTTTCCGCAGGAGTGCGTCCGCCTGCCGCTTCGTCATGGTGCGTGCCGAATACCTTTCCCCCGGCTGCACCTGATGACCCCAGCCCACGTACGGATTATCAAAACCTTTTGATAATCCGTATTATCTAAAGACAAACATTATCCAAAGATTCACGGAAG
>NZ_AZHT01000009.1 GCF_000599605.1 Prevotella sp. HJM029 | reverse complement strand
AATGAGACACGGACATTGTAGATTGTGACAAATATTTACAATACATTTGTTGAGAAGTGGTTGGTCATTAGGACGAATAGTTGCCGCATGCGTGCGTTTATGGAACACCGCATGAATAAGTATTTGATATAGGGTTTGTGCCATTATTTATCGTGTTAGTATGTTGCAAATATAATCAAAATAGTTATTGAATGGTATTATTTCACCATTTTTTCATGTCATTTTTATTCCATTTCTCATTTATCCATTTGGAGTGATGGTGCCATTTACAAAAAGTACAACCCCCAAGGGGGTAGCATCCCACACACCTTGCTCCCCAGGGTAGCCTCCTATCGTCGGCAACCCTGGGCTATCAAGAGTACAACCCCGGTGGGGTTGCCGCATCATTGTCCATTCATCATCATACCATAGCATAGGGATGATGCGCGACAACACGATGTATAGGCAATACCACCACGAGGAATCGCCCCACAAATGGCTGGGCATGCGCGTGGAAAGGCGCAGGAGAAGTTACCCCGAAGGGGTTATACACTCGAAAGGGCAGAGTTGATGAGCGCAGCGAAAGCTACACTGCCTTGATGGAATCCCACACACATGCCTACCCCCTTGGGGGTTGTATATCTCTTTTTTGCGCTATTGCAGATATCACACTCGTCCCTTTCGGAACGCATACACCAAATAAAAATCACATGAAAATTTTGCATATCCAAAACTTTATACTACCTTTGCACCCGCAATTAGGCAAAACCTAAATGTGATGGCGGGATAGCTCAGCTGGTTAGAGCGTCGGATTCATAATCCGGAGGTCGTGGGTTCGGGTCCCACCCCCGCTACATTCAACGTCAAGGAGTTACGGTTTCACCGCAACTCCTTTTTCTTTTATCGGGGAAAGCAATGAAAAATGAAGAGGATTTGTAAAGTCCTTCATCCACCATTTTGGGGCATATTCATCTGCATACCATACAAATCCAAACCAAGATTAAATAGCATCGCAAAGGCTTACGCCGTTCGGAAATTCTTGTTTTCTCGTTCTTTCCCTACAACAACTTCTCTATGATATCCCAATAGCGCAATACGAGATTGTAGTTATAAACTTTAGGGTGGAACGAATCGCGCACCTGTTTCCAAAGGATTGATGCAACTTTCAGTTTATTAGTGAAGACTGCATTCCGTGAATCTGCACAAAAATCCTTCAAAAACTGATTCCATTGACAAGAACAATGATCATAATGAGCATAAGAAGAACATCCATTATAGATATCCAACATATCTTGAAGCGTAAATGAATGGTCATGCTCACGTTTTACTTTCCGCCATGCAGTTGCCATATCTGCTGTGAACTTGAAATGGGCTTTGCCGGTATAATCAGAGAATAGCTTCCGGAAAGAAGCATTCAATGCAAAACCACAATCCAGTAAAGGAGTTGCTAAAGAGATTTGATGGAGAGGAACTTTTATGGCATTCGGTTCACTTTCTTTGCCTGTTCGATGTGCTATCAAATTTCCATTGAAGTATTCTTTTATATAGGAATTCAGTTCTTGTTTCGTTCCCACATATTCTATCCCCAACTGCTTGCATATATCCGACAAATCTTTCCGATACCAATAATACCGACTAAACACCTCAAAAGAGCGGATAGACTTCAATTCTATATGATTTTTCTTTACCATATTTCTAAACTTTAATGGACACAACCCAGTGCATCTTCACAGTTCACGCAAATTCAAGAATCAAGAAAACGAGATTTAAAAAGCGCATACAAGGTGGATTCTTTAAGTTCGTCGGCGGTAATATGGAAATAATATTTTCCATAGAGATGGGCAAAAGGGTCATAAATCGTCGAACGGTCATGATGAATGCAGACATAGACGCGCTCATTGAAATCGAGCACATTGGAATGTAGAAAAAGCCATTGTGCTACTGTTTTTAATAGTTTCCCATACTTTCGACAGAGTGAATCAGTGTCTGTTTCCGGCTGAAAAAATTGAAAGTTGAAACCATTGTAATGTGTGGATAATATCACAGAAGGCATGTTGCGCTCATCTTGTTCTGCGGTTTCAATCGCCCAACTTTCTTCCAATTCATAAGATTTAAAATGTTTCGTAAGTGAGTCTATCTGCGGAAAGAGCCGCCTGATGGTTTCAGGATTATTCTTTCGTACCGCTATACATACTTGTTCAAGGACATCTGTTAAACTACCGGCAGCGACATCGGCATTCCTTATGGAGTATTGTGCGCCATCTTGCATATCGAAGAGGAAGCAGGTTTTTAAAAAGCCCAGCCGCTTACGAACAAGATATGTGGACGAAAATACGGCGAAACGCAATAAAGATGAAACTTTTATTTGACAAAGACTGTCATCATCAATGGTGTACACCTGCTTGAAATCTTTGAGAGCCAGCGTCTTTTTCCTTTGTCCCAAGTGGCTTCCCTTGATAACTTGTAAGGCATATAATTCTTTTTGCCCATCCACCACAATATATTGTTGCGAAGCGTCGGGATTAAAAAGTGCTTTCAAGCGTGAGGCATACAGCTCATAATCCTGTTTATCACATGGAGAAAGGCGCACTTGTGCTAATGCCGGAGTCGCCATAAGAAGGAGGAGATATAGCCAATATTTCATTCGTTTTTATGATTTATTTTTACGATACTACCATGCTGACGTGCTTGTTTAACACGTGTTCGGGAAAAAGAGTGCCAGCTTATTCCGACCTAAATTCAGATATACTTGCACCCGCTTTACAGCACAAAGATAAAGAAAAGGTGCATAACAGCAAAAAAACAAAAGGATTATACTCCCTACTGCATTAGAATTAGCCAAGAAAGATGCAATGCGGTTAGGCCCGTTCACCTATTGATTTGCAGCAATATGCTTCAAGACTTTTGGAAGCATACAGCCTTACAGGCTCGTCATTGCAACAACAGAAGAAAGAAAATGCAGCTTCGTTGACCTACAGCTATGGGGAAAGATAAGAATATTCTCTTGGCAGGAATGCGCTCAACTACCACTAAATTCACTTCATCAAGCTATAATATTCCTTAAAATATGGCATTCGAAAGAATATAAAGCCAACTATTATTTGTAATTTTGCGTTATCAAAACCAAGAGTTTTATAGAAGTTTTCAGAAATAAGATTGTTGATAACGATATTCAACCGAATAAAAAAGTAACTGTTTTTCAAAGGCAATAATATAGTATAAGATAGGTATGAAGATTAAAAATTATTTGTATGTAGCCACACTTGCAGTAGCGCTTACCGCTTGTGGTGGCGGTGGTGGAATGCCCAACTTTGGCAATAACGAATTCCCTGTAGAAACGATTGGTTCGAATAGTGCTTCGCTTCAATCGACCTATCCCGCAACAATTCGTGGTATTCAAGACGTAGAGGTGCGGCCAAAGGTATCGGGCTTCATCACCAACGTCTATGTTCATGAAGGGCAAGCGGTATCGGCTGGTCAGTTGTTGTTTACCATTGACAGCGAAACCTATCGTGCAGCGGTACGGCAAGCGCAAGCCGGTGTGAACACGGCTACGGCACAATTGAACACAGCACGCTTGACTTACGAGAACAATAAAAAGTTGTTCGACAAGAAAGTGATTGGACAATATGAGCTTTCTACGGCGCAAAACGCGTTCACAACCGCACAAGCTGCCTTAGCACAAGCACAAGCTGCGCTGGCATCGGCTAAGGAAACGTTGAGCTGGTGCCAAGTAAAAAGTCCGTCAGCAGGTGTGGTTGGAAGCCTACCTTATAAGAAAGGAGCTTTGGTAAGCGCCTCTTCTGTAGATGCCTTGACGACCGTTTCGGACATCAAAACGGTTGAAGTGTTCTTCTCTATGGCTGAAAGTGACATCTTAGATATGACAAAAGCGGCAGGCAACGTAGCTGCTGCACTGAAGGATTTACCCGCTGTGAAGTTGCAGTTGGCCGACGGAACAATTTACAATCACCCCGGAAAGGTGGTGAAGATGAGTGGCGTTATCAACGCATCTACCGGCGCTTATTCGCTCATTGCACACTTCGATAACCCCGAAAAGTTGCTGAAGAGTGGCGGTTCGGGTACGATTATCATTCCTCGTACCAGCCAACATGCGATTGTTATTCCACAAGAAGCTGCTACATCGGTGCAAGATAAATTGTTTGTTTACAAAGTGGGTGCAGACAATAAAGTGAAATACACTGAGATAAAAGTTAATCCACAAAACGATGGGAACACCTATATTGTAACCGATGGCTTAGCTGTTGGCGACCGCATCGTGCTGAAAGGCTTGACCAAACTGAGCGACAACATGCAGATTAAGCCCATCAGCTTGGCACAATACAATAAGAGTATCAACGACGCTGCGAAGTTAGGTGAGAAGCAAAGCTCCGCAGGTGGCTTTGTAAAAACGATGCAAGGTAAATAAAAAAGGAAAGGTTTATGACTTTTACAAACTTCATTAAGCGCCCCGTACTCTCGACGGTTATCTCGGTATTCTTCGTGCTATTGGGTGCTATCGGCTTGGTTTCGCTGCCTATTGAGCAGTATCCAAACATTGCACCGCCTACTATTTCGGTGATGACTTCGTACACCGGAGCCGATGCTCAGACGGTATTAAACTCTGTTGTCACACCTTTGGAGGAGAGTATCAATGGTGTTGAGAACATGACTTATATGACATCGACGGCAACAAACTCGGGTATGGCGTTAATAACGGTCTATTTTAAGCAAGGAACGAATGCCGACATGGCGGCTGTCAACGTGCAGAACCGTGTGCAACAGGCACAGGCTTTGCTCCCAGCCGAGGTTACACGTGTGGGTGTTACGGTGTCGAAACGCCAGTCGTCCAACGTGATTATGTATTCGCTGACGACGGAAGATGGGCGCTATAACGGTCAGTTTCTGACAAACTATAACAACATTAACATCGTTCCTCTGCTGAAACGTATCAAAGGTGTGGGCGATGTTCAGACCCCAGGTATGGAAACCTATTCGATGAGAATATGGCTACAACCTGACAAGATGAAGCAATATGGCCTCATTCCTTCAGATATTTCGGGAGTATTGGCTGAGCAAAATATCGAAGCGGCACCGGGTTCTTTGGGCGAAAATGGTTCGGTTGCCTATGAATATGCACTGCGTTATAAGGGTCGTTTGAAGCAAGCTTCTGAGTTTGAGAATATCCTTATCACCAGTTCTACCACTGGACAGACCCTGCGTTTGAAGGATGTTGCCAAGATAGAACTTGGTTCATTGATGTATAATGTGAGCCTGATTAACAACGGACATCCCGCTGTTATGGGTATGGTGAACCAGATTGCAGGCTCGAATGCTACCGACATTGCACGCGATGTGAAGGCAGCTTTGAAAGAGGCCAGCGAGAGTTTCCCACCGGGAATGGAATATACGATTGAACAGGATACCACGGAATTCCTCTTTGCTTCTATCGAAGAGGTGGTTACAACCTTGTTCATTACGTTGGCATTGGTATTCATTGTGGTATATATCTTCCTGCAAGATATGCGCTCAACGCTCATTCCTTTGATTGCCGTTCCTGTGGCTTTGATTGGAACTTTCTTCTTCCTTTGGGTGTTTGGCTTCTCGATTAACTTGCTGGTACTGTCGGCTTTGCTTTTGGCTATTGCCATTGTAGTCGACGATGCCATTGTGGTTGTGGAGGCCGTTCATGCCAAATTAGACCAAGGTTATGACAATGCTTTGACAGCATCTATCGATGCCATGAACGAAATTTCAGGTGCAATCATCTCCATTACACTTGTGATGGCTGCCGTATTCGTGCCCGTTTCGTTCTTAGGTGGTACTTCAGGAACCTTCTATCGCGAGTTTGGTGTGACGATGGCACTATCAATTGTCATCTCAGCTTTGAATGCATTGACACTTTCTCCCGCCTTGTGTGCCATTTTATTGAAGCCGCATGACCAAGAGAAAAATGCACATAACGATAGCTTTGTGAGCCGGTTCCACAGTAATTTCAACCGCGTTTTCGACAAAACCACCAACAAATATAAAAACATTGTAACCAAGATTATTGGCAAAAAATGGTTGGTTGCAGCTGCAATAGCGATAGGATTTGTCGTATTAGGCATAACAATGGCCACCACAAAGACTGGTCTTGTGCCCAACGAAGACACGGGAACTTTGTTTGTGATGATATCGGCTAACCCTGGAACAAGCCAGGAACGGACACGCGAAATCGTGAAAGAAGTCGACCAAATGCTGGCTACTAACCCCGCTATTCAGCGTCGTGAAGGTATCGTTGGCTACAACTTCATCGCCGGACAAGGCTCCGATCAAGCCACCTTTATCATCAAACTCAAACCCTTTGAAGAGCGTTCGGGTGGTTTCTTTGCACGCATCAAGCATGCCATCACGCAGGGAGATCCCATGGCTTTAATCGTAAATCCCTTGGAAGCTAATTCGGTTCTGGGCATGATTTACAAGCAAACGGCAAGCATTAAGGATGCTCAAATCTTGGCTTTTGGTCCACCTATGGTACCAGGTTTCTCCATGCAGAATGGTATTACCATGACGATGGAAGACAAAACGGGTGGTGATTTGAATAAATTCTTCAACATAACGCAAGACTTTTTGAAAGAATTAAATACCCGACCCGAGATACAAACGGCGATGACTACCTACAATCCTAACTATCCACAGTATATGGTTGATGTCGATGTTGCCAAGACAAAGCAGGCCGGAATATCGCCAACCGTGGTGCTTTCTACGCTGCAAGGCTACTTAGGAGGTATGTATGCATCCAACTTTAACGCCTATGGTAAGCTCTTCCGCGTGATGATTCAGGCACCGGCCAGCGACCGTTTGCGCCCCGATCAGTTGAGCAATATCTACGTTCGCACAGCAAATGGGCAGATGTCTCCTGTGTCAGAGTTCTGCACACTGAAGCGCGTTTATGGGCCTTCAAACATTGCTCGTTTCAATTTGTTCACCGCTATCAACGTGAGTGTGACGCCCAATACGAAATATTCTTCAGGACAAGCCATGCAAGCGATTGCTGAAGTAGCAAAGAATACGCTGCCCCAAGGCTATGGTTATGAATATTCCGGCCTGACACGTTCTGAAGCAGAGAGCAGCAATACCACTGCGATTGTGTTCGTTTTGTGTCTGCTTTTCGTTTATTTGATCTTGAGTGCACAGTATGAAAGCTACATTCTTCCGTTAGCTGTAGTGCTGTCTATCCCCTTCGGATTGGCGGGTGCATTCCTCTTTACACAACTCTTCGGTCACTCCAACGACATCTATATGCAGATCTCGCTCATCATGTTGATTGGTCTTTTGGCTAAGAATGCCATCTTGATCGTAGAGTTTGCCTTGGAAAGACGCCGCACAGGTATGGCCATTCGCTATAGTGCCATCCTCGGAGCAGCAGCTCGTTTGCGCCCAATCCTCATGACCTCATTGGCCATGGTCATTGGTTTGCTGCCCTTAATGTTTGCCAGTGGTGTCGGAAAGAATGGTAACCAGACCCTCGGTGCAGCAGCAGTTGGAGGTATGTTGATTGGTACACTCTGCCAAGTATTCATCGTTCCGGCACTCTTTGTCATCTTCCAATGGTTGCAAGAAAAGCTCAGTCCGCTGAAGTTTGAAGATGATCATAACGCAGAAGCCGAGGCCGAACTCAAGCAATATGCACGCACATTTGGAGTGAAGATTACGGATAAAAACAAATAAGCATCGTATGAAAAAGATATATAGTCACATGATACTTCTGGCGCTTGCAACCGTCTCGTTGACGGGTTGCAAAGCCCTTTATGGGAAATATGAGCGCCCAGAACTCAAAACAAGCGGCTTAATTCGCGATATTACATCTGATCGCGACACCTTAGCCGCAACAGATACATCCAGCTTTGCCAACATACCTTGGCGCAGTGTGTTCACCGATCCGCAACTACAAAAGCTCATTGAGCAAGGTTTAAACCACAATCCTAACTTGCTTAACGCTGCGCTGAATGTGAAAATGGCTGAAGCTCAGCTCCAAGCGGCAAAGCTTTCGTTTCTTCCTTCGGTAGCATTTACCCCACAAGGAACCCTCTCTTCATGGGACGGAAACAAAGCAAATAAGATTTATAGCCTGCCGATTCAAGCCAGCTGGAACGTTGATTTGTTTGGCACCTTGCTTTCATCGAAACGCTCTGCACAAGTAGCTTTGCTGCAAAGCAAAGACTATCAAGTGTCGGTGCAAACGAAACTCATCGCCAATATCGCCAATATGTACTACACACTCCTCATGCTCGACAAGCAATTAAACATTGTAACCGACATGGAGAAACTCACGAAAGATACATGGGACATCATGGTGTTGCGGAAAGATGCAGTAGCAGGTGTGCGGTCAACAGCTGTGCAACGTGCCGAATCGAGCTATTATTCGGTGCTCACACAGAAGACAGATATCAAGCGACAGATACGCGAAACGGAGAACGCCCTATCGCTACTCTTAGGCCAACAGGCGCAAACCATTGCACGAGGTTCGCTCGATCAACAGACACTCCCTGCGAAATTCTCCACCGGCATAGGCCTACAGCTACTCAAGAATCGCGCAGATGTGCATGCCGCAGAAATGAATTTGGCACAATGTTTCTACAATGTTCAGACGGCACGCAGCCGCTTCTACCCTGCACTTAATATCAGTGCATCGGGTGCTTTCACCAACAATGGCGGCATGGGCATCGTCAATCCGGGCAAATGGTTGCTCACAGCGGTCGGCTCTTTGACGCAACCTATTTTCCAAAATGGCAAGCTCGTTGCCGGATTAAAGGTGGCTAAGGCACAATATGAGCAAGCTTATAACAACTGGCAGAATAGCGTTTTGGCAGCAGGAAATGAGGTAAGCAACGCCCTTATTCAATATAATTCGGCCGAAGAGAAATCAAAAATCGAGGCAAAACAAATTGAAGTGCTCAAGCAAAACGTCAACGACACACGCGAATTAATGGCCAGTGCCGGCAGCACCTATCTCGAAGTCATCACCGCAGAGAGCAGTTTACTCAACGTGCAGCTCACAAAGATTGCCGACGATTTCAGCAAAATGCAAGCCGTTGTCAACCTGTATAGTGCCTTAGGTGGTGGCGCAAAATAGGTCATACGACAGCTTCTATCACACAATATTTCACATTAAACAATTAAAATATGGCAAGTGAAATCAGTCCCAAAGCAGAAATTGCCGCTAATGTAAAGATTGGTGACAACTGCAAAATATATCCCTTCGCCTACATCGAAGACGATGTTGTCATTGGCGACAACTGCATTATCTATCCCTTTACCAGTGTTCTTACTGGCACTCGAATGGGAAACAACAACCAAGTCTTTCAAGGTTCGGTGCTCGGAGCCGCTCCACAAGACTTTAATTACAATGGCGCCAAGACCGAACTCATCATTGGCGACGACAATATCATTCGCGAAAATGTGGTCATCAACCGCGCTACTTACGAAGGTGGACAAACCGTTATTGGCAACAACAACTTCCTTATGGAGGGCAGTCACATCTCTCACGACACCAAAGTGGGCAACTATTGCATCTTCGGATATGGCAGTAAGATTGCCGGCGACTGCGTCATTGGCGACTATGTAGTGCTCAGTAGCAGCGTGATTGAGAATGCAAAAACCCGCGTAGGGAGCTATGCGATGGTGCAAGCCGGCACAACTTTCTCAAAAGATGTACCACCTTATATTATAGCAGGGGGTAATCCTGTGCAATATACAGGCACGAACAAGGTCACCATGGAGCAGGTAAATTTCGACCCCAAGGTGCAGAGACACATCGCAAATGCCTATCGTTTGCTCTTTCATGGGCAGACAAGCGTCTTCGATGCAGTGCGACAAATTGAAGAACAGGTGCCCGATGGCCCCGAAATTCGCGCACTCATAGCCTTCGTGAAGGCAACAAAAATAGGAATTATCAGTAAACTATAATCATACCTATACGAGTGATATCCTATCATTCATGAGAGGAATTTCCGGGAGGAAGTTCCTCCATTTTCGTCTTAACAGATGTAAGAACACCCCACCCTTTTCGCTAAACGCCACCAGAGGAACAGAAAACACATGCCACACACAACCTTATCCCGACGCGGCTCATCACACCATTCCTGGTTTATCGGGGGTAAATTTACCACCATGAGCGTGCAAAAACAGGGTTTTCAAGGCCGAAATGCGACAAAAAATAACAAAATCTGCCAAAATGCTAAAAAGAAACGACTTTTTGATAAGTGTAGTCTTAACTTTTATCTATATCTTTGCAACGAAAAGAAAAAGATTAGTTTTTTTTAGTGGTTAATTTAGTTTTAGTAAGTATCGATAAGACTTGTCGTGATGACAAGCCTTATTTTTTTATATCTTTGCAGACAAAAAGAAATGCAAAATGAAACAATTCCTGATTACATGCCTACTCATTTTAGGCTTCACCTCGGCCACTGCAGAGACTTATATGGCACGAAACAGCGTTCGTTACGTGCGCCATCATGCCGTATACACCAATGAGAAAGGCGAAATGAACGTGGTGGATATTAACTTAGAGTGGCCTGAATGGCTCGATTTCAATCTGCAAAGCCCCTTGAAACAAAGGCTCAATCAATTGCTATGGTATAGTTCTCTCGAAGACCTAACAAGCAATATGCAGGCCGAACTTCAAAACTATGGACACCGTCTCACACAGCAACTCGACAGCCTTCCCGACGACAGCAAGTTCTGTTATGCTACCTATCGTCTCACGAAGTTGGGCTTTTCAGAGGGCCGTTACGTCTCTTTTCTCGTTGAGAAGCACATTGTTCCTGCGGCTTTATCTTCGCAAAAGGCCTGCCATCATTTAGCCGTACTCACCTACGACCTGCAACAGCAACACCTATTCAATGGCGAAGAATTATTCAAAAGTGCGGCTATTCTCAACAACGATTACAACGCCTATGTCTTTGGAAACGCTCTGACTGCCGGACTCCAGCAACCTCTTGGTGGCGAGATTGCAGCACAAGTGATACTCGGGCCGGCTCCCATCAACGACGAAGTGATGCAGTTTTTCATCGGTCAAGATAGCACCCATCTCGTTGCATCCGTGCTTCCTACCATGCCATGGAAACGCTTTCTCACCAAACCTTTCAAAGCATTATTGAAAGAAAAAGCACTCCCTGCGAGCTATGACTCGCCTATTCCCATGCTCATTCCATGGGCAAACGACACCACTATCTGCCAAAATCCCGACACACCCGCTACCTTTTCCGCTCAAGGGCAATCGCTATCAGACTATATTACGGCGCATCTTTCGCTTCCAAAGGCCACAGAATACGAGGGACTTTCAAAGCAAGGCGTGGTGTGCTTCATCGTAGAAAACGACGGCACATTAAGCCAATGCGTGATGCAACAAACCCTATCTCCCTCGGCCGATCGTGCCCTTGTCGATGTATTGTTTGCAATGCCGCATTGGAAACCCGCAACACAATCTGGCAGAAAGGTGCGCAGCGTGGTGCAACTTCCCATCAAACTCAAATAATTTGTTGCAATCTATAAGCGATTGATATGGTTTTTAACGAAATTGATATAAATCAATTCTGTTAACATTCAAAGACGCAATTTTACACCTCTAAACAGCTTTCAATTTAAAAGTAATGGGTATAAAAAGAGGCTTCTCTATCACAATAGGATACCGCAAGGAGCAATTCGAGCGCGACCCGCTCCTTTCCCGTCCCTATTAGTCTATCATGCTTTTTAAAATCATAAGCAAAAAGCACAAAAATGATACACTTTTAAATTGAAAGTGCACAACCTATTTCAACTCATTTTCAAGGTAAAATTATTTGCAAAATAGTGTTAAGAATTAGAACAACTATTATGCTTTTTCTCTATATTTGCAACAGAAAAAATACTCTAACCTAAAAGAATTACAATTATGAAGCAAGGACTATTGATAACAGTAATGGCACTTTTCTCTGTTGTTAGCTATGCACGCAAACACGTTTCAGAAAATGCTACCGTAGTGGCCGATACGATTTATTATGCAGCCGATATGTCGCGCGTGCAAAATAGCGAGCAAGCCGAGTACTATCGCCTTTTGATGCAGCAGAACAAAGGCATTGGAAAGGTTGACGTTTTCCAGGATTTCTATATCAATGGTCAACTGAAAGCCGAAGGCGAATATAGTTTTATCGACTTAGGAAACGATGCAAATACCATTCTCAATGGCGAGGTTACAACCTATTATCAGAATGGAAAAGAAAAATGGCATGGCAAATATGTCAACGGAAAGCGGAATGGCTATTTCACACTTCATTTGCGTGAAGGTGGCATTGCTGTGGTACAATTTAAAGATGGAAAGTCAATGCATGACCATTTTATGGTAACATTGCCTGATGGTGCAATGGAAAAACGCCCCATAAAGGAATTAAAAGCATTGATGTAGAAAGATATTTTTCTCTCATGAATTAGATATGTTTAAGTCTCAATTGAAACATCTCTAAACTAAAAGTGCTCGCTTCGTGAGAAGTGAGCACTCTTAGTTTTCACCACATGATAGGCACTTGCCTGTCCATTATCCATGAAGCGACCAACCAAAGGCCACTAAATGAGCAAACTTATCGACGCGATATTATAGCGCAAACAAGTCCACTTTGCACAACAATTACAATGCTTTTATAAGACAATTGCTATCATTTTTTTAAACCCATAAAAAAAGACTTGTAGCGTGTATCTACAAGTCTTTAAGTGAATCATCTAATATTTCGTTCAATGGTAGCATTACAAAATCTCGTTCATACATGTGAGGATGCGGAATAATCAAGTCCGATTCATTGACATGCGCATCGTCATACAACAAAATATCAATATCTATCAAGCGGTCGACATAGTGACCATGCGCGCTCTTTTGTGTTCGTCCCAACTGTATTTCAATCTGTTTTGTTGTCGCTAACAGCTGCAAAGGCGACAGTGAGGTGGCCATACAGACGCAGAGATTGAGAAACATGTGGGACGATTCAAAGCCCCATGGTGTGGTTTCATGCACCGAAGAGCGACGCAACAGCGCGCCCACTTGCTCCTGAAGCAAGCGCAAGGCGCGTTCAAGGTTGTCTTCGCGCGAACCTAAATTGGTGCCTAAGCTCAAATAAATGGTATGCACGAACGACCCTTTAATCGTTCAAAATGAGCAAGGCATCGCCGTAACAGCCAAACTTATAGCCATGCTCTACAGCCAAACGATAACACTCCATCACAGCATCATATCCACCAAATGCAGCCGTTTCCATCAACAATGTGGACAAAGGATGATAGAAATTGGCCACCATTGCATTGGATAGACCGAAATCATAAGGAGGAAAGATAAACTTATTCGTCCACCCATCATACTCTTTCAGCATGCCATCGGTACCAACTGCTGTTTCTGTAGCTTTCACAACGCTGGTACCCACAGCAAGAATACGTTTCCCTGCACGCTTTGCCTCATTTACAATCTGACAAGCCTCAGCATGAATCAGCATTTGTTCTGAGTCCATCTTATGCTTGGTTAAGTCCTCAACTTCGATAGGATTGAAAGTTCCTAAGCCGCAATGCAATGTGATAAAAGCATGATGAATACCCCTGATTTCCATACGCTTCATTAGTTCACGGCTGAAATGAAGGCCTGTAGCAGGTGCCGTTACCGCACCTTCTGCCTGGGCAAAAACGGTTTGGAATTGTTCTAAATCCTCGGCAGTTGCGTGATGATCATCACGATGATCAATGACATAGCGTGGTAAAGGTGCCTCACCTAATGAATAGAGCTCGCGTTTAAACTCCTCATGATCGCAATCATAAAGAAAACGCAAGGTGCGCCCACGACTGGTGGTATTATCGATAACCTCGGCGACCATGGAGCCCGTATCATCAAAAAAGAGTTTGTTACCAATACGGATTTTGCGAGCAGGCTCAACCAAAACATCCCATAAACGCATTTCAGCATTGAGCTCACGTAGCAAAAACACTTCTATTTTGGCATCGGTCTTTTCCTTTGTTCCATAGAGACGCGCTGGAAAAACCTTTGTATCATTGAAGATAAAGGTATCACCTTCATCAAAATAGTCTAAAAGATTGCGGAAGTCCAAATAATCTCCTTCAATAGGTTTCCCATCTGCATCCTTGTGAAAAAGTTCGATTTCACCAGACTTAGTATGCAAAACCATCAAACGACATTCATCGCGTCGCGTTACATGGAAACGCTCAACACTGCCATCTTCGTTTTTAAACTCCCGCGTGAAGCTATGGGGATAGAGCGCAATGAGCTCTTGGGGTAAATTGAATTTGAATTGCGATAACTTCATATATCTCGTTTCTTTAAGTTTCTTTTTCGCCTAACCAAGCCAAAATATTTTCGTAATCAAGGCAGGTATCGACCGTAAATGCACCCACACGCGTGCGTCTCAATTCTGTTAAATAGGCACCACTTTGCAACGCTCTGCCCAAATCGCGCGCCAAAGCACGAATATAAGTTCCTTTTCCACACACGACACGGAGCTGTAATTGCATGCGTTCAGCATCAAAATGCAGCACTTCTATCTGCTCTATATGCACTTGTTTGGGCTTCAATTGCACGGATTCACCTGAACGACGCAGGTCATAAGCACGCTCACCTTTCACCTTTACAGCACTATAAGTGGGTGGAGTTTGAAGAATATCACCCACAAACTGAGCCAACTTTTCATCAATTAGGCCACGTGTAATATGAGCTGTTGCAAACGTTTCGTTAACTTCATGCTCCATATCATAGCTTGCTGTTGTCGCTCCTAACTGCAAGGTAGCCACATATTCTTTCGTTTGTCCTTGAAATTCTTCAATGCGTTTGGTAGCCTTTCCTGTACAAAGAATGAGCACACCTGTAGCCAATGGGTCTAAAGTCCCTGCATGGCCTATCTTCACTTTGTAGCCCAATGCTCGAGAAAGCACATAGCGTACATGGGCTAAAGCCCCAAAACTCGATACCCGATAGGGCTTATCTATTGCAAAAATCTCGCCTGCTTTGAAATCCATCAGTCAACCATTGTCAAAGAATGCCCTGTGGCTAAGAGCACAAGGATTACCAAACCGACGATAATTCGATACCAACCAAAGGCTTTAAAACCATATTTCGCCAAGAAAGCTACAAACCATTTCATGGCAAAGATGGCTACGAGAAATGCGATGATGCAGCCCAAAAGCAACAGCTTTATATTGGTAGTTGTGGCCCAATTGGTACCCTCTTTAAACATTTCTAACAAATCTAATAATGTCGCACCGGCCATCGTTGGAACCGCTAAGAAGAATGAAAACTCAGCAGCCCGCTTGCGCGTTAGCCCCTGTTGCATACCACCTACGATAGTAGACATACTGCGACTCATACCAGGAATGACCGACAAACACTGGAAACAGCCAATTTTAAAGGCACGTTTCCAATTCACATCTTCTGTCTTATCCGTCGTGTCGAACAGCCTATCACAGAACAACATGAACACACCTCCTAATACTAAGGTGATAGCTACAACGGTAACACTATCTAAAAGCCAATCTAAAAGCCCACTCTTTTTAGCCAACAAGCCCACTACAACAGCTGGAAAAACGCCAACTATCAGTAGCCCATAGAACTTCAACTTTGCTTGAAGCTCTTCCTTTGTACGCATTTGAAAGAACCGTTTCCAATACAAACACACCACAGACAGGATGGCTCCAAACTGAATAATAAAGGTGAATGCATGCACAAAGGGGTCACCTTTAGGCACACCTAAGAGATTTTGGGTGATAATCATGTGCCCTGTTGACGAGACCGGAAGGAATTCCGTCAGCCCTTCTACAATGGCAATGATAATGGTTTGAATGAAATCCATAAGCCTTATTCGTCTTGTTTCGTCTTAGGCTTATGCATAATCGCATAAATAATAGAAATAAATCCGAGAAAACAAACTACAGGTGCCACCTTTATTCGCAGGGGACTAAAGATATTTTCATCGAAAGTTGTCTCGGTAGAACCGCCACCACTCATCAAAATAAAGCCTAATATCACTACACACATGCCCACAGCCAATAATATAAAATTGACCTTGTCAAAGGCAAAATTCTTCTTATCCATTTTATTTAACTATTGTATTTGCAGTCGCATCACATGCATATAAGGCCACTGCTTGGACTGCGTTTACTATTCATCATATCTTATAAAGCTCGCTGGCCTTCATCTTTAAGAACTTCGTTACTGAGAGGTTAGCACAAATACCCGTAATGACTATACCAAAAAAGAACACCGAAACAATCGTTATGGCAATCACTTCAGGCGTAATAACCAACAGAACATCAGGTTCAGAACAATACAAAGCATACACACACGCGCCCAGAACGCCCACTGCAATCAACGCAGCTATCACACCAACAGCAATAGCACGACATACAAAGGGACGACGAATGAAGCTCCAAGAAGCACCAACCAATTTCATAATATGGATGGAGAACCGTCGGGAATAAATGTCTAAACGCGTAGAACTATTAATGAGTGAGAATGAGACAAATGTGAGTAGTGCGGCTAACACTAAAAGTACAACACTAAACTTTTGTAGCTTTTGGTTCACACTTTCTACCAAGCCACGCTCATAACTCACCTTTCCCACTTTAGGATAGCGCTGTAACTCTTTAGTTATCCACGCTAAAGAATCATTATTTGCATAATCACCTTTCAATCGAATCTCTATGGAACTCAAGAAAGGGTTCATGCCAATAAACTCCGAAGGATCAGTGCCCATGGCACGCTTTTGCTCTTCTAAAGCCTGCTCTTTACTAATAAAATTTACTTTTGTTATATAAGGATAGTGCCGCAACTTTGCACAAACTTGCTGTGCTTCTGAATGCGTTACATCATCCTGAAACGTCATTGTAACTACCAAATTCTCTTTTACATACGTCGACATATTGCGTGCTGCAAACACTGAAAGCACAACCATTCCTAACAAAATCAGCACCATCGCTGTGCTGATACATAGGGTCACAACCTGTAATCCATAACGATTTCCTGACCTTTTATAACGTTGTCTCATCTACGAAAAGTATATACCACACCTAATATCTTGCAAAGGTAATGTAAAAAACAGCGGAGAACAATTGTTTAACGTCCCTTAACGTGATTTTCATCCTAAATCTTTTAAATCCGAAAATGGCTGAGATAGATTATGTATCTTTGTGCTTACTATGAGTACAATTATATACCCCGCCCCTATTTTCGGTCCTGTTCACAGCCGACGTTTAGGCATTTCATTAGGCATAAACCTGATGCCTGCAGATGGAAAAATTTGCACCTTTGACTGTATTTATTGCGAATGCGGATTTAACCAAAGTCACATCCCATCACAACGCAGACCCACCCGCGAGGAGGTAAAACAGAAATTAGAGTGTAAACTTCAAGAGATGGCTCAGCAAAAGCAATATCCCGACGTACTCACCTTTGCAGGAAATGGCGAGCCAACCGCACACCCTAATTTCAAAGAGATTATTCTTGACACCCGAATGTTGCGTGACCAATACTGTCCAGAAGCAAAGATTAGTGTGCTCAGCAATAGCACATTCATCCATCATCCCAATGTGTTCGAGGCACTGATGCTCGTAGATAACAACATTCTAAAGTTAGATACTATCGATGAAAACTATATCCAGCGGGTCGATCGCCCTACAGGGTTGCGTTACAAGGTGGAAGATGTTATCAAAGACATGAAACGCTTTAAAGGACATATTATCATTCAAACGATGTTCTTAAAAGGGAAAGACATGCATGGAAACGATGTAAACAACCTCTCAGACCATTACGTTTTACCCTGGTTAGCGGCCGTCAAAGCCATACAACCCCAATCAGTTATGATTTATACGATTGATAGAGAAACTCCCGACCACACGCTCTTTAAGGCTACACCACAAGAACTTGATGCCATAAAAGAGCGCGTTATCGCAGCTGGAATCTCTTGTTTGGCCTCTTATTAAGATTCAATCACAACCCTATTAAACATATAAAAGGCGAAAGTTGTTACAACTCCCGCCTTTTATAAATACTTAAACAATTATAATATCAGTTCTAAAAATTTCTTATTCAGCTAATTTATTCTCAGAACCTAATACGTCAGTAATCTTATGCTTATACATATCAATCATGTAGTTGCGTGCAACTTTACCATATTGACGTGGGTCAAAGTAGTCTGGATGCTCTGCCAATGTTTCGCGAACACCTGCTGTATAAGCTAAACGTGAGTCTGAATCGATATTAATCTTGCATACTGCACTCTTAGAAGCCTTACGAAGTTGCTCTTCAGGGATACCCACAGCATTAGGCAATTTACCACCGAACTTATTGATGATATCAACATATTCCTGAGGAACTGAAGATGAACCATGCAATACAATGGGGAAACCTGGAAGCTTTTTCTCAATCTCTGCCAATACATCGAATGCCAATGGAGGAGGAACTAAACGACCTGTTTTCGGGTCACGTGTGCATTGTTCTGGAGTAAACTTATATGCACCATGCGAAGTACCGATAGAAATAGCCAATGAATCACAACCTGTACGCGTAGCAAAGTCTACTACTTCTTCAGGCTTTGTATAGTGAGAAACCTCAGCAACTACTTCGTCTTCAACACCTGCTAACACACCTAATTCAGCCTCAACAGTAACATCAAACTGATGAGCATATTCTACAACCTTCTTTGTTAAAGCAATATTTTCTTCGTAAGGAAGTGCAGAACCATCAATCATTACAGATGAGAAGCCCATATCTACACAATTCTTACACAGCTCAAAGCTATCGCCGTGATCCAAATGAAGGGCGATTTCAGGATGTGCGCAGCCCAATTCTTTTGCAAACTCAACAGCACCTTCTGCCATATAACGTAGAAGAGTTGCATTTGCATAGTTACGAGCGCCTTTAGAAACCTGAAGGATAACGGGCGACTTTAATTCTGAAGATGCGGTGATAATTGCTTGAAGCTGTTCCAAGTTGTTGAAATTAAATGCAGGGATTGCATAACCACCTTTGATAGCTCTTTTGAACATCTCGCGCGTATTCACGAGACCCAATTCCTTATAACTTACTGCCATAATTATGATTTTTATTTAAATAAATGAATGTTCTAAATGAATTGTTATCTCCTTTTATAAGTACTGCAAATTTAACATATTCTTTTGAGAGTGCAAAATGTTACTCTTGTTTTTTACTTTTCGAAAGCTTAAAAAGTTTAAAGTCCATGAGTTTATGTTTCTTAGGTTACGAGATTGCCATCTATACATAACAAAGCCTGTTTAATCAAGACATGGTTTCATGGAATTTCCGCAACAATTCTGACGCAAATAACAATACTACGAAATAGCCAAAGAAAGGAATTATAAATGGTGTTATCAAGTTAGATGTATCGGCGATAATGCCCATCAATAAGAAGCCACACCCACCTATTGGCGTCATCATCAACAAAGATGCAGCACTCTTTTTAAGATTTCCCAATCCATTCAACGCCAAAGAAAAAATCGTTGGGAACATGATGGCTTCAAATAAATAATTGGAGATGAGTGCCACCATGCTCACTTTTCCTAAGCCAAGCAACACCACTATCATACAAGTAACGCTACCTGCTGCACAAATGAGCAACAAAATCTCAGCTCGGATATACTGCATCAACCAGCTTCCAACAAAGCGTCCCACCATAAAGAATCCCAGAGCTATTGTTAAAACGACACTGGCTGTATTATCATCCATATAGCCTTCACCCGTCATAAAATTAATAAAATAGCTATTAATTGATATCTCGGACACTTCATAAGCCAACAGAGCAAACAAGCCAAATACAAATAATGGGTGATAACGAAAGAGTTTCATGATGCGTGTCCCTTTCACTTCATCATCGTTTGACTCAGCATGTTTCATCTCAGGAAGATGCACACGCGAGAAGACGAATGCTATAAGGAGCACTAAAATACCTAAGATAGTATAGGGCACCACGACTTCTCTTTCACCAATAGGTGCACCAAAAAGGAATTGTCCCACAATAAATGTGGCAAACAAACTGAGACCTCTGCAAAACCTACCATCCACTCAATTCTCACCCATACACTCTTAGAAGAATAAATCTTTTTG
>NZ_AZHT01000008.1 GCF_000599605.1 Prevotella sp. HJM029 | reverse complement strand
GAACTCACAGAGGAAGAAAAAGTCGAAGCAAGGCAGGAAGCCATTAAACAATATCAGCGTGAGGAACTTGCCAAGATACAGAGCCGTAACGCACGAGTGAAAAAGACTGAGAACGCGACAACCCAAGTACAACCATCACTATTCGATTTTTAAGCCTATGAAACCGAGAAACAAGTTTGAGAACGCAGTCCTTGCCGAGAGCAGGCACCTTCGTCCGATAACCAAGACACAAAGCAGATGGGCATTTCGTGAGTGCATTGACCACTTCGCCTACCGCTTGCCAAAAGGTCGCACTACTTGTATGGATTGTGGGCATAGTTGGATAATGAACAAACATAGAGAAACTTGCACTTGCCCTCATTGCAGGGCAAAGTTGCAGGTCAAGGAAACCTACGAACGCAAGTTGCAGCAGAAGCAGTATTTCACCCTACTTACTACTTGTGGAGAGTTTCAAGTATTACGTATGTTCCTACTTATTGTGGGTATGGAGAAAGGTTACAAAGCACAGACTTCTATAATTGAGATTGGGCAATATTGGTGGAATATGCAGGGACGAAAAGCTGTGGTTGCTATACAGAGGGTATTGGGACACTATGTTGATAC
>NZ_AZHT01000007.1 GCF_000599605.1 Prevotella sp. HJM029 | reverse complement strand
TGTGTCGGATTGCGGTACGGGTACCTTTAGAATATGCTTAGCGGATTTTCTTGGAAGTCTGATTACCTGCACTATCTGCTGCTCCCGAAGAAGCTGCAGTACTTTCAAGATCGGCTCACGGAGTGGATTTGCCTGCTCCGATCAACGCCTACACTCTTTAACGGGGATATCCGTCACCCCGCGGCAGTGTCACTACTCCGTCTCCACATCGCTCCTAAAGGTAGTAACGGAATATTAACCGTTTCTGCCATCGCCCTCACCATTC
>NZ_AZHT01000006.1 GCF_000599605.1 Prevotella sp. HJM029 | reverse complement strand
AGGAATTCATCGCTTCTTCCCCAATTATTTGGGAAGAGCGAGAGCCTATCTCTGATTTTGTTTTTGATGTAGAACCGCTGGTCTATCTGTTCAAAGATAATTCATATATTGAAGAGAATCTGCATGGTGCATGGTATAACAAAACATCAAATAAGCAAAATGAATAACGGTAATGTCTTGTCTCAAAGAGACAGCTGTTCCAATCGAGTCTGCATTCTCAATAGAATTCTCAGAAGGCGAGGCTTTACCAGTAATGATTCAACAAAGCATTTAAAATTGTTGAGGGCGAGGGTAAAAGTTATTTTAGATGAGATCATGTTGCAATTATATATCATATCATCAGGCAAAAGATATAATTTTATGTGCTAATATGCGTTATATTACATATCAAAACGATATAGATTAGAAGTCGCATGATAAGGTGATGGCGAAAACGCTATGTATATTCCAAATCGAAATGCAATAAAAAAACAAGGCAGAAACTAAATTTTCAAACGCCGAAATGCGAGTTCCACAGAAAAATATAATAACTTTACCCTTGTCAGTTGACTCTATGGCCTTGACTTTTAAAAAACAAAGAGATGAAATCTTTGTTGGGATATGAATAATTTATTACTTTTATAGCCAAATAGGAAAAGAGGTATCCAATATTGAAAATGTATAAAGCCGATTGGAACATCGCTTACTATAGATATGGACTTCCCTGTACAAGTGCAAAGGTGCATATGTACGACGAATGGGATTGAAAGACTCAATAGAAAATATAAGAGAACGATAAAAATGAGAACATCAATGCCAACAAATAAGTCAGTACTTTTACTTCTTGCAAGTGTTGCGATGGAAGAAACCAAAACAGCATATGCGAGGAATATGTATCAATAGAGATTCTGGGAACAAAAGAAAGAATAATGAATAAAATACAAAGAAAGAGAGAGAGAACTTACACACCTTTTTAGATACTACCAAATATAGGGAACAATCGGGAACCATTTCCCCTATTTTTTGACACAGAATATTTACCCCGCCCATATCCACTTTATTTGCGACTCCATTATAATCAACAAAAAAAGGATACATCATCTGTACCCCTTTTTGTGACTCGCATGGGGCTCGAACCCATGACCCCAACATTAAAAGTGTTGTGCTCTACCAACTGAGCTAGCGAGTCAATCAACGCTAAATGCCTTGCATTTTTAAGCGAGTGCAAAGGTAAGTATCTTTTTAGAAACTGCAAAGGACGCACAACAGAAAAAGTCATTGATTAAAATTCTTTAACTTTAAAATATCAAGTGTGGATTACTTTTTTGTTTGGATGATGGTGAGGGGCGTTGCTTCGGTTGGGATAGCGCGAAGGAATTGCCGGCCGGCCTTTAAAGGAGTGGTGATGAGTTCGGGGCGATTGTACGTTTTAAGGAAACCATCATAGAAGCGAGGAGCCTTTTGGGGCAACACAAACGGCTTGGTTGCTTGGCCTGTTTTGCTATCGAAATGCGTAAACCATGGTTGTGCCCATCCGCCATTTAGGCGCTTACTGCTCAGGACCATCCATTTCCCTGAAGCGGAAAACCCGTGCCAACTATCCACATTGGGGCTGTTCACGGCTTTTAGTTCACGACATTCTCCCGTCCGAACATTCAACATCCACAAATCGCTTTCGGGATGCCAGATGGAGAAGTTGCCATAATCAGACAAGGTGAAAACCACGAAATTGCCATCGGGTGAAACGACGGGAAAGGAGGCTGAACGATGGAATTTGGACGCAGGATAGACGGTTTCAACGTTTCCAAACTCCATTTTCTGCGCGTCAAACGTCACACGGCAGAGGTCATAGCGCATGCTGTCGAGCGCCAAACGCGATTGCGGCATGCGCGCTCGACAGAAATAAAGCTGCCGACCATTCGGAGCCCATGCAGGAAATGTCTCGGCATGCGTGGGAAGACTTAGAGCGGAAAAGGTTTGCACACGATGATGCTCCACGTCGTAGACCACTAAGTCGGCTGCTAAATCGGCCACTTCGATGGTTTTCTTGCCTGCCGAATGGAAGAATTGCTGAATTTCATTGGTCGAGAACGCGATGAGTTTCCCATTAGGATGCCAGGCCGGATAAGTCAGGCCATTGGGCAACGCATCAGCCTTCGACGCCACCTTTTCCACACGACCATGACGATAGATTAACGTTCCGCCATCCTTTCCGCGCACATGCAACATGGCCTGTTGCGCATCGTTATGATTAAACGAATGGCAGTTGACACACTGCCGATTAAAATCTTTGTTTTCAACAATGGGTGTTTGCTCAAAAGACGTGAGATTACGCTGATAGATGCCCATTTCATGCCACAATTCGTAGCCCGGATAAATGAGGCGATACACCAAAAAAGAATCGATGGCATCACGCGAAATGCGGTTTGTTATGGACGGATAAACCACCCATTTGCCAGCCTCCTTCACGCTGATGCGAAAGAAAATGGCTTGCCCGGCAGCCGTTTTCAGTAGTTGGTGCCAAGCAGTTTCGTCGATTTCTATTGTGGGTTGAGCCGATTGCACCAAAATCTCGGCATCACGTCCAACGATGCCAATCTCGGTTTGGTAGGCCTCTCCCTTGCGCAAAATTTCAAAATTCGTGGGCGCAATATTCCACGGAAGCGTCACGTTGGTATAGTCGGGATAGATAGACAACTTGCGTTTGGCGTGCGCATCGGGCTGATGATAGCGTGAGCCACAACTTGTGCCGAGCAACAGCATCGACAACAAGAGAAGAAAAGAAAATAGCTTTTTCATAACTGCTTAATTCCATTTTGATGCGCCTCTTGTGACTCCTCAATCACTTGATGACCATAGGGGCTGAGATAATTCAGATAATACCAATAGGTGCGGCCAAACTCCTGCTGCAACAACGGCTGATTGCCCTGCTCGTTGAGCTGCATGTAGCGGGCGAAACGGGCGCGCGTATCGGGCGAAACTGTAAAGCCGCACCGCGCAAACGTGGCCTTATCCACACCCATTTGATAGATGAGCAGCGCCTCTTCATAGCAAGACGGCAGCGCAGCCACATGGAACGCACGAATGCGAGGCAATTGTTGTGCAAACAAACTGACATGATTGCTCAGCAGCAGTTGTGCCATGAGATAATCGAATGCCATGCGATTGTGCGGATCGTGCTGCAAAAGATATTGCAACTCTGGCCCCAAATTCTGCACATTGGTGAAGCGCACACCCTCGCGGTCTGCACCCCGCAAAGCATCACGAAGATGGGGAACGCGCCCTGCGCTGAGCTGCTGTTCAAGCTGCTTTGCCTGTCCGCGATAGAACAACGTGTGCTTGAGTTGCTCGATAAACACCTGCGCCACCCGCGGCTTGCCCAGCACAATGTTATAACGAGCCAAGTTCACCAAATGGGGCGCCGTTGGCCCATCCACCACCAACGCCTCGGTTTCCCAATGGAGTGCCTCGTTGAGCAACCCCAACTGCTCGAACAGCATGCCGCCAAACTCGGCTTCGGACGCATTGCCCCGCCAAGGGAAATAGAGCGTTTGCACCCCCAACGAAGCCGGATAATCGAAGAGTCGCGCCGGCAACTGCCCTGCATGATAGAGCGCCATGGTGTGAAAATAGGCGATGAGCGGATTGGTTTTGCCCGCGTCAAGATAGCGCTGCGTGTAGCGAAGCACCGCAGGCCAATCACCTTGTCGTGCATGAAAAACGGTTTGCAACAAGATGCCTTCTTTAGCCGGATAATGCTTCACGAAGCCCACATAGCCCACACCCAATGCCGTCATCCCCGCAAGTAGCAGACTGATGGCTTGTGCCTTCGTTGACCAAGGTTTTTGAACACGGAACAGGGGTAGCCACGAAGTAAATCGCGAGAGCAACGCCACCAACAACCAGCCCACCCCAATCAGCATCGCGCTCAGCACCACCCAGCACAAATCGTGGGCTGTGGTTTCGGTGTAAAAGAGTAGCCACAACACCGGCACGAGCCCCAAGCACAGCGGCAGCGCACGCCCAAAGAGCAAGCGTTTGAGAATGCCCTCCACACCAACGAAGATGATGGTGAGCAAAGTGGCCATCACTATTGCGCCCAACCACGGATGGAAGAAAAACTGCACAATGAAGTTGGTAGCATAGCGCAACAGCCCCTCTTCGGACAATGTTTGCCGAAAATAGTCGGCAGTGAAGCGAAACAGATGGTGTTGCTCGTGATAGCGGAGCACATTGGCCAAAGGCACGAGATAGGCATAGCCCGTGGCCAAGAAAACGATTAGCGTGGTCAGCGAGCGAAGTGCCGAGAGAGAAGTAAGCTTTTTGTTCATTCTATTTTGCGTTTGCGGAGTTTCCCGACGACCCATTTTTTTCATTTTCAAGCTTGCTGGAGTTCCAGCAGACCCATTTTTTTCATTTTTAGCCTTGCTGGAGTTCCAGCAGCCCTGTTTTTTTTATTTTCAGCCTTGCTGGAGTTCCAGCAGCCCCGTTTTTTAAATTTTTAGCCTTGCTGGAGTTCCAGCAGACCTGTTTTTTTCATTTTTAGCCTTGCTGGAGTTCCAGCAGACCTGTTTTTTTATTTTTCAGCCTTGCTGGAGTTCCAGCAGACCCATTTTTTAAATTTTTGGCCTTGCTGGAGTTCCAGCAACCCCGTTTTTTTCATTTTCAGGCCTGCTGGAGTTCCAGCAGCCCTGTTTTTTTAATTTTCAGCCTTGCTGGAGTTCCAGCAGACCCATTTTTTTCATTTTCAGCCTTGCTGGAGTTCCAGCAGACCCATTTTTTAAATTTTTAGCCTTGCTGGAGTTCCAGCAGCCTCGTTTTTTACAGAAAGAAAGGAGGGGCGCCGCCATGTGCGCCCCCATCAGCCGCAGCGAGAGACAACCATCATCATACTGCGGCCAAAAGCCTTTTTACTGCGGATAGCCCGGGTTCTGCGTGAGCTTTTTATTCAAGTCGCGCTCCTTCTGCGGAATGGGATAGAGCACATTGTGAGGCTCATAGTGCCCATCGCGCACCTTGATGCGCACGGCGTTCGGGTCGCTTGAATAGAGGTCGCACACACGGTTGTTGTCGCCAGGCTGCGCCGTCTCGCCCGCATGTGGAGCGCGCAACAAATAGGTCAGCCCATAAACAGGTGCATTCAATACCTGAGCAGCAATGCCCCAACGACGAATGTCCCACTGACGATGGCCACCCTCAAGGGCAAACTCCACGCGCCACTCGTTATGAATGCGCTCGCGCAAATCGGCCTGTGTGGCACAATAGGTGGGCAAAGCGGGATTGGTGTTTTGCAAATCGGGCATGCCTACGCGCCGCCTCACTTGGTTCACGGCATCGAAAGCCGATGACGACAGGGGCGAGAGCTCGTTTTCGGCCTCAGCATAGGTGAGCAACACCTCGGCATAGCGCAAAATTTTGTAATCACCGCCCATGTGCCAGCCGTCGGTTTGCGGATTACACGTGGGGTCGAGCCACTTCTGTTGGTTGTAACCGGTGGCCGTAGCGTCGCCGTGGGTGCTGATTCCCGTGGGATAGCACGAGGGCAACGGTGCCACTTTGAGCGTCTTTCCATACATGGTTTCGCCATCGTGGAGCACCACCACCTCTAAACGTGGGTCGCGGTTGGCAAAGGGGTTGGCTGCATTGTAGACGGTGGATTGCGCGATGGGCGCTCCGTTGACATCTTCGAAAGCATCGACCAAGCTCTGCGTGGGATTGAGTCCACCCCACCCCATCGTCGGGAATGCCTCCCAACCAATGAGATACCAGTCATTCTTATTGGCCACAAACTGGCGTTTCAAGATGGTTTCTTTGCAATTCACATCGGTTTCGCTCCAAAACAACTTCTTGTAATTACCCGTGTTGTGCGCATCGTAAAGTTCGTAGATGTTCATGTCCATCACAGCCTTTGCGGCATCGCGTGCCCGTTGCCAATCGTTCTGACTCAGTGCAGCTCGCGCCTTCATGGCCAACGCTCCGCCCTTGGTGATACGACCATCGTCGGCACCACTCCATGATGCGGGCAGATTGGCTGCGGCATAATCGAAGTCGTCCATCAGATGGCTGTAGACCTCGGACTTGGGATTGCGCACAACATTCTCCTGGTCGGAGAGCTCTAAGGGCGAGTCGGTGTAGGGCACATCGCCAAACTGACGAATGAGCTGAAAATACTGATAAGCACGGAAGAAGCGGGCCTGCGCCATGACAATTTTCTTCTCGGCATCAGTCATTGCAGCTGTCCCGGGCACCTTCTTCAAGATGATATTGGCCTGACGAATGGTGCCATAGTTGGTGCGCCAATCAAAATCCTGAGGGTCATAGATGCCTTTGGCCAAATTGCCTTCCGACCATTTGATGCCATGCACGGCGTCGTCTGAATTGATCGCCTCATCCACCAAACCAATAATGCCGTTGCCGTCCCACTCGGGATAGCAGGTGTACAAATCGTTCACCGCCTTCGTGGCATCCTCGTTGGACTTCCAATAGCTGCCATCCGAGAGTTGGTCGAGCGGAATTTTGTCTAAATCATTGCAGGAGGTCAGTGCCGCAAATGCCACCAACAGCCCCATATATTTTGCTATATTCTGCATAAGAATTACGTGTTAAAATGAAACTTTCAAGCCTAAAGTAAACTTCTTCACATTCGAATAGAAGGCACCGCGGTTATTAGACGGAGCTTCTGGGTCTAAGCCTTCGAGGTGACTAAAGGTGAGCAGATTTTCGCCTGTAAGGAACACATGTGCACCTGTCACGCCCCACTTCGAGAGGAAAGCACGAGGAATGGTGTAACCCAACGTGACATTCTTCAGACGAACATACGAAGCATCTTGCAACCAGAACGAAGACGTGGCGAAGTTGATTTGGCTGTTGCGTGTGATGCGCGGATAGGTAGCATCGTGGTGGGTGGGCGTCCACCGGTCGAGATGACGCTTCAACACCTTGCCACTATTGAAGAAAGCATAGGAAGCCTCGCCTGTAAAATAGGCATCAACATTGAAGGCACCCTGCCACAACATGGAGAAATCGAAATCCTTGTAGTAAACAGCAAGATTGAGGCCGCCCGTCCAACTTGGGAAGTTTTTACCAATAGGCTTGCGGTCGGCTGCAGTAATCTTATTGTCGCCATCGAAATCTTTGTAGCGAATATCACCCAATTTCTCTGCTCCTGTGCGTTTCGGGCCATTGGTGAGCTCGGCTTGCGTGTTGAAGTATCCATCAGCCACATAGCCATAGAACGTGCCTATCGCTTGCCCTTCCATAAACCAATAAAGCTTGTTATTAGGGTCTTCACCATCGGTTCCCTTCAAATCCGTAATCTTGTTGTGCACATACGACAGGTTCAGATTCACAGCATAGCGCAAATCCTTACTCAAACGATAGTTGTGGAACACATTCAAATCGAAGCCAGTGTTGCGTACACTTCCGGCATTCTGCGCGGGTGGATTCACGCCAATCACGCCCAGGATAGGGAGCTTCAACAACATGTTGTTGGTGTTCTTTTGATAAAGTGACAACTCAAAACCAACCTGGTTATCAAAGAACGACGCATCCAATCCCAACTCATAGTTGGTGACTGTGGCCCAACGCAATTTGTTGTTCACATAGCGCGCCTCATAGGTTGTGGTGGTCTCGGTATCGCCTAACACGGCTTTGCCAAAAGCATAGGTAGCCACAGCTGGATAAGTTTCGTTGATTTCTTCATTACCGGTTTTTCCCCAACCCAAACGAAGTTTCAAGTTACTCAACCAAGAAGCTTGCCGCTTAAGGAAGGCTTCTTCGGACAAACGCCACGCTGCAGACACAGCTGGGAAATAACCCCAACGATTATCCTTCGGGAAAAGCGAGGAAGCATCGGCGCGCAGATTGAACTCAAACAAATATTTGTCTGCAAAATCATACTGCAAACGACCGAAATAAGACCGTCGTGCCACCTCTGATCCACCATCATCATTGGTTTGGCTCTTTGCATCCAACGTGTTCAGCGACAAGGGTAGTTCGTCACTTCCGCCACCCTTACGCTTGGTTTTGGTGTAGCTATAGGGATTGTTCACCTGCTCACAGCCCAACAAAGCGTTCAGCGTGTGCAACTTTGCAAACGTCTTGGTGTAGTTGGCCAAGAGCTGTGTCGTGTACCAATTCCAATTATAATAGCTATGTTCGCCCTCCCGGTCACCCGAGTTTGCCAAGCTGCTGGAATTACCATAAACCAAGTGCTTCTTAAACCTGCGATAATCGCGTGCATCGTGACGCAGATTATAAAGCGCCTTTAAACTCAATCCGGCCAAAGGACGCACCTCAGCATAAACCGTTCCAAAGAACTGTGTATCGTAGATTTTCGTCAAGCCCGTAGCCGTTCCGCGCAGTGCAACCGGATTGGCTAAGCCACTATAATTGAAACTGCCGTCTTCATTATAGATGGGGATGGTGGGTGCAATGCGATTGACATATTGAACGAGTGCTGCCGACGACTCATAAGCATCGTCGGTGATGCCACGATAGGCTGACGCGCTCAACCCGATAGACAGCCACTTCGTCACGCGCGAATCAAGATTGAGACGACCCGTGAAACGCTTATATTTGCGCGCATCCGTCAAACCGGCCTGATTGACAAAACCAACCGAGCCCATATAGGTCGTGGTCTGCGTTCCACCACTCAACGACAGATTATGCTGCGTCTCCCAAGCCGAACGCTTAAAGGTCTCGCGATACCAATCCGTGTCCGGATGACCGATGGGGTCGCTGCCATCGCGGAACTTCTGAATATCTTCATCGCTATAACGCACGCGCTCTCTGGGATTTTCATTCCGCGTCGCCTCGTTATACAGCATGGCATAGTCGGCAGAGCCCAAGAACTTCAAATGGGTTGTGGGGCTGGCATTCGAAACCATACCCGTGTAATCGACCCTCGTCTTCTGTCCCGCCTTACCTCGCTTCGTCGTAATCAAAATAACGCCATTGGCTGCCTGCACACCATAGATGGCTGCCGATGCCGCATCTTTCAACACCGAAAGCGACTCGATGTCTTGTGGATCAATGTTGTTCATCGAACCGGGCACACCGTCGACAATCACCAAAGGACTGGCCGCATTGATGGTGTTGCGACCGCGAATGGTGATGCTGCCCGTTTGCGCGCCAGGCTCACCCGAACGCTGAATGCTCGTCACACCCGGCATCGTTCCGGCCAAAGCAGCCGACACGCTCGACACGGGGCGGTTGGCCAAAGCCTCGGCATTGATAGAGGCAACAGATCCCGTCAGGTTGGCTTTCTTTTGCACACCGTAACCCACGACAACCACTTCATTGAGCGATTGCTGGTCCTCGCGCAACGTCACGTTATAAGTCGACGTGCCCTCTTTCACCTTAAACACTTGAGCAGTAAATCCCACGAACGACACCTGAATGGTCGTTCCTGCTGGGACATTGAGTTTGAAGTGACCCTTTGCATCGGTAACCGTTCCCACGCCCAACTGATTTAAATCGGTGATGGAGGCACCTATAATCGGCTCACCATCGGGGTCGGTTACCACACCTGTAATCACTTTGTTCTGTGCAACGACCGCTGCCACGCTTGCAGCCCGAACGGACTGTGGCGCAACGAAAGGCACGAACACTACTAAACCGGCGGCTGCCAACGACAAGACTCTTGCTTGCGTACAACCCAATAATAAATGCTTACGCTTTATTGAAGCCATATTAGAAGAGGTTTGATAAATTGATTTGTTAGATAATATTTTCTCAAAAGTCTATAAAAAAACTTCTATGTTTGCAAATATAAAAACTTTCAATAGATTACTTTGCTCAAGAATGTTAAATAATGCTAACTATTTAGCAATTCTCAGCAGCTGGTCTATGGGGACATTCCCTCTTTCGTTACTACCACGAACGACCAGCTTGCTGCATAGGCACTATTTCTTTGGCGTTTCACTTTCATAATACAGGTCGCCATCCAAAATCTGCTTCACTCGCTTTTGGAGCTCTTCGCCTTGTAAGGTCAACGAAATCACCTTCCCATCGGGCGTTATCAACACGTGCATCGGTACATCCTTCACGCCAAAAAGTTTAACTGCCGACAATGGCGCTGCTGCATCATCATGCGCTTGTACCCAGTATGGCAGATCGATTTGCCATGTTTTCAGAGCCTGCCGCCATGCCGATAGCTCTTTATCGATAGAGATACTCACCAGCGAAAGTTTCTCTTTGCCATGCTGTGCAGCGTCATAAAGCTGTTTCAGACGGGGCATTTCTTCACGACAAACATGACACCACGAGGCCCAGAACGTGAGCAACACATACTGCCCACGATACTGGCTCAGCTGCTTTTGACTACCATCTGCCAACGTCAATGTCACATCGGGCACATCGTTGCCTTGCATCAAATTAAGCGCCTTGACACAATTATCGAGTTGCTGTGCATAGGGTGTAGACTGAATTTCTGGTGCCATAGCGTTGACAAACAATCGCCCATATTCCTTGTTGAAGCGAGGCAGAAAGTCGCGTTGTACCAACAACGGCATCAACGCCCAACCATTATGGTTTAAGAGAAATTGCAATTGCTCGGCCATGCTGTTAATATGGCCTATAACTTGCAAGCGCATCACTTCATTGCGCCCTGCTGCTGAGGCATAAAATGTCGCTCCCTTACTGCGTTTTAAATCTTCACATGCACGCGCCACTTGCCGTTCGCTCGCCACGCTGAGCGCCATGTATTGTTGATACAATGTATCAGCCATTTGCGGCTCGTCATCTTTTACGGCAAACATGAAATCATCTCCTGCTTCGGCTGAGGTTGTTTGCGGCTTTAGGGCACCACTTTTAAGTTTGCGGATAGTATTGATGAGCTGCTCGCCTCGCAGATCAAAAGCCATGATATTACCCTGTGGGTCAATCAAAACCGTGCGTGGAACGGCCTCAACATGATAGAGTTGTGCAGCCGATGAACCCCATCCTTTTAGCGTGGAAATATGGTGCCAGCGCGGTTGTGCTAATCCGTTCTTCACAATGCAGGCTGTCCATTCGGACTTTTTGCTGTCAATCGAATAGCTCAGCACTTCGAAAGGCACCGAACCTTCGGCTTCTTGCAAAGCTTGTTTCACCACGGGAAATTCACGACGGCAGGGTGCACACCACGAAGCCCAGAAGTCAACGAGCACATATTTGCCGCGCAGGTCACTCAAACGAAGAGTCTTTCCTTCGGGCGTTTGCCCTTCAATGTCGGGCGCAGGTTTCCCTTCGGCCAGATTAGCCGCACGCAACTGGTTCACCAACTCCATATACATGGGATGCGTTTGCAGTGCTGGTGGAACAGCTTTCAAGAATGTTTGCTCCAACTCCTTAGGCGTAAAAAAGCGAAAAAGGTCATATTTAATAATGTAAAGTGCCACGGGCGAGTTTAAATGTTGCGCCACAAACTGCATGGCTGCTACACGATGAGACAGGCTGTTGGCATAATAAACCGACCGCTGATAGGGATAAAAAGCCTTGTCATCGTTGCGCTTCTCGGCAGGAAGTGCCGCTAAAGCTTGCTCCATACGTGCGCGTCCTTTCTGGATATTGGCCTCGCTCTGCGCACGATAAGCCAAGAACACATCATTTGCTGCAGTGCCCTTCACTTGGGCACCCACAGGGAAGCGCGCATCAAAAGGCAGGATCGTGATGGTTCCTGGCTCAAGAAACACCTGAATCGTACCATTATCAAAGCCCGAAATATGATAAGGCTCTACATACTTAGGAGCTGTTCCGCGGAAGGAGAATGCTTTGTGGGTCACCAAAGCTGAGTCAACAACTTCCTCAGTACCATTCACTTCGTGGGTTAAATAAACCTTTTTCACAGTCTGATTCGCATTGCGCAAAGAGTCAACACGCATCGTTCCCTGTATTACAAAAGTTTGGTTCGTCTGTGCCAACACACTATTTGCTGCACACAATAACAACAATACTAATTTTACTTTCATTGTTTATACTGATTTTATTTCTTTCAAGAATATCATTGCACTTCATGCTCTACCCCGCGACAATACCATTTTCTTTGCTATTGCCATGCTAAGGTTCAAACTGTTGTGCGATGAAATTTCGCAATGCATCGCCACGTAACCCCGAAGCCAGAATATGATTGTCACTATCTAAAATAAACATTGCTGGGATAGCCGACACGCTATACTGGCGCGCAACCTCGTCTTTCCACCCCTTTAATGAAGAGACTTGAGTCCAGGTTAGTCCATCTTTCGCAATAGCCTCTAACCAACGTTGGCGATTTTCATCCAACGAAACATGCACAATCTCTAATCCTTGTGCATGGAACTGACTATAAAGCTGTTTTAAAATAGGATTGTTGAGCCGACAAGGGTAACACCATGAAGCCCAGAAATCCACAATCTTAATTTTCCCTTTCATCTGACTGAGTGTGAAAAGCTGCCCATCGGATGTAGGAAGAGTAAAGTCAGGGGCCAGCTTTCCTGTACCCACTTGGCTTAGACGTGCTACTCTTTGTTGCAAAATCAAACCACTTCGGCTCTGCTTTGCCCCATTTCCTAACCCTTCATAACGCTGGCGGCTCTCATCCAAACTGGCATCATGCTGCTCAACAGCTTGCAATATCAGCTGTGCAGAGAGTAGGTTATCATTCGCTGCTAAAAAAGTTTCACGATAGGTTTCTATAGCATTTTGCAACTGTTGAATACTGTCATTCATCTTGCTAGCAGTGCCATAACGCATATTTTTGCGCAAACTATCACACCTTTGTTGCAAAGCGGCCAGTTGCTTCAATCGCTGCTGGTTCTCAGTTTCGAATAGACGCATACGCTCTTGCAACACTCCTCCACGAATCATCCAATCGTTGCCATTCTTCAATCGCGCCTGATAGGTGCTTCCTGGTTCAAGAATAAAAGAAAAACCACCTTGGTAACCTTCCACAGAAATCTGTGCAAACAGCGGCTCTTTCACCATGATATGTTTCATCGAAAAACCTTGTGGGGAAAACGGAGCCACTGCAAGTGTGTCCCGATGAGTTTCAGATACGCGCGCCGTTAAATAGAGTTTACCCGAGGGAATTCCTTCTATTGTCCCAGTAATGGTTGTGGGTTGCTGCGCCCACAAAAGAGCTGGAGCAGCCAAAAACCATGTTGCAAGTATTACTTTTTTCATATTTTGTTATCTAATTGGTAATTGATAAGAATATTCACGCACAAACTGCACATCGAGAATATTTCCTAAGTGATGCCCTTCTTCGTCGGTATCATAGAAACATTCAGCAAACGTTTCATCCACATCTGATGCGGTATTCAACTTGAGCTGTGCTACAGCCCCCTCTGCCCCCCGATTCATTCCTATCACAAGATAACGACCTAAATCACCTGAATAGAGGAATTTATCATCTGAACAGAACTTCATGCACGAAATGGTATAGCCTGCTGGAGCAGCATAAAGTACAGTTTTGTCACCATTGTTCACATTATAACGCACCACTTCTGCGCCATCGGCATAGAACACATAATTGGTGCTAAACCACGTATTATAACAGATGGTTGAAGTAACAGAAGGCGTAAAGTTTGGTAACAGCTTGCCTTTAATAGTGTAAGCAGGCTCGGTGCTACTTCCACCACCTCCTCCGCCATCATCGGTTGCTGTAGAGGTAAGTTCATAAAGATAATAATTCGTTCCCGCCACATCGCTAAAAATAAAATAAGGTTGTGCCTTATCATAATTCTCTCGATTTTGAATGAAGCCATAAAGACCCTTTTTCCCTACAGGAGAAAGTCCTGCCGGAAGTCCCGAGAAATCAACATGCGCATCTAAAACTGGATTATTTAACTCTGCATCATAAGCTTGTTGTTCGGCCCAAATGCCATAGCTATCCTCTTTATTCACATGCAAGAAACGATTATTTTGCTCATCCCAAAACAAAAAATCGGAAGCTGTGATGGTAGCAGCTGTCACACGATAGGTTGGAACCGACGAAGTTGCAGCAGGGAATTTGAACGAAGGGATGGCACGAGCCGTCACAAATCGTCCATCACGTCCGAGCAGATAATAAAAATCAGACTGATTTGAGGGATCTCCTACCATACCGACTACGGATGGCAAAAATACACCATGACTGCTATAAGGCAACACAAAATTCCGATAATTTGTAAAGCGCGCTTTCAAACCAAAAGGGTCATAAACCTTCACATTGCCATCGGGTTGGAAAGCTATCAAATTATAACGTTTCACGAAATCGCGCCGTTCAGAAACTAAACCATATTGGAACATGAGTTTATAGGTCTGTGCAAAAGGATTTGTTGCAGTAGGATATACTACTTTATAAGCATCACTACGCACTTTTGTAGTAGCACCAACCACTTCAACATTACCCAAATGCACATCGCCAGGCTGCCCATGCAAGAAGAATAAACTATTTTTATAAATAGGCCGTGTAGCAACATGGAAATTAGCATAACGTGAAAGCTTTGTTGTTCGATCGTAGACACGCAGCAAAACGGCAAAAGTTGTATCACGTCCTAAAGGCAAATTGACATCAAAATAGCCACGCGTAGTAAGTGTATCATTAATTGTTTTACCATTTTTCTTGTGACTTGCAATCCAAGTAAAGTCCAAATTTTCAAGGCCACTCTGTAAAGATTGCCCCACCTGCACCTCTATTTTTTTATGCGTCTCAGCTGCCGTCAAAGGCTGGGTAAACTCAATTAGCTTGCCCGTCAGTGCCTCTACGGCTGCAGGTGTAAACATCAATGTGTCAATTTTATTCATGCTATCGAAATGATAGCTATAGTTTCCTTTATCCTCATAACACGAAGATAAAGCAATAACACCAGTCAATACTAATAATGTTCGTAAGTTCATAAAACCATTTTTTAAAGAATGTACACCATGAAGTTTATTTCTGAACAAAGTTATAGCTATCATATTATAGTCTAAAATGGCACAAATTTCAACTTAATAGCATTGCTTTTGGACACCAAAATAATAGCTTTTACTCGTCCAATGGTCATCAACTTCATTTCTATATGATTAACATACTGCTGTCGAGGCCATTAAGGTACAACAGGAAAACTAAATGGATAACTGCCATGAGCCGCAGCATTACGGAAGAGCTGATTACATTGTTTCATAGCTGCTTCACCACCTATAGACGCATCCCACGACACACTACCCCATTCATTCATGATAGGGAATAGTTGGTTGAGTACAAAGTTGGCACCTTGATGCTCCATCCACACTTGAATCATAAAACGATATTTCTCAGGAGAGTAGCTACCATAGTATTGTTCTACTAACGCTTTTCCACCCTGTTCATCAGCCCATGCCTGGGGTTCGACAACATCATATTCTATATGAGGCAACATTGGCACATAGAAATTATCCTTATAAGATGCCCCTTGGCGCCACCCATCCAAATAATAGGTGTTATATTTCAGCATCATTTGGTGAACTGCCTGAACATTTAACTGCTGCATAGCCGTTTCATCTCCCACAAGTCGTTTTGCTTCATTGGCTGTTGTCACCTCCAAAGCATTACATAAATTCACAAATGCATCACTCTTATAAACCCCTAAATAATGGTCGTGACGTGTGGTCCAATACCAAGGTTTAGGATAAGTGTTATCGGTTGTAAAGGGAATATCAATGGTAGCAGCTTTCTCTGGGGCTGTCTGTTGCAACGTCCTCACACTATCTACTGCAGCTAAATTCCAACGTACAAACTGGTAATAATCATAAGATGCATAGAAATCATTACGCCCAGAAAGCTTCACAACCATGATTTGCTTGTCTGCCGACCATGGACCAAGATAGGTTAATGCCATCATATCCCACTTATCGGGTTTGGTATAAGCTTCTTTCACATAAACTTTAAAAGCCTGATAACCAGACACACCCATACCAATCTGTGCTGCAGCATCTTCACTATCGATATAAACTTCAACTCCAAAAGTTGAATCACGCAAAGCTGGCCGTTGCACTTTTACCTTTACCGTTTTTGTAATTTCCTTGGGTTGAAAGACAACTTCTGGAAGAACCACTTTAATAGTTCCTCTTCCTTGCAAAGGCCGTGCCTTCAAAACAACCTTTCGCGGATGCTCAGAGGCGTAGCCCATTACTTTTAATTGTAATGGGACAGCTATTTCTTTGGGTTGCGTTAAAATCGAATCTCCAAAATTTACTGTCGCTGCCAACTCCTCTTCATTTAAATAATTAAAATAAACACCATCACTCTCAGGTGCATAAACTGACACCGCTTCTTCACGACAAGATTGTAATAACAAACTACAAAGAGAAGCTACGGCGAGCAATTGATATTGAATTTTCATCATAATGCTTTTTATTTTGAACAGATGGATACACGATTATTTTGATATCATTGGTTAGATATTTCTGTCCAACCATACTCTTTTTCGGCATCGGGTAAGGGGAACACAAATCGTTCTTTCGACAATACTACATCTGTTGCATAGGGAAGTTGCGTGATACCATGCCGTTTGAGAAAGAACCAATATTGTCCTTCTGCATAAAACTCTTTGCGAAACTCTTTATTAAGCGCTTCTAAACGTCCTGCATCATTCGTAAACTGTACATTAAGCGATTTAGAATAGCCACGCTTATTACGCACGAAATTCAGATATTGGGCTGACTGTTGCATATTGCTACTCATTTCACAAAGGATATAATACATTTCTGGAAGCCTGATCAAAGGTACCGCTTCATGTGGATTGGTATTATATTTGCGAGAGAGGAGGGTCTTCGTTGCACTATGTTCATAGAAAGCTGCACTCTTCGTACGCATGTCTTCACGCCGCGTGCCAGACACTTCGAAATAGGTATTGAAATGTTCCTGCCGCATACAATACTGTGTTGTAAACTTATCTCCATCCGCCCAAGAGCTCGAAGTGTTATCCGACATGTGATACATATTCAGTGCAGCAATACATTCTGTATAGAGAATAGGGTCGTCCTGATTGCTCGAACTCAAAGTTAATCCACAATGTTCTATCACATCTTGTGCACAAGCAATGGCCTTTGGGGCGTCATTGAGATAGCAATACACACGCGCCATCAAAGCATTTACGGCATGATAATTAAGACGAAAACGCCTTTCACTCTCATCAAGACGCAACGTTTTCTCGAATGACAATAAGCTTTTTGCTGTAGTTAAATCCTGTAAAATGCGAGCTGCAACTTCCTTTGCAGGCAATAAAGGCAATTTTTCTTTATTCGTTATGGTGCGATAAGGTATGCATTTTATTTCTGGTGCAGCAGCATCCGTACCATAATTCCATGGTCCCCAGGCACGTAACAAGTCGAAATGACAATAGGCTCGAATAGCAAGTGCTTCGCCACGATAGGCATCTCGCGTCTGTTCATTGCGAATAACTTCAGTTCCCTTCGTATCGAGCCATTTCAAAAAATTATTGCAATTGGCAATCACATTATAGAGTTTAATCCACGACTTCGCCAATTTTTGTTTCGTTTGAAATCCTCCTGATGTGGTCGTTGCATAATTATAAATGGCCAACTTATCAACGGCACCATCGGGAAGATAATCATATTCTTGTGCCAATTGATCGAGAAGACCAAATGACATATTCCCACCATAAGCATCAGGACTAACCATAAGTAGATAAATTCCTGTTAGTGCACTCTCAAATCCAGACTCTGTTGAGTAGAGTTTCTCAGCTGTTAAATCGGTCTTTGGGGCAACATCAAACCAATCTGAACAGGCACAAAATAAGAAGAGACTCAACAAACCAACAAGCATCTGGCGCGCAGAACATAAAGAATGATGTAGGATAAATCTTTTCATAATACTGGCTTATTTAAAAATGATTGAAAAAGAAAGCGTGTAGGAACGAGAGAATGGATAGGATAGTCCACGCTCCATCTTCACTGTTGAGAACCTTAATAAATCGTTCGTTGTGAAATTGAGTGAAAGAACATCAATACTTAAACGACGTAATAATTTATATTGTGTCTGTTTAAAACGATAACCAAGATTGATACTGGCCAAACGAAGCTCATTATCTTTCATAATAAACCGATCAGAAGCAGGCGTCTCTGAACCATTTAAATCAATCTTTTTGTATTTAGCTACATCGCCTGGCTTGTGCCAACGATTAAAAGCTGCACGTCGATCTAAATTATAAGCTATATTACTATTCTCTATTTTATCAACTAAAGTCTGATTATACACGATACCACCCCATTTATACATAAAACCTAAGGTGCATGAGAAGTCGTGCCAATTGACTGAGGAACTTATCGTACCACTAACTTTTGGCGTTGTTTCGCCCACCGGAACCTTATCGGCTGGATCCCAAACAAAGGTTTTCTCACCATTCTTTGTAAGATAGACTTCTTTGCCTGTCATGGGATCAATGCCTAAAGAACGAACAGCATAATAGGTGGTTGTAGATTTGCCTTCTTGATAAATGGGCAAAGGAGCAGACTTCGATTTGAGTTGTTCTTCATTCATCTTTCTCAAATACTCAGATATCTTACGAATCTTATTGCGGTTATGATTCATACCAACAGCCACAGTCCAATAGAACTGCTTGCGCAGATTTTGCAGTGCAATGATACTAAGTGTCGCATCAAATCCTTTATTTTGCAACTCACCTGCATTGATATACAGCGATTCAAAGCCTGTAGAAGGTGCTAAATCATAATTCGTGAGCAGCTGGCGACTAATATTATTATAATAATTAAACGACAGATTAATGCGATTCTTCCATACACCGAGGTCGACACCAAGGCTCATATTGTCGGTTTTTGTCCACTTAATTTCGGGATTATTCAAGCGCGACAACACCGCTCCTAAAGTTGCAAACGAGGTATAAGGGCGCATAGTGCTGCTAAAAGTATAATACTCAATAGCATCAGCCTGACTGGAATTTTGAGAACCTGTGATGCCATACGTTGCACGAAAGACAAGATTAGAAACGCGTCCAGCTAACCATTTCTCACGATAAGCATTCCACCGTGCACCAATACTCCAGAAAGGTGTGAGATGATGGTCGGCATAACGTGAAGTGATTTCACTACTCACATTCACGTCAACCGAATATTTATTATCATAACTATAAGACAATTGGGTAATGAAACCCATCGTTCTTGAAATCGCTTCAGAACCACTTGGTGTCGTTGTAAGCTTGTTCCCAAACAGGAAATCATCCATATGTGAATCGGGATAGCCCTTTGCAAAGAGGTTGATATAGTTACTCTTATCTTCGGTAACTGTCCAGTTACCGAAGACACTCAGTAAATGTTTCTGAAATGTACCATTCCAATTGAAACCTATATTACTTGACCATGATTCCATCTCACCTGTGTTTTTGGCATAACTACCCCGCAATGTTTTATCTAACTCGGTGAGAAATGAGGTATGATCGGCTGGTAAGAAGCGTTCAGTACGTGCCATACCACGAAGATAAGAAAAACTTCCTGTCATACGCAGGCTCTTCCATAAACGATATTCCAAATTCAGATTAGCCGAGATATTGGTATTGGTGCTGAAATCTTTAATTCCAACATGGGCATTATACAATGGATTACTGATAGGTACACTCCCTGAACCCGTATGGTTATCCAATTGCCGAAGATACTCACCATAGTCGTTTGTTGGACGATAATAGGGGTTAACACGCGTATATTCAGCAAACGAACCATAAGGAGAATTATGTCCTGTGGTTCCAGCTAAATTGATATTTGCCCCAACAGAAAGCTCTTCTTTACGATAAGTCATACTAAAATTCAAACTCTTTAAGTCTTGACTTGACCCTTTCATCACACCTGGAGTGGACGTTCCATTCACACTTAAGCTATAACGGAAGGCCTCTGTACCACCCGCAGCAGTGAGGGTATGGCGATGGGCAATGGCTGTACGCAAAGGTTTACTCAGCCAATAAGTGTCAACACCAGCCAGCACATTACGCAACAACCGATTATATACATTCATGCTTTGTGCCGATGTGGGGTCATAAACACCTGCATCCCATTCCATTTGCAATTTCTCTTGGGCATTCATGAGCTTATAATCAGTGAGGTCGGGAGCTTGCACTGTCACACCACCATTATAATTTACAGATAGCACTCCATCTGGAGCTACCTTTGTTTCAATCACAACAACACCATTAGATGCACGAGAACCATAAATGGCTGTGGCTGCAGCATCTTTTAAAATGGTAACATTCTCTATCAACTCTGGGTCGAGCTGCAACACACGACTCATAGAAACAATGAAACCATCGAGAACAAACAAGGGTGTATTAGGGCGACTTGACACATTGTCAAGGAGCAAATCCATGCTATTTAAAGAGGCTGTCGTACCCAAATTCTGGTCACCACGTATCAGAAACTCTGGTTGAGCATTGGGATCAGAACCGCGCGTATTGCTCTCTAAGACTTTAAAACTGGGGTCATAGAATTGCAGACTCTTAAGAATATTATTAGGATTGAGTTTGCGAAGCTCATCACCTTTGACAGAAACATAATTACCTGTGAAGCTGGATTTACTGCGTTTGCTCAAACCTGTGACAACTACTTCACCAATCATTTGGCCATCCTCTTTCAACTTAATCTTTAAATCCACACTCTTACGAGTGATTTGAAGAGAAAGAGTTTCATAGCCCATATAAGAAACTTTGATAGAGGATTTTGCTGGAACCTGCAATGAAAATTTACCATTGACATCGGTAATGCTACCATTCACGCCACCATCTTTGGTGCCATCTGTCACAACAATTGTCGCACCTACGAGTGGCTCTCCTGTTTTGGCATCGGTAACACTTCCTTCAACAGTCAATAAATTTTTAGATTGTGTCGCTTTTTGGTAAGGCGATATGACCACATGAAGCCCACTTTCGTAACGAATCAAGACATTTTGATCACCAATCAACCGCCCCAAGACTTTGTCTAAAGGCATATCTTTAACATTCAAAGAGGTAGGATTGGTAATGCCTACGAGCGCAACATCTTGAAACTCTAAAGTCGCCCCTGCCTGTTTGACAACCTTTTCTAAAACTATATTTAAAGGTTCGTTACTAATGCGCAAGGTAATGGGGGCATTTTTCCAAGAATCATCAAACTGCCGTTGGGCATAAAGCTTTGAAGAACACAGGAACAATAGGCAAAGCAAAGTGAGCCATGCCCAATGGGAAGGTGAACTAATATTCCGCTTTTCCATAGATAAGAAGGATGTTTAGGGGATTCGAATAAATATAAAATAGCTGCTGGAGAAGGTATATTCAGCACAAGAGAGGGAGAATCATTGCAACAACTTTTCTAATATCTCAAGATTGGTTTTATCCGTATTATACTTCGTCTTATACGTCTGAAGGAGCGGTTTAACACGCTCTATTTCCTTACCATTACGGATAAAATTAACCAAAAGTTGGTACAACGTGGCATCGCGTTGAGCCCCTTGATAAAAGGTTTCCAAGGCCTGGAACATGGTTTCTAACTGTTGTGGAGTGGCATAAGTCTTTCCCTGTCGAGTAGCCTTTTTCTCATTTTCATAAAAACAATAACGCATGAGGAAGCTAACATACTCTGGGCAGCGCAATGCCCCTTCACTCTTGCGCAATTTTACGCCATCCATCAATTTCCAATAGTCACCTATACCTTGCTCAGCAATAGGCAGTTTGCGCATGTCGGCATACATTTGTGGATATTCCATAAATGAGGTATAGACGGCCGCTTCAGTCTCTGCCAGAATGTAATCTACTGCCATTGGATAGAGCTTTTTCGCATCGTGCTTTACCATATCCTGCACCTTTGCTAACAATTGTCGAGAATCGGCAATGCGTTGTGCTGGTTTAATATCAACCACCGCACAAGCTAACAATTGGCTCTTATAACGCATTTCACGACGAAGATTGGCTATACGATATAACAGCCGATTCGCCTCTACTGCTTTTTCCATGCCACTAAAAGTAACATCAGAGATACGCTTCTCATCATATTTCACCACCACATGCACACTATCGCCAGGCAGAAGCAACACGTTGGTCTGCCCATTAATTAGCATACATTGCAAATTCGACGTATCAAAAGAATAGACATGCGTCTCGCCAGGATTCGTATGAAACTCGGCATTGATAAAAGGAGACTGCACACAATCAAAATAAACCATATCGCGCCGATAACCATAAACCTCGGCACTCAACGTGGTTTTAGACTGCGCATGACCTACTAATGAACAACATAGCAGGGCGCCCAACAAAAGATTACATCTCATAATTTTCATCGCGTGTATTTTTAATATAAATGTAGCGTATCAAAGGGCAAATCCTCAAAGTATAAAGGTTCTAACAAACATTGCCATAAACAAAGTCATTAGGATAGCTTAAGGCTTGCGGTGTAAAAGTAACATCTTTTTAATGTTCAGTCAGCTTTTTTGTGTTAAATATTGATAATTACCCCTATATTTTAACGAAAGAGGGTCATAATTGTCTTTTAGTCCCCCAAAAACGCAACAAAAAAATTAAAAAGCTGTTGCAAAAAAGCATCCACTAAATCGCGTAATGACATTGGGTTGAATTGAAACCGCTGGACGATAGAGTTTCTTCACAACCATTCCCTTATGGTTTAGCGCCTCGACAAGCACGTCAAGTGTGCGTTGGCGCTTGAGAGGTATCGCATAAAAAGTATATACCGAGCTATCACGACGCGCAGAATCGGCAACATCAAACAACGCCACCAAAGTTGAACTTCGAGAGCCACTTTGCTTCATTAAATCATAACTTGTGGAACCACCCGAGTAGGTGAAACGAAATTGTGTGACAGAAGCCGGAACTTTATCTTTGACTACAAACTGTACGCAAGCCACACAACGCACCAAACGAACCTGCACAACAGAGGAACCTTGCAAAGAAATCTCACCCGCATAGAGATAGGAATCGGTCATGACACCATGGAAAGCAATGCGATTGAAATCATCTAAATCAACGGCTTCACGCCCATTATGCCCAACAACACGAAGACTATATTCTCCCTTCTTCAAGCGAAAGCTCAACTTCCCAAAATCTTTTTCATCGGCTTGTTGATGACATACGCGTATCAACGTACCCTGCCGATTATAAATGCCAATATCAATATGCCTGCACAATTGCGCAATAGGCACGATAGCACGTGAAGCGCGATGCTGAAAACCATCTATCCCAACCCGCAATTTCAAATCGCAGACCATAGCATTGTTGTCCACTACACTCACCTCCTCATGCGGCATGCTGCAGGAACTAATTACCATGAGCAACACTAAGACTTTGCTTAAAAAACGCCATTTAATCACCATCTTTTGCTGTTAATAAACCGTTTGTGCTGCAAATATAAGGAAAATATCAAAACAATGCTCACCCTTTCCAACCTTTTTATATGATTTTGCATACAAAAAATATCGATTCGGATTACTCCAAATCTGCACAAAGATATAAAAAAATCAGCAACACACAATCTATTCTATTCCATTTTCATTTTATAAGCAGTAAAAATTCTTTGGCAGGTATCTTATCATGCAAATAAAAATGCTACATACTCAACATATTTCCTTCCACACCTATCACCTTAGCCCCTTTCAAAGGCAATCTCAGCTCTTCCTCACTCACAAAATGCACCTTGAGCGAAGAGGAATTGGGAAAACGATTAAAAAAAGCATCATGCGTCATATACAATGCAACATGCGCAACATCCCTATGCCCACCAACCTGACAATAATAATAAAGTATGCGCTGAGATTGCCGCGGCAACACTTTTATCCCCACACGACCATCCCGAAATCGCACAACGGCAACAACACGATAGCGCGCACTACCATCAACCAGCTGTTCACGCTGACCCTTCGTCGAACGATGAGAAACCGAAACCTCCCGACCAAACCGCTCATTAATATCAGCCATCAGCCGCCGAAACAGCCGCCCATGCGCACTCGTGTCACGCCATTGATGAACACCAATATAATAATGTATCATCTCATGAATAATCGTGTCTTCGAGCTCACTTTCACTCAAATCAAAACGCTCACTAATCCGCAGTTTGAAATCATAATGCTCCACTCCCCCACCCAAAAACCGACGACGTTTAAACGAGCACATACCCACAAAAGTCCTCGCACGACTAAGCCCAATGGGCAACCAAGGTAGCTCACCACCAAACATCTGTGCGTTAAATCGCTCAAACCTATCCCTTATAAACGCAATTGTCGCCTTCATCTCATCTATCGCGCCCTGCAGCACCAACCAATACTATGCAACCTAAACGCGCCTGCAAAGATAAACATTATGCTTCACCCAACCAAACATTAACCCTCAGCCAACACACCACGTCAGCACAATGGAACAGCAATCTCCAAAAACCACACAACACCAACGCGCCCACCTACCAAGCCAAATGCGCAACTGACAAAGAAAAAGCAATAAAAACATACGTTTCAAATCCCATGAGCAAGCGAATCCTCAAAAACACCCCATCCCAAAGTCGAGAACGCCTCCTATCTTTGCAACTGCCACCAGCTGCCATCGGCTATTATATCGCCAAACGCAACCCCGCCGCCACAATAACCCACCACCACACCACTAAAAGCTCCACTTCTGACTACACATTTTGCAGGCGCATCATCGGCAAAACCACCCACCACAACCTCCCTCCTCGTAACATCATCGGAAAAGGCCACGACCACAGCCTCCCACCTTGTAACATTGTCGGGAAAGATACTCACGGAAGTTTCCCACCTCGTAACATCATCGGAAAAAGCTACGCCCACATCCTCCCACCTTTTAATATCGGCAGAAAAGATACTCACGGCAATTCCCCTCCTTATAACATTGGCGGAAAAGGCTACCCCCACCTCCCCCCACCTTTTAATATCGGCAGAAAAGACTACGTCCACCCCCTCCCACCTTTTAATATCGGCAGAAAAGACTACGCCGACATCTTCCCTCCTTATAACATTGCCGGCAGAGGCCACGCCCACAGCCCTATTTTGAATATTATCGTCGGCGAGGCCATTTTTCGTGATAACGAGTGGTGGTTATCGCGGGCGAGGGCAATTTTCACGATAACGAGCAGTGGTTATCGCGAGCGAGGGCATTTTTCGCGATAACAAGATGTGGTTATCGCGGGCGAGACCATTTTTCGCGATAACAAGAGGTGGTTATCGTGAGCGAGACCATTTTTCGCGATAACGAGCAGTGGTTATCGCGGACGAGGGTAAGTCCAAGTCGTTTTTATGGATGGAATCATTCGGCAAATGCCGCGCCAAAACATTCCATCCGTTTGGATATATTGGCAAACACTTCGTCCGACCATTCCATCCGATTGGAAACGCGGGCAACCCTTCTTTTCAAATATCCCATCCAATTGGATATGCCGATACCCTCTCCGCACAAACATCCCCCACCGATTGGCATGCTGGCAATGGATAAAAAGAGAGTACAATGCCGATGGCATAGGTTA
>NZ_AZHT01000005.1 GCF_000599605.1 Prevotella sp. HJM029 | reverse complement strand
TCGTGTTACCGAGCAGAAATATCGGTGTTATCACGGATGCAGATTTCTGCAACCTCTCACAGAGATACTTTCTGAACAAATGCGCTTCTATGCTGTCCAACTGAAACGACAGGACGATGATGACAGGAAGCGGATAGAGCGGAGCATAAGCTTTTAGTTGTTCGTTTGCATAAATATTTTCCTCGCCTGCACTCCTTTCATCGGGGTGCAGATTGGAAGACTTCACCAATATT
>NZ_AZHT01000004.1 GCF_000599605.1 Prevotella sp. HJM029 | reverse complement strand
AAGTATCTCTGTGAGAGGTTGCAGAAATCTGCATCCGTGATAACACCGATATTTCTGCTCGGTAACACGAATAACTAACTATTTGTATTGATTTCCTTTTTCTTTCACCGATTATATCTTACTACATAACTACAATAAGGAGTAAGATGGTGAAAGAGAAAGTTTTGTGGCGTCGTTAGTAAGAGAAATCTCCAGTTACTACTTAAAAACTACATACAACTTTTATTAGTAATCTTTCTTTAAAACATACTGTTTGCATTATATTTCTATCTTTACTAAATGATATTCCGAAATTGAATGGAAATGATAAATCCAAATTAAAAACACTTCAAAGAATTTTGGAATATGAGAAATACTCGTTATTTTTGCAAAAATAACCGACTTAATGTATGTTAATAAGTAATAAAGAAAAAAAGGTTGTTGATATTCTTAGGTGCTATATAGATGAAGCTGTCACTGGTACGTTGTTCTTTAACAATAGCTTCCCAGAATACAACGACGAGTATGTTGGCAAAGTCTTATCAGATTTTGTCCGACAGAGATTGTTATTAAGATTATCTCGTGGTATATACCTGAAAGCGAAGAAAACCAAATTCGGTATAGTTTATCCTACTACAGAGGAGATTGCTCGTGCGATTGCAGAAAGAGACAATGCGGAGATTCTCCCGACAGGAGGTACGGCGTTGAATATGCTCGGACTGTCAGAACAAGTGACTATGTCTCCCGTTTTTCTTACCAGTGGGTCTGCAAGAAAAATCAAATGTGGCAATAGGACTATCACTTTCAAAAGGGGAGTACCTAAGAACTTTGCCTTGAAAGGACAGGTTACTCGACTTTTGGTACAAGCAATGAAGGCTATTGGAGAACGAAACTATAATAATGAGTGGGAAAGCGCAATTAGTGTAATACT
>NZ_AZHT01000003.1 GCF_000599605.1 Prevotella sp. HJM029 | reverse complement strand
GTGGTAACCTATGCCATCGGCATTGTACTCTCTTTTTATCCATTGCCAGCATGCCAATCGGTGGGGGATGCTTGGGCGGAGAGGGTATCGGCATATCCAATTGGATGGGATATTTGAAAAGAGGGGTTGCCAGCACGTTCAATAGGAGGGAATAGTTTGTTGGATAGTTTGCCAATATATTTAGACGGCAGGAAAAGTCGGACGGAGGGGTTGTCAGCATATTCAAACGGGTGGAATGTTTTGGCGCGGCATTTGCCGAATGGTTCCATCCATAAAAACGACTTGGAGTTGCCCTCGTTCGCGATAACCACCTCTCGTTATCGCGAAAATTACCCTCGCCCGCGATAACTTGTGCTCGTTATCGTGAAAATTACCCTCGCCCGCGATAACTACCTCTCGTTATCGCGAAAATTGCCCTCGCCCGCGATAACCACCTCTCGTTATCGCGAAAAATACCCTCGCCCGCGATAACCACCTCTCGTTATCGCGAAAATTACCCTCGCTCGCGATAACCAACGCTCGTTATCGCGAAAATTGGCCTCGCTCGCGATAACCACTGCTCGTTATCGCGAAAATTACCCTCGCCCGCGATAACCACCTCTTGTTATCGCGAAAATTGCCCTCGCTCACGATAACCACTGCTCGTTATCGCGAAAAATACCCTCGCCCGCGATATCTACCTCTCGTTATCGTGAAAATTGCCCTCGCTCGCGATAACCAACGTTCGTTATCGCGAAAAATACCCTCGCTCGCGATAACCACCTCTTGTTATCGCGAAAAATACCCTCGCCCGCGATAATATTCAAGAGGAGGATGTGGGCGTGGCCTTTTCCGCCAATGTTATAAGGTGGGAGGATGTGGGCGTAGCCTCTGTCGCCAATGTTATAAGGACTGGAACAGCCGTGAGTATCTTTTCCGCCAATATTAAAAGGTGGGAGGGGGTGGGCGTAGCCTTTTCCGACAAAGTTACAAGGACTGGAACAGCCGTGAGTATCTTTTCTGCCAATGTCACAAGGAGGGAGGATGGTGGCGTGGCTGTTGCCGCTGATATTATAAGGTGAAGGGTTGTCGTTGGTTGCTTTTCCGACAATGTTATAAGGAGGGGGATTATTTTAGACACTACCAGGGTTTGTCATTTTTAGGCCTCCATGAGTATCTTCCATTACAATAAGGATTAAGACCAGAAAACTGATGGAGAATATCAACAATAGCACATGTTCCCTCCATGAGTATCTTCCATTACAATAAGAATTAAGTGTACGTTGTCAAACAAAAGTGAACAGCTGGAGCCTCAATTAAGTTTGGAGTTTTAGTATGAATTATATTAATAGAAAAGGCTTTGCAAAGGTTGTATATTATCCAAGATTGTGGGGAGTCTTTTCTTTTACTTGCTATTGTAATGTTTAAAAACTAACGATACAACCCTATTTTTTGATTGGCAAAAGAAGGTGCGAAGAAATCTTTGTTTACAACAACATTTAATACTTTAACTCAGTAAGAAGAACTTATTTGTGGGTAAATCGGCCTGTTGGAGTATGTACTTTTTAGCACAATATCGTAGGGAATAGTTGGTAAGCGACTCGTAGCAGTCGACTTTCTTGGCATAATCTTCCATGAGATAGCGTAGGGAATAGTTGGTAAGCAACCCATGGTGTGATTCTTCGTGCTGCACCTTTATTTTAGGATTTACAAAGGAACTTTGCACAATAAAATTGCTAAGGAAAAGAAAAAATAAGTGCATTTTCTTGCCAATACAAGATAAATGATTATTTTTGCACCCAAAAATTGTAACAACTAATAAAAATCGAAATCCTATGTATTGGACACTTGAATTAGCTTCAAAGTTAGAAGATGCGCCATGGCCTGCAACAAAGGACGAATTAATCGATTATGCCATTCGTTCGGGGGCACCACTTGAAGTGTTAGAGAATTTGCAGGAGATAGAAGATGAGGGCGATGTTTATGAAAGCATCGAAGATATTTGGCCAGACTACCCTTCGAAGGATGATTTCCTTTGGAATGATGATGAGTATTAATGCTCCTTTCATCGGTTGGCGATGAGGAGTGGAAGCAACAGAGGTCGCGCACTGAGAGCGGCCTTTGTCTGTTCTTATCCTCATGTGTTATGTCAGCTCTTGTACGGAGGAACGGTTATGAATAACAGCATTTGTATGGTTGCTTGTTAGCTGTTGTAGCGTAAGAGATTAGCTGGTTGCTGCTCGAGGGCAAACAAAAGTGGGCGTGATTGCACTATAATCTGTGCGAGATGACGCTGTAAAATGCGCTACATTGTTACACAAAACCATCGCTTTTAAAACGGAACTTGGTACCAATGGCGCGGCCCGTGACGAGGAATGGCTTTTTAAAGGGCAATATAAGCACAGAAAAAACGTTATAAACAAGTGAGGCTTCAGCTTAAAATCATAGTAGTTATGATGGTTTGGTCATTTGGAATGCCCTTGCGGGCGCAACTCAATGAGGCGCCTATCCATTACTTCGACTTGCAGTCTGTGGTCAACCCTGCGGCTGTAGGTGCAGATAAGTTGTTGCATCTGCGTGCCGAGGGGACTTTGAGTTTTGCAGGAGCGCAGCGCCATCCGCGTACCTTCTATGTGGCTGCCGATGCCCCTTTACCGCTGTCCCGCCAGCAACATGGTGTGGGGTTGCAATGGATGCGTCACCAGTTGAACCTTTCCACGCAGCAACAGGTGATGTTGCAATATGCTTATCACTTTCCGTTGGGGCATGGGACGCTGGCCGCAGGCGCACAGATAGGCTTGCTGACCGAAACGTTTGATGGAGAAAAGCTCGACCCCAGTCAACCCCATAACCCTGCCTGGCCCACGTCAAAAGTAACAGAACATGCAATGACGATGGGTGTTGGTGTGTATTATGCGCAGCCATTGTGGTTTGCAGGATTTGCGGTTCATGCGCCCAATGCGCCCACGTTGCAGCTTACCCCCGCCTATGCGGTGACCCATAAGCCCCTTTATTCGTTGGTGGGTGGCTATGATATGCACTTTCGCAACCCCCATTTGACGCTTAAAACGTCGGCGCTCTTGCAGGCCACACAAAAGAAATTTCGTGCCGATGTCACCGCACGCATGGTTTATCAACGTGACAAAAAACAGGTTTATGGCGGCCTGACCTACAGTCCTACACATGCCGTTACCGTCCTCGTTGGGGGCACATTTCATGGCGTGGTGTTGGGCTATCATTACGAATATTACACCTCGGGCAGCAATTTGCGCGAAGGGCGGCATGGCTGTTTTGTGGGCTATCAAACCGAAATTAACGTGGGCTCGCAGCGCAGAGGCCGTCATCAGAGCATCAGAATATTATAAAGGATATGAATTACAAGACGATACGAACAGGGTGTTTGCTTTTCATCGCAATGGCTTTCATGGGCTGTTTCGGCGGCAGGTCGATGTCGTTGGCAGGCCGCGGCGGCGAAGTCGTGGGCGTGGGTGGCGGCAAACCCTTTTCAGAACCTGCACCTTATGGCATGGTGAAGGTGGATAGAGGCTTCCTCCACATGGGACTTGCGCAACAAGACTCGTTGTGGGGCAGCAACACTCCGGTGAAGGATATTTCGGTAGATGGCTTTTGGATGGACGAAACCGAGGTGACTAATGCCAAATATAAGCAGTTCGTGATGTGGGTGCGCGACAGCATTTTGCGCACGCGTTTGGCCGATCCTGCCTATGGAGGTGACGAGAGTTATCTGATAACCGAGGACAAAGACGGCAACGCTATCTCGCCACAAATCAATTGGAAGAAGCCGCTTCCACGCCATCCTAACGAAGAGGAGCAGCGGGCTTTTGAAAGTCTTTATGTCACCAATCCCGTGACGGGCGAGAAACTTTTGGACTGGCGGCAGATGAATTATCGTTATGAAATCTATGATTATACGGCGGCGGCGTTGCGCAAAAACCGCATGAATCCCGCTGAACGCCAGTTTAACACCGATGTGAAGCCTGCCGATGAAGTGGTGATGATTTCAAAGGATACGGCCTATATCGATGACAATGGGCAGATTGTGCAGCAAACCATCGATCGTCCTCGCACAGGGCCTTGGGACTTTTTGAACACCTATATCGTCAACATTTATCCCGACACCACGTGCTGGGTGAACGATTTTAAGCATGCCGACAACGAGATGTATCTGCGCAATTACTTCAGCAATCCCGCCTATAACGACTATCCTGTGGTGGGCGTCACGTGGGAACAGGCCAACGCTTTCTGTGCCTGGCGCACGGCTTATCTGCTGAAAGGTTTGGGTTCGGAGGCGCGTTATGTGCAGCGTTACCGCCTGCCTACCGAGGCCGAGTGGGAATATGCGGCGCGAGGAAAGCAGGGAAATGAATTCCCTTGGGAGAATAAAGAGATGAAAAATGGGCGAGGTTGTTTCTATGCCAACTTTAAACCTGACCGCGGAAACTACACCGAAGATGGCAATCTCATTACAAGTAAGGTGGGCATCTATGGTGCCAATTCCAACGGATTGTTTGATATGGCAGGCAATGTAGCCGAGTGGACGAGCACCGTTTACACTGAGTCGGGGGTTGAAGGCATGGACGATTTGAATCCACAGTTGGCCTATCAAGCTGCAAAGGAAGACCCTTACGCGTTGAAGAAAAAGAGTGTGCGCGGAGGATCGTGGAAAGACCCCGAGAGTTTCATTCGTTCGGCGTGGCGCAGTTGGGAATATCAAAACCGGCCACGTTGCTACATTGGATTCCGCTGTGCGCGCAGTTTGGCTCATACCCCAAGTAGTAATCAAACGAAAAAGTGATGACAAAATATAGCAAAATCAATATGGTCTATCGGCTGCAAAAGTGGATGGACAGCGTGGCAGGGCAGACTTTTCTGAATTATGCCTATAGTTGGGGTGCGGCGATTGTGGTGCTTGGTGCGCTGTTTAAGCTCATTCATCTGCCGGGAGCCGATGTGATGCTCATCTTAGGTATGGGCACCGAGGTGGTGGTGTTTTTCCTTTCGGCCTTCGATCGGCCTTTCGATAAGACCACCGATGGCATGGAGCTCTCCACACATACTGATGAGGCGAAGCCGAATGGAGTGGCATCTGCAGCGCATTCTGTCGCTGCCACGGCCTCTGTTGCTCCGTCGGCTGTGGAGAAGAAACAAAACATAGGGATGCAAACTCCTTTGTCTGCAGCTATCGTGCCACCCGCAACAGCACCCGAAGGGATGGCCGAGGCACAACAACAATATGTGGAGGCGTTGCAGCAGCTCACGCTATTATATAAAAAGGTGGGCGAGCAAAGCCAGCGTTTGACACAGGATAGTGAAGAGATGACCAATCTCAACCGCACACTTACAGGCATCACTAAGGTGTATGAAATGCAGTTGAAGAGTGCCAGTCAGCAGATGGGCACTATTGATGACATTCAGATGCAAACCAAATTGCTGGCACAACACATCGAACAGTTGAATGGCATCTATGCCCGCATGATAGAGGCGATGACCACTAACATGCGCGATGCCGCATCACAACCCACACAAACCCCATAATGGCTATTCGCAAACGGCTCATCTCACCACGCCAAAAGATGATCAACCTCATGTATATCGTCTTGTTGGCAATGTTGGCACTCAACGTCTCTACCGAGGTGTTGGACGGCTTTTCGTTGGTGGATGCAGGATTAAGGCGCACCACAGCCAATGCTTCGCGCGAGAATGTGGCGCTCTATAACGACTTTGCCAAAGCCTTAAGTCAGCAGCCCGAAAAGGTGAAAGCATGGTTTGCACAAGCCAAACAGGTGAAGGAGGCTAGCGACTCACTCTACAACTTGCTGCAAGATTTGAAGGTGGCTTTGGTGCAACAGGCCGATGGTCACGATGGCGATGTGGCGGCTATTCGCCATAAAGACAATGTGGAAGCAGCCAACATCGTGATGCTTGCACCGGGAACTGGTCGTGGAAAAGAACTTTTTAACGCCATCAATCAATATCGAAATCAGTTGCTCACGATGGTGGCCGACGCCCAACAACGCAGCATTATCAGCAGCAATTTGGCCACAACGGTGCCACAGCAGGCACGCCGACATGGTAAGAATTGGCAGGAATATTGTTTTGAAAATATGCCTGTAGCAGCTGCTGTCACGCAGCTTTCGAAGCTACAAAGCGACGTGCGCTATGCGGAAGGCGAGGTGTTGCATACGTTGGTGGCGAATATCGATGTGCACGATGTGCGCGTGAATCAGCTCAATGCTTATGTCATTCCCGAGAAAACAACCCTCTATCCCGGCGAATCATTCAAGGCTTCTATTGTGATGGCAGCGGTTGACACAACGCAGCGACCGCAGATTGTCGTGGGTGGTCGACCGCTAAGTACGCCCAATGGGCAATATGCTTTCACGGTATCGGGTCTTGGCGAGCACGCTTTCTCGGGTTATATTGCCGTGCGCAACCGTCAAGGAGAGTGGCTTCGTCGTCCGTTTACACAAACCTATCGTGTGGTTCCTGCGCCTCATACAGCAACCGTAGCTGCCGACATGATGAATGTGTTGTATGCCGGTTATCCCAATCCCATGAGTGTCAGTGTGCCCGGCGTGCCGACCAATGCGGTGCAAGTGATGGCAACGGGAGGCAGATTGCAGGCAAAGGGCAACGGCCATTATGTGCTGACGCCGCATGCTGTGGGGCAGCCGGTGACCATTTCCGTGCGGGCGATGGACCACGGACAGCAGCGATTGTTGCCCACAACGACCTTCCAAGTGCGCAAATTGCCCGACCCAACGGCCTATCTCGGCCTTGGAACCAATCGTTTTAAGGGCGGCAGTCTGTCCAAAGGTGCGCTCCTTTCGGCCACACGTGTGCAGGCAGCCATTGACGATGGCCTCTTGGATATTCCCTTCCGTGTGTTGGGTTTTGAAACCGTTTTCTTCGATGCCTTGGGCAATGCCGTGCCCATCGCTTCGGCAGGAGCCGATTTTTCCGACCGGCAGCGTGAGACCTTCCGAGGCCTTTCGCGCAATCGTCGTTTTTATATTACCCATGTTCGCGCAGTGGGGCCCGATGGAGTGGTGCGCACATTGCAGGGTGCTTTAGAAATTATAGTGAAGTAAGATGAATAGAAAGAAATACTTGTTGTCGGCCTTGTTGCTGACGATGGTTACCGCAGGGGGAGCACAACCGCCGGCAAGGCGGGCTGAGGCTGCAATGAAAAAGCAGAAAACGAATGCCAACAACCTCACGTTGCGGGCAAAATTGACGTTCCCAACGGCCAATCCGGTGAGTGAAGATGTGGTGTGGCGACGCGATGTTTATCGTGAGCTTCGATTGGATGATGCAGCCAATGTGGGGCTGGCTTATCCTGTGGTGCCTGAGGATGGCAACATGAACCTCTTCACCCTGCTTTTTAAACTCATGATGGCAGGGCCGACACGTGGCGGTGTAAACGTGTATCAATATCGTTTGGATGGGCAGGAACGCTTTGCCGACGATGCGCGCATCAAGCCACTTACGTTCCTCGACGACCACCACATTTTTTACGAAAAGACCGACAAGGGCGTGCATATCGACAACAGCGATATCCCTTCGGCCGAGGTGAAGCGCTATTATATCAAGGAGAGTGCGTATTATGACCAAACAACTGCTTCGTTTCATCGTAAGGTGGTGGCGCTGTGTCCCATCTTAGAACGCGACGATGATTTTGGCCATGGCACAACGAGCTATCCCTTGTTTTGGGTGCGTTATGATGATGTTGCGCCGGCCTTGGCGAAACAGCGGGTGAGGACGAGTGCGCTCAACCAGGCCGAGACGATGAGCTTAGCCGACTTTTTTACGCTTCATCTCTATCGTGGAAAGATTTACAAGACCGACAATTTGTTGGGACAAACGCGTCCATCGTTGGGCAACGACAGTACTTTGACGCAGGAGCAGCGCCGCATAGAGCAGGAGATTGCGACCTTTGAATCGCGGATTTGGGGCGACCCAGCACGCAAAGATTCGGTGGATAGCATGGCTACAGAGCAGAAAGAAGCCTCAAAAGCAATTCGAAAACGAGCAGAGCACAAGCCCACTGCTGCGCCCAAAAGATTGCATCGCAGGGCAAGTCAAAAGGCAGCGGGCACCACACCGGCACGCGTTTCGGTGCGCCGAGAACGGCATTAAATGAACACTCAACTTTTAATCACAACATATAAAAAGTATTATTTCATGAAGAAAATGATTTTATGGGCATTGTTGGCACTCGGTATGAGTACCAGCATGCAGGCACAAACCGATGTTTCTTTTGGATTTAAAGGCGGTCTAAACGTGACAAATTTCTGGCTCAAGAACCGCGTGTTGAAGAAAGAAAACCAAGAAGGATACTTCTTTGGCCCCACATTGCGTGTGGCATCGCCCGTCACTGGATGGGGATTTGATATTGCTGCAATCTACGATCAACGCCAAGCCAAACTCTATGCCGAGAACGATGGCATTACTTTGTTGCAACGACAGATAGCTATTCCGCTGAATTTGCGTTATGAGATAGGAGTTGCCGATGCAGCAGCAGTCTTTCTCTTTGCAGGTCCACAGATAGGTCTTAACATCGGCGAGAAGAGCAAAAGCTTTTATGACGACGCTGCCAACTGGCGTTTAAAGACGTCGGCTTTCAGCGTGAATATGGGCTTTGGTGTGATGTTGTTGAAGCATTTTCAGGTGCATGCCAATTATAATGTGGCATGTGGCAAAACTGGAGATGTCACATTTAATTCAGCAGCCAATAGTGTGTTTAATGATATTTCGGGCAAGAAAAAGGGGCGTGCCAGCGCATGGCAAGTGGGCATGGTTTATTATTTCTAAGGCAAACCATCGTTGCTGCGTTTGTGCAGCAGACGAGAACTGATGAAAACGGGTATTCGGCAGGTGCGGAACACCCGTTTTTAATAAAATTACTTGTTCAGCAAGTGCTGAACATTTGTTTTTAATAAAAGTGCTTGTTCGGCAAGTGGCGAACGTCTGTTTTTGATGAAAGTGCTTGTTCGGCAGGTGGCGAACGTCTGTTTTTGATGAAAATGTTTGTTCGACGGTGGACGAAGGCTTGTTTTTAATAAAAATATTTGTTCGCCCGTGGACGAACGCTTACTTTTAATAAAAATGCTTGTTCGTCCACGGGCGAACAACGAAAAATGATAATAATGGCTGTTCGTCCACGGACGAACAGCCATTATGTGAAGAAAACATACGTCGTCCGTGGACGATATGCGTTTGGATTATCGGTGGCGCTTGGCACGCTGTTCTTGGTATTTAGCCTTTTGTTTGGCACTGCCTGAGCCGTGTGCGCCCGTGATATATTTTTTCTTTTTGGCTTTGGTTTTCACCTTATTGTTGCCCGTTTGCGCTTTGGGTGCTGCACGAAACACCAACCCCGTCTCGATGATTTCGTCAATATCGCTCATAAAGGGTGGCTTAATGGTGGAACAATCTCACGTGGGTGAAGGCCATGGCGATGTCATATTTGTCGCAGGTCTCGATGACATTGTCGTCGCGGATGGAGCCTCCTGCCTGCGCAATGTATTGCACACCGCTCTTGTGGGCACGCTCAATGTTGTCGCCAAAGGGGAAGAAGGCGTCGCTGCCGAGCGCCACATTCGTGTTTTGTGCAATCCAGTCGCGCTTCTCTTCGCGGGTTAAAATGGCAGGCTTCTCGGTGAAGAACTGTTGCCAAACACCGTCGCGCAACACGTCTTCATGGTCGTCGCTGATGTAAACATCTATAGTGTTGTCGCGGTCGGCACGGCGAATTCCCTCCTTAAATGGTAGGTTCATCACCTTTGGACATTGTCTAAGCCACCAGGTGTCGGCCTTTGAACCCGCTAACCGGGTGCAGTGGATACGACTCTGTTGGCCAGCTCCGATGCCGATAGCCTGCCCATCTTTTACATAACAAACCGAGTTGCTTTGCGTATATTTTAAGGTGATAAGTGCAATGATGAGGTCGCGTTTTGCTTCGGGGGTGAAGGTTTTGTTGCGTGTAGGCACATCGGCGAAGAGTGCGTCGTCGGTCAGATTAACCTCGTTGCGGCCTTGTTCGAACGTCATGCCGAACACCTGTTTGCGCTCAATGGGCGCCGGAACATAGGTGGGGTCGATTTGAATGACGTTGTAAGTGCCTTTGCGTTTCTCCCGCAACACGGCCAAAGCATCGGGCGTGTAGGATGGTGCTATCACGCCATCGCTCACTTCGCGCTTCAAGAGCAGTGCTGTTTGCAGGTCGCAAGTGGTGCTCAAAGCCACGAAATCGCCATAAGAACACATGCGATCGGCACCGCGTGCACGTGCATAAGCACTGGCTATGGGTGAGAGCGGCTCATCGATGTCGTCGACAAAATAAATCTTCTTGAGCGTGTCGGTGAGTGGCAAACCGATAGCAGCACCGGCAGGCGAGACGTGTTTAAAGCTGGCTGCGGCAGGCCATCCCGTGGCATCTTGCAATTCTTTCACCAACTGCCACGCATTGAGCGCATCTAAAAAGTTGATGTAGCCGGGGTGGCCGTTGAGCACTTCGAGAGGGAGTTGACCTTCTTCCATGAAAATCTTGGAAGGCTTTTGGTTGGGGTTGCACCCATACTTCAACGTTAATTCTTTCATTTGGGGGCTTATTTTTTGTTTTTGCAAAGTTAATAAAAAAATATGATTACCTTTGCACCACAGGATTATATTTCGATAAAGGTTATGAAACGCAAATGGAATGAGCTGCTACACCATGGGGAAAGCAGACTTGTAGAGCATGCAAAACCTCAGAAAGATTTTGAACGAGCCTCAACAATTTTGGCTCATAGCCACGTGCATTTGTCAGCGGGTTCGCTGAAACGGCTATGGGCTTATTTAGTGGGGCATGAAAAACCTTCAACAGCTTTTTTAGATCGTTTAGCACTCTTTGCGGGCTTTCAGGATTGGGAAAGTTTGCGAAAGACGTTCTTAGACGAAGAAACGCCGCAGGAATGATGGTGCAAAAATGGTGTGTGCACACAGCGGATACCAGCCGATGCTTGCGGCAATGGCTTGCTGTTGGCCATATAGCACACATAAAAAGAGGTGAGACACGCAAACGTGTTCCACCTCTTTTTATTTCTTTGTGAAAAGGAGCGGTGCTTATTCGGCTGCAGTTTTGCTGCTTCTCTTTTCGGCAATACGAGCTTTCTTGCCCGTGAGTGCGCGAAGATAATACAACTTTGCACGGCGAACTTTACCACGCTTGTTCACTTCAATTGAATCGATGTTGGGTGACTCAAGTGGGAAAATACGCTCTACACCAATCGTTCCCGACATCTTGCGCACCGTGAAGCGCTTCTTTTCGCCATGTCCTGAAATCTTAATCACTACACCGCGATAAAGCTGAATACGCTCTTTCGTTCCCTCGATAATCTTGTAAGCCACAGTGATGGTGTCACCAGGACCGAAGGTTGGGAACTGTTTTCCGGTTGCAAATGCTTCTTCAGCAACTTTAATTAAATCCATTTTATTTATAAAATTAAATTTGTTTCTTGCCCAACGCAACATGTTGTACAACTCTTCTGTCAGCAGCGGTTACGTTGTAAAGCGGTGCAAAGATACAAAAAACAACGTGGTAGATGGTTCTTGAAGACTTGTTTTTTTTGTTTTTAACACTATTACTTCGCATTTTTCTGCAAATTCGCTACCTTTGTATGCCTAAAACAGAACGTATGAATTGCAAAACAACTTTTTTATGGATGGCACCCTTGTTGTTGACCTTGGCTTCGTGTCGGCAACATTATGTGCTGACCGACGTGACGCGCAGCCGCATACTCATCGACAAGCGCTATGATGCCACGCCCGAACCTGAAGCCAACGCCTTTCTGCAACCTTATCGACATGTGGTGGATAGCATCATGAGTCCCGTGGTGGGTGAGGCAGCTAAGGACATGGCGGTGCATCGTCCCGAGAGCGATCTCTCCAATTTGCTGGCCGATATCATGTGCTGGGCGGCGAAGGATTACAACGAGCAGGTGGACTTTGCAGTCTACAACATGGGCGGCATTCGTGCGGCGTTGAAGAAAGGCAAGGTGACTTTTGGCGATATCGTGGATATTGCTCCCTTTGAAAACAAAATCTGTTTCCTGACGCTTTCGGGCGAGAAGGTGAAAGAACTCTTTTCTGAAATGGCCTACACCGGTGGCGAAGGGGTGAGCAAGGGCGTGAAACTCGTGTTTACCAACGACCGCAAGCTGCGCAGCTGTGCGCTCAACGGCCGTCCCATCGACGACAAAGCCTCCTATCGCGTTGCCACAATCGACTATTTGGCACAGGGCAACGACAAGCTCACGGCTTTCAAATCGGGCACAAATCTCAATTCGCCGAAGACGCAAGAGAACGACACCCGCTTCATCATTACTAATTATTTTCGCCACAAAATGGCGCAGGGCGAGCCGGTGAACAGCCAGGTTGAAGGGCGCATCGTGGTTGAAAAATAAGTTTTTTCTTTTCTTAGCAAACAATGAACACATTATTCTATCTACGCATCCCGAGATTGCGCGCGGTGATGGCCGCCGTGCTTCTGTGCATGGCATGGCCGCTGATGGCGCAAAAACAGCTCACCATTCTTCACACCAGCGACACCCACAGCTGCATTATGCCGTTGAGTGAGCAACTGGCCGATACGCTTTGGGCCGGTCGTGGCGGCTTCGTGCGCCGTCTAAGCATGCTGCAACAAGAGCGCAAGGCCGACAAAGATCTGCTACTTTTCGATAGCGGCGACTTCTCACAAGGTTCACCCTACTACACATTATTTAAAGGTGAGGTGGAGATTGGGTTGATGAATCGTATGCACTATGATGCAGCAACCATTGGCAACCACGAGTTTGACTTTGGTATTAACAACATGGTGCGCATTTTCAAGATGGCACATTTCCCCATTCTCTGCTCCAATTATGATTTCACGGGCACACCGCTCGATGGCGTGGTCAAACCCTATACCATCATCAAGCGCAAGGGATTGAAGATTGGTGTCTTTGCCCTCGACCCGCCTTTAGAAGGTTTGGTGGTGGCCAAAAACTATCTGCCCATTAAATATCTCAACCCCGTGCGTGTGGCCAACGACATGGTGAAGCTGCTCAAGGGGCGTGAAAAGTGCGACCTTGTCATTTGCATCTCGCATTTGGGTTGGCTGCGTGAGGGCGATGGCGACCCACAAGTGTTTGCCCAAACGCGTGGTGTCGATTTGGTGTTGGGTGGCCATTCGCACAGCTTTTTCACGACGCTGCGTTATGTAAAAGATTTGGATGGACACGAAGTGCCCGTTGACCACAATGGTAAAAACGCCATTTTTGTGGGCAAAATGCAGCTACATTTCAAGCCAATTCGGTAGCATTTGCCCACTAAACTGGTATCAAAAAGTAAATAGATAAATGCAGAAGGCGAGCATCAATCATGCAAACCTTCTATGTAAATGGGGTGTGTGCTGGCAGTAAGTCTTTCACTATTGCCCCCTTTCAGCGTCGCAGATGAACAAGAAATCGCCCATCTGTGGCGCTTTCTTCATGTTATGCGTTCAAATCCATACGTGGAATGAACCCTCCAGTTCGTGGGTTAATAAAACCAACGGGAGAAATTAATCCACCAGTTCGTGGGTTAACAAATCCTCGAGGAAATATTAACCGTCCAATTTGTGGGTTAATAATCTTCCTTAGTTTGCTGCTCAAAGCGGCGCGTGCAAGAAGATTGTTGGGGAATTTTGGTACTCCGTTCTTCGTCCACTCATTCGAAATAAAACGTGAGGGCGAAGAGTTGTGTGCGAGCCGAACGCACCGATTTCACATAAGGCAGCATCTGATGGTCTTCCAAGGTGCGGCCCCGTTGGCGGTCGAGCACGTCCAACAGGCTGAACATGAATTTGAGTTCGGGCTTCACTTTGAAGAAAGGCAGGTAGGCATCGCAGCCTAAGCCCACGGCGAAGAATACATCGTAGGGTTTCAGGCGCACATAATCGTTGCCGCGTCCACTCAGATTTAAAGCTGGAGCAAGGCCTGCTAGCACATAGGGACGATGGTTGTTGAGGCGCGATGCGGCAAAGATGAGGTCAACGGGTGCGGCCACATACACTGTTTTCAGTGTTTGTTGCTGCGCGGTGGGCTGCCCAGTTGGGGTCGGCATCATGTGGTTGTGGAACACCAAATGGCGTGAACCGAAATAGAGGGTAGGCGTTAAGCGCAGCTGAAGATGGGCGGACAGGCACGCCTCGCCCAGCACACCCACCTGAAAACCGGCATCCCAGCGGTCTTGGTCGGCGGCAATGTTGGCTGCAATGTTGGTGCCATCGGGTGCCGTGAGCTGTTGTGGCCCCGCATTTTTCAACGTCATATCCTGTACATGCGTGCCCACCGCAATGCCAAGATGCCAAGGGCGCAAATCGGTATAGGGTCTGTTTTGCACCGTCCGGCGTTGCGCTTGTAGCCCCAGTGCAAAGCCCAATGCGAGGCAGGGGGTCAAGAGTTTTGTGCGGTTCATGAGGAGTTTTGAATGCCAATAGAATAGGGCTTAGCGCACTTCCTCAATAACCGTGCGAAGGCCTTTAATCTTTTCGCCTTGTGTGCGTTGCACCACTTGTTTTGCTTTCGTGCGAGCCACAGCAACATAAGTGTAGCGGTCGCGCACATCAATGCGGCCAATCTCATCGCCTTTCAGCCCACCTTTCTTGCAAAGGAACCCCACAATGTCGGTCTTACTGAGTTTGTCGCGACGACCTTTGCCAATGTAAAGCGTTTGGAAGTGTGGCTGTGTGGGTTCAAGTAGCACTTGGGGCAGCGCAAAATCGGCCACATCGGCATCCACATAAGCAGGAATCTGCTCTTGCCCGTGAAGAATGAAAAAGGCTTTTCCCTGCTTATCCCAGCGTGCTGTGCGCCCCACGCGGTGCACATAACCGTCTTCTGTTTCGGGCAAATGATAGTGCACGATGTTGGCAATATTGGGAATATCCAAGCCGCGTGCTGCTAAATCGGTGCTCACCAGGATAGAGGCACTGCCATTAGAGAAGCGATAGAGGGCGTCTTCGCGCTGGCGTTGCTCCATACCGCCATGGAAATGGCTCACCACAAAGCCCTGTTCGCACAGATAAGTGGCCACACGTTCGACGGCATCGCGATAGTTGAGAAACACGATGGTGCTTGCACCCTGAAACGATAACAGCAGTTGGCGCAACGTGGGTAGCTTGTCTCTTTCCTCACTTTGTACGCGATAGATGGTCACACGCTGCGACACTTGCTCATCTTCGGGCAGGAAATTCAGCACCTTGAAGAAGCGGGTCACGAGCGTTTGACTGCCCAATTCCTCGGCAGGTGTGGCCGATAGCAGCACAGAGCGAATGGCTTTGGGCAGCAATCCTATGAGCTGTTGCATCTCGTCGTGGAAACCCATCTCCAAACATTTGTCAAACTCGTCGATGAAGAGGTAGCGAATGGTGTGTGTGTCGATATTGCCTTTCTGCAAGTGGTCGTTCAAACGGCCTGGTGTGGCAAAAACAATTTGTGGTTGCACCTCGCGCAACTTGCGGTGTTCGTCCATCGTTGCGCGCCCTCCATAGCAGGCCATACCTCGCAATCCGCAGCCCATGTCTTTGAGCACTGTGGCCGATTGCAGCGCCAGTTCGCGTCCGGGCACCACCACCACCGCCTGCACTTGGTTGCTTTGTGCATCCAACAGTTGGGTGAGCGGCAAGAGATAGGCCAGCGTTTTGCCCGACCCTGTAGGCGAGAGCACTATCAGGTTGTCCGTGTGTTGCAACAGCTCGTCGCACACTGCCGTTTGCATGGCGTTGAGCGTGAGATGCAGTTTTTGGGTAAGCGTTTCAATCGTCATAACAGTTTCTCCATTTCAATGAATTCTTTCTCCATGTTGAGGTTCATGTAAATTGTGTAGAGCGGCAGTGCCCATTGTTTCTTTTGATCGGGTTTGAGCTGGCGATAGCGCTCCAAATAGGGTCGTGCCTCACGATAGAGCTCAAGGATTTTGGCACGTTGCTTGGCGTTATATTTCTGCGATTTGTCCAAGATGATGGTTTGATTGAATATGGCTAAGCCTGCATAGAGCTGTGCATCGGCTAACGTGTCGTTTTCGGCGATGAGCTTTTTGCTGAGTTGCAGGCATTCCTGATAGCGTCCCATGTTGAGCAGCAACGAACTTTTCGTGAGACGATAGCGCACGTTGTTAGGCATTGTTTGTAGTGCCCGATTACAATAGTCCAGTGCTGTTGCATCATCACCCAGTGTATGATAGTACTCCACCAAGTGCGAAAAATAAAAAGGATTGTGGGGGTAGGCTTGAAAACCTTTGCACAGGATTTGCAGATAGCGTGTGGTATCGCGTTGTTGCCAATAAGTCTCAGTTAAATATTGTAGCAAGTTGTCCGCATGCGTTTGGTCTTTTTCAGCCAAAGTTGCATAGTGAAGCGTGGCTGCTGCGTCGTGCATTTTATATCCACAATAGACCGACCAATAGGCAGCGATGGGCAGGTTGGCATCTTTTTCGGCATAATGATAGTCTTTAAAGAGTGGCTTCTCGGCACAACTGATGTAACTGTTGAGCAGGGTGTAGGCCTGTTGATAGTCTTGATTGCGTGCGAAAAAGAGTCCTCCATTGAAGAGGTTAGGACGAACTTGATTGAGGATGGCGGCGCTCTGTTCCCGATATTTCATTTTAATCTTCCCATTTGCAGTAGGTACCTGTTCGACAGAATCAAGTCCTTCGAGTGTGTTAAACATGCGATGAGCCACTTGAAAGAATGCTGCAGTATCGATGCTTTGTTGTAAATAGAGTTTCTCGTTGAACTGCTCGTATTGTTTTTGCTGTGCATCGAAGAGCATTTTCCAAATTTTGTCGTTACCCCGATAAATCGAATCTTTTAATATTTCGCGCAAAAGCCCTTCGGCTTTCTCTAAATTTTTTCCACTTCGTATGTAATCACGTGCCAGCGAAATGGTTTTCTTATTGGCCTGCATACACAAAGGAATGCAGAGCAACAAGCCGATAAATAATTTTTTCATCAATGTAATCCTAATACTTTATTTACTTCATCCAACACGCGTTTCCATTCGACTATGCTTTGCTTCTCATCAAGATGTGAGGTTTTGAGCAACCATTGGCGTGCTTGTTGATAGTAGCCTTTGATGGTAGCTGCGTCTTTTTTGCGTAGACGTTTGCGTTGGTTGTTTAAACTGTCGGTGAGTTCTTGTGCCCATGAGGCATAACAAATGGCAACATCATAAATGGCTTGCACATAGACCTTATCTCGTTTTTCAGCCTCTTTAAAATAATAAATAGCTTTTTCCCATTGTTTAGCCTTCATCGCTAACTCTCCATTGAGCATCCATACTTGCTTGTTACGCGCGTGCCTTTTCAGTTCGTCGGCTGCAAAGTTGTGCAACGCCACACTATCGGGTTGTGCAGAATGGTGGTCAATGAGCATTTTAAAATAAACGGCATTTCCTGGGTCTATATCGTGAAGTGCAGTTAAAGCAGAAACGTAGCGTAGCGTATCGGTTGGCGAATGAAGGCTATTCTTCATGCAATTAATCTTAATCTCGGCTGCGTTTTTGGCGTAGGCAGGATATTGAAGTGCGATGTCGGCATAGTGTTCGGCCTCGCGGAAGTTGTCTTTTCCATAAAAAAGCAAACTTGAATAATAGGCAGCAATGCCTTCGTGGTTATCTTTTTCATGAAACATGGGGCGGCTGAGACAATGCAGATAGAATAGAAATGTGGTGAGAGCCTGTGCGGAGTTGCCTCGGCGATATTCAAAAATGCCGGCATCAATGAGCGTAGGGAGCAGTGGAGATAATCGCGTGCTATTCTCTTGCGTATAGTCTAAATGCACACGACCTCTGCTGTCTGGCAACGCATCTAACGAGTCACAAGTGAGTGCCATTTGCAACAATTCTTGCACTTGTTGGTAATATGCCGCCGAGTCGGTCCTATGTTCTGCAAGTGTTTGCAGACGCAGACCTATTTCTTTATGAAGCCTCTTGGCATCACGTTTTGGCGTTTGTACATAGCCTTGTGATAGAAGTGCTGTGCTGCAAACCATTATAAAAAGGATGAGAAAACGTTTCATAAGAAAAAATATCGTGTGTTGATAAATTAAAAGTGTGGAGGATGTGCCAAAAAGTCGTTCTGACACATCCTCTACTTATCGCTGGGAAGGGTTTACTTGTTCAGCGATTCCATTTCTTTCGTGCGGCTATCTGTAGCACCATAGAGGCTATAGTAAACCGCATAGAGCGGATAACTCCAGTTCGCCTTCTCGCGATTGGGGTCTAATGCACGAGCCTTCTCTAAGAATCCTTCACTCTCTTTATAGAGATTGGTTTGCTCAGTTTTATTACCATTGATAGAACCAGCTTGTGCATTGAGGCAGAAACCTAAATAAGTGAGCACAATAGGGTTCTTGTCATCTTTCGTAACAGACTTTTTAAAGCAATCAATAGCTTCTTTCGGTTTGTTCTCGTTCATAAAGATTTGACCTTTCAATGCCCATGCCAATGCATTTGATGGGTCGGCTGCCAGCTTGTCGTTTAACAGTTTATTTTGGTCGGTTGCCATCTTCAAACTACCACACATGGTTACCAATGTTGAGAAGATTTGATCGTTGTTGCTATCTTTCTCATACAAGGCCTTGAGCTTATTCACGTACTGAACGGAATCTTCGTGCGTCTTTAAGCCCTGCTGCATGATATAAAGCTTCAAGTTCAATGCATCTTTATAGGCGGCAGTGTCTTGCATAGCCACATCAACATACTTGTCGGCCAGTTGATAATCTTTGTTTTGGAAAGCATAAACGCCTGCAACACGTGCCACTTCACCTAAATAGGTGTCGGGCGTTTTGCTCTTGTCTACGCCATTAAACAGAGGATTAGTTGCGCTTTCTACATACATACCGAAGTACTTTAACGCGTCAGCCTGCTGATTGTTTTGCCCAGCTAATTGCCCAGCATTGATGAGATTGGGGCGCAAACCATATAAACGGTTGGCGTTATTGCTCTCAAAGCGAGGCTTAATCTTGCCCTTTTCATTGGGCTTTTGGTCGAATTCGTTGCAACGAATAGCGTTGTCAAAAGCATCGTAGAGCGCTTGGTTGAAGCCTAAAGTGTCGTAGGCCGACTCCTTGCCCTGACCAAATTGCTTTGCCATTTGGTTTGATGTCATAATGGCTTGCTCTTTGTTCACCTTGTCCAAAGCCAATTCAACGAGCTTGTTATAAGCCTTAGCCTTTTCTGCATCGTTGGCCAATTGACCTAAACTTGCTTTCACTAACTCGGCTGCTTCGTTGTAGGTCTTTGCTTTTAAAATAGCTTTCAACGCTTCGCTGTCAGCAGCAAATGCAGCGGATGTACCTAAGAACATCAACGCTACCATCATTAATTTTTTCATATCCAAATATTATTTTAATTTTTACGAATCTTCATTTGTCTCATCATCGTCGGTAAGTGACGTTTCATTCTCGAAGTCATCGGCATTGCGTTGTGTGTCTTTTCGAATTTCTTCAGCTTTATTGGCCCACTGTGTGCGGCTCTCTTCCTCAACCGTTGCTTCTAATTCAGAACTCATTACCTTGCAGACGCTGGCAATGACATCGTTCTTTTTGGCGAGGTTGATGAGGCGCACGCCTTGTGTAGCACGTCCCATGACGCGCACTTCGGCTAAAGCTAAACGAATGACGACACCACTCTTGTTGATGATCATGAGGTCGTTCTCATCGGTCACGTTCTTGATGCTCACCAAACGCCCTGTCTTGTCGGTCACAGCAAGTGTCTTCACACCCTTTCCGCCGCGGTTGGTTACACGGTAGTCTTCAACCAAACTACGTTTACCGTAGCCCTGTTCGCTCACCACCATCACGGTCTCTGTGCTTGCATCGTTTACCGTTATCATGCCAATCACCTCGTCATCACCGCCATCTAAGCGCATGCCACGCACACCTGTTGCCGTGCGTCCCATGGTGCGGATGGTGCTTTCGTTGAAGCGAACGGCACGACCATTGCGGTTGGCCATAATCAACTCGTTCTCACCATTGGTCAGACGTACATCCACCACCTCGTCGCCTTCGACGATGTTAATGGCAATCACACCATTGGTACGCGGCCGACTATACGCCTCTAACGATGTTTTCTTCACCGTTCCATTCTTGGTAGCGAAGATAACATAGTGCGAGTTGTTGAATTGTTCGTCGTTGAGCCCCTTCAAACGCAAGATGGCATTGATGGCATCATCGCTCTCTATGTTGAGCATATTTTGAATGGCACGTCCCTTACTGTTGCGATCGCCCTCGGGAATCTCATAGCATTTGAGCCAATAACAACGTCCTTTTTTCGTGAAAAAGAGCATTGTTTGGTGCATTGTTGCAGGGTAAATAAATTCCGTGAAGTCTTGTTCGCGATGGCGAGCAGCCTTTGCTCCCACACCACCCCGTGCTTGTTCGCGGAACTCACTCAGTGGTGTGCGCTTGATGTAGCCCATGTGGCTCACTGTGATGACAACGGGATCATTGGGGTAGAAGTCTTCTGGATTGAATTCTTCACTCGAATATTTAATCTCCGTGCGACGCACATCGCCATATTTTTCTTTTACCTCGTTGAGCTCATCCTTCATCACCTTCTTGCACAATTCTGGCTCATCCAAAATCTGTTGCAAGTAAGCAATCTGCCGTTCTAATTCTTCATATTCAGCATGCAACTGATCCATGCGCAGACCGGTGAGTTGGCTCAAGCGCATATCGACGATGGCTTTACTTTGTAGTTCATCTAATTCGAAGCGTTGTTCCAAATTGCGTTGTGCATCAGTAGGTGTTTTGCTGGCGCGGATGATGTGTACTACCTCGTCGATGTTGTCGCAGGCAATGATTAGACCCTCTAAGATGTGGGCACGCTCTTGCGCTTTCTTTAAGTCGTATTTCGTGCGACGAATGGTCACGTCATGCCGGTGCTCAACGAAATATTTCACACATTCTTTTAAGCTGAGTAGGCGTGGACGTCCTTTTACCAAGGCGATGCAGTTCACCGAGAATGAACTTTGTAGCGCAGTCATTTTGAATAATTTGTTCAGAATGACATTCGCATTGGCATCACGTTTTACATCAATCACGATGCGCATACCTTGTCGTCCCGACTCATCATTGGCGTTGCTGATACCGTCAATCTTTCCCTCTTTCACCAATTCAGCGATGTATTCAATCAGCGCTTGCTTGTTTACGCCGTATGGAATCTCGGTGATAACAATCTTATCATGGTTCTCACCACTTTCAATCTCGGCTTTTGCGCGCATCACAATGCGGCCACGTCCAGTTTCATAAGCCTGGCGTACACCTTGAATACCGTATATATAAGCTCCTGTAGGGAAGTCGGGTGCTTTGATATGTTGCATCAATCCGTCCAACGTTATGTCGGGGTTATCAATATAAGCACAGCAACCGTCAATCACTTCTCCAAGGTTGTGGGTCGGCATATTTGTGGCCATTCCCACGGCAATACCATTGCCACCATTTACCAACAGATTAGGAATCTTTGTAGGCATTACACTCGGTTCAACCAACGTGTCATCGAAGTTGTTGGTCATGTCGACAGTGTCTTTCTCTAAGTCGTCCATGATATGCTCACCCATCTTGCTCAGTCGGCACTCGGTGTAACGCATGGCTGCAGGGGAGTCACCGTCAATCGAGCCAAAGTTTCCTTGCCCATCGACTAATGTATAGCGCATGTTCCAGTCTTGTCCCATACGTACCAACGCACCATACACAGATGAGTCGCCGTGAGGGTGATATTTACCAAGCACTTCACCCACAACGCGTGCACATTTCTTATAAGGCTTATCGCTGGTATTTCCAATACCCAGCATACCATAAAGAATGCGCCGGTGAACGGGTTTAAAGCCGTCACGCACATCAGGAAGTGCGCGCGCCACGATGACCGACATTGAATAGTCAATGTAAGAGGACTTCATTTCCTCCTCGATATTGATTTTCAATATCCGATCGTTGTCAATTGTCTGATTTTCGTCCATTACTATTTTTGAGAATAATTATTGCTTTGTTTGCTACTCACTTGTTGAAAGAAAAAATTGCCTGCAAGGCATTTTATTTTCGTTCTAAGCGGTTTTGCATGCTTTTTATGGCGGCTAAATTACGATTTTTTTTTCACATAGAATTCGTTGTATTCTTAAAAAAACGGAAACTTCACATGTCTATACTATGATAGGTGATACTCATTAGTGATGAGTGGATGACTTGATGAAACCTTAAATAATTCAAAAACTATACCTAAAAGTAGGTATTTCTCATGAGAAATCTCTACTTTTGCATCGCATTAAGGCACAGATTGCCTAATACATATTACAAAAACGTTATTTGAACACATAAATTTAAGATTATTATGGCTTACGTAATTGGAAATGATTGTATCGCTTGTGGTACTTGTATTGACGAATGTCCAGTAGGAGCAATCTCTGAAGGCGACATCTATTCTATCAATCCTGATATGTGCACCGAGTGTGGCACTTGTGCTTCTGTTTGTCCAAACGAGGCAATCAGCCTTCCGGAATAAGGAATTCTACTAAGTAAAGAATTGGAGAGGCGTACTACTTCTAAGTGGTACGCTTTTTTTGTGCTCGTTAGTCGCGTTGTATTTGTTAGCCTATCTTTATCGTTTTGCCAGGGTAGGTGATGTGGTTAGAAATTAATTATATAATGGTGTTTGGGTTTTGAAGCATCAAACAAAACGATGCCACAATCGTATAAATCGTAGCTGCGCACGACTTGCGGTTGTTGGATGAGTGCTTTCCATGCCTCCAACGTCTCGCGCTTGGTGTGGATATCCAATAAAATCAGCATGGACTGGGCTTGCGAACGCTTGATGAGTGCTTGGCAAAGGGTGAGATTATGCTGCGTAAGTGGAAGGCTTGCTACTGAAAATGTTGTTGGCAGCTGGGCTTCATCTAATGGTAAAAACTGTGTTTTGCTGCAACCTTCGTTCACATAATTGGCATAAACATCAGCCTTGTCGCCTGCATGAAACCATTGCTTCGCCTGCAAGTAGTTAGCCAATCTGAAAAATAATCGGCCGCGTTTTTGCACGGCATGTCCTTCGTTGTGGTGGCGATGTCGTAGGGTAGCATAAGCATAGTAAGGATAATGTTCAGTGAGGACATAGCGAATAAACTGATAGGCTGATGGCGACTGCACACCAAATCCGCGTGAATATTTCACCCGGTGCAGCCAAATGCTCCATCGTTTCAGATGATAAAGCAGTTCTTTCGTACGTTGTTTTCTACCCCTTTGCAGACGCATATCTTTTTTGTGTGCTTGCAAAAGTACGAAAAAAAGTAGGATAACAAAATGGCTTTAAGCTGTTAAAAAAGGTTATGGGTAAGGATTGGTGGCATTTCTATGAGAGCATTCTAAACTTTTATTGCTACCTTTGCTGCGCATTTCGGAAAAGCCGAAGCATTTGAGCGTGTAGCTGTTGTGATTAAGACAGCATGGCATGTGAAAGATGTAAATGATGCAACAACATTAATCAATTTTAAAGCAATGTATTTAGACAAAGCAAAAAAGGAAGAGATTTTCAACGAGTATGGCAAGTCGACAACCGATACAGGTTCTGCTGAAAGCCAAATCGCCCTCTTCACCTATCGCATTAAGCACTTAACCGAGCATGTAAAAGCAAACCACAAAGACAATGTAACGACTCGTTCGTTGACGATGTTGGTTGGTAAGCGTCGTGCGTTGCTCGACTATTTGTACAAGCGTGACATTGAGCGCTATCGTGCAATCGTTAAGAAGCTTGGTTTACGTAAGTAAGTTTAAGTTTTTAATTTATAATAAATCCCTGCAGCGCATGATGTGTTGCAGGGATTTTTCTTTTTAGCCTCAGCAAAAAGGCGATGCTGTTGCATTTATAAATCTAAGTCAACCTCCACAGGACAGTGGTCACTACCCATGATGTCGGTATGAATCTTGGCATCGATGAGCTGCTGGCGCAGACGTTCTGAGATGAGGAAATAATCTATGCGCCACCCAGTATTCTTTTCTCTTGCACGGAAACGGTAGCTCCACCAGCTGTAGGTTTGTTGCTCGGGGTAGAGCGTTCTGAACGTGTCAATGAAGCCATGGTTGAGCAGTTGTGTCATTTTAGCACGCTCTTCATCTGTAAATCCAGCATTGCGACGATTGGTTTTTGGATTTTTGAGGTCAATTTCCTCGTGGGCAACGTTCATGTCTCCACAAACGATAACAGGTTTCTGCTTGTCTAACTGGTGTAGATAGGCCTGGAAATCATCTTCCCATTGCATGCGATAGTCCAAGCGGCGCAACTCATCTTGAGAATTAGGGGTGTAGACGGTGACGAGAAAAAATGACTCATATTCTAATGTAATGACTCGTCCTTCGTGGTCGTGTTCGTCGATTCCGATTCCATAGCTAACGGCCAATGGCGCCTTTTTGGCGTAAATAGCCGTTCCGCTGTAGCCCTTTTTCTCGGCGTAGTTCCAAAACGATTGGTAGCCAGGGAACTGCAAATCGAGCTGTCCTGCCTGCATCTTTGTTTCTTGCAGGCAGAAGAAATCGGCATCTAAGGCCTTGAATTGCTGTTCGAAATCTTTGCCCACACAGGCACGAAGTCCGTTGACATTCCAGGATATAAATTTCATTTCTTTGTTGTTTAAAGGGTGAATAATCTGCGCTTCGAACGGCATTTAAATGCGTTTCGATTCGCCACGCAGCAGACTCATGAACTCTTGTCGGGTGTTGAGGTCGTTGAACACGCCACTGAAGTCGCTGGTTGTGGTAATGGAATTCTGTTTTTCCACACCTCGCATCTGCATACACATGTGTTTGGCTTCAATCACAACCATCACACCTTGCGGTCGCAATGTGGCTTGAATACATTCCTTAATTTGTTGTGTTAGGCGTTCCTGCACTTGCAAACGGTGACTAAAGATGTCGACCACACGGGCAATCTTACTCAATCCTGTGATGTAACCATTGGGAATATAGGCTACATGACATTTGCCATAGAAGGGAAGTAAATGGTGCTCGCAGAGGGAAAACACGTCAATATCCTTCACGATGACCATCTGGTTGTAGTCTTCTTGGAACAGCGCATCGGTCAAAACCTGCTGCGGATCTTGCGTGTAGCCGCGTGTCAGCACTTGCATTGCTTTGGCCACGCGCATGGGAGTTTTCTCTAAGCCTTCGCGTTGTGGGTCTTCACCCAACAGGGTGAGAATGCTTTTATAATGAGTTGCAAGGTCGGTTAGACCTTCGCGAAATTCGTTTTCGGGATTCATTTGCTTTACTTTTTATGTTAAGGCTTGCTGAGCATGGTGCGATGGGTGGCTATGGTCAATGCTTAGTCTTGCACAGTGATTTTTCCTTTCACGATGTTGGCTTGCCGATAGCCTAGAGCTTTCACCTTTTGTAACATACTATTTGCTTCTTCGAACGTGCGATAGTTGCCCACACGGCATATCCAGTGGGGCGAATAAAAATGTACATAGACGGGCTCTTCGGGATATTTTGTTTTGATAACAATGCTGGCTTGCTCGGCCTTTTGTCGGTCGATACGCGAGTTCCCGCCCGCGAAAGCCTGCACACGAAAGCCCACAATCTTGCGGCTTCCGCGCATCACCTTTTTGCGCATGTCCACAATGGGTGCTTCTTCTTCTTCGGATTCGGGCGTTTTTGTTGTCGAATCTGTACGCTTTTGCTCCGTAGTTTCGCGTTGTTCGTTGGGCTTTTTCTCTGTTGTTTCTTTTGGACGCACTTGTTTGGCCGAATCTTTGTCGGTCGCATGATTGGTTGTAGGCCTTGTTTCTTTTTTATCCTTTTCAGGCCTTTGCGTTGTGGCAACAGCTCTTGTTGCAGCTTCTTTCTTCTCTTGTGATTGCGTTGTGCTTACTGATTTTGGTGGGTTTTCTTTCTTCTCTTGTGGTTGTGTTGTGGCCTTTGTGGTGGGGCGTCCATTCACAATCTCATCGATATCCTTGCTTTGCGTAACTGTTACGACACCCATTCCTGCCTCACGTTTCTTGATGTGGTCGAGGAACGTTTGTGCTGAGAGCGAAAGTGTAGCACAGAGCGTTAACCATAGAATACAAGCTAATTTTTTCATCTTATCCTCAATCAAAATCTATTATAGCGTGCACAAAGCACAACTTCATTTGCTAACCATCTGCTTATGCAATGGTGCATTTTTGTTTTGTGACTTGTTTCTCTTTGCGGGAAGAGAGACAAGTGACAAAAGTGGAAATCGTAGGAATGCACACGAGGGTGCTTTCCTACGATAATGATAGTATTTTACTTCTTCCAAGCGTCGATAATGGCTTTGAAATCAACGGGCTTTAGTGAAGCACCGCCAATCAGACCGCCATCAATGTTGGATTTAGCGAAGAGCTCGCTGGCATTCGATGCGTTGCAGCTGCCACCATAAAGGATAGTGGTTTCTTCGGCTGCAGCTTGGCCATACTTCTCTGCTACGATAGAACGGATGTAGGCTAACATCTCTTCAGCTTGGTCAGATGTGGCTGTTTTACCTGTGCCGATGGCCCAAATGGGTTCGTAGGCCAAAACAATTTTTTTCCACTCTTCGGCAGAGAGGTTGAACACGCTACCTTCGAGTTCAGCCTTTACCACTTCGTTTTGGCGGTTAGCCTCGCGCTCTTCCAAAGTTTCACCACAGCAGAAGATGACTTTCAAACCATTCTTCAATGCCAAGAGTACTTTCTCTTTCAAGATTTCTGCGGTCTCACCATAGTATTGGCGACGCTCAGAGTGGCCGAGAATGACATATTGTGCGCCAGTGCTCTTCACCATTTCGGCAGATACTTCGCCTGTGTAAGCACCTTTCTCTTTGTCTGCACAGTTCTCAGCGCCTAAGCCAACCACGCTACCTTTGAGCACTTGTGCCACGCTGGCCAAATGGATGAAAGGTGTGCAAACCACTACGTCGCAGTGGGGTTTGTCATTAGCCAAAGAGTCCTTTACGTTGGTTGCCAATGCAACTCCATCTTGCAGGTTGAGGTTCATTTTCCAGTTACCTGCTACCATTTTCTTTCTCATATTGTTTATTTTTATTAAAGAGTTGATATAAATTGTCTTTATTCTTTTTTTCTTTCAGGCGCACCCATTGGCTCCATGCCCAGAATCGATCGGCCAAAGTGAGCAAAAACAGTGGGAGGACGAACCAAAGTACGATAACAATGATTTTCCTTGGCACCGAGTCTTGGGGCATCTTGGCCCAGGTGGCCTGTGCGATGGGACGCGAAAGGTCGTTGCTTGTGGGCAAATCGTTGTGACTCCATTTGTTGATGATGGTGCCATTGTGTAGCAACAACAAGCCTGGGTTGCTGCGAATAATGGTCTTTAAGGCCGTCTCGTCGGTGGAGAAGAATGGGTATTCGGCTCCAGTGAGGTCAATCCATCTGCGAATGGCCTTATCAGTGCTGGCCGTTAAACCATAGAAAGGTATGCGCTGTTGCTGTGCATATTCGTAAAGCTGGTCGATGTCGCCAAAGTTGCTGTCGTCGGCCGTTTCTAAATGGGGCGCGATGAGCAAGAAGGTGTAACCCTTGCGTTGCAGGATTTTGGCGGTGAGATCATCGCCAGTGCGCAAATCTTCTATTGCGAAATCGTGAATCGGCGGAATGTAACCAGCCTTCACAAGAGTTGTTTTGCTATCGATGAATGTCCAGGTGGAGTCGGGGTAGTTGTCCAGCGTGAAGGTCTTTTGCTGACCATTTTTGCTCAAGACAAACGTTGTTTCATATTGGGGTTGAGGTGCTCCTGCTGGAATTTCCATTGCTTGGGGTATGTTCACACCGATGTGATAGGGACGAAAATCAAACTGTGGCAAATAATATAGACTCCAAAGGCTGTTGATGAGTGTGAATACTAAGGTATAGTTGATAATAATCCATTGGGTGTTTTTGCGCACAAAGCGTGTCATGTAGAGTGGTTTCCAGGCCACGGCGGCACTGCAAGCCAGCAACACAATGTTTTTGAGCAACGTTTCTGTGTTGGTGAGATGGATAGCATCGCCAAAGCAACCGCAATCTTTCACGGTGTTGCTGATTGCCAAAGCTAATGTCACCAGCGTCATAATCACCATGAAGATAAGGGTTAGTCGTGAAGTTTGGCGTCGTCGGATAGCAAACAGAAGTAAAATGCCCAAGGTAAATTCCAAGGCAGATAACGCCACCGATGTGCCCAATAACAGCAATTGGGGCACCACTGCCGTTAGATGGAGTGCGCCCACATAGTCTTGCAATTTATATTGCGTTCCCATCGGGTCGATGGCTTTCACATAGCCCGAGAAGATGAAAACGAGCGCCAATATAAATCGGCTAACCTGGATGAGCCATTTTAAGAGCTGTTGCCTCACACTGATTGTTGCTTAAGTTGCTTCGTTGAGTTTCACTACACCGAAAGCGGCATAGTTGATGATGTCCATATAGTTGGCATCGATGCCTTCAGAGACTAAGGTTGCACCGCCAAGGTTTTCAATCTCCTTGATGCGTTGCAGCTTAGTTAAAATCAAATCTGTGTAGCTGCTGATGCGCATCTCGCGCCACGCTTCATCGTAGTCGTGGTTCTTTCTTTTCATCAGTTGAAAAGCAGTTTCGGCCTGTGCGTCATAGGCTTCTAAAGCTGCTTCGGGTGTGAGATCGATAGTGTCAGCAAATCCTTTTTGTAATTGAATGAGCCCGATGATGCCATAGTTAATCAGCCCAATAAACTCGGGTCGGATGCCCTCATCAACCAAAGCTTCGTGCTTGATTTCAATGGAACGAATGCGTTTGGCTTTGATATATAATTGATCGGTGAGCGAGGATGGGCGTAGAATGCGCCAAGAAGCGCCATAATCATGTAGCTTTTTGGCAAAAAGTTCACGACATTCGTGAAGCACATCCTTGAATTGTTCCTCGGTTTTGCTTTTGTTCATTGATGCTATTTCTTAGGCTTGCAAAGTTACTGTTTTATGCTGAAATAGCCAAATTTTAGGCTTTCGGATGCCTGTTTAGGGGTGTTGCTGCCGATAGTGTATCATGCGTACCACGCCACACATCGCTTCATAGCGTGCTTTGAGCGAGTCGCAACGCACGCGTAGCAGATTCTTCGTGCGCAAGTCTTGTGCGGTTTGCAACGTGGCTAACGTGGCTTGCAGCGTAGAGTCGGTGGTTGCCACATCACTTTGCGCCATGTGCAGCGAGGCATTCTGCCAGATTTTGAGTGCAGCCTTTCGTGCTTTCACCGCTTCGGGATAGTCTTTGCGCAAGGCCATAATCGAGTCCAACGTGGCACGATAATGTCCCTTATCATAGAGTTGTTGAATTTCCGACATCAATGCAGCAGCTTTATCCTCCTGCGTCTCGGCGCAACTGCAAAGCAGCGTGCAGAGCATGAGCAACAAAAAACAATTCTTCATGGCTGCAAAAGTATAAAAAATGAGGGGAAACGCCCACTTTGCCCTCGCTTTTTAGTAACTTTGTAGGCAATTTAAAGCACGTTAAGAGAAAAAATAGGAATGAGAAATCTCACGAAGAACGATTTAGCAGCACTACTCAATCAGGATATATTTCACCAAATTTCAGCCGCGGCCGACCGCCTGGGCATGCCTTGTTATGTGGTTGGCGGCTATGTGCGCGACCTGTTTTTAGAGCGCCCTTCCAACGACATCGACGTGGTGGTCGTGGGCAGTGGCATACAGGTGGCCAATGCGTTGAAGCAGGCGTTGGGCAAGAAAGCCTACCTCAGCGTGTTTAAAAACTTTGGCACAGCGCAGGTGAAATATCGTGACTTGGAGGTGGAATTTGTGGGTGCACGCAAGGAGAGCTACAGCCACGATTCACGTAAACCGCATGTGGAAGATGGCACGTTGGAAGACGATCAGAACCGCAGAGATTTCACCATCAACGCCTTGGCCGTGTGTTTGAACGCGTCTCATTTCGGCGAACTTGTCGACCCTTTTGATGGTTTATATGATTTGGAGGATGGCCTCATCCGCACACCGCTCGACCCCGACATCACTTTCTCCGACGATCCGCTGCGCATGTTGCGCTGCGTGCGTTTTGCGGCACAGCTCAATTTCTTCATCGACGACGAAACCTTCGACGCCCTCACGCGCAATGCCGAGCGCATCAGCATCATCAGTGGCGAGCGCATCGTGGGCGAACTCCATAAAATCATGCTCACGGCCACGCCCAGCAAAGGCTTCATCGACCTTTATCGTTGCGGTTTGTTGCAGCGCATCATCCCCGAGCTCACGGCGTTAGACATTGTGGAAACGCGCAATGGTCGTGCCCACAAAAACAATTTCTATCACACCCTTGAGGTGGTAGACAATCTGGCCAAGGCGCAGCAAACGGCTGGAATCACAGGCGAAACGCAGCTGTGGTTGCGATGGGCAGCACTCTTCCACGACATCGGAAAACCCCGTTGCAAGCGCTGGGACAACGTGGCCGGCTGGACCTTTCACAACCACAATTTCGTGGGAGCGAAGATGATTCCCTCCATCTTTCGACGCATGAAACTGCCCATGGACAGCAAAATGAAATATGTGCAAAAGATGGTCGACCTGCACATGCGCCCCATCACGATTGCCAATGAAGAGGTGACCGATAGCGCGGTGCGCCGCTTGCTGAACGATGCGGGCGACGATATCAACGACCTGATGATGTTGTGCGAGGCCGACATCACAAGCAAAAACCGCGTGAAGAAGCAGCGGTTCTTAGACAATTTCCGCCTTGTGCGCCAAAAGTTGGCCGACCTGCAGGAGCGCGACTACAAGCGTTTGTTGCAGCCTTGCATTGATGGCAACGAGATCATGGAGCTGTTTCATCTCGGTCCGTGCCGCGAAGTGGGGCAATTAAAACAAACCCTGAAGGATGCCGTGCTCGACAATAAGGTGCCCAACGAGCGTGAACCGCTCATGGCCTTGCTCATGAAAAAGGCCAAAGCCATGGGTTTGGTGGAGTAGGCACACGCGCCCACTCTTCCTCCTCGGTGATTCTTCCCTACCCATCTCCGTTATACATCCGCGCACAATCATCCCCAAACGGAACCAACCATCCACGGGTAATCCACCCAAACAACATCAAACGCCCACTCACAATCCAGCCAAACGAAATGCGTAGGGGCGAACATCCACGCGCAATCTGCTCAAACCCACCAACCGTTCCGCGCACAATCTGCCCAAACGAAACCGTAGGGGCGGTGCCTGCGTGCCCGCCCGAACGTCCGCGTAGCGGCGTTCCCATACCAAAAATACACCCATTGTGCGCGGGGATTTTAACGATGGATGCGCCCTTATGGG
>NZ_AZHT01000002.1 GCF_000599605.1 Prevotella sp. HJM029 | reverse complement strand
TATATTGGGAGAAAGAATAATGAAAGAGTACAACCCCCAAGGGGGTAGCCTCCCTCATTCATTGTTACCCGGGGTAGCCTCCTATCGTCGGCAACCCTGGGCTATCGAAAGTACAACCCCGGTGGGGTTGAGCATACCATTGGCGGTTATCACAGAACAAATATATCATGGTTGAATGTGGCACCATCGTTTATCATAAGACAAAAGCACGGGGTAAGGCACACCATTGGTGGTTATCACAGAACAAATACATCATGGTTGAATGCGATATCACCATTTATTATAAGACAAAAGCACGGGGTAAGGCACACCATCAACAGTTATCACAGAACAAATATATCATGGTTGGATGCAACACCACCATTTATCATAAGACAAAATCACGGTTTTGGGGGAACACTATCAATGTTATCACAAATTAAAATCGCATACAGAGGTTGCAACATCATGATTCGTTATCCAACAATAACATGGCAGACGCTTCGCAGGCATTGAGCAAGAGGAAGTGTTTTGTCGGTTAAGTAAGGAACGACGCGAGGCACTCTTGCTACATGAAGAAAGGGAAAAGTTGGTGCGCCACATTGAAGATTTACAGTGCTTGGAAACACAAACGATGGTGAACGATGAACTCCTGTGCTTAGCAAACGGCCATTTTAACTCCCACTATCCACTGAAACGCGTGCAAGCGATAGAAACAACAAAGAAATAGGGAATAGCGTGAATGGGTATTGATTCAAAACCTATGAGGAAGTAGGCAGCAATTACCCCTTAGGCTGTAAGATGGGTGATCAAAACCTTGATGCCAATAGCAATGAGGATGATACCCCCCAACAAGGCAGGCTTGAGCTTTCGCTCGATAGGTGCGCCAAACCGTGTGCCCAATTTCATGCCCCAAAGGGTTAAAACGAAGGTCACTCCCCCAATGAGCAGCAAGGGTTGCGTGAGTGTTGTGACGTGGTGATAGCCCATACAAGCAAAAGAAATGCCAATGGCTAAGGCATCAATGCTGGTGGCTACGCCCAAGATGAGTTGATTTTTAAGTTCGCAAGGGTTCATCTTCCGCTGTTCTTCGGGCAAATAGGCATCGCGAATCATGCGCCCACCCAAGAAAGCTAACAGCCCGAAAGCAATCCAATGGTCGAAGGCTTCGACATAATGGGCAAACGAGTTGATGGCAAACCAACCCAAAAGGGGCATCGCCATTTGGAACAATCCAAAAAAGAAAGCCATGGAAAGTGCGGTGCGCCACTGAAATTTCTTAATGATAATGCCACTGGCTATGGCCATGGTGAAGCAGTCCATCGCCACAGCAACGGCCAAAAGCAACATATCAATGAACGGCATCATAGTTTATTTTGAACAAAGTTTATCAGAAAATTCATCATACACGAACTACTTCTTTTGATAGGGTTCGACCACAATCGTTCTGAAATAGTCTTTCAAAACGCCCTTAGCCCGGTTTTGACTATCAGCACAAAGCACTATGACACGACGTCCATCGAGCAAGGATGGACCTTCACACATACCTTCATAATTGGCAAAATCAATATCGCCTAACCTCAGCCATGTGCGCCATCCCACCACGAATTGCTTTCTCGGATTGCCCGGTTTGATGCGAAACAGCTTATTCATCACCCAGCTATTGAGAAACAAAGGACGAATATATACCTCGCGTTCTAACACCAACAGAGTGCCATCAGAGAGGGCTGTCAACTCGGAAACGCCATAGGCATGACGCAAATCGGGTTTAGAGGAGTCCTCTAAAGGTGCGTCAATTAAATAGGAATATTGCTTCTCTTCGTCAAGATGCATATTGAATTGCTTCAGTCGCAGCAACAAACCATTATCGGTAACAAGCGGCGATTCGTTGACGGTGAAGAGCTTTTGGCGCACACCATCATAGGTGAGACTTTCGATTCCGCGATTGACAGGCGCATGCTTGCGATAGTCTTCGACCATGGTCTTGCGCACCACCATTCGGCTTTCACAGTCATAATCGATAATTTCTGCAGAGGCTTCGTTACCAATATAAATATGATGGCGCGCAGAGTCATAAGCAATCGCCTCCTCGTCTTGATTGATTCCAGGGAGTTCTGTAAAACCCCGATTGTCAATCTGTATGATTTCGCCACGCGTATTGAGCGCAATATGAAAGATGTAGAAGCCTGCACGTCCGCCTTTGTCGCTCACAACGGCATATAAATCGTCGCCTAAATAGGCCAGGCCACTATAATTTCCAGGGGGGATTGTCTTAAAAGCATGCTGCGGCAACAGGGTAGCTTTTAAGGAATCGGTTAGCTGCGCGTTGACCATGTCGCCACTTCTCCCTTGCCCAATCATCAATATCGACAATTGAAAAAGAATGACCGCTACTAAAAAAAGTCGTCTTAATTGAATCATTCGCATTAATGTTTTTGTAAAAGTAGCATGATATCCTATCCTGAAAAAGCTACTTCTGAGTTCAAAAAAGATTTCGTGCAAAGATAATAAAAATAATCTTCTTGCGTTATTTAAAAAGGTTCAATAAAATTTAATCCTACAAAAGGGTTGAAAGAGACTCGAAAATATCCTGTATGTGCTTGAGCATTTCACTCTTTAAGAGATTTGCTTTTGTGTTAAAAATAAAAAAATCGCACACAAGAAAATTGCATTTTATAATAATAATGTGTACCTTTGCACGCATTTTGCTAGAGACTTCATTGGCAAAAGATTGTTTTTCAAGACTTAAGATTATAGAATAAGTATAATGAGACAGCTAAAAATTCAGAAAAGTATTACAAACCGTTCGAGTGAAGCGTTGGATAAATACCTCGTTGAAATTGGACGTGCCCCTTTAATTTCTATTGATGAAGAGATTGAATTGGCACAGAAAATTAAAAAAGGTGGACGTGAAGGCGAACGGGCTAAAGAAAAATTGGTGACCGCTAATCTGCGTTTTGTGGTGTCAGTTGCAAAACAATATCAGCATCAGGGGCTATCATTAACCGATCTTATCGATGAAGGTAACATAGGATTGGTGAAGGCTGCCGAAAAGTTTGATGAGACACGTGGCTTTAAATTCATTTCATATGCCGTTTGGTGGATACGCCAAAGCATCCTCCAAGCTATTGCTGAACAGAGCCGCATTGTGCGTTTGCCCTTAAATCAAGTGGGGTCGCTAAACAAAATTAATCGCGAAATCAACAAGTTTGAGCAGGAAAATCAGCGCAAGCCATCTTTGTCGGAGCTCTCACACGCCACAAAAATCGATGAAGAGAAGATTGATCAGAGCCTCATGGCCGACAGTCATCACGTGAGTATTGATGCTCCTTTCCAGGAAGGTGAAGACAATAGTATGGTTGATGTGATGGCCAGTGGGGAGGATAGTCGTACGGACCGACAGGTAGACCATGAGTCTATGGCTCTTGAATTAGAGTCGGTGTTACGCAAAGTACTCAAAGACCGCGAGATAACCATTATTCGCGAGTGCTTTGGTATCAGCTGTCACGAGAAGGGTTTGGAAGAGATTGGTGACCAACTGGGGCTTACTCGTGAACGCGTTCGCCAGATAAGAGAGAAGAGTATTGCAAAACTTCGCGATAGCGGTTACGCAAAAATTTTAATGAAATATTTGGGCTAAACGTCACAAAAGACACTGCGTGGTGCAGAAAGCGAGGGGTGTCGTCCCTCGCTTTTTTATGTATCATAAAATAATGGTGGTGCAATAAGGATAGAAGAACGATTGCTATCCTACCTCTTGCTAACATAAATTTGAGCAATATCATACAATGACAACAGAAGGAAAAAACACATTTCAAGTGGTAGATGAGGGATTTACCTTGCGAGAAGCAGTGGCCGAGGCTAAGAAATGCTTGCAATGTAAGGTGCCACTTTGCCGAAAAGGTTGCCCCATAGAGAACGATATTCCCCAATTTATCCATGCCTTGACAATGGGAAATTTAGGAGATGCCATGCGAATTATTAATGAGAAGAGCAACCTTCCTGCCATCTGTGGACGTGTTTGTCCACACGAAAAGCAATGTCAAGGACATTGTGTGCTCAACAAAAAGAATATACCTATCCAAATAGGTAAGATAGAACAGTTCATAGCAGACTTCGATACGGAGATGAATCTCACGCGAGAACCGCTACCACAAAAGGATCGTGGCAAGATAGCTGTGATTGGTTCGGGACCAGCAGGGCTCACTGTAGCAGGTGATTTAGCACGCATTGGCTTTAATGTTACGATTTACGAGGAACAAAATGAGCCCGGAGGCGTATTGATGTATGGTATTCCCGAATATCGTTTGCCTAAGAAAGTAGTTCGAGCTGAAATAGAAAAGATTGCCGCCTTGGGGGTAAACTTCAAATGCAACACCCTTATTGGTGAGGGAGACAACAATATCGATAGCCTTTTTAAACAAGGCTTTGATGCCATTTTTATTGGAACAGGGACAGCAGTACCACAAAATATGGATACAACCCCTGGAGCAACGTTACGCGGTGTGAGCCAAAGTACGTATTTCTTACACAACGTAAACAGCTTTAACGAGGGCGCAATCAGCCGCAATGCCGTTCCCCTTAGAAAAGGAGAACGCGTAGCTGTCATCGGAGGTGGTAATGTTGCCATGGACACAGCACGCACAGCTATTCGCTTAGGTGCAGATGTTATGGTGCTTTATCGCCGCACAGAGGCTGAAATGCCTGCTATAAAGGCAGAATATGAGCAAGCTATTGCCGAGGGTGTGAAGTTCGAATGGCAAACGATAGTTACTGAGTTTATTGCGGGGTCGAATGGACGTTTGGCGGCCTGTAGACTGAAAACGCCTGCAGGAGAAGAGGAAAAACCTTTTGATCGTGTGTTTTTAGCTATCGGAAGCAAGCCTGCAAACCGCATCATTCGCAGCACAGCTGGCATAGAAGTGGATGAAAAAGGCTATATTAAGGTGGTGGATCGCCCCATGGGGATGACCACTCGGCGTGGTGTTTTCGCTGGAGGCGATGTGGTACATCGTCCACAAACGGTGGTACTGGCCATGAAAGCGGCTAAAGATGTGGCACAAGGTATCGCACAATATGTAGATGCTATCAAGCTTCTTGAGGTTGCTAAAAAAGTTGAAGAAGAGCGAGATGCAGCTAAATAAAACACAATTTTTTAAATGTTTCCGAAGGTCTGTCAGCTTATTTTAGTACCTTTGCGAGTAAATATGTGAACTTTTTTGAATAAAATAATGGCTGAAATAAGAAAAATAAAGACTGCATTGATATCGGTCTTCCATAAAGATGGCTTAGAGGAATTGTTGGCTAAACTGCATGAAGAGGGCGTGAAATTCCTTTCAACAGGTGGAACCCAGCAGTTTATTGAGTCGTTAGGTTATGCTTGTCAAACGGTAGAAAGCATCACAAGTTACCCGTCTATCTTGGGAGGTCGCGTGAAAACGCTGCATCCAAAGATATTCGGAGGCATTTTAGGTCGCAGAGATTTAGCTGAAGATCAGGCACAAATGGCACAATATGAAATACCCGCTATCGACTTGGTAGTAGTGGATTTGTACCCATTTGAGCAGACAGTAGCATCAGGAGCAAGCGAAGCTGACATCATTGAAAAGATTGATATCGGCGGTATTTCCTTGATTCGAGCAGCTGCAAAGAACTATAAAGATGTCGTTATCGTGCCCAGTAAAGCCGAATACGGCAAGCTTTTGCACTTACTTCAGCAACAGGGTGCCGAGACAACAATCGAAGAACGCCGCGAATTTGCAGCGCGTGCATTTGCCGTTAGCAGTCATTATGACACCGCTATCCATCAATGGTTTGTAAAATAATTAAGCACATTATATGGGATTTTTTTCTTTTATCCAAGAAATAGCAATGGATCTTGGCACCGCCAACACCATCATTACGAGTGATGATAAGATTGTGGTTGACGAGCCTTCTGTCGTTGCTCTCGATCGTCGTACAGACAAAATGATTGCTGTTGGGTCGCAAGCAAAGATGATGTATGAAAAGACTCACGACAATATTCGCACCATAAGACCTTTGCGAAATGGTGTTATTGCCGACTTTACTGCCTGTGAACAAATGATGCGAGGGCTCATTAGAATGGTACATTCTGGGCGTCGTTTGTGGTCTCCTTCATTACGAATGGTAATCGGAGTTCCATCGGGTTCTACCGAAGTTGAGTTGCGTGCGGTCCGCGATAGCGCAGAACATGCCAATGGACGTGACGTGTACTTAATCTTCGAACCTATGGCTGCAGCTATCGGTATCGGTATTGACGTCGAAGCACCCGAGGGCAATATGATTGTTGATATCGGCGGTGGTAGCACCGAAATTGCAGTGATTTCTTTAGGAGGTATCGTGAGTAACAACTCCATTCGCACCGCTGGTGACGACCTAACTGCCGATATTCAGGAGTATATGAGCCGTCAACACAACGTGAAGGTGAGCGAAAGAATGGCCGAGCGTATTAAGATTCACGTCGGTTCTGCATTGACAGATTTAGGCGAAGAAGGCCCAGAAGACTTCGTTGTGCATGGTCCTAATCGCATAACGGCATTGCCAATGGAGGTTCCTGTATGCTATCAAGAGATTGCACATTGCTTAGATAAGACCATCTCGAAGATTGAAAATGCTGTACTTTCAGCATTGGAGAACACACCACCTGAGCTCTATGCCGACATTGTTCGCAATGGAATCTATCTTACAGGCGGTGGAGCTTTGTTGCGAGGCTTAGACAAACGTTTGACAGACAAGATTAATATTCCTTTCCACATCGCCGACGATCCCTTACATAGCGTAGCAAGAGGCGCAGGAATTGCCTTAAAAAATGTGGAACGTTTCTCTTTCTTGATGCGTTAATCAATAAGGCAGGTGTTGGTAGTTTCTTTAAGTTCGACTGCTAACACTTGTTGCTTTATACAGGATATACATGCATAACCTCTTAAACTTTCTTTCGAAATACAGCTATTGGTTTCTATTTTTAGTCTTAGAAGCCATTAGTTTTGTGTTGCTATTCCAATTCAATAGCTACCAAGGTAGCGTTTGGTTCACTTCAGCCAACGCTGTCTCAGGAAAGTTTTATGAGCAAAGTGCCAAGGTAAAATCCTATTTCCAATTAGCAACAATCAATGAAGAGTTGACGCAAGAGAACCTTTATTTAGCCCACAGACTACAAGCTTTAAATGCACAAAAAGAAGATTCTATTGCCGATTCATTGGCACATGCAAGTGCATTATTACAACGCTTAGCCCCCTATAAACTTATCCCTGCGAAGATTGTCCACGCTTCTTTGAACAAACGCGATAACCTTTTAACGATTGACAAAGGTGCACGCGATGGTATAAAACGCGATATGGGTGTCGTTTGTGGTACAGGGGTTGTAGGCATTGTCTATCTCACCTCCGAACACTATGCTGTGGTTATTCCCGTGCTCAGTTCACAATCCAGCATCAGTTGTGTGATTGAAAATCGAGGCTATTTTGGCTATTTACATTGGACTGGCGGTGATATCAGTCGAGCTTTTGTTGATGATATTCCACGTCATGCCCACTTCAGACTCTACGAAAACGTGGTTACCAGTGGCTACTCTTCAGTGTTCCCAGCAGGTATTCCTGTAGGAAAAATCTTGCATGTATATAACTCTCCCGACCAAATGTCTTATCGCTTGCAGCTCCAACTATCGACAAACTTTGGCACACTTCGTGATGTCTTCGTTGTAGATAATAGTGCTTTTGCAGAACAAATGGATATTCTCCGTGCAGTAGAAGACTCGATGCGAGTTAAAAATGGTGGAGAGAAATAATGACCATTGTTAGAGAATTTTGCGTATGAATCTACAAATAGTAAGAGAAATCGCCATCTTTTTCATACTGATGTTAGGGCAAGTGCTGGTATTCAATCATATCCATTTGTTCAACTTAGCAACCCCATTACTTTACATTTATGTAGTATTGCGCTTTCCACGTGGCATATCTCGTAGCTTAGCTCTGCTATTTAGCTTCGTGATGGGCGCCATCATGGATATCTTTTCCAACACACCTGGCGTAACCATGGCTTCGCTCACGTTGCTGGGTCTCATCCAACCTCAGCTATTATTGCTGTTTATTCAACGCGATAATACTGACGAATTTATACCTTCGATAGCAACTTTAGGTACGGCACGCTTTATTTATTACACCTTGATGATGGTGCTTATTTATTGCTTATGCTTTTTCACGCTCGAAAGTTTCAATTTCTTTAATTGGCTACAATGGATAGAGAATGTGGGAGGAAGCATGGCAATCACGTCGGTTCTCATTATCACCATTGAAGTGTTTCGATCGAGATAACAAGAGCACAACACTCCAAAGCACTCATCAAAAAAGATATTCAACTTTTAAATTTCATTTAGGTTCAGTTTGCATTCGTGAAGGATTTCAATTTAGATAATCGTCGTTTCGTCATTGGTGGTATAGCCTTAACTATCGTGTTCATCTATATCATCCGCCTTTTCACGATTCAGTTGTTAAGTGATGACTTTAAGAAAAACGCCGATAGTAACGCCTTCTTGAAGAAAATAGACTATCCCTCACGCGGTGCCATCTATGATAGAAACGGGAAGTTGATGGTCTATAACCAACCGTCCTATGACATTATGGTGGTCATGAACGAAGCAAAGAACCGCCTTGACACCTTGGATTTCTGTAACACCTTAGGCATAACAAAAGCCTATTTCATCAAGCGCATGGATGATATTAAGGATAGAAACAAAAATCCTGGCTATAGTCGGTTCACCGAACAGCTCTTCATGCCCCAACTCTCCGACAAAGAATTTAGTGTTTTCCGTGAGAAGATGTTTCGCTTTCCAGGCTTCTACGTGCAACGAAGAAGTGTGCGACAATACACCTATCCTTATGCCGCTCACGTCTTAGGTGATGTGGGTGAGGTCTCACCATCCAACATAGAAGAAGATAATTACTATCAGCCAGGCGATTATATCGGCAAACTGGGTGTAGAACGCTATTATGAAAAGGAGCTCAGAGGCGAAAAAGGTATTAAGATTATGCTGCGCGATGCACACGGAAGAGTGCAAGGAAGCTATCAAAATGGCAAGCTCGATCATCAGCCTGTTGCCGGAAAAAACCTCACACTAAGCCTTGATATTCCGTTGCAAGCCTTAGCCGAAAGACTCTTAGAAGGAAAGATTGGCAGCATTGTTGCCATCGAACCTTCTACCGGAGAGGTGTTGGCTATGGCTTCATCGCCCACCTATGACCCGAGAACATTAGTCGGAAGAAATCGCAGTAAAGCCCATCTTGCCCTCTCACGCAACGTGTGGAAGCCGCTACTCAACCGCTCTATCATGGGACAATATCCGCCGGGGTCGACCTTCAAAACCACACAGGCACTCACCTATCTCAGCGAAGGCATCATCCATCCCACCACGATGTTCACCTGCCATCATGGCTTTTATTATCGCGGTCTGCACGTAGGTTGCCACGGACATGCCTCACCTTTAAACTTAATCGAGGCCATCAGCACGTCGTGTAACGCCTATTTTTGCTGGGGACTCTACTACATGATGGGCAACCGGCGCAAATATCCCAACGTAGATGCAGCGATGAATCGCTGGCGCGACTACATGGTCAGCATGGGATTTGGCTACAAATTGGGCGTCGATCTGCCGGGAGAGAAGCGCGGTCTCATCCCCAATGCCTCGTTTTATGATCGCGCTTATCACAATTCTTGGAACGGATTGACCGTTATTAGCATCTCTATTGGCCAAGGAGAAGTCAACCTCACCCCCCTACAGATTGCCAACCTTGGCGCAACCATTGCCAATCGTGGCTATTTCTACGTGCCCCACGTAGTGAGAAAAGTGCAAGGTCTGCCTTTAGACACTCTCTACACGCGCCGTCATGTCACCATGGCTAAGCCACGAGCCTATCAAACTGTGGTGGCTGGCATGCGTTCTTCGGCACTCAGGGGCACCTGCAAAGCCTTGGGACATCTACCCTTTGACATTTGCGGAAAGACGGGAACCGCACAGAACAGAGGACAAGACCACTCCGTTTTCATGGGTTTTGCTCCCATGAATCAGCCCAAGATAGCCATTGCCGTGTATGTGGAAAATGGTGGTTTCGGTGCCGATTTTGCCGTGCCCATTGCCGGAGTGCTTTTCGAACAATATCTAACCGGGAAATTATCTCCATCGGCTCAACACATGGCCGATGCTTTACAACATCGCAGAATAGCTTATGGTTCGCACAACAGATAGACAAACCAGTGTGTTACGCGCCATCGATTGGTGGACAGTCGCCATCTACATTGCGCTACTCATCTTCGGATGGGTGAGCGTTTGTGGTGCCAGCTACACCTATGGCGACACCGATATTTTCAGCCTTTCCACCCGTTCGGGCATGCAGATTGTATGGATAGGCACCTCTTTATTTTTAGGCTTGGTGCTACTTTTGCTGGATGATCGCTTCTATGACACCTTTGCCTACGTCATCTATGCAGCGCTTCTGCTCCTCCTTTTCCTCACCATTTTCAATCCACACGAGATAAAAGGCTCGCGTTCGTGGCTCGTTTTAGGTCCTTTGCGCTTGCAACCTGCCGAATTTGCAAAGTTTGCCACGGCCTTAGCCATAGCAAAACTCATGGGTGGATATAACTTTAACATCCAACGATGGAAAGATTTTGCGGCGGCCTGCGGAGTAGTTTTGCTCCCCATGCTCTTCATCATAGCCCAAAAAGAAACGGGGTCGGCCTTGGTCTATCTCTCGTTCTTCCTGATGTTCTACCGCGAAGGCATGCCAGGCAGCATCCTGTTCACCGGCGTGGCCATGGTGATTTATTTTGTGGTGGGCATCAAATTCGAACATGTGACGCTATTTCAAACACCGACTTCGATGGGAGTTTTCATTGTACTTTTATTGGTACAAATCTTCTCATCGATTATGGTGAGGGTGTATTGTCGGCAGAAAAAAGCGATGTGGCTCATGTTAAGTGCGAGCTTAGGTGTCACCTCACTGTTCCTTTTATGCTCAAATTATGTCATCCATTTCGATATTGTCTGGGTGCAACTCAGCCTCGCACTGGTCATGGTGGGCTATCTGCTTTATGCCTGGTTGCGCACACGTCTCAACAACTATCTCTTCATTGCGGCCTTCGCTCTTGGCTCACTCACCTTCTTTTATTCGGCCGACTACGTGCTCAACCACGTGCTTGAGCCCCACCAACGCGTGCGCATCAACGTGCTCTTAGGCTTAGACGAAGACCTGAATGGCGCCGGCTACAATGTGCATCAGAGCGAGATTGCCATTGGGTCGGGTGGTCTTCAGGGTAAAGGCTTTTTGAATGGTACACAAACCAAGTTGAAGTTTGTGCCCGAACAAGACACCGATTTCATCTTTTGTACTGTGGGCGAAGAAGAAGGTTTCTTTGGTTCGGCGGGCGTGTTGATACTCTTTTTATTGCTCATTCTGCGACTTATCCACTTAGCCGAGCGACAACCTTTTAGCTTTGGACGCATCTATGGTTACTGCGTGTTGAGCATTTTCCTCTTCCATGTATTTATCAATGTGGGCATGGTGTTAGGCTTAACGCCCGTCATCGGCATTCCCTTGCCCTTCTTTAGCTATGGGGGGTCGTCGTTATGGGGCTTCACCTTCTTGCTTTTCATCTTCCTACGCATTGATGCCGGGCGCAACTTAGTGCACAACCACGCGCTTTAACAGCCTCGTTTAAATGGTGTTTTTCGTATGAACCATCAAGCTTTCACCGCACTTTTAGCTGCCCACGACATTCGCCCGACAGCCAACCGATTGCTCATTGCGGCCACGTTAGCGAACGCTGCGTCGCCCCTTTCGATGAAAGAGATAGAGCAACAAATTCAATCCATAGACAAATCGAGCATCTCGCGCACACTCAATCTTTTCTATGCACACCATCTTGTGCACGCATTAGACGATGGAACGGGCAGTGTGAAATATGAGCTTTGCCATGCAAAGCATGCCGACAACGACGAAGATGCACATGTTCATTTCTTTTGTGAGCAGTGTCACCGCACCTTTTGCCTGCGCGAAACACCCTTACCCACACTCACCTTGCCGGCCGATTACCTTGTTCAACAAGTGCAACTCATCGTGAAAGGCATTTGTCCTGCTTGTCGAACAAAAGGAAAAACGCGTTTATAGCTTTACGTTTGAGATGTCGACCAAATGGTTGACAATCGCATAAATGGTGAGTCCGGCGGGCGAATGGATTTGCAATTTCCGTGCGATGTTGCGGCGGTGCGTAATCACCGTGTTCACCGAAATGCAGAGCTCGTCGGCAATTTCTTTATTGCTCAAGCCTTTCACGATACCAATAATAATTTCTCTTTCGCGGTCGCTCAGCTTCTCTTCAGCAGGCATTGTGGGATTGAGCATATTGGCAATGTTCAACGAAACACCTTGTTGACTGAGGTTTTTCTCCAACTGTCGAATGGCAGGCATAAAGATTTTGTCTTCGACATCCGAGTGTTGATTGAGCCAGGCCTCACTGTTGTAGATGTCATAGAGCGTGGCAGTGAGCAGGTTGTTGTGCAATTCGTCCGACGGCAGATATTTAATAATGATGCTCTTCAGTTCGGAAAGACGCTGCTCCACCTGGCGATGGTGCTGCGAAAAGGTGTTGACATCGTAATTGTTCATCACTACCCCCTTCAACAACTGCTCTACATAGGGGAACACGGTCTTCTCTTCATAGCGCATGTGCTTAATGATTTCATGCGCATTCTCGTCGTAAAGCTTCAAAATAAACTGTGCCAAGCTGTCGTTTTCGTCCAACGCTTCGGCCAGTTCTTTGCGCATGAAAGGCAACTGGAACTCAATGTAATAGGCATGCGAGGCCTTGAGATATTTGAGCAAAGTGGGCACAGAGATGTTCTCGGCCTCGTCCTTTCGATAATAACCATTAATGGCAAGATTAACAATAGCCAAGAACGTATAGGTGTCAACGTCCTCGCTTTCGCACACCTCTTGCACGGTTTTATCGCCGAAACCCAAACTAATGCCAAAGCCACCAAGACTTTGTAAGATGTCGCAATTATCACGGATGATATCAATCATCTTATCTTCGGGCTCATATATCTTCTGATTTTTCATAATGTATCGCCGTTATTTTTAGTGCTGCAAATATAGTAAAAAATCATAATTTCAGGTGCTTTTTGACGAAGATAATTGCATATAAGAGCACATTTTTGTGTCAATCCGCATACTTTTTGCAGTATTCAAGATTTCTGCAGCGCCCCTTTCCGCAATAATATTGCTTCACGCTTCACAAAAGATATCCACCATAACGGCGTAAACAAGGCCATATTGGTGAAGAATGTAGTCCACTTTATCAGGTAAAATGATAGAGATTGCCATGCAATAGGGCTGGTTTTGTTAATTACTTTCGCCGACACAAAAAAGAGGCGGGAAAACATCGACAATAGCATTTATAAAAATAAAATGATGAAAGTTCAAACAAAGTAACTATATTTGCAGTTGTGCTGTTTGGTGTGACAATCTACATGCTCTGCACCACTCATGGGAAAGAGGAAAAATTGACTGTTCTTGAAAGGGATTTATTCATGGGATAGCTCTATGAAGAGATTTGGGAAATATAATGTTTAATTAAAACAAAATGATGAGAAACTATATTTTACATGCGTTTTTAACTTGCTTCGTCCTGACTTCTTGTCAGATTTCGGGACTGACATCAGGTTATACGCATTTGTCAAAGAGAGAACAAGCAAAGGTTATCCATTACAAAGGCAACATCGATAGCATATCCGACTACGCGAATGTATATGCTGTAACCGTAGAACAGGTAAAGGAATATGTTCTAACACATAAGAAAGTGATTGTGTATAATTATACTCCATTTTGTAAATCTCCTTTTTGTACTTCTCCAACAGCCTTAACCAAACGATATAAGGCTAAGGGAATTGACGTACTGGTCATATCGAATATTTATGATGACATATTTAAGTCCGTTAACAAAGAATTCCCTATGCTGATGATAGATACAAAGGATTATAAGACAAAATTGAGGGGAAAATATATCGACTCCTTCTATTTTGCCTTAACAGGTTTGACCCTCAAAGAGGTAAATTATGCGCTTTACCATTATTTTCGCAACGGAACTTATGTAAAAAGTTTCAAAGACCCCAATGAGATAGAAAAAGAGATAGAATAAATAAGCGGGCTTATTACCAAAGAAGCAATAGGCCGTAAAAGCAGAACATAAGTTCATGATAACGTTGTCTATCAGCGGTAGCGCGCGTTGGCATCGTTAGTTTTGTTCTCCAGTAGTTCGTTTATACACTAACTAACCAATGTGATTATAGTTAGAAGAATAATTCAAACGAACGCAAATACCATTTGAGCTATCATTTGGTGCTTTTTCTTTTATTCTCTTGCAAATCTCAAAGCAAAGGACTATATTTGCAATCAGAACGAATTAAACAGGAGGATAGACTATGGATATCAATCATACAGCGACAGATACTTTTTCTTTGGAGATACCCAAAGCTGATAGTTCGTTATTGAAGTCTCTCGTCAAACGTATGAGATGGACGGTGCATAAGACCACAGTGAAGCGCACCGCCTACGAACAAGCACTTGAAGACAAAGAGCAAGGGCGCATCAACGAATATGCCAATGCAGATGAGCTGTTTACCAAACTGGGCATCTGATGGCCTATAAATTACGAACTACACACCAGTTTGAAAAAGAACTCAAGCGACGTAAGAAATGTGGGTTACCAATGGATAAGTTCAAAGAAGTGATTACTAATGGTAAAGTCCTGCCAATTTTAAACCTACTTGTATAAGGATGTTCCTAATCCGAATTGCCCAAAGTATATGAACATTGTAGAGAGGAATTAGTTGACAAGCAGGAGAACGGAGTCGATTTCAAAGCATATAAACATTATAAAAGGAGCAAATCTGACATGGATTTGCTCCTTTTATAAGGATGAGAAAGGCACGAAGGCCTATCTTTGTTCAACAAAAAGTTTAAATGGGCGTGGTGATAAGGAAGGTGCGGATGACCCAATAGCTCACGATTCCGGCCAAATAGCCCACGAAAGCAATCCAGGTGATGCGCTTCATATACCAGCCAAAGGTGATTTTCTCCAAACCCATGACAACCACTCCGGCTGCACTTCCGATGATTAAGATGCTGCCGCCCACACCGGCACAGTAGGCAAGGAGTTGCCAAAAGATGCCATCAACAGCCATGTCGCCTGAAGGAGCGATGGGATACATGCCCATACATCCGGCTACTAAAGGCACGTTGTCGACGATGCTTGAGAGCACACCGATGATGCCCGTCACCATATAATGGTTGTTATCGAAAGTGGTGTTGAGTGTTCCGCCAAGCGAAGTGAGCACGCCAATCTCCTCTAAACAAGCCACAGCCATGAGAATTCCGAGGAAGAACAAGATGGTGCTCATGTCGATGCGGCTCAGCAAATTGGTCACTCTTTTTTGGAAAGTCATGCCCGCATGATAGCGATGCAACTGGCGATAGAACACTTCGGTGATGGTCCAAAGCATTCCTAAGACGAACAAAATGCCGACAAACGGTGGCAGATGGGTGATGGATTTAAACACGGGAACGAACATTAATCCGCCCACACCGATGGCAAAAATAACTTTTCTTTGCAAGCTGTTAAACTCGAGCATCTCACCGGCACGCACGTCATAAACAGCAGCTTCCTCGCTCCCCAGCTCGCCCTTTAGCTGATATTGCAAGATGAGCGTGGGGACAATGAGCGAGATGAGCGATGGAACAAAAATCTCGCTGATAACCCCTAAGGCTGTGATGGAGCCTTTGTTCCACAGCATGATGGTGGTGACATCGCCAATGGGTGAGAAAGCACCGCCCGAATTGGCAGCGATAATCACCAACGAAGCATAGATGAGTCGGTCTTTTTTGTCGAACACCAACTTGCGCAAAATCATAACCATCACGATGGAAGTGGTGAGGTTGTCGAGGATGGCCGATAGGAAAAAGGTCATAAAGGCTATTTTCCACAACAACGAACGCTTGCTCTTGGTGCTGATACGCGACTGCACCCAGTTGAAACCTCCGTTCTGATCGACAATCTCGACAATCGTCATGGCTCCCATAAGAAAGAACAACGTGGTGCTGGTGCCGCCGAGATGATGCTCGATGATGGTGCTCACTTGATTGACCAAGTCGTGACCATTGAAGCCCGAAAGATAGCTCTCGGGGCTGCACATAAAGAGCGTCCAACAGCCCACAAACATCAATAAAGCAACGGCCGCCTTGTTTACTTTCGTGACACTCTCAAGGGCTATAAACAGATAGCCCACGACAAAGACCACGATAATCGCAATAGTTAAAGATGTCATCTTTTATTAAAATCTTTTGTTTAACATTGTTTACTATTTGTAGCGGGGCAAAGGTAGTAAAAAAAATATTACCACCCATGATAATCTCAAATTAAAACACTAACTTTGTGGCATGAATTCACAGGAAAATGGCAACATCGCTATGAGCGAAAACATCATTATCGTCGATGCTGATTATGTTGATTCTGTAGCTTTTAATCTCATTGTTAATTTTGAACGCATGCTCAACCGCGCCCTTCCCAAAGCCGACTTTGCACAATGGGCCGTTTGCGTGGCCTTGGATGGCGGCGTGCGCGAAGGGAAAAACGATGTGCAAGTGGTGCTGGTTCACGACAAGCAACGGGAAGAAATGGCACATTTCGAACCGGGAAACTTCAGCCACACCCTCAACGCAAAGGCTTTCAACGATGCTCACTTGGGCGAATTCACGGTGACGAGCGTGGGCACAGACGATACCATCAGCAAAGAAAGATATTTCGAAGAAGTGATGGAAACGCTGTTGCACCACGATGAGGTGAAGCGCGTGATGCTTATTACTGACAGCGAAACGGGAACGGCTTATGACCGCTTGCGCCAGTTGTTGCGCCATGCCGACGACGACACGAAGCGCATAACTCTGTTTGCCATGGAACCCATGCCGGGCGGAAACTTTCGCCAAGAGCTATTGGGCTATTCGCTGATGAGCGCTTTGGGTATAAAAGCAGATGAAATAAACAAAAAGATATGAGCAGAATTTTGATGATTGGTGCTGGCGGAGTGGCTACCGTTGCAGCATTTAAAATGGCACAAAACACGGATGTGTTCTCGGAACTGATGATTGCCAGCCATCACAAAGAGAAATGCGACAGACTCGTGAAAGCTATCCACGACAAGGGATACACCATGCCAATTGAAACGGCCGAGGTGGATGCCGATAACGTAGAACAGCTAAAAACATTATTCAAAAGCTATCTACCCGACTTGGTTGTCAACCTGGCTTTGCCTTATCAAGACCTCACCATCATGGAGGCTTGCTTGGCATGCGGATGCAACTACTTGGACACGGCCAACTACGAACCCAAAGACGAAGCCCACTTTGAATACTCCTGGCAATGGGCCTACAAAGAAAAGTTCGAGCAGGCTGGGCTCACTGCCATTTTAGGATGTGGTTTCGATCCAGGCGTTTCGGGCATCTACACGGCCTATGCCGCAAAGCATTACTTTGACGAAATCCATCAATTAGACATCGTCGATTGCAATGCAGGCAACCACCACAAGGCCTTTGCAACGAACTTCAATCCCGAAATCAACATTCGCGAAATCACACAAAAGGGACTTTATTACAAGGATGAACAATGGATTGAAACTGAACCACTGGCCGTGCACCGCGACATTACCTACCCCAACATCGGCCCACGCGACAGCTATCTCATGCACCACGAGGAGTTGGAGTCGCTGGTGAAAAACTATCCCACCATCAAACAGGCGCGCTTCTGGATGACCTTCGGAAAGCAATACCTCAACTATTTGGACGTCATTCAGCAGATTGGCATGGCACGCATCGACGCCATCAGCTACGAAGCGCCACTGACCGAAGACCCCACAAAGACGGCCAAGGTGAACATCGTGCCGCTGCAATTCCTCAAAGCCGTGCTGCCCAACCCGCAAGACCTGGGCGAGAACTACGATGGCGAAACCTCCATCGGCTGTCGCATTCGCGGCGTGAAAGACAGCAAGGAGCGCACCTACTACGTCTACAACAACTGCAAACACCAAGACGCCTACCAAGAAACGGGCATGCAGGGCGTGAGCTACACCACGGGTGTGCCCGCCATGATTGGCGCCATGATGCTGGTGCAAGGCATTTGGAAGCGACCGGGCGTGTGGAATGTAGAGGAATTCGACCCCGACCCATTCATGGAACAACTCAACATCCACGGCCTGCCTTGGAACGAGGAGTTCGACATCGACTTAGAAGTGTAGGCCAGCAGCACCCCAGGCCTACCCATTTTATCACCAATTAAATTAAACATTTTTATGGCAAAAGAAACAGAAAGCAACCCGCAGAACGACAAATTAAAAGCCCTGCAGGCTGCCATGTCGAAGATAGAAAAAGACTTTGGAAAAGGAGCCATCATGCGCATGGGCGACAAGCAGATTGAAGATGTCGAGGTGATTCCCACCGGAAGCATCGCACTCAACGTGGCACTGGGCATCGGAGGTTATCCGCGCGGACGAATCATAGAAATCTATGGTCCCGAGTCCTCAGGTAAAACAACCCTCGCCCTTCACGCCATCGCAGAGGTGCAAAAGAAAGGTGGAATCGCCGCTTTCATCGATGCCGAGCACGCCTTCGACAGCACCTACGCTGCCAAGTTGGGCGTTGATGTGGACAACCTATGGGTGAGCCAGCCCGACAACGGCGAACAAGCTTTGCAGATTGTCGACGAACTGACACGCTCGAGTGCAGTAGATATCCTCGTCATCGACTCGGTGGCAGCCCTCACTCCTAAAAAAGAAATCGAAGGAGACATGGGCGAAAACGTGGTGGGACTACAAGCAAGGCTCATGAGCCAAGCGCTGAGAAAGCTCACATCAACAGTAAGTAAAACCAACACCTGCTGCATCTTCCTCAACCAGCTGCGCGAGAAAATCGGAGTCAGCTTTGGCAATCCCGAAACAACAACTGGCGGTAACGCACTGAAGTTCTACAGCAGCGTGCGCCTCGACATTCGAAAAGGCTCATCCGTCAAGGATGGCGACACCATATTGGGCTACATCACAAAAGTGAAAGTGGCCAAAAACAAGCTGGCTCCCCCATTCCGACGCGCCGAGTTTGAAATGACCTTCGGCGAAGGAATCAGCAAAACGGGCGAACTTGTAGACCTCGGCGTCGAATACGATATCATCAAAAAGAGCGGAAGCTGGTACAGCTACAACGGCTCTAAATTAGCACAAGGGCGCGACGCAACGAAAACATTGTTGCACGACAACCCCGAACTTTGCGAAGAATTAGACATGCTCATCACACAAGCTATCGAAAACAAAAAAGAATAGCACGCCCAACGGCACGCCACATGTAGGCTTTTTGCAAACTCATCACCTCTTTCCCCTCTCAGCACAAACGCTCGAAACAAACTTCAGCACGCTGAGAACCATCAGGAAAAGGCCAAGAGAAGCAAAAAGCCTACATTGCGTTTGCCCCTTTCCGTCGCTGCCACCACCGCTCGAAAAACCACTAAAAACCAACAAAAACACACCGGAATAAGACGGAACGAACCTGAAAGCAAACTACATTGCATTTACGGAAGTTCCGCAAGCAAAACACAAAAAAGAGCAACATTTGCGGAAGTTCCGCAAATAACAAACAAAAATGAATTATGCTTGCGGAAACTCCGCAAACATAGAAGAAATACGCATCTTGCTTGCGGAAGTTCTGCAAATGCATTACAAATAAGTATAATTATTGCGGAAGTTCCGCAAATAACGTGCAAAACAGAATATTATTTACGGAAATTCCGCAGATATCAAACAAAAATGTAACATATTTGCGGAACTTCAGCAATCAGGATGCAGAAAAAAACGTATCTTTGCAGAGAGCAAACGCTCACAAACCGAAACAAAATCAATTCATCAGCATATAAACGCTTTAAATACTATCTGATATGAAAGAAATAAGAAATATCGACCTCACAAAAGTGAACAACGGCGCACATCAAATGTTTATGGAGAACGTTGCCAAGGTTTTGGCTGAATATCAACAGACCATAATGGCGCATCCGAAAACAAAAACGCTCACAGAAGAGTTTGGAAAACTGCTGCAACAAGAGAAAACTTGCATGGGACTGAGCCGCACAAGTCTGCGCACAGCACAGATAGCCGAGGCCGACCACGATCGCGACATCATCTTCACGGGCTTTAAAGCCATCGTGAAAGCCTATACGAAGGGCTTTAATGGGGAGGCCAAAGCAGCGGCGAAAGTCATCTGGAACGAGATTGCAGGCTACAGAATCAACAACAGAATGCAGCTCGAACAGCAGACGGGGATGCTCTACAGCCTGCTGAAAAGGTGCCAAACACAGCACGCTGAGCAAATCAAAATGCTGCAACTGACGCGCTATGTGGCGCAGCTCGACGAGGCCAACAACAAGGTGAGCCAACTGCTCAACTTGCGTTTGGATGAACAAAAATGGATTGCCAAAGGGGCATTGCGCGCCACACGGCGACAGATAGATGCGCAATATCGCCTCATCGTGGAAGCCATCAACGCACGCATGTTTCTCAACGACGATGAAAGCGTGGCGCCCATCGCCGACTTTATCAACGAGATGGTGCGTCGTTACAAGCGCGAAATCATCCCGCATAGCAAGAACAAGAAGGGTAACGGAGCAGACAATGCGGGCAATGGGCAAACCAAGAGCCCCGAGGAAGGAGATAATGCTGCCGGAAACACGCCAGAAAGTCCGACAACGGAGGCATAAAAAATCCGCAAGATGCTTGCGCGTCCTGCGGAATAATTTAAAATACACACCGATATGTGTGTAAAAAGTAATAAAAAGTCTTCAACTACTGTTGTTGCGCTCCTGCTGCTGGCGCGTCTAATCCAAGTGCAGCACGCGCATTTTTATCATTGGGATCGAGCTTGATGAGCTGCTCATAATAGGGTTTAGCCGTCTCGAGATCGTTCTTCGTCACCCAATAATAATAGCCCAAATTGGCCAAAGCCGACTTATAAGTGGCATCGTCATCCGACTGGCGATCGGTCTTTGCCGCAAGCAAATCGACAGCCTTTTTGAAGAATTCGGCACCCTTTTCGTCGTCAGCGGCTTTGGAAGCCTGCATGCCAGCCATGTTATAAACCCACGCAGCAATGCTCGGCCACTTGGTAGCCATCTGCTCATAAATGCTGTAAGCCTTGTCTAAGCTCGCCTGCTTCGTGGCACCTCCCTTCTCGGCCTTCTGCGCATAGATGTTAGCCAAACGCGCATAGTCGGAAGGCGTAGAGTTCTGGTTGCTGGCCATATACTTCTCGGTATATTCCAAAGCCTTGTCCTCCTGCCCCATTTCGGTGTAGGTGTCGGCAATATACTGATAGGGTTTGAAATCGGTTTTGTTCAGCTCAAACGCCTTCTCATACTGTGCAATAGCGGCGTCATATTGTTTTTGTCCCTTCAAAGCCAAACCATAATAAATGTAGTCGCGCGAACTCTTCTCCACAGAATCGGTGCTCAACACCACCTTGGCATAGCCATCCGCCTCGTCAAATTTCTGCAAATCAACGGCGCTCCACAGGGCTACACGATCGAAAGTGATGTTCTTGGGGAACTTTTGAACACCCAATTTCGACACCTCCAAGGCACTTTCCTTGTGGTTGCTCATGTAAGCCGATACGGCATAGCCCACAAGATAGAACTCGGCGAGGTTGGCCTTGTCGGTCTTTGCGAAATATTCGTAAGCCTTTTCGTAATTGCCTGCCAGATAGAAATTGTTGCCAGCTTCGGCATCAATGGGGAAATCGGGGCAGTTTTGCTTCAGCATATTCAATGCACGCTCGCTCTCTTCGGGGCTACGTTTGCGATAAACATTGGCATAGCGCATGTAACCTTGTGGATTTTTGGGATCCATCGTCATCGACTGCTCATACCACATGGCAGCATTTCCACCATCGTCTTTCATCGCAGCTACGTCGCCTAAAAGGATGTAGGCATCCCCATAGTTCTTGTTCTTAGCCAACACATCATTTGCTATATTAGTTGCTTCGTCAAACTGCTTGTTGAGCAATAACAACTCACCCAAAGCAACCAATGCCTTTGGGTCTTTCTTGAAAGTCTTCTGATAATCTTTCGTTAAGTTCTTTAATGCCTTAGCATCCATGCTGGCATTGCTCTTCAACGCCTGCTCGATGGGCTGCAACATCACTGAATAACTACTCGTTTGTGCCATTGCGGGCATCGATAAACTCATTGATAATAAGCCCACGGCCATATACCTTGTTATCTTCATAGTCATAATTCTTTTTTGTTCAACAAAACTCTCCAATTAAACGCTATATAGAAAAGTGGCTAAAAAGGGAGAGACTCCTAACCGATTATTTCTTGATATTGACTGACTTTATTGTGATATCACCTCTGTAAGGCAACAAACCCGTCTTGAAGAGTATCAACTGCCCCTTGGGACTGGTAATAAATGTTGCAAACGTCCACGGCAAAGCACGCATCGGGTCGACCACATTGGCATATAATGTGCGCACAAAGGGATAACGACCATCTAACAGATAAGCCTGATAGGGTTTCCAACTATTCTCGGGCGTAGCCTTATCCTTAATGGATACAGACATGACATGAATATTCTTTTTAAATGTGGTATTGGTGGAATCGCGTCGGTCGTTCAACCAATTCGAACCAATAATACCGATAGCATTGATATTTTTATCGACATAATCTATCACCGCCTTACTATTCTTTGCCGCAACGATATTGTCTGCGGTGAGAGGTTTTCCACCCATAATCGAGTCGATAACATAATGCAGGGTTGCTGAAGCTTTATTGTCGAAAACAACTTCAATACCGCCGCGTTTCGAGTGAGGATAAACATCACTCCATTGTTTCGCTTGTCCAGATAGCACGCGCTTAATATCGTTCACCGTGATACAAGTATCGGAATTATGACGATTAACAATAAAAGCTAAACCATCATATCCAATCGTAAAGACCTCTGGAACAAGGTTCTTCGTCTTGAAATAGGCAATTTCTCTTGGTGTAAGTCCTCGTGAAGTGAAAAACAAACAAGTCTTGAGGTCTTGCAACATCTTGAAACCTGTAATATCATCTGCATAAATAGGTTTCAGATGTGCTTCAGGAAATTGAAACTCAAACTGCTGACGTTCTTCCTCAATGAAAGGACTAAAACTTTCGTCAGAGACGAATGTAATCGTCCCTGACGTTGGAGTATCCGTCCTATTGTTCTTTGTGCCCTTGTTCCAACAGGAAGTTAAGAGCACGAAAGATGACAATAGTCCGAGTAGAATATAAGAATTTTTCTTATTCATTTAATTATTGTTGCAATCTGAAGACCACGGGAACATTAAACTTCACGCGTACAGCAGAACCATTTTGCTTACCTGGTGTCCAGCGAGGCATGCTGCTTACAACGCGAGCAGCTTCCTTATCCAAAGATGGATCGACAGAACGTGCCACCTTAACATCAGTGATAGAACCATCACGTTCTACAACGAATGAAATGGTTACACGACCTTGAATACCATTCTCTTGTGCGACAACAGGATACTTTACATGAGAATTCAAGTACTGAAGCAATGCAGCCTGTCCACCAGGGAATGAAGGCATCACTTCTACGACGTCGAATACTTTCTGTGTAACCTCTTCTTTTGGTGCTGGAGGAGGTGTAGCAACAGCGATATCATTACGCACAGCTTCGATTGTACGGTCCTTTGCACCCTCATGGGTTTCAGTACCTACTGCAATCTTCGCATCCAAATCAGCCATCTGCTTCATCTGGTTAGACTCTTTTACAAGTTCATCCTTCTTGATGACAGGTGCAACGAATTTTTGCGTTTCACGCGCTACAGGAATCTCCTTCTTCGGCTCAACCTTTGGTTTCACCTGTTCCTGTTTCTTCTCTTGCTTCTTAGCTTCTTTCTGAAGTTGTGCCAACTGCATCGCCTCCATATAGGCTTGTTGCTGCTCAGCATTCTTCTGTTCAATTACTTTCCATGCAAGAAAACCACCAACGAGAGCTGCAGCAATAATTAAGATAACAAGTGCCTTGATGTTACGACCAGAAGTTCCTTTACGGAGCTTATATGCACCGTAGTCTTGGTTCTTGCCGGCAAACACCAAATCGACCCATTTGGGATCGTATAAATCTATTTTTGCCATTTGTTTCTTTCTTTTTAAATTGTTTCTTTACTTCATTGATTACTGCTTAACAGCACGCAGCTTCAACAAGTGTAAGTCGTCGCTGTTGAGCTTATCAATAACGTAAGTACCAATACTTAAAATCTGCATTTCGTCGAGTGCATCTACCATGTTCTTATAAGAAGCATTGTCTGTGGGCTTGATGATGATGGTCAAAGTTGGAACCTTCCCATCTTTCAAGTCACCCGCCTTCAGCTTACTTAATTCTTTCTGGTAGACAGAATCAGGATACATTTGAGGATTTTCAGCCTTCTTTGCATTCAATTCTTTTACAGCCAGTTCAATACGTCTTACAGGTTTGATACCCGTTGCTGTAGCATGATCTCTCAGCACCGTGCGAATACCATCATTACCCCATGTTGTTTCTTTCAGCCATGCAGGATTATTATATTGAGGTTCGCCCTCGCCATAATAAATCTTGTTATCAGCTGCAACATAGATTGTGATAGCTTCTGAAGCTTTTGCCTCTGCCTGTTGATCTTTTTGAACATTATCATTACTCGGCATCGTAAGCTCCATGGTCTGGGGTTTACTCAGAGATGTTGCTAACATGAAGAAAGTAATCAACAACATGAGCATATCAACCATCGGCGTAAAGTCTACGCGAGCGTTGGACTTCTTCTGTTTTCCTCCGCCTTGTTCTACAATTTCTGCCATTGATTAGTCCTCCTGTTTTTTAAGCTGAGTGATCATATAGTAATGGCTCTCGTCCATATCTTGGAGTTCACTCATTACACGTTTCACTGTCTTATACGGTGTACTTGCATCTGCCTTCAAAGCAATCTTGATATCGTCATCCACTGTACGAGCGGCATTCACCCATTGCTGGAACTCACTCATACCTCCTTTAATACTATCCAATGGAATACCCTTCAATGGAAGAGTCTTCATACGAACAGAAATAGGGGCTGCCAAATAACTGCTGAGGTCACTCATTGGAACACCAAATTGTGCTTCAGCCTTGAATGCTTTCGTCTGTGCAGGATTCAAACTCACGCCGAAATTCTCAGTCATCTTGTCGAGTACCTGTACCATTTCGTCTGGATTATCCATACTCATGAATACCTGTCCCTCGCCAGTTGGCTTTCCTGATGCATCTTTTTCAGGATTGACAAATATCGTCAGAACGCCCTTTTCTGGAACCTTAATCTCAGAAACCGACCCTGGCGTGTTTACTTTCACAGGCTCATTCTTTACGAAAGTAGAGGTGAGCATGAAGAAAGTGAGCAGCAAGGTCATAACGTCTGACATAGGCGTCATATCAATCCATACATCACTTTTCTTAATTTTTACTTTACCCATAGCGATAAAATTTTAAAGGGTTAGCAAAAAATTAAGCCTCGTCTGCGTGGTTAGCTTCGTATGTCTGAGCGATTGAGTAACCTACTTCGTCGAGTGCGTATGTCAACTTATCAACCTTATTGGTGAAATAGTTGTAAGAAATAACGGCGCACCATGATGTTAAAATACCAAATGCTGTATTGATCAAAGCCTCAGAAATACCTGCAGAAAGAGCAGTTGAGTCTACATTACCTGAAGACAAAGCCGAGAATGACTTGATCATACCCGTTACAGTACCAAGAAGACCGGTCAAAGTACCCAATGTTACGATGGTAGCAATGATAGGAAGGTTCATGGTTAAAGTTGGCATTTCAAGCTGAGTAGCCTCCTCGTGTGCCTGCTGAATCTTTGCAACCTTTTGTGATTTCTTCAAGCTTGCGTTTGCACCAGATTCCATATTCTTATATGCATTCAAAGAAGCATATACAACGTTTGCTACAGAACCTTTTTGCTTGTCGCACAACTGACGTGCTTTATCAAAGTCGTTTGCATTCAAAGCTGCTTTGATATTCAAAACGAATTTTGCCAAAGAACCTGTACCAAAAGCGGTCTTCATAGCCAAAACGCGTTCAATAGTCATTGCCAACACGGTCAATAACAAAGAGTGGATCACAGGAACGATGAAACCACCTTTAAAGATAGTACCCCAAACGTCTGCAGGATGACCTTCAAGGTTACCGCCTTGGAAGTGCATGGGGTTACCAAACCAAGTGTAGAACAATGTGAAAGCGATTGCTGCGCAAACGACGATAATCCAGAATGCGCCTCTTACTCCCTGAAAGCCTTGACCCTTCTTAGGGTTGGCTGCTTGTTGTGTAGTTGCCATAATTTGAAAAATTTAATCTTTTGTTAGTATAATAATATCAATAATTCTTCCACACTTAATTCTTTAGTCGCGTTTACCAAAGGGATACAACGCGCCCTTTTTACCTCGCAAAGATAGCAATTTATGCATAACTACTGCGCGAATTAAGAAGTTTTAACGAGAGTTCTGTTTAAAAACAGCCGCTCTGGTAATGAATTCTTCATAAAGCATCGCTATTACTTCAATTTCATTAATGCGACTGCTATTCGCCGAACGGCCTCCGTGATTTGCGTCTCATTCGTCGCATAACTCATCCTAAAGCAAGCAGGATCACCAAAGGCGTCACCAGAAACAGTAGCTACATGCGCCTCTTCTAAGAGATATAAAGCCAAATCTGTAGCATTGTTGACCACTCGCTCACCATCACTTTTTCCAAAGAAAGCGCTGCATTTGGGGAACACATAAAAAGCCCCTTCTGGCTTATTTACCTCTAATCCAGGAATCTCCCGCAACAAACCTACAATCAAATCACGCCGTTTCTCAAAAGCCTTACGCATCTCTTCCACACACTCTTGCCCTTGTGTATATGCCGCTTCAGCTGCCTTTTGGCTCACCGAACAGGCTCCACTGGTATATTGTCCTTGCAACTTATTACACCCTTTCACAATCCATTCGGGTGCAGCAATATAACCGATGCGCCAACCTGTCATGGCATAAGCCTTCGAAACACCATTCACCACAATCGTGCGGTCACGCATTCCTTTCACTGCTGCCATACTTGCATGCCCACCGATATAATTAATATGTTCGTAAATTTCGTCAGAAACCACATACAAATTCTCGTGCCGTAGCACTACCTCTGCTAAGGCCTCCAACTCCTTTTTCGAATAAACACTCCCCGTAGGATTGCAAGGTGAACATAAAATCAGCATGCGTGTTTTTGGTGTAATCGCAGCTTCCAACTGCTCAGGTTTCATCTTAAAATTATGTTCAAACCCTGTTTCAACAAACACTGGCACACCATCTGCAAGCTTCACCATCTGTGGATAGCTCACCCAATAAGGCACAGGTATCACCACTTCATCACCTTCATTCACCAAAGCCTGCACCACATTGCACACACTCTGCTTGGCACCATTGCTCACCAGCACCTCTTCCACACGGTAATCTAAACCATTCTCACGCTTCAATTTATCGACAATAGCTTGCCGAAGCGAGAGATAGCCTGGCACTGGCGAATACTTCGAATAGTTTTCAGCAATGGCTTGTGCTGCTGCTGCTTTGATATGCTCGGGGGTGTTGAAGTCTGGTTCCCCCACACTCATGTTGATAACATCAATTCCCTGCGCCTTCATTTCTCCACTTTTCTGCGACATCGCAAGTGTTGCCGAGGGTGCAAGACGATTTAAACGTTCTGATAAATGTCTCATAGCTTTATCCGTTAGGTTATGTATCTGCACACAAAAGTAATGATTTTCTCTATGTACACGAAACATCCCCACTACTTTTTTAAAAAAATCTTTCGATTTCCATATCCAACCTACCGCATAGAAACCTTGAATGTGGAAAGTTTCCGCTTTCCACATTCAATCTATATTGCTTCAATTATAAATGAAGCTCATGCCCCATACGATCCCGTTTCGTCTCTAAATACCTCTTATCATAAGGATTAGGGGTGATTTCTATCGGCACATTCTCAACGATTTCCAAGCCATAGGCCTCCAAACCCACACGCTTCGTGGGGTTATTGGTGAGCAAGCGCATTTTGCTCACACCCAAATGCCGCAGCATCTGTGCCCCGCAACCATAGTCACGTTCATCGGGTTTAAAGCCTAAATGCACATTAGCATCCACCGTATCGTAGCCTTGTTCCTGCAACTTATAAGCTGCCATCTTATTCATGAGTCCTATTCCACGCCCTTCTTGCTGCATATAGATAACCACACCTTGCCCTTCTTGCTCAATCATTTCTAATGATTTGTGCAACTGTTCGCCGCAATCGCAACGCTTGCTGCCCAAGATGTCGCCCGTTGCACACGACGAATGCACACGCACCAACACGGCATCTCCAGGCTTCCATTCACCTTTTATAACAGCCATATGCTCGGCACCATTGCTTTTCTGACGGAAAGGAACCAAACGGAAATGCCCATAAATGGTGGGAAGATCCACCTCTTCCCCCACCTCTATCGTTGATTCTTTCTGCAAACGATAGGCAATGAGGTCCTTAATCGTGATAATTTTCATGTTCCAAGCCTTCGCCTTCTCTATCAGCTGGGGCATACGCGCCATCGTTCCGTCCTCATTCATAATCTCCATCAAGGCACCAACGGGATAAAGTCCAGCCAATTTGCACAAGTCTACGGCGGCTTCTGTGTGTCCACTGCGACGCAACACGCCATTATCTTGTGCATACAAGGGATTGATATGCCCTGGACGACCAAAGGTTTGAGGAGTCGAAGTGGGGTCAGCTAAAGCACGAATCGTTGCCGCTCTGTCGTGAGTCGACACACCTGTCGTGCAACCTTCTAACTTATCTACTGTGATGGTGAAGGGCGTTCCCAACATTGATGTATTATCGGCCACCTGATGAGGCAAATCCAACTCCTCTGCTCTCGACAACGTAACGGGCGCACATAGCACACCTCTTGCATGCTTCAACATAAAGTTTACATCGTCGGGCGTTATCTTTTCGGCCGCGATAATCAAATCACCTTCGTTCTCACGATCTTCATCATCTACTACAATAACGAACTTCCCTTGACGAAAGTCGTCAAGCGCGTCTTCAATATTACTTAATTTAAAATCCTCCATATAATTTTTCTTTTGTTGCAATTTATCTCTTCGTCACAGCCTCAAACTTCCCACTTACACCTTATTATATATAGGGAACATGCACGCTATGCCGGAAAATTCTTTTTAATCAGTGTCACAATACTATGATTGGTCTGCTCTATCGTTCGCAGATCTCGCCACAAGCGCACCCTGAACATCCACATCCTTAGATAGAAAAATACACCTAAAGGCAAAACAATTCCCGACACCATATTGAGCCATCTGCGCTCGAAAGGCCGCGTATGTGCCTTCGTTGCCAACACAGGATAGTTGTTCAAAGCCTTAATGATATAGGTGTCACGCGTATTCGATAAATCGGCAATCACCTGCTCCAACCGCTCACTTAGCTGCTCCACGGCATGGTCTGCACGATACTTAAAGAACACTTTCACTGGATTGGGCAAGTGCTGCAAATGGTGCACCGCCACATAAGTGCGGACATCTTCATTCATTGTTTGCAGCAACTTCACATCTTCTTCGTAATGTGGTTCATCAATTATCACCTCCTTGGCAAACACGTGTCGTTTCACACGCAAGCCTAAAAGCTTTTGGAAGAATTCGCGATAGGCATCAAAATTAAATACCATCGAGTCATTCGAGGCCTTGTAAGTCACAAAGATTGCCAAGGGTGTGAGCACACCAGGTGCCAATGATTTACCAAACCACACCGTCCAAATGCCACCACGTGCCATGCGATAACCCGTATTCTCGAGCACATAATACACGATAAACACCAACACCGAGACAATCACAGGAATACCCAATCCGCCTTTTCGAATAATAGCTCCCAACGGTGCTCCGATGAAAAAGAAGATCAAACACGACAATGCCACCGTAAACTTGCTAATCATCTCAATCTCATGTTGCCGTATTAACAAATCACCATCACTCGTGAGCATACTCTTAAAATCCAAATCCGAGATGGCATTTTGCACCCTCGATTGCGCCATTCCCACTACCTGTTGCTGTTGCGCCAATGGCAAATGTGCAAAGGTTGAGTCGATATTAAACCGTGCATTGTAGGCCGCTTTCACCGCCCTCAGCGAGTCTTTCTTGTCTATGGGCGGCGCATAATACAATGAGCGTTGTGCATCTTTGTAATATTGTTGCCCTATGCTGTCATAGGTATGTTTCAGCGAATCCATGTCATGTGACAACTGTGCAAGCCCCTTTCCACGCGCATTATTGGCCAATCCTGCGGCATCGGTCATGTTGAAATCACCATCAAAATCCAACAATATACGCTTTGCCGCAAACGTTTCACGTCGATAAGGCACAGCCGTATTGTTACCAAAGGCATCATTTTGCATATTCTCAAACCATTCGCCACTCCACAAACTCAACTGCAAATGCTTCTTATCGGCCGTTGATTGCAACATGCCCGAGTCGGCTAAGATAATCGCTTGATCTTCGTAACTGCCCGTCATGCGATAAATCATGATACCATAAAGCTTGCCCGTCTCTAAATCCTTATGCTGCACATACAGATTACTGTTGGGAATACCATCATAGAAAACGCCTTCAGGAATTTCCAATTCAGGACTTTTTTGCTTCATCGATATGAGCAATTGTGCCAGCTTATTATTGGCTTCCGGACCGATATTGTTTTGAAAAACAAACGATATACCACTGATAACTATCGAGATAACGATGAGCGATTGAAACGACTGCATCAAGGAAATACCAGCAGCTTTGATGGCTGTAAGCTCGCTACTCTCACCCAAATTGCCAAATGTGATGAGCGACGAAAGTAGAATAGCCAACGGCAAAGCTTGCGGAACCAACATCAAACCCATATACCAAAAGAACTGTGCCATGATTTCCATCGACAATCCTTTACCGATTAAATCATCGATATAACGCCAAAGGAACTGCATCATCAGCACAAATTGGCAGATGAAAAAAGTTCCCACAAAGAGCAAACCAAATTGCTTGGCTATGAAAATATCTAATTTTTTAATCCGAATCATGAAAACATTCCTTTGTGAAAAGCAACGCAAGCGCCGTTTGCCACGTTGCAAATTTAGCATAAAAATGTGAGATAGCCCGTGTTTTTGGCTTTTTTATGAAACACAGAGGAGCTTGGTTCAAACACACCTTCGTGATGCTACAAGTAGATGAAAGCAACTCACTCGCCAACGATAGCCTGTTCTTATTGTTTATAAGGAATGGCCTTGCCACGTACAATCCTACATAATGCGTTATCACATCCTGTGTTATGGTGTGATGATGAATGGGTGTCACACGCACCATCCTATGCCGTAGCATGATAACAAATGCCCATGTGACACACGATAAAATGTTGTGGCATGGTCACATCCCATGTTGTGGAATTATAATAAATGCCCATGTCGCGCACCATCCCTATGCCGTGGCGTGATAATAAATGGACAATGATGGGCGAATTCCACCGCAATGTTATCCTCATCCCCGTGGTTGTGGTTGTGATAAATAGGCAATGATATGTGCAACCCCATCGGGTGGCGTGATGATATCCCACGTTGTGACGCGGTAATTAATGGTTGGTGATATGGCAACCCCACAGGGTGGTGTGATGATATCCCACGTGGTGGCATGATAATCAATGGATAATAATATGGCAATCCCACAAGGTGGTGTGATGATATCACATGTGGTGGCATGATAATCAATGGATAATAATACGGCAACCCCATCGGGTGGTGTGATGATGTCACATGTGGTGGCATGATAATCAATGGATAATAATACGGCAACCCCATCGGGGTTGTACTTTCGATAGCCCAGGGTTGCCGACGATAGGAGGCTACCCTGGGTAACAATGAATGAGGGAGGCTACCCCCTTGGGGGTTGTACTCTTTCATTATTCTTTCTCCCAATATA
>NZ_AZHT01000001.1 GCF_000599605.1 Prevotella sp. HJM029 | reverse complement strand
CGCGGCGAGGTGCTTTCCGCTGCACAAAAAAGAGTTTATAGTCGTGGCGAGGTGCTCGCCGCTGCACAAAAAGAGTTTATAGTCGTGGCGAGGTGCTCGCCGCTGCACTAAAATGAATTATAGTCGCGGCGAGGTGCTTTCCGCTGCACAAAAAAGAGTTTATAGTCGTGGCGAGGTGCTCGCCGCTGCACAAATATGAGTGAATAGTCGTGGCGAGGTGCTCGCCGCTGCACAAACATGAGTGAATAGTCGTGGTGAGGTGCTCGCCGCGACTATTCCGCGCTGTTTATCGCAGGAAAAGGGGCTCGCCGACGGACAAAAACGGAAAACACATCCCGAAAAGCGCAATTCTGGCGTGGGTTTTCGGCTGAATATGCTAAGAAAATGGCTTTCTTGGCGTTTGGACTGCGAAATCCTACATTTTTTTATTATTTTTGCGGCTGAAAAAATCAAACCGGTATGAATCGAACAAAATTATTCCTCCTATTTTGCTTGTTGCTGCAGGTGCTGACGCTCGGCGCACAACAAAAACGTGAGTTCCGCGGCGCGTGGATTCAGTGTGTCAACGGACAGTTTAAAGGGCTTGGCCGCGACGAGATGCAACGCCAGCTCACGCAGCAGTTGAACGAGTTGCAGCGCGACGGCGTGAATGCCATCATCTTTCAGGTGCGGGCCGAGTGCGATGCGCTCTACAACAGCCCATTCGAGCCATGGAGCCGCTATTTGACCGGGCAACAGGGCGTGGCGCCCAATCCGTTTTGGGACCCTTTGCAATGGATGGTGACCGAATGCCATCGGCGCGGCATGGAGTTGCACGCGTGGATTAATCCGTTCCGCGCCAAAACCAAGGGCACACAGGAGTTGGCGGCCAATCACGTGGCCATCAAAAACCCCGGAGGCATGTTTGCCTACGATGGACAGCTCATCATGAACCCCGGCCAGCCCGCCAACCGCACGTATATTTGCAAAGTGGCGGCCGACATCGTGCGGCGCTATGATGTGGATGGTTTTCATATCGATGATTATTTCTATCCCTATCCTGTGGCAGGGCTCGCCATTCCCGACGACAATGAGTATGCGGCCTATGGCAACGGCATTAAAGATCGCGGCGATTGGCGACGCTACAACGTGAATTTGTTTATCAAGGAGCTCACTGACAGCATTCATGCCGTAAAGCCGTGGGTGAAATTCGGCGTTTCGCCCTTTGGCATCTATCGCAACCAGACGAGTTGGGCAGGAGGAAGTGCTACGAAGGGCCTGCAAAACTATGATGACCTCTATGCCGACGTGTTGTTGTGGGTGAACAAGGGCTGGACGGACTATTGCGTGCCGCAGTTGTATTGGCAGGTGGGGCATCCCACAGCCGACTACAAAGAGCTCATTACGTGGTGGAACCGCAACGCAGGCAATCGACCTTTGTATATCGGCGAGAGCGTGGACAACACCGTGCATAATGCCGATCCGCAAAATCCGAATAGTCATCAGTTGCCGTTGAAACGCAAGTTGCAAGGGCAAATGCGCAACGTTTGCGGTACGGTGTTGTGGTATGCAAAGAATTTCTGCGACAATGTGGGCAATTATGCCACGCTCATGCGCGAAAACTATTGGAAATATCCTGCGTTGCAGCCGCGCATGCCTTTCCTCGACGACAAAGCACCCAAGAAACCCAAGCGGGTGAAGCCCGTGTGGACCAACGATGGTTGTGTGCTGTTTTGGCAGGCGCCCAAGGCCAAGAAATGGGGCGATGAGGCCGTGCGCTATGTGGTTTATCGCTTTGAAAAGGGTGAGAAGATGACGTTGGATGATGCTTCAAAAATCGCCACCATCACCACCAATTGCTACTATAAATTGCCCTACGAAGACGGCCGGCACAAGTGGGTTTACCTTGTGACGGCGGTCGACCGCATGAGCAACGAAAGCAAGGCCGTGAAGAAAAAAATTAGTTTGTGATGCAGAACCTTTATCAGCGGCCGGGCGATTACGACCATTTCCGTGTGGAGCAGCCTGCTCCCTTGTTGGATTGGCTGTTGCAGAATGTGCATCATCTGAGCCGCTCGAAAATGAAAGCCACGTTGCAAGGACGCGGCATCCGCGTGGATGGAAAAGTGGTGACGCAATTTGACTATCCGTTGAAAGCTGGGCAGAAAGTGACCGTGAGCCGCACCAAACAGAACAACAGCATCTTTAAAAATCGCTATGTGAAGATTGTCTACGAAGACCAGTATCTCGTGGTGATCGAAAAGAATGTGGGTGTGCTGTCGATGGCTGCCGGCCATTCGTCGCTCAACGTGAAAGCCATTCTGGATGATTATTTCAAGCAGACGCGCCAGAAATGCACGGCACATGTGGTGCACAGACTCGACCGCGATACCAGTGGACTGATGGTCTACGCCAAAGACAAACGCACCGAGCTGCTGCTGGAAGAAGATTGGCACAACATTGTCTACGACCGGCGCTATGTGGCCGTCGTATCGGGCGAAATGCGCGAGACAGATGGCGTAATCGCTAATTGGTTGAAGGACAATAAGGCCTATTTCACCTACTCATCTCCCGTGGATAATGGCGGAAAATATGCCGTTACGCATTTCCATGTTTTAGAACGGTCGCCACATTATTCTTTGGTAGAATATCGTTTGGAGACAGGGCGCAAGAACCAAATTCGTGTGCATTCGGCCGATATGGGGCATTCCGTTTGCGGCGATGTGAAATATGGCAACGGCGACGATATCATCGGCCGGCTCTGTCTGCATGCCTACATTCTGTGTTTCTATCATCCCATCACGCATCGCCAAATGGAGTTTGCCACGCCCATCCCACCCGCATTCAAAACAATATTTAAATAAAATCAACAAATAAAGTATGGACAATTTCTTGTATTATATTTTCATTCTCATCGCCCTCGTCGTAGGCATTTTCGTGATTAAAAAGATTACAGGTTGCGTCTTTAAGGTGATTGTAGCCTTGGCTGTAGCCGCCATTTTAGTTGCTTTGTATTATCTGCATGGCGCTTAGGGTGTTTCTGTTTTCCAGCCGTTTAAAAAACAAGCAAAAGCTTTGTTGTATGGTAGAATTGCGCTAACTTTGTAGGCAAATTTTAACAGCGATATGAAACAAACAAAAATTGTAGCTTCGATTAGCGACCGCAGATGTGATCAGGATTTCATCAGAAAATTGTTTTTTACAGGCATGAATGTGGTGCGCATGAACACGGCACACGCAACAGAAGAGGGCATTCGAACCATTGTGAAGAATGTGCGTGCTGTGTCGCCGCATATTGGGATTATGATTGATACGAAAGGTCCTGAGGTGCGCACGACAGGTGTTGATGAACCTCTGAGCTACAAATCTGGCGAAATAGTGAAAATTTTCGGTCGCCCCGAGATGGATTGCACGCATGATATCATCAACGTTTCTTATCGCGATATTGCCAAAGATGTGAAAGTGGGCGACGATATGCTCTTCGACGATGGCGAGCTCGACATGAAAGTCATCGAATGCGATGGCCCCATGGTGGTGGCACAGGTGCAGAACGACGGCGTGTTGGGCTCACATAAAAGTGTGAACATTCCAGGCGAGCACATCGATTTGCCAGCGCTCACCGAAAAGGATAAAAAGAATATCTTGCTGGCTATTGAGCTGGACATTGATTTCATAGCCCATTCTTTCGTTCGCAATGCCGACGACGTGAGAGCCGTGCAAAAGATTTTGGATGAGCATCATAGCGACATCAAAATCATTTCCAAGATTGAAAACCAGGAAGGTGTCGATAATATTGACGAAATTATCGAAGCCTCCTACGGCATTATGATAGCGCGTGGCGATTTAGGCATCGAGGTACCCATCGAGCGTATTCCTGGTATCCAACGTAGTATCATTCGTAAATGTGTAGAAAAGCGTCGTCCCGTCATTGTAGCTACGCAAATGTTACATACGATGATTAACAATCCACGCCCCACGCGTGCCGAAGTGACCGATATTGCCAATGCCATTTATTATCGCACAGATGCGTTGATGCTGAGCGGCGAAACGGCCAGTGGAAAATATCCCGTTGAGGCGGTGCAAACCATGGCTCGGATTGCTGAACAAGCAGAACAAGATAAGTCGCGTGCCCATGAGATTGAAGCACCTTGGGACGAAAATGAGCTCGATTTGCGCACGTTCTTGGCTCATGCAGCAATTGATGCCACGCGCAAATTAGGTGTGGCAGGCATTATTACCGACAGTGAAACAGGACAGACGGCGCGTAATTTGGCTGCCTTCCGTGGTCCAGTGCCAGTGTTGGCAATCTGTTATAAAGAGAAAACGCAGCGCTGGCTCAACCTCAGCTATGGCGTGATCCCCATCTATCAGCGTGAGCAGGTGAGTGCACAATATATGTTCTTTGCAGCATTGCGTATGCTTCGCCAAAAGGGATACATCCAAAATGAAGATAAGATTGCTTATCTAAGTGGAAATCTTGGCGAAGGTGGCGGAACCACGTTCTTGGAAATTAATAAGGTACAAGAAGTGTTCGATCGCAACTATGAATTCCACCTCCCTGATGTGGAGAAGTTGAATGAAAACAATGACGAGGTATGCGAAGAAAAGAAGTAAGCACTTCTAATATACAATCATATTTCTGTTAAAAGATTTGAAATAATAGTGCTGCAAACGTTATGGTTGCAGCTAACGATTATATTTTAGCTAATTTTGCACGCACTGCCACGTGATGGCAGCATTAAATTCAAATTAAAATTATAAAAAACAAATGGCAACAAAAATCAGATTGCAACGTGGCGGTAGAAAAAACTATGCTTTCTATAGCATCGTTATCGCTGACGTTAGAGCTCCACGTGATGGTAAATTTACTGAGAAGATTGGTACGTTCAATCCTAACACCAATCCAGCTACCGTAGATTTGAATTTCGAACGCGCTCTTTATTGGGTAGAAACAGGTGCTCAGCCCACTGACACCGTTCGTAACATTCTCAAGCGCGAAGGCGTTTACATGATGAAGCACCTTCGTGGTGGTGTGAAGAAAGGTGCTTTTGACGAGGCCGCTCTTCAACAGAAGTTTGACGCTTGGAAAGAAAATAAGCTGAAAGGTTTCGAGGCTATCCGCGAAGGCGAAGCTAAGGCTAAGGCTGCAGCTGTGAAGGCTGAGCTCGAAGCAGAGAAGAAAATGAACGAAGCGATTGCAAAGAAGGTGGCTGAGAAAAAGGCTGCTGCCGAAGCTGCGCAAGCCGAAGCAACTACAGAAGCGACCGAGGCTGCTGCTGAGGCTACAGAAGAAGCACCTGCTGCTGAAGCGTCTGCAACGGAAGAAACAGCAGAAGCATAAGACATTTTTTTATCATTTAGAGGCAAGGAACATCTCGTTTGAGGCGTTCCTTGTTTCTTTTTTGTGTTGGTGTCACTTTTCTCCTACAGCTTGTCATTGCCTATTGTGCGAAAAGCGTTATAATATAATAAGGTGAGTATTAAATTGCATGCTGTTTGTGGAAGTCCCGCGAGCAAGAAACACTTTAGTGCAATATTTGAAGAAGTTCCACAAGCATGGTGCATTCTCTGAGAAGGTCTCCTTTGAGAAAATGGATGTTGTAGGAGTTGTTGGCGAAGTGCTAGTTGGTAGCTGGTGGCATTGTGAAGAGTGGGGCATTTGAAAGTGAGAAGCGATAAGGGATAAGCGGCGTTGTTGAATATCTTTTGTAAACTCTACCTTGCATTTTTTTTATTTAAATAGCGTTATAGTTATAATATTATTGTTACCTTTGCAGCGATTTGAGGTAGATTAGCTATCTACCTCGTGAGACGAATTATTAGTAACGTTATAAAATTTATGAATTTCACTTTATTCATTACCGTTTTAATAACGGCTGTGGTCTTGGTAGTGGCAGCTTATGTTATTGCTAAGTTAATCGGTCCTCGGTCTTATAATCCGGTAAAGGGTGAGCCCTTTGAATGTGGTATTCCCACGCGAGGTAGCTCTTGGCTTCCGATGCATGTGGGCTACTATCTTTTTGCTATCCTTTTCCTGGTGTTCGACATCGAGACGGTTTTTCTTTATCCATGGGCTGTTGTTGCGAAGGAATTAGGCCATTTCGCTTTAATTAGCATCGGTTTCTTCTTGGTTGTGTTAGTTTTGGGCCTTGCTTATGCTTGGCGGAAAGGAGCTTTGGAATGGAAGTAAGAAAACCTCACATTAAGAGCATTCCTTATCAAGAGTTTAAGGATAACGAGAATTTAGAGAAGATAACAAAGGAACTTAATGAGGGCGGCGTGAATGTGATTGTGGGTTCGCTCGATCAGGCGATTAACTGGGGGCGTAGCAACTCGCTTTGGTCACTCACTTTTGGTACGTCGTGCTGTGGAATTGAGTTTATGGCCGTGGGTTGTTCGCGCTACGATTTCTCGCGCTTCGGTTTTGAGGTAACGCGAAATTCTCCTCGTCAGGCCGACTTAATCATGTGTGCTGGAACCATTACCAACAAAATGGCGCCGGTGTTTAAGCGTCTTTATGACGAAATCGCCGAGCCCAAATATGTTGTGGCTGTGGGTGGTTGCACCATCAGCGGAGGCCCGTTTAAAAAGAGCTATAACGTGGTGCGCGGTATCGATGAATTAGTGCCCGTAGATGTGTATATTCCCGGTTGTCCACCACGCCCCGAGGCAATTTTGTATGGCATGATGCAGTTGCAGCGCAAAGTGAAGGTCGAGAAATTCTTTGGTGGTGCTAACCACAAAATGACCCCCGAAGAAAAAGCTGAGTCTTTAGCAAAAGGTGGTTTGCACGGATTGAGCAACGAGACGCTTGCCGCAACCGAGAAGTTGGGCAAACGGGCTCCGATTATTGTGACCGATGTCCCTGCTGATTTCAATCCGCAGAAAGGTTTAACAGAAGAATAACGTGTGAGAAGATGAAATTAGAAAATATAGAACTCCAATTTGATGGCTTTGCCGAGGAAATGGCGAAGCTGAAAGGCGAGAAGCATTTCGATTATCTTGTTACCATTATTGGCGAAGATTTTGGCGAAGAGGGCTTGGGTTGTATTTATATTCTTGAGAATACCGAGAACCACGAGCGCTGTTCGGTGAAAACGATTGCAAAGCAAGTTGGTGAGGATTATGTCATTCCCTCGGTTTTGCGTTTGTGGAATGCAGCCAATCTTTTAGAACGTGAGGTATTCGACTTCTTAGGCATCAAGTTCTTGGGACATCCCGATATGCGTCGCCTTTTCATGCGCAACGATTTTAAAGGCTATCCGTTGCGTAAGAATTTCGATGCGAGTCCTGAAGCTAATCCTTTCCCCACGACGGATGAGCCTGAGACTGATTTTACGACCGAGTGGAACTTAGATAAAAACGGTAATTTGGTTGCGACACAACATCGTTTGTTTGATGACGACGATTTTGTAGTCAACTTAGGTCCCAACCATCCAAGTATGCATGGTGTGCTTCGTTTGCAAACCGTTTTAAATGGTGAGGTAGTGAAGCATATTTATCCGCATTTAGGATATATTCATCGCGGTATGGAGAAGATGTGCGAAAGCATGACCTATCCGCAAACATTGGCTTTTGCCGACCGTTTGAATTATCTCTGTGCCATGATGCATCGTCATGCCATGGTGGGTGTAATGGAAGAGGCTTTAGGCGTAGAACTATCCGATCGTATTCAATGTATCCGCACAATCATGGACGAGTTGCAGCGTATTGATAATCACTTGCTCTTCTTGGGTACTTGTGCACAAGACTTGAGTGCCTTGACAGCTTTCCTTTATTGCATGCGCGACCGTGAGCAAGTGCTCAACGTGATGGAGGAAACCACTGGTGGCCGCTTAATTCAGAATTATTATCGCATTGGCGGTTTGCAGGATGATATCGATCCTAATTTCGTTCAGAATGTGAAAGCACTCTGCAAATATCTTCGTCCGAAAGTCCAAGAATATTTAGATGTATTTGGCGATAATGTCATCACACAGCAGCGTTTAATCGGCGTCGGCCCCATGGGCTTGGAAGATTGTATTAACTATGCAGTGACAGGTCCTGCTGGTCGCGCCGCTGGATGGAAAAATGATGTGCGCAAGAACCATCCTTATGCAATGTATGATAAGGTTAACTTTAATGTAGTTATCTTGGATGGTGCTGATTCTTATGCGCGTTATATGGTTCACATACAAGAACTCTATCAGAGTTTGGATATTATAGAGCAACTCATCGATAATATTCCTGAAGGCGAATATTACATCAAGCAAAAGCCTATTATTAAACTGCCAGAAGGTCAATGGTACTTCTCTGTAGAAGGTGGTGCTGGTGAGTTTGGTGTTTACTTAGATTCGAAGGGTGATAAGAGTCCTTATCGATTGAAAATGCGCCCTATGGGGTTGACCTTAACAGGGGCTTTCGATAAAATGTTGAAGGGACAGAAGTTGGCCGATCTTGTTGCAACAGGTGCAGCAATCGATTTTGTTATTCCTGATATTGATAGATAATTATGTTTGATTTTAGTATAGTAACAACTTGGATTGATAGTTTGCTACGCCAGACATTAGGTTTAGGCAACTTTTTATCAATATTAATCGAGTGTGTGCTCGTAGGCGTTGCTATTTTGACCGCCTATGCTTTGATTGCCATTGTACTTATCTTCATGGAACGTAAGGTCTGTGCTTATTTCCAATGTCGTTTAGGTCCGATGCGCGTTGGCCCTTGGGGTATATTCCAGGTATTTGCTGATGTGTTGAAGATGTTGATTAAAGAAATCTTTGTGGTAGACAAAGCCGATAAATTTCTTTATTATCTTGCACCAGTGTTAGTGATAGTTGCTTCTGTTGGCACCTTTTCTTTCTTGCCTTGGAATAATGGCGCACAAGTGTTAGACTTCAATGTGGGTATTTTTTTGCTGACCGCTATCTCGAGTATTGGTGTTTTGGGCATCTTCTTAGCTGGTTGGGGTAGTAATAATAAATATTCCGTAGTGAGTGCCATGCGTGGTGCTGTGCAAATGATTTCTTACGAAATATCGTTGGGACTTTGCATTATCAGCGCTGTGCTTTTGACTGGAACCATGCAGATAAGTGGAATTGTTGGTGCACAAGATAGTGCATGGCTCATTTTCCAATCGCCCTTTACTTGGATAGCCTTCCTGGTATTCTTGATTGCTGGGAATGCAGAAGCTAATCGTGGTCCATTCGACTTGGCCGAAGCTGAAAGTGAATTGACCGCAGGTTATCATACTGAATATTCAGGTATGGGGTTTGGTTTTTATTATTTAGCAGAGTATTTAAATCTCTTTGTCATCTCAGGAATAGCTGCAACGGTATTCTTAGGCGGGTGGATGCCACTACATGTCGTAGGCTTGGATGGTTTTAATGCTGCCATGAACTATATCCCAGGAATTATTTGGTTTATGGGAAAAACTTTTGCCATCGTTTGGATTTTGATGTGGATTCGTTGGACTTTTCCACGCTTACGTGTCGATCAGATCCTTACCTTAGAATGGAAGTATATCATGCCATTCATGTTGGTTGTTTTAGCACTAACGACGGTGTGGATAGCTTTAGTTTAATTCTTGTTTGAAAATAATAAACGATTTTTTTATAATGGAAAATAAAAAATCATATTTTGGAGAGATTGGTTCTGCGCTCAAAACATTGGGTATAGGATTGAAGGTAACCTTGAAGGAATACTTCACGCCCAAGACGACAGAACAATATCCTGAGAATAGGAAGACAACACTCCATGTTGCAAAGCGCCATCGCGGACGTCTTGTTTTCAAGCGTAACGATGATCAAACTTATAAGTGTACGGCTTGCACGATGTGTGAGAAGGCTTGTCCTAATGACACGATTAAGATTCTTGCGCACATGGAAGAAAATCCAGAAACGGGGCGTAAGAAAAAGGTTCTTGATGATTATCAATATGATTTGGGCGATTGTATGTTTTGCCAATTATGTGTTAACTCTTGTAATTTTGACGCGATAGAGTTTACTAACGATTTTGAGAACTCTGTATTTGATAAAGATACGTTGCGTCTTCATTTGGATAAAGAGATTTATGAGGGAGGAAGTCTACCTAATCTTATAGAGGGTGGAGCCCCTATTGAGATTGGTAAGTTTAATACAAAAACCAAGTAGTAAAGATTATGGCGAATTTAATTGTATTTTGTATTTTGGCTGTAGTCATTCTTGGTTCAGCCATCATGAGCGTGCTGACAAAGCGTATTATGCGTTCAGCCACATTCCTTTTGTTTGTTTTGTTTGGCATCGCAGGTATTTACTTCCTTTTGGATTATACATTCTTGGGTGCTGTGCAAATTTCTATCTATGCAGGTGGTGTGACAATGGTTTATATTTTTGCTATCCAATTAGTTTCTAAGCGTACCCTACAAGGTCTTGTTGAGCAGATAAAAGGCAGTCGGGTCTTAAAAGGCTGTCTATTAAGTATCGTTGGTTTTGTAGTGATGGCGGCAGTGTTGTTGAAAAGCAACTTAATGTCGGCGATGCTTTCTACTATCGATACAGAATTGCCCATGCAGCAAATTGGAACCGCTCTGTTGGGGAGTGATAAATATCAATATGTATTGCCATTTGAATTTATTTCGGTATTCTTATTGGCATGTATCATAGGTGGTGTAATGATAGCAAGAAAGGAGGATAAAAAATGAATATTCCAGTCGCATGTTATTTTATTCTGAGTGCACTTTTATTTTTTATTGGTGTATTTGGTTTTGTTACAAGACGTAATTTGATTGCAATGTTGATTTCTGTTGAGCTGATACTAAATGCCGTAGATTTGAACTTTGCCGTATTTAATCGTATTCTTTTTCCAGGTCAGTTAGAAGGCTTTTTCTTTACATTATTTTCAATTGGGGTGAGTGCTGCAGAAACAGCCGTTGCCTTAGCCATTATAATTAATGTTTATCGGAACTTCCATAGTGACCAGGTAAATAGTATTGAAAACATGAAATTCTAAAGAGATGGAATATAGTTATGCATTTTTAATACTTCTCCTTCCTTTCTTGAGTTTCCTCGTGTTAGGACTTCTCGGAATGAAGATGAAGAAACCCCTTGCAGGCTTTATTGGCACGACAGTATTGGGTGTACTTTTTGCAATGTCGGTTTATACGGCTTATGAGTATTTCTTTGTTGTAGGCCGCGATGCAACGACGGGGTTATATCCAACGGTCACAGTCTTTAATTTTACTTGGCTTAGGTTTACCGAGTTGCTAACTTTTAATATAGGTTTCCGTTTAACGCCCATTAGCGTGATGATGTTGATAGTTATAACCACAGTTAGTTTTATGGTTCATATCTATTCATTTGGCTATATGGCAGAACGCGATTCTAAATATAAGTTTGAAGAATACGAGCATGGCTTCCAGCGTTTCTACGCTTATTTGTCGCTTTTCACGATGAGCATGTTGGGCTTAGTTGTTGCGACAAACATCTTTCAAATGTATATGTTTTGGGAGTTAGTTGGTGTATGCTCTTATCTGCTTATAGGTTTTTATTATCCTAAGCATGAAGCTGTCCACGCTTCAAAGAAAGCATTTATTGTAACGCGCTTTGCTGACTTATTCTTCCTTATCGGAATCTTATTCTTTAGCTTCTATGTGGGGACATTCAACTATGATTTGAATGCTAATCCTGAATTGGTTGCCAAGTTGGCGAGTGTTGCTTCACAATTTGGATGGGTATTGCCAACAGCATTGTTCTTGATGTTTATCGGCGGTGCAGGTAAGAGTGCAATGTTCCCTTTACATATTTGGTTGCCCGATGCGATGGAAGGTCCAACTCCTGTTTCGGCTTTAATTCATGCCGCAACAATGGTTGTTGCTGGTGTTTACCAAGTGGCCAGCTTGTTCCCCATTTGGGTTGAATATGCTCCCAACCAATTACATTGGGTAGCTTATATTGCTGCATTCACCGCTTTTTATGCAGCTGCTGTTGCTTGTTGTCAGCGCGATATTAAGCGAGGTTTAGCATTCTCAACCATTTCGCAGATCGCTTATATGCTGGTTGCCTTGGGTGTTTGCTATGCGATTGACAATCATGAAGGTGGTTTAGGCTATATGGCCAGCATGTTCCACTTGTTTACACATGCTATGTTTAAGGCACTCTTGTTCTTATGTTCTGGTGCAATCATCGTCATTATAGGTAGTAACTTTAAAGAGTATATGGGTGGTTTGCATAAATATATGCCCATTACGAATGCTTGTTTCTTGATTGGCTGTATTGCGATTAGTGGTGTCTGGCCTTTCGCAGGTTTTTTCTCAAAAGACGAAATTGTTTCAGCATGCTTTGAATACTCACCTTTCTTAGGTTGGTTTATGACCTTAGTTTCGGGGATGACCGCATTTTATATGTTCCGTTTATATTATGTGATATTCTGGGGACAAAGCTATTATGAATTAGATCCCGAACATCGCAAGCGTCCGGCCGAAGTTCCATTCGTGATGTGGGGGCCTTTAGTGTTCCTTGCCATTATCTCAATCTTTGCTGGCTGGATTCCTTTCGGGCATTTTGTTTCAGCAACAGGTCAATCGATGGAGATTCATTTGCAGCACTTTGAGTTCTCAAGTGTGGCATGGTTCAGTCTTTTGGCTGCAGCAATTGGTATTGGTTTAGCCACTTGGATGTATCTTCCTAAGCGCAATCCCGTTCCCGATATGTTGGCAAAGCGAATGCCCGTGTTGCATAAAGCAGCTTTAAATCGCTTCTACATTGACAATATTTGGCAATTTATCACTCATAAGATTGTGTTTGGTTGTTTCTCGAAACCCATAGCTTGGTTTGATCGCCATGTCATTGATGGCACATTTAACTTCATGGCATGGGGCGCACAAGAGGCCGGTGAGACCATCCGTCCTTGGCAGAGTGGTGACGTCCGTGCTTATGCATCGTGGTTCCTCACGGGCACTATAGCATTAGCTTTAGTGCTGCTATGCATCTATTATTAGTGAATAATGAATAGAAAAAAAGACAAATAAAGATATGAATATATTAACATTATTCGTTGTTATTCCCATCCTGATGCTCATCGGGTTGTGGTTGTCCAAAAACGATAATCAGGTGCGTGGTGTAATGGTTGTAGGCGCTTCTGCTCTGTTGGGATTAGCGATATGGCTCACTATATCTTTTATCCAGTTACGCCATGCGGGGAATACTGATCTCATGCTTTTCACCTATAGTGTGCCTTGGTTTGCTCCTCTACATATAGCTTATAGTATTGGTGTAGATGGAATTTCGGTTGTAATGATATTGTTGTCAGCTGTTATTGTCTTCACAGGCACCTTTGCTTCGTGGCAGTTGGAACCTATGAAGAAAGAATATTTCTTATGGTTTGTGTTGCTAAGTATCGGTGTATTTGGCTTCTTCATTTCAACCGACCTATTTACAATGTTCATGTTTTATGAGGTTGCGCTTATTCCCATGTATCTATTGATAGGTGTTTGGGGGACAGGCCCTAAAGAATATGCGGCAATGAAGCTCACTTTAATGTTGATGGGTGGTAGTGCTTTGTTGATTATAGGTATTTTAGGTATTTATTATTTCAGTGGAGCTACCACTATGGATATCAACGAGATTGCGGCTATGCACAATATTCCCGTTGCCGTGCAAAAGGTATTCTTCCCCCTAATTTTTATTGGATTTGGTGTGCTTGGAGCCTTATTCCCTTTCCACACATGGTCTCCCGATGGTCATGCCTCGGCGCCAACAGCCGTTTCGATGCTTCATGCAGGTGTATTGATGAAATTAGGTGGTTATGGTTGTTTCCGCATAGCGATGTATTTGTTGCCTGAGGCTGCTCAACAGCTTTCTTGGATATTCTTGATACTGACTACCTGCTCTGTTATTTATGGTGCTCTTTCAGCTTGCGTGCAAACCGATTTGAAGTATATCAATGCTTATTCTTCAGTGTCGCACTGCGGCATGGTGCTCTTTGCATTGTGCATGATGACGCAAACAGCCATCACGGGTGCTGTGTTGCAGATGTTATCACATGGATTGATGACGGCGCTTTTCTTCGCTTGCATCGGTATGATCTATCACCGTGCAGGTACGCGTGATGTGCGCTATTTGGGAGGTTTGATGAAAGTCATTCCATTCCTTTCCGTCTCCTATGTTGTTGCGGGTTTAGCCAACCTTGGTTTACCAGGTTTCTCGGGTTTCGTAGCCGAGATGACCATTTTTGTAGGAGCTTTTCAGAATGGCGACATCTTCCATCGTGTGTGCACCATTATTGCTTGCACCTCGATTGTTGTGACCGCCGTTTATATTTTGCGTGTTGTGGGTAAGATTCTGTTTCAGAAGGTTGCTAATCCCAAGTTCTATGAGCTTCACGATGCTACTTGGGACGAGCGTTTCGCCATTGGCGGCTTGATTTTCTGTGTTGCAGGTTTAGGCATGTTCCCCTTGTGGGCGAACGATATCATTAGCAGTGCAGTAGGTCCCATTATCCACCACATTCTTAATGGTTCGGTTGCCGCTTTGTAATATCAGTTGAATCGATAAAGAAACATTCAAGATGAATATCAATTATAGTCAGTTTTTAAATATGATACCCGAGGTGACTTTGATGGCACTTTTGGTTATCGTTTTCATTGCCGATTTCCTCACAGCACCTCGTGTGGTGCTTCCTGCTGCGGGACAAACGAGTAGTGCATCGCCCCGCAAATGGTTTAATCCATTGGTCTGCCTGTTGATGGCTGTGCACATTTTGGTGAACATTTTCCCCACGGCAACAGCAACAGCCTTTGGCGGAATGTATTGTACCAATGCCGCTATCGGTGTGATGAAAACTATTTTGTCGTTAGGTGCTTTCATCGTGCTTATTCAGAGTCGCGAGTGGATGCGCCGTCCCGACACGCAATTCAAGGAAGGCGAGTGCTATTTGCTCGTTATTTCAACCCTTTTGGGCATGAACATGATGATTAGTGCCAACCACTTTTTATTGTTCTTCTTAGGTTTGGAAATGGCATCCGTACCCATGGCCTGCTTGGTTGGTTTAGACAAATATCGCCACAATTCGGCAGAGGCTGCAGCGAAGTTCATCCTCACAGCCACTTTCTCGAGCGGCGTGATGCTCTATGGCATTTCGTTACTCTATGCAGCAGTGGGCACTCTCTATTTCGACGATATGGCAGTGAAAATCACCACCAGCCCCTTAACCATTGTGGGTATGGTGTTTTTCTTCAGCGGTTTGGGCTTTAAGCTTTCGTTGGTTCCGTTCCATTTTTGGACGGCTGACACCTATCAGGGTGCGCCAACCACCATCACGGGCTATCTCTCAGTGGTGAGCAAGGGCGCAGCAGCCTTTGCGTTGTGTGCCATCTTGATGAAAGTGTTTGCGCCCATGGTTGAATATTGGCAATATCTGTTGTTCATTGTCATTGTGCTGTCCATCACCATTGCCAACCTTTTCGCCATCCGCCAGCGCGATTTGAAACGTTTCATGGCGTTTAGTTCTATCTCGCAAGCCGGCTACATCGTGTTGGCCATTGTGGGCAATAATGCCATGAGCTTCACCTCGCTCAGCTTCTATGTGTTGATTTATGTGGTTGCCAATATGGCGGTGTTCACCGTGATTAGCAGCGTTGAAGAACACAACAATGGCGTTGTCGACATGGAAAGTTATAACGGATTGTATAAAACCAATCCGCGCTTGGCCTTCCTCATGACGTTGGCCCTGTTCTCTTTGGGTGGCATCCCTCCATTTGCCGGCATGTTTAGCAAATTCTTTGTGTTCATGGCGGCTGTGAAAGGGGCAAACATCGGAAATCTGAGTGGTCAGTTGGCCTATCTTGTGGTGTTCATCGCTTTGGTCAACACCGTGGTGAGTCTTTACTACTATTTGTTGATAGTGAAGGCCATGTACATCAAGCACAACGACCAACCTTTACCCACCTTCACGAGTGCTAAGAGCACCAAGTTGGCTTTGGCCATCTGTACCACAGGACTATTGCTCTTTGGTGTGTGCAGTGTGGTCTACGGATGGATAGATAGAGCTTCTATTGCAATGCTATAAATGGAAGCGCATGTTATGCGCAATCTGCATAAAGGTGTGACTCGGTTAGCTGGTCACACCTTTTTAATATTTGCTCATTCGAAAGTCCAAAGCATCTCAATTGCTCGCAGCAGATTGCGACATTTTATTTGCATTTTGTCAGTCTCGTAGACTATAGCGGCGACCTTCTCCCGCGAGGCATCATTTTGTGGCTCATTTGGTTTTATCAATATAACCATAAATAAGGTCTATCGTAAAAAGGCGAAAAAAGGATATTCCATGCGTAAGGAACTCAATTTTTATTGCTATCTTTGCCCACGATAACGTAATCAGCAATTAAGTTTATGGCAAAAAAAATAACAGACAGTGTAACGTGGGTAGGAAAAATCGATTGGGAATTGGTTAAGTTCCATGGTGATGAATATTCTACCGAGCATGGTTCAAGTTACAACGCATATCTTGTGCGCGATGAGAAGGTGGCGCTGCTCGATACCGTTTGGCAGCCTTTTGACAAGGAGTTTGTGGCACGGCTGAAACGTGAAATCGACCTCAAGCAGATTGATTATATTGTGATGCAACATAATGAAGTGGATCACAGTGGGGCGCTGCCCGAGTTGTTGCGCGAAATTCCTGGAACGCCTATCTATTGTACCAAGAAGGGGGAGGCTATTTTGCGTGGGCACTATCATCAAGACTGGAACTTTGTAAACGTGAAAACGGGCGACACCTTGAGCCTCGGTCGCCAGACACTTACGTTCATAGAAGCACCGATGTTGCACTGGCCCGACACAATGATGACCTATCTATCGGGCGACGAGATATTGTTCTCCAACGACGTTTTTGGTCAGCATTTCGCTACCGAGTCGCTCTATAACGACCTCGTGAAGCAAGACGACCTGATGTGGGAGGCCGAGAAATATTATGCCAACATCATCAATATGTATAGCCCCATGGCTAATCGCAAGGTGAAAGAATTGATAGGCATGAATCTTCCGCTGAAGATGATTTGCCCCAGCCATGGCGTGATGTGGAAAAAGAATCCACAACAAATCATTGACAAGTATTTGGAATGGTCGCAGGGCTATCAGGAAAATCAAATCACATTGGTCTACGACACGATGTGGAATGCCACACGCAAGATGGCCGAATCCATTGCCGAGGGCATTCTCGAAGCCGATAAGGAAGTGACCGTGAAGCTCTTTAACGCAGCCAAAGAAGATAAAAACGATATTCTAACCGAGTTATTCCATTCGAAAGCTGTATTAGTAGGCTCGCCCACCATCAACTATGGTTTCTCTTATGCTATTGCAGGCATTTTAGAGATGACCCGTGGTTTGAAACTGAAAAACAAAAAGGCCGCCGCATTCGGTTCTTACGGATGGAGTGGGGATGCCCCCAAAATGATTAGCGAGCATCTTGTAGAAGCTGGCTTTGAATTGGTGAACGATGGCATTAAAATGCTGTGGGTGCCCGACGAGGCGGCCTTGGCAGCGTGCCGAGAATATGGTAAAGATTTTGCACTGAAAACAAAATAGAAGTTTAATTTTAAAACAAAAACAATTATGAAGAAGTATGTATGTGACGTTTGCGGGTACATTTACGACCCCGCAGCAGGCGATCCCGATAGCGGTATCGCTGCAGGAACCGCTTTCGAGGATATCCCTGAAGATTGGGTTTGCCCTGTTTGTGGTGTAACAAAGAGCGACTTTAGCGTGGTTGAAGAGTAGTCTTCTACACGTGAGAATCATAAAAAAAATCGCACGAGCTTTTAAGTTCGTGCGTTTTTTTATATTGTATTCAAAGTGCTGTAATGCTTTCTATGTGCGAAAGCTTGCTGGAGTTCCAGCAGAGCTGTTTTTTGATTTTTCAAGCTTGCTGGAGTTCCAGCAGCCCCATTTTTTTAATTTTTGGCCTTGCTGGAGTTCCAGCAGGGCTGCTTTTTGATTTTTCAGGCTTGCTGGAGTTCCAGCAGCCTCATTTTTTTGATTTTTGGCCTTGCTGGAGTTCCAGCAGGGCTGTTTTTTGATTTTTCAGGCTTGTTGGAGTTCCAGCAGCCCCATATTTTTGATTTTTGGCCTTGCTGGAGTTCCAGCAGCTCTATTTTTTGATTTTTAGGCTTGCTGGAACTCTAGCAGGCCTGAAAAGACATCATGTTTTTCGAACACTATCCTTTTCTAAATACCAAACTGCACCAGTCCCCATTTTGTCTTTGTTCGGTCTTTATCAACCCCAAGGATTGTGCTTTTTCTGTGAGCAGGGGCACATCTTCGGTGTAAAAACCACTCAAAATGAGCATACTTTCAGGCTGCATGAGTCGTGCGAAGGTTGGCAAATCGCCTAAAAGGATGTTGCGATTGATGTTGGCTAGCACCACGTCAAATGTGCCGTCGATGGATTGCAACACTTGCGCATTGCCATGATAAACCTCCATGTTCCTAACCTCATTAAGCTCGGCGTTGTGCAGCGCATTCTTCACGCTCCATTCGTCAATATCATAACCCACTACATGTGCTGCCCCCAATTTAGACGCAATGATGCCCAAGATGCCAGTTCCACAGCCACAATCCAGCACTCGCTTTCCTGATAACTCCATTCGTAGCAGGATGGAGACAATCATTTGTGTTGTTTCGTGCGTGCCCGTTCCAAAAGCCAATTTCGCATCAATCAAAATGTGCATCTTGGTTTTCATTTCTGTTGTTATGCTCGCGTTCTTCGCATCGCAAATGACTAATTTTCCGTCGACTTCAATTGGTTCAAATCCATTTGCTTCCCACTCAGCATTCCAATCTTTATCTTCAGCCTCGCGAATGGTGTAACGAATGTGGGCCTCAGGGAAAGCAAAACTTGCAAGCTCTTGTTGCAATAGCGCTTCATTCCATAAATCCACTTGCACATAGGCCTTCAGCCCCTGTTCGCTATCTTCAAACGATTCGCAACCGGCTTCGCCTGCAGCTTCAGCCAACAAGGCGCGCGCATCATCCATCAGCGAGGCTTCAAGACCAATGAAAAAGTCTATTTCTAAGTATTTCATATCATTGTTAATTTGTAGTGCAAATATATAAAAATTAGGGAAAAACCTACCCCTACTTAGGGAAAAACCGTATATTTGCAGCGCAAGTTATTGTATTTTTGCTAACGAAAAAAATGAAAAGTCTTAAAACAAACAAGGATATGAAAAAGTTTATACTTCTATCAATTAGCTTGGGGTTGCTTCCTTTTACAATGGTTGCACAAGACGATGATCTTTATTTCAAACCTAAGAAGGTTGTGAGAGATCGCAGTGAACAAGTAGATACGCGTAGCTACTCGGGTAGCAATCGCAATGTTGACGAGTATAATCGTCGTGGAAAATATTGGAGTCATTATCAAGTTGTCGGAAAGGATGCGAAAGGAAATGATATCATTCAATTGCAGAAGGGGTGGGGTGTGTATCCCGACTCGACTTATATGGACACTACCTTTGTAGGGAAATACTACGATAGAGTGCTTGATGAGGACGATTTTCGTTACAGCCAGCGCATGAGCCGTTGGGATGGTTTCTACGATCCATGGTATGCTCGTTACGCATGGGGTTATGGTCCTTATTGGAATTACGGTTCTTATTGGAACTATGGCTCGCGTTGGAATTTCGGTTGGTATGGTGGCTATTACGACCCTTGGTTCGATCCATGGTTTGATGGCTATTATGGTGGCTACTATGGTGCACCCTATTATGGCTATGCTGGCTGGTATGGCCCACGCTATTATAGCCCATTCTATTATGGCTATCCCTATTATGGTGGCAGCTATTACGTAAGTTATAGCCGTCCTGCTGGGACGCGTAACCACAGTTACGATGGAGTTTCCTCTGCATTCCCCTCTGGAACCTTTGGTGGCTCTCGTGCTACAGTGTCGAGCTCTCGCTCTGCTACTATTGGTAATTCACGTGTTCGAGTAGGTAATTCGAATCCAACTTTTGGTGGTTCCCGAGCAACTTACGATAATCGTGATGCTGGCTACGCTTCAGAACGCATACCTTCTCGTTCTTATAACGATTACCCTTCGCAAGGTAGTTATCAAGCACCGACGCGTTCTTACAACTCTGGTAGTTTTGGTGGTAGCGGCTCAACCTTTGGCAGTGGTGTACACTCTGGTGGTTCATTTGGAGGTGGAAGCACTGGAGGTGGTGGTTTCCATTCAGGTGGAACCTTTGGAAATCGGCGCTAAATATTTGTAAACAAAGAAAATTAGACAAAGATGAAAAGAATATATTTAATGGTAGCTTCCTTGACGCTTGTTAGCTCTGTTGCTATGGCACAAGAAACCTATGAGAATACAAAATTGATAGATAACAATTTAAATGGTACAGCCCGCTATGTCGGAATGGGCGGTGCAATGGAAGCATTAGGTGCTGACCTCTCCACGATTGGTACAAACCCTGCTGGTTTAGGATTGTTCCGCAAAGGGAAGGTTGACCTCTCTTTTGGTTTAGTGAGTCAAACGGGTATGAACAAATTTAGTTCACTCAATAAAACTAATATGAGTTTTGATCAGATTGGAGTGGTCTTCAATGTGAATAAGACATCCAATGTTTCATTCAATATTGGTTTTAACTACCATAAGAGCCGCAACTTCGACCAGTTGCTCAATGCTGCGAATACATTAAATAATGCTTCGCAAAATAAATTAACGTATCAGAAGTATCATAATCAGGTATTCAAAGAAAGGAAAGATTTGACCTATAGCCAACTGGATGCACTCTATATGGACAACTTGCTCTATGATAATAGAACAAATAAATACTATAATTTCCCTGCGACGGGCTATCTTTATAATCAGGAAAATAAGGGATATATTGGTGAATATGACATGAACCTTAGTGCAAACTTAAATGACCGTGTTTATTTAGGTCTCACGATGGGGATTCATGATGTACACTATAAAGGTTACGCAGAATACACGGAGAATTTTGTCCCCAATGCAAATAACATTCCAGGTTTAACACTCAATGATAGCAGAGAAATTACGGGAACGGGCTTCGATGTCAAGTTAGGTGCAATCGTTCGTCCTATGGCGGAAAGCCCTTTCCGTTTAGGTGCTTATATCCATACGCCTGTTTGGTATGATTTAACAACCAGCAATTATACAGTGTTGACGGATGGAACTGCACGCCCAAATGTGGGAGAAACTTACGATTTCCGTGTCAATACACCTTGGAAATTTGGTTTAAGTGCGGGAACAACACTTGCTGATAGAATAGCTTTGGGTGCAACTTATGAGTATGCAGCTTACAATGCTATGCAGACACGCATTAAAGATGGTGGAACATACGATTGGTATTATGGAACCTATTATGAGAGTAGCCACAACGATCGTGTCATGAATAATCATACTGAAGATGCCCTAAGGGGACAACATACGTTGAAATTGGGTGTAGAAGCAAAGATTACTGACTATTTCTCACTGCGTGCTGGTTATAATTATCTCAGTGCTTTATATAAAGATGCGGCAGTGAAGGATGGGAGCCTTAATTCGCCGGGCACTTATTATGCCAGTTCAACGAGTTATGTGAATTGGAAAGACACCAATCGCTTTACTTTTGGTTTGGGTTGGAATGTTTGGCGATTCAATATTGATTTAGCTTATCAATATAGTCAACAAAACGGCACCTTTTATCCATTCATGAATTACTATGATGGACCTGGCACTTCTGTAGAAGATAATATAGCAAATCCAACAAAGGTTAATAACAAGCAACATCAGTTATTGTTGACCATGGGATATAAGTTTTAAAGAATAGTTTTTAGGGCTTGTCCCTTGATATTATATTAATAGCGTGCAAATGCGATAATCTTTTTAAAGCATTTGCATGCTTTTTTTGGCTTTATATTTGATAGAAAGTGCTTGGTGATGTAAGAAATGCATAAAAAAGTGTGATTTATAGCCAAAAACATGTTTATAAACATAAAAAAAGATTTGTTAGGTATAGAAAAATGCCCTAACTTTGCAAGTGTTATCCTGAATACAATCTTTTTACCTTAAAGAAGCTAATACCTATTGAGATTGATGCCGAACTCTGTGAAGAGGGCGGCATTTTTAGTTGTACAATTATAGAAGTGCAATGTCTGTGCCATGGACTTATTCATCTATGTGTATTGTTTTTCTCTGTAATGTGTGATGTATTGCGTCATAAAGACGCACACTTTATTCACTAATATGATTGTTATTCTCAGCGCTCCTGCTATCGTTTGATAGCTAATAAAACAATGGAGAACAGTGTTAGGTTTCACCATTTCTCTATTTCTGAATGATATTACAAACAAAAAATAGCAACATTTAGTTCTTTTACTATCTGCTGCTATTAAAAATTCTTATATTAATTTCATAGTTTGGCTATTGTATCATCTCCTCCATGATTTTTATTTTCTCTATTGCAACCATGTAGTCCCATAGTCTTGAATCTTGCAACTTTGCTATAGGTATGAATGTTTGCCATTGCTCATAGAATTCAAAAGGCTTAAATTTTAAGCGTTCATCATCCCAGCGATCAATAACTTCACTCCAATCAATGTAATCTTTAAATGTTTCTAAGAATTCATTCGTGAGCTTTATAGCACTATTCATAGATAGTTTATGCCAGTCCCATTGCTGTTTAAAGGCCCTTAGTAGGGGCATTGTGGCACACTTTTCACTTAAAGCACTTGAGAGTGTGTCCCAATGGATTTGTCTTTTAAACTTCGTCAGCATAGGTATTGTCCACAAGATGTCGCTATTTCCGGAAATCGCTTCCCAATCAATTTTGTCTTGGTACTTCTCTAAAAGCGGTTCTGTCCAACTAATTTCTTCGGAAATCTCTTTCCAAGCTTCGGCCGTCATCATGCAGCGTAAGAACTCATCATCAATTATTGTTTTCATTTTCTTTATTTTTTTATTTAACTTATGTTTGTTACTGCAAAGATAGATACAAGGTGTGACAATTATGGGCATAGTAAAATTTAAAAGTAGAAATTAATACTATTGAGTGATGATATCGCAAATCAAATCATCTTTGAAAATATCTTTGTAAATGGCTTTTGCCATGAGTGCAGAGTAAATGCGCCAAAACTTTTCGCCATGCGACCGATCTTTCCTTCGTACGTCCCATGTATATTGTTCCGTGTGGTGAATGTGGTGTGCATATTCATGAATGGCAACCTCCATGATTATGTGGCCATCCATGCCTTTAGCATAGATATTAATCTTTTGCTTTTCGACAAAATATGTTCCGAGCCTCCGTTTGAATTTACGGTCAACCACGTATAATTCAAAAGGCTCTTTGCAAGTATAAATCTTTAATAGCATTTGCTTGATCGGAGCTGAAGATAGAAGAAAGTTACTCATTGTTTTAAAATTTATTTTTGTTGTATACTATTTTTTTGTGATGGTGCAAAAATAAAATGGAGCTATGCCATTGGTAGGCACAACTCCATTCTATAATGAAAGAAATCTTTTTATTCCAAATATCCGAGTTCTTTTGCAGCATGATAGAACTGTGCACATTGTTCGTCTCCTTTATCTGTGTAATCCCATGCGAGACATTCATTGCCTTCTTCATATTTAGATAATCTACACTTTTCAATAATAGTATGAACCTTTCTTATTTTGTTATTATTAGATTTATCACTCCAAAACCCCCAATAGGGTTGCTTATCATCTGTCTCATACCAACAACCGCATTGTATATGATTAAATTCAATGTAAAACGAATCTATATTATAGATTAATTGTTCTCCCCACGGTGTGCGTTTGAGGTTCTCATACCATTGCTTTATCAAATCAGTATATACCGAGTGGCGGAGTTTTTTGAGTCTCTCCTTTAATACTTCAAGTTCAGCTTGCTTTGCCTCAATGAGTTTAGCTTGGCCTGCCAATGATAAGGACTCATCTTTTAAAAGTTCATTACGTAAAAAATCTACTATTTCCATGTTTAATTTATTATTTATTCTGTTGTTATATATTCCTTTTAAGTAGTCTGCGAACTGTACAATCGCAGACGCTAATACCTGTTCTCTTTTTCCTAATATAGGTAGGCAGCAATCCTCCAACCAGTCGGGGAATGGTTTGTCGAGGATTAGTGTGCGAGGTGCAAACTTCCGGCGTAAATCTATTTCGCAGCCCTCACAAGTCCTATCTTTATCACCATCACATTGGCAACTTACGGTATCTGATTCCCATCTACAATTTCGCTCTTGATTAGAGCTATCCCAATCAGATGGTAATCGCCATACTGATTGGTTGATGTGGTCGAATAGCTTTGAGTCAATGTACCTCGGTAATATGATGACAAATATTTGTTCATCTTTAAAACCTTCCCACCTCATTTTCCCAATATATCTTGCAATTTGGTTTCGTTGAAAACGAGCACCTTTTAGTTTATTCTCAATGATGATGGCGTATTTCCCTTTCTCTTGAATGCAAATATCAATTCTATCCGTTTCAGCTGTGATGCATGGAGATGAAAACCATTGCATATTAAAGCCCTTTGGTACGAGGAAATAGTTGATAAACATTCGGCACAAGACAAACTCATGATTTACCTGATAATTTAGAATTGAAGTAATAATCTTGCTTGTCGCCGTTTCAGATGCATAGAGCATGTCCAAAAGATTCAACAGGTAAATGGGCTTATTAGGCGACCTGTCAATAAATTCTTTAAGTTTATTTGCTATGCTTAGAAGGGTGCGTTGGTTTTGTTGGTTGAAGTTCTCGTACCTGTCTATAAACGATAGCGCGTTTTCTAAGGAGGAGATGTCCTTTTCTAAGGATGTGTCTGGTTGCATAAGCAATTTTATATTATGAGTGATTATTCTCTGCATGGAGAGTTATCTAATTTATATTTATTTCCCATTTGCTGTATTTTTTCAGCAATTTCTTTTCGGAGCCACAGAGGTTGCATTACTTCAATGCATTCGCCATTCCACAGAAGTTCTTGCAGGAAGTCGAAAGTAGGGCGAACATCCATTGTAAAAATGCTATAATCAGGGTGACATTCTTTTTCCATCTGACTCTCATGTATAGGGAGATCGCGTAAATAATTAGCTTGAGTAGCCGACACTTTCAGAACAACATGTTCTATATTAACATCGGCATTGGCTATTACCCCGATGCATCCATCGAAGAATGTATGTAGATTGAAGGCTTCTTGCGCATAGTTAAATGACTGCGAAGACAGTCGAAAATCCGTAATTCGATCGAGGCAAAAGATTGTAATCATGTGGTTGAACTTATTCTTTCCGACCAAATACCAACGCTGTCGGAATAGTTTCAGACACAGAGGCATAACGAAATGTTGGCGCTCACTATCTTGCCAATAATTATAATAGGTGATATGAATGAGTCTATTTTGTTTCATAGCATCCATAATGGCTTCTAAATAATCCGCAGCCGATGGAACCTCTTCTAAAAGAATTCTATCTTTGATGGATTTACAGCCGATGAGCGTGTTGCTTACTGTATAGGTTTTGAGCAGCCAATCCTCAATGCTTCCATTGTGAAGGTCGTTTGCATTGCTGATGTAGTAACGATAGGTGCCTCCCTTCTCACATTCAATATTGAGCCCGAAAGTATCAAGAATATTCACGCGCCATTTATGGAACGTACGTTTTAACAGCTCTTGCCCAGTGCTAAGGTCTTCGTTCTCCATCCACTTTTCATTCAAATCTTCAAATGAAATTCTTTTCGCTTTGTAGATGGTTTCGACAATCCAGGCCAATTTGTTGGTTTGATTTAATGCCATATAGACAGCGTTTTAAGTTTTTTGTCGGCAAAGTTAGGGAAAAGGTGAGAATAATACGGGCATAGTATCATTTTATTTCGAAAAATAGAGGGGAAATAAAAAAGCATTTACCCCAAAGCTCTATAAGAGATTTGGGATAAATGGTGTAAGTTTGCACGCTATTGGCTGTGACTTATTACATTGAGGAGGCCTCTGCGCGTTGTTTATTTTATGCCGCGTTCGTTGAGTGCCTTTGCATATTTAGCGGCATTGTCCATGTGTTCCTTGTAGGTTTCGGCGAAGTTGTGGGTGCCGCTGAAATCCTCCTTGGCGCACATGTAGAGATAGTTGTGATGAATGCGATTGAGCACAGCATCGATACCCGCGATGGAAGGGATGCGGATAGGGCCAGGAGGGAGCCCTGGATTTTTGTAAGTGTTGTAGGGACTCTTGATGGAGAGCAGGTTGTTGTAGATGCGTTTGAGTTCGAAACGCTTCCACGCAAATTTTATTGTGGGATCAGCTTGCAGCGGCATGCCCTTGGGATACTCGGCATTGTGCAATTTCAGGCGGTTGTAGTACATGCCTGCAATCATGGGTTTCTCGCTGTTGTTGGCCGTTTCCTCATCAACAATGCTGGCCAAGGTTATCACCTCGTTGTGGGTCAATCCCAATTGAGAAGCCTTTTGACTGCGCGTGGGATTCCAAAATCTGTTGTTCTCCTTTTGCATTTTCTCCAAAAACTTGTCCACGGGAATGTTCCAATAAACATCGTAGGTGTTTGGGATAAAAAGGCAGGCAATTGTTGCCGTGTCGTAGCCCAATTTCTGGCAAGTCGCTTCATCGGTCAGTGCACGATAGAGCGTAGTGCTGTCCATGAGAAGGCGTTTTGAGATTTCGCCAGCCAATTTATCCATGGTTCTCACGCTTGGAATAGTGAGACTCACAGGCGCCTGCTGCCCGTTGCGCATGTGGCGAAACACGCTGAAAGCACCGTCTCCGGGTGTAATGGCATAACGACCTGTGCGAATTTTGTCGGCATATTGCATGTGGCGTGCCAAGGTTCTAAAGGCACACATGCCATGTTTTGAAGCCAATGGACTGAGTTTGCTGTACACTGAGTCTATGTTGTCGTTGTTATCGATGCAGACATATTCTGTTTTGTCTTTGGTTGAAAATCCTTCAAAGAAATAATAATAGATGATACCAGCGACGACTGCCACGCAGACCAAGGCGGACAGAAGGTACTTCTTTTTTAATTCTTTTTTCATATCCTTCATTTGAAAATCGGCTGCAAAGTTACACCTTTTTTTTATCTACGCCACATAATTGACCTTTTTTTGCTAACTTTGCTTGCGATTAAAACAGGGGGTATTACAGGAATAACGATGAACTATCAAACGTATATTTTTGATTTAGATGGAACACTTTTAGATTCGCTCACCGACCTTTATTTAAGTTGCAATGTGGCGCTCAAGCAGCATGGTTTGCCAGAACGCAGCTACGAGGAGGTGCGAATGTTTGTGGGCAATGGAGTGAAGAAGCTGATGGAACGCGCTGTTCCGGCCGATACGCCCACAGAGGTGTTTAACTGTGTTTATGAAGACTTTCGTGCGCATTATTTGTTGCACAATTTAGATCACACTCATCCTTATGCGGGCATCCCCGCGATGTTGCAGGCGCTGAAGGCCAATGGCAAGCAGCTGGCGGTGGTGAGCAATAAATTTTATGCGGCGACACAAGCTTTGGTGAAACATTTCTTTGGCGACACCATCAGCGTGGCCATTGGCGAACGCGAGCAAATCAGGAAAAAGCCGGCACCCGACACGGTGGAGGAGGCGCTGCGGCAGTTGGGCGTGTCGCGCGAAGGAGCGGTATATGTGGGCGATAGCGACGTCGATATTCTCACTGCGCGCAACACCCATTTGCCTTGCATCAGTGTGCTTTGGGGATTTCGCGACAAGGAGTTTCTGTTGGCAAAGGGGGCTACAACCTTGGTAGCGCGTCCAAAAGAGATTTTGGATATCTGATGGATAGGTTTGTGGCATGAACGAAAGCTTCGTAGGGAGTAGGATAAACGCATTAGTTTCAGCGCATCTAATCCATTTCCGGGTAGGCACAGTGTATCTAATCCGTTTTACAGGATGAAAGTATTAGTGTAAGTAGAGTACTGATATATCTTTGCATAAAAAAGATTATTTGAGAGTGCCTTCTTGATAGAATTGCAGCAGTTTGATGTTGAGAATGGCTAAATATTTGCTCTGTAATTCGTTTTGCTGTGCTTTGAGTAGATTGTCTTTGCCCGTCATGAGATCCACGATATTTTTTAGCCCCAAACTGAATTGTTCGTTCAGTAGGGCATAGCTTGTCTTTGCGCTCTGCGTGGTGACCTGTGCTGCTTTGAACATATTTTGGTTGTTGTTGGCCTGCAACCAATAGTTTTCTATCGTTGCGTAGAGCGCCGTTTGCTTGTCTTTGAGCTCGAGCTGATAGTTGAGTTGCTGCAATCGGGCTTTGTTGACGGCGGTGGTCGTTTGGCGATTGTCAAACAGCGGCACGCTGATGCTTACACCGGCGCCGAGGCCAAAGTTGTTTTTGAGCTGCGTTCCCCAGGCTTTGTGGCTCATCGTAGTGGTGTTGGCATTGGCTCCGGCATTCAAACTAATGGTGGGCTGCCGCATGGCTTTGGCTATCTTGATGCTCATGTTGCTACTCTCAATGCCCAATTCGGCGTTCTTAATCTCGGGACGATGGGCTACAGCCTGCTGATAGACGTTGTTGAGTTGAGGGATGAGTGCCAGCGCCATGTCGTCGGTGGTTTGGGGGGTGACGACTTCGAATGGCTCGTTGTTGGTGAGTTGCAACAGCTGTTTGAGCTGGCGTTTATAGTCTTTCAATGCACTCTCGGCTTGCACCACGGCATATTCATCCTGTGCGCGTTGTGCCGTGAGTTGCGCCAAATTGGCTTTGCTCATTTTTCCCACATTGACCATCTCTTGCCCTCTATCTTCGTTTTTGGTGCTTGTGGCGAGGCTCTCTTGATTCACTTTGATGGCCTCGGTGGAGTAGAGGATTTGCACATAGAGTTGTGCAATTTGCTCGATGAGCGCGTTGGCCGTGGTGGCCGAGTCGAGTTTGGCTTGCTTCTCGGCATATTGGTTGAGTTTGATTTGGTTGCGGTTGCGGTTACCGTTCCAAAGCATCAGATTGGCGCTCACACCATAGCTGCCGTTGTAGAATGTCTTGTCGACGCTGGTTTGCACGCGGCTTCCTGCTACCATATAGCTGCCTACTTCGGGCCATGGCGTGTAGGAGACGTTGTGCGAGGTGTTGAAGCTCAATGAAGGCAACAGTGCAGCCTGACTCTCTTTGATGTTTTCGTGCGCGTTTTTAACGTTGAGCTGCGTTTTCAGCATGTTGATGTTGTTTTGCAATGCATAATCGATGCAGGCTTGCAGAGACCATATTCGAGCATCTGTCGGTAGAGTGACAGCAAGTAAGGTGCAAAATACGCACAATAGTTTCCATTTTGTTTTCATCAGATTTATTGTCCTTTCGTTAGTTATTGTTATGGTTGGTAACAGGTTTTTATTTTGCTTGCGTATTTTATTATTGTGCAGAAAGACTTTGCAGGCGCGCAATGTATTTGCCGAGGATATCGAACTCGATATTCACCAGGCTGCCTTTGTGCATGTCGCAGAAGTTTGTGTGCTCCTTGGTGTAAGGAATGATGGCCACGGTGAATGTGTTGGCCGTGGGTTCGCATACGGTGAGCGAAACGCCGTTTACCGTAACCGAACCTTTGTCGACGGTGAAATAGCCCCGCTGTGCCAGCTCCCTGTTTGCTGCATACTCAAAGGTGTAGTAGGTACTGCCATTGGCATCGTGCACGGCAATGCAGGTGGCGGTTTCGTCAACATGTCCCTGCACAATGTGCCCATCCAATCGGCCGTTCATCAGCATCGAGCGTTCGATATTCACTTTGTCTCCAACGTTGAGTTGCTGCAAATTTGAACGAATCAGCGTTTCTTTCATGGCTGTCACGGTGTAGGTGTCGCCGCTGATACGAACCACAGTTAAGCAAACGCCGTTGTGTGCCACGCTTTGGTCGATTTTCAAGTCTTGCGCAAACGAGCAGCGCAGCGTGAAGTGCATATTGTCTTGTTCTTGCTCTATGGCTACGACGGTAGCCATTTCTTCGATGATTCCGCTAAACATTGTTGTTTTATTTTGAGGATTTAAAAAAGAAAAAAGGGGTTGCCCGATGATGTGATGAAACTCCGAGTAAATCATTATTTGAGTGTTTACCGCCTTTGTAATCCACCGGTCTGCGAGAGACTTCACTTCAAAGAAGCTTTATGTGGCCCGCCATTAGCAAGCAAAACGTGCTCGGTTTTCAATATTATTTGATGAGTATCCCAATCGAATCGGCACAACCCCTATATCTTTCTTGTTTAAAATTGTTGTCGATTTTGTTGTATGCAAAGGTAAGTTTTTTCGCGGAAACTGCAAACAAAAGCTTAGAATCTTTTCACGATGACGAAGGCTATGTGGTGGCTCACGTCGGCTGCATTAAGGGTACGCAGCTGATAGATGCCGTCGGCGATGCCTTGCATGTTGATGACATTGTTGCGCACGCTGAGTGTTTGAAGCAACGTGCCGTCAAGGGCTGAGAGTGTGAGCAGGCCTTCTTTCTCATCATAAGTGTCGGGTATGCGCAGCGTGTTGCCTGTGCACAACAATGCATCGTTGGCTGGTGAGGTTCTCTTTGTACTACATTGTGTGGGTAGGCTCTCGTTGCCATATCGATCCATTGCCGTGAGGGCGTAGTAGCGTTGGTTGCCTGCAGGAATATTGAGTTGCGCACTTGCGTGACGCACGAGCATCAGGTTTTCGGCCTTCTCAGTGTCGACAGGCCATTGCTCGCTACTATATAGATTATAGGTGCAGTTTGGTTGTGTCTGCCATGTGATTTGCGTGGCCGTTGTGTGCACGTCTGTTGGGGAGGCAGGCTGTTGCTGTGAATACCATGTTAACGCAGGTAGTAGGGCAGGTGTTGCATCGATGTCGTCGGCAGTAGCGGTGTAGATGCCCTTAGTATTGTCGGTGAAAAACTTGCTGCGGAAGTAGGCATGCCCCATACCGATGTGGCGTGCCACCAGCATCTCGCGGGTGATGTCAATTAAAGGCCAATTTTTCTCCTGCGGTACCATCATGTAGATGCCCAAGCCTGGCACAACAATCTTGCCTTGCGCCTGTTCTTGCCAGTCGAGGGCAAAGGGATAAAAATGGTTGCCTTTGAAATACATCATGGGATAGAGTTCGTCCATAAGTCCGTCGGCGAGCCATTGTTGCGCATTCTGCAATACGCGTGTGTAGGCATTCCAACCATGACTCCAATAGCGGGGCAAATCGTTAGCCTTGCCAATTGGCGAACAACTCATGCGCACCCATGGCTTGATTGCTTTTACAGCGTTGGATGCGGCTGTGACGATGTTCGTGATGAACGTGCGACCTTGTTCTGCTCGCACCTTGATGTTCCAAGCTTCAGGATAACGAATATAGTCTAAATGAATGCCATCGATATCATATTTGCTGACGATTTCTTGGCACAACTTGGCAATATGGCTGGCCGTTTGTGGCTTTTCGGGATTCATATAACCCTCGTCGCCAATCTTCACAATGAGTTGTGGATAACGTTGGCGTAGTCGTTTGCATCCCAATCCATTCCATTTCCCTACAGGAATCGACACGAGCCATGCCTGCACTGCCATGCCACGTTTGTGACACTCATCAATGGCAAATTGCAAGGCATCATAACCAGGTGATGTGTCTGGAATACCACTGAGACAACCATCCCAAGGCTCATAGTCCGAAGGATAAATCACAGTTCCTCGGATGCGCGTCTGAAGCAAAATGGTGTTGACACCAGCAGCTTGTAGTTGATCGAGTGTAGCTTGAAGTTCGGCTTGTTGCTTTGCTCTCGATCGTTCGCTCTGTGCATAGTTGTGCGGCCAGTCTAATCCACCGATAGTAGTGAGCCATACGGCACGTACTTCGTGTTTGGGTTGTGCTTGAATAGAAAGCCCAACAAGAATACTTATAACGAAGGTACACCAAAATTTTTTAATCATTGCGCTCAATCTGTACTGAGGGTTTACATGAAGGAAAACGATTGTTGCGATAGCTCAGTGCGGCACCAATAGCAGTGCAGAATTCACTATGTGTTGGAATGCGAAAACGTACATCGTAGAGCTGTTCCATGGCATCATAAACCTCACGGCATTGGGGAAGTAGCGTGAGGTTGCCAATGAGCACGAAATCTTTGATACCGCTTTCTAAACTGCTCAAGATGGTGCTCGATCCTACAGCCTGGAGCACCATGTAGATGAGCCCAATAGCGATATCCTCGCGCGATGCATTGGTCTTGGCATTACTAAAAAGGCTTGCCGTGGCGCTCATGGGAAGACCAGGAAGTGGATGAGCACTGATATCGCCGATAAGCAGATTGATTTTTGAAATATCTCCACCCTTTGCCAATTCTGCTACCTGTTTGATATCGTCGGTTTTGAGCATAATGCGGCTTAACCCCTGCAAAGTGCCGCCTCCAATACCTGTTCCACCTATATGACGAATATCGTTGCCATCACATTTCACAAGACTCGTACCCGTGCCCATGCTCACAACAATCATCTTTTCCAATCCACTTTCATAACGTGCTCCCAACCCATCAGCGATAAACTCCTGTGCTTTGGCTGTGGGTAGACCATAAATGTCTTCATCAATATAGGCAGCCCCAACACCAGTAAGCATCACTTGTGCTACGTCGCTAAGCTGAATGCCATTGTCATGCAAATATTTTCCGAATGCGCCGTAAAGCGATGTGATGGGGTCAGTGGCTCTAATTCTAAACGGATTGAGCACTGCTCCTTGTACGTCTACACCTACAATTTTTGTGGTGCTTATGCCCACGTCGATACCAATAACAATACCCGTGTTGCATGAATTATGTGTGACGTTACGCATGATGTTCTGGAACTATGCCTAAGAATACAACATCCTCGGTGCTGAGATTTGTGTAACTGTGTTGATGCCCCATGGGGCAGTAGTGCAGTTGCCCCGCGCGAACGATTTCTCTCTCTCCATCGCAAGTGATTGTGAGCTCACCTTGAAGTACATAGATTATCTCGCTATTACTGCTGTGTAGATGTCTGCCTGCCGAAGCTTGTGGCTTGAGCACGTTGCGCATGATTTTCACCTTGTCGTCGCCGAATCCAGCCATGTCGAGTTCTCCTTGTCCACCTTTGAAGCCATTGATGGTCTGCATCGTTATTTTATCGAAATCAATCACCATAATATCTTATATATATTTGAATTTGTGGGAACAAAGATAATAAAAAAATGCGGGGTGAGGTATGCTATACCTTAAAAAAGGGTTGGATGTATGCTTTGTCCGTGGGCAACACATTGTTTTTCTTATGAATAGCTTTTCCAACCCCTTGGGATGTCTGTTTTTGTCAAAAATGGATGAGAACGGAGTATGGTTTCGCTTGTTTTTGATGAAAACAGATGAGAACGATGGTCGGTTTCGCTTGTTTTTGATGAAAACAGATGAGAACGATGGTCGGTTTCGCTTATTTTTGGTGAAAACGGATGAGAACGGTGGTCGGTTTCGCTTGTTTTTGATGAAAACGGATGAAAACGATGGGCGAGTTCGCCTTATTGCATTATAGCCGTGCCTGTCCAGATTTGCTTTGCGCAAAAAATCAGGAGGCATGCCTTTGATAGCATGCCTCCATCATGAAGAGAGAGTTATAAAGTTAGGGTGAATGATTTATTTCGAGTAAAAGATGGCAATGGCCTCAACGAGTCCTTTATAGGAGGTCTTCGATGCAATGAGTGTGAGTTGATCGCCAGTAGCCACATGGAGTGTTCCAAATTCTCCTTTCTTGCCTCCCCAGCCATTAATAACGCCATACACATAAACGTTTCCTGTGGCATCGGTAAGTGCAAAGTTGCCATATTTGGTGAGGTCAAACTTGGTGTTAGCTTCTGTGGATTGTGCCACGCTACCTTTAATCATATAGTAGGTATCCTTACTATCAGGCTTTGTGCGGAAGTCGGCAATCGATATTTGCTCCACCTTTTTATGGTCTTCGATGCTGGCTTTCACCATTTGTGGTGTAGCATTATATTCACCACGTTCACCCACGAGGGTAACGATATCGCCCACTTTAATTCCATTAGTTTGGAAATCTTTTGCTTTGTAAACAAAAACATCTCCTGAGTAATCTTTGAGTGTGAAGTTGCCCTGGGCAGCATTTTTGACGTTGGTAACAATGCCCGAGATGCGATATTGCGTAGTGCTTACTGCAGCTTGTTTAAACTCATTGATAGGGGCAGCAACGATGGCGCCTACTTGTACTAATTTTGTCTGCGATGTATAGGTCTTGCCACCTTCTGTGGTGCGGAATTCGATGGTTGTTTCGCGATCACCACCTGTGTTTGGTTGCGCAGTAAATTGCACAGTTGTAGTGGTACCTGTCGTCTGTATGCCACTGATAGCAAGCCAGCTTTTAGCATCGTTGGGGATATCGACAGAAACTCCTTGTCCTTTGCAGACCAAATGAGCAGTGAAAGTGCCTCCAGTTACAGGGAGTGAGTCGTTCTCAACGGCATCAACTTTGATGAGCGACTTCTTCACACTGATAAAAGTAGCATCTTTGAGCTGTCCCACACCATTGTAGGTGGAGCGTGGTCCTTCGATAGTTACCTCGTCGCCCACTTCAATACCAAATGATTTCCAAGCATAGTTTCCACCAGCATCTTTAGTTCCATAAACATATAGTGAAGCAGTTCCATCGTTGAGATAGAAGTTGCCATAGTTGGTGTTGTTGATGGAAGTGCAGACACCTGTCACACGATAGCTCTTGTTGTCGACACCCGCAAGGACTGCAGCACAAGTTGCTTTCGTGATAGTTGGCAGACCTTGAACAATGTTGATGTGCTGGATCTCCCCATTAGCTGTGATGAGCACTTCAGCAGTGCGTCCATCAAGAGATGCTGGAGCAGTGAATGAGATTTCTGTTTGTCCAGCATGGCCTTCTGTAGGTGAAATGGTAAGCCATTCAACTTTGTTTGTTTTGGTAGTAACCTTTTCAATCTTCCAGTCGCTTGAGGTGTTGAGGGTTATTTTTGAGGTTGCTCCCGATTCAGCGATAGAAACGTATGATGTGGATACATGCAAACCATCGAGTTGTGTGATGGAGTCGTCTTTGCTACAAGCCGTGAAGAGCAAAGTTGTTGCACACAGGGTAGTGACAATTTTTGTTATTCTTTTCATTTTTCTTTTTTCATTTAGTTGAAGATATATTTGATACCAATTGATGCATTCCAACATTGACCAATGGTGTGCTGTGGTACAAACAATTGGGTTGAGCCATTGATAGAGCTTGGAGTCGACCAGGTAGCATAGCCGTTGGCATCAGCACCTTCATATTTCATAACTCTAAGTTCTTGTCCAATTTTAGGATTGAGATACTTCATCACACCCCAACTTGAATTGAAGAGGTTCATGAGGTTTTTGATGTCGAAGCTTAGTTGCAAGGTGTGCTTAGTATTCCCAAAATTAAGCTTGAAATCGTGTTTGTAGCTAAAATCAATGCGATGAACCCATGGAGTATAAACGCTATAAGGCTCAGCATATTCGCCTTGATGATTTTTGAGTGATTTGTTTGCGTGTACGAAATCCATAAAGCGGTCGCGGTCGTCATTAGTTCTGAAGCGGAATTCGCCATTGGCAACCTGTGCATCTGTGGGAATGTAAATAGCATCGTAGAGATAGCCATCTCCATTAACATCATTGGTTGTCATATAGCCGTAATTGTAGCCTCCACGCCAGGTCTCATAAATGAGGCTATAATGATTTCCACTCTTATCGTGCATAGAAGCTGAAGCAACGAAGCGATCTGGAGTAACATATTGTGAATTGTGGAGCTTGATGTAATTCGCACCTTCTACCGTTGGGATGTAGGTGAAAGCTGATTTCGCATTCGAACCAGGCATGCCAGTGATTTCTTTTGAAACGGTGTGAGTATAGGCTGCCATGAGGCTCACCCATTCTGCAGGCTGTGCGTTGAGTGACAAGTTAAGCGACCAGCCATAACCTTTGCTGGTGTTCTCGAGTACGAAAGCGCTGGGATTAGTTGATGCAGAAGCAGCATAAATCGGGCGATTGTCTACGCCATTAAAACGGGCGAAACCACCAACATTAGGTACACTCCAATCCGAAATCTTTACTGCATTGATGGTTTTATTGTAAATACCCTCAGCTGTTACGGAGAAGGGGAACGATACTGGAATTTGATAATCTACAGCTAAAGACGTTTTCCAAACTTGTGGCATTTTGAATTTTGGCGAAACAGCTGCGATTTGTGAGGGTACAGATCCCGTCTCTGGTGAGATTGTCGATGGAAAGATCTTATTACCACTGGCATTTGTCATGTTGGTAATCTTATTATAGAGTGCTTCGATAGTAGCTTTTCCGTTGGCATCTGTTACTAAGCCTCCTGCGAAGTTGCTCATCGCATAGCCGAGCCGGCTACCATTGCGCGCATTTAGTTGTGCTTGATATTGTACCATTCCACTGTTGGTTGGCATATTGGTGAAGAATACCAAGGGCAGTCGGCCAGAGAAGAAGCCTGTGCCACCACGTACTTTGAGTGTTTTATTGCCCAAGACATCGTAGGTGAATCCTATGCGTGGAGAAACCGTAAGACTTGAAGAGGGCCATTTTCCTGTGTCAATGTGGCGTCCGTTATAGTCGAGATTGTAGATAGCATTGTTGCGCATCAAATCATTATTATTGAAGAATAAACCATCGAAGCGTACGCCATAAGTGAGTTTCAACTTATTATTTACTTGCCATTCATCTTGCCCATAAATTCCAAAAGTATTAAATTGTACGCGTGAGATGGGATTCTTTTCGCCATTGTAACCATAAGTAAGGCAAACAATTTCAGGTGCGGCACCTGTTAAGAAATCGTTGACACTGGCATAGCGATAATAGCCAGTTCCGTTGCGCATATAAGAGTTGTCGGCCATTTGATGTTCGAACTTCATGCCAGCTGTGATTTTATGGTTGCCAGTGAAGTAGGTCACATCATCTTTGATGTTCCAAATCTTGTTGTGTACAGCATTGTTGTGGGTGAAAAGTTCTTCACCGAGTGACATATAATTACTGGTTGTACCAGTCCCGTCTAAAATGTCGATAAAGGGGAATTCTGAAGAATTGGTGAAGCGCTGGTCATCAAGTTTTGAATAGGTAGCCAAAAATTGATTAGAGAGTTTCTCACTAATTCGGCTATTCAGGTCGAAAGTGAATGAGTGAACAAGATTGTCTACGGCATACATCGAATTTGCAAAGGCCATTGCGTGGTCGGATGTACGTGCAAAAGCAGATGAAGGGCCACCATCCATAGACGACATGTTGGGTGCATTCCAACCGCGGTTCTTGGTGTAGTTATAGCGCAACGCTAAATGGTGCATGTTGTTGATGTTCCAATCTAAGCGTGCCAAAATCTTATAGTTTGTTTCGTCGGCAGGGAAATTCGTGTAGGAACCCGTGTCGTAACCATAATGTGTAGCCACGAATTGAGAAACGCGTTCCATGTCGGCAATGGTTGTACGTGAGATGTAGTTATTCGGATTGGCAACACCATCAGAAGAGGCTCTCCAGCGGTTAGCGATGGTTGGCGTTTGAATGGTTTCACCATTTACAAAGAAGAAAAGTTTATTTTTAATGATTGGCCCGCCAAGAGTGAAACCATATGTTGTGCTTCTATCTGTGTTGCGTGCGCCATCAATTGCCAGCTTGTCAACCGCGTCACCGCGCAGGTTCTCATTGCGATGGTAAATATAAGCACTTCCTTTAAAAGTATTTGTTCCAGATTTAGTGATGGCGTTAACTCCTCCGCCAATAAAATTAGTTTGGCGTACATCAAATGGTGAAACGACAACCTGTAGTTCATCGATAGCATCGATAGATATTGGGTTGCCACCGCCAGGCAGTTTAGAGCTTAACCCAAAATTGTTATTGAAGTTTGCACCATCCACTGTGAAGTTAGCTGTTCGGCCATCCGAACCTGCAAAAGACATTCCGTTGCCGCCATAGGGTGAGAGACGTGTTACATCGGTGATGCTGCGGTTTACGGTGGGCAGATTCACAATCTGACTGTTGTTGATGTTGGTCGAAGCACCAGTCTTCTCGGCTGCGAATTTTGAAGCAGTTGCACTCACTACTACTTCGCCCAATACCGTAGCATCTTCAGATAGCTGGGCATTGAGGTTATAGGCTTCGCCCAGTTGCAGTTGAATACCTTTATAGGTTTTCGACTGATAGCCAATGTAACTGACGGTTACCTTATAGGGACCGCCAGTGCGCATGCCCTGAATGTTGAAACGACCATCAGCATTTGTCACGGTAGCATAACGTGTGCCAGAAGGTTCGTGAGTGGCTTGTATGGTTGCACCAACAATCTCCTCGTTTGTACCTTGTAGTGTAACCTTACCGCTCATGGAAGAGGTGGTAACTTGTGCCATGACTGTCGTTGCGCACAACAGCATCAGGCTCAATAGGAAATGCAATTTCTTTTGCATAGTTTTAACTGAAATTTTAAGAATAGGTTGTGGGGTGACCCCCGATTTGAACTAAGATGGTGCAAATATAATTAAAATATATAAAATGTGGTTCTTCGCACATGTTAAATGTTTCAGTTAGTGGGAAAAATAACACTTTTGCGATGAGTAGGGTTTTATAAGGAGGGGTACTTTGCCCTATTTTTCTCAAAAACAAGCGAAACACCTCGGGCATCTCATGTGTTTTTCTCAAAAGCAAGCGAAACACCCCCGGCATCTCATGTGTTTTTCTCAAAAACAAGCGAAACACCCCCGGCATCTCATGTGTTTTTCTCAAAAGCAAGCGAAACACCCCCGGCATCTCATGTGTTTTTCTCAAAAACGGTTGAGAAACACCCGTATCTCGCTTGTTTTTCTCAAAAACGATTGAGAAACACCCGTATCTCGCTTGCTTTTCTCAAAAACGATTGAGAAACACTCGTATCTCGTGTGCTTTTCTCAAAAACGATAGAGAAACACTCGTATCTCGCTTGTTTTTCTCAAAAATGATAGAGAAACACTCGTATCTCGCTTGCTTTTCTCAAAAATGATAGAGAAACACTCGTATCTCGTGTGCTTTTTAGCATGCAGGAACCACTCATAATGAAAGGTCTTAAATTAATTCAATTCATAGGCTTTTTAATATTATTTAGGCGTGTAGATGCCCTTCACCTTTGTGATTTGTTGTAATTTTGCCACACATAAAAAATATCAATAAAATTCATATTATGGCAGAAGTAATAGATATTCGCGCCCTCAATATTATGATTGAGCAACAAAGTGGTTTTGTAACCAACCTTGTTTCAGGCATGGACAAAGTGATTGTGGGACAAAAGCATTTGGTGGAGTCGTTGTTGATTTCTTTACTTAGTGATGGACATATTCTTTTAGAAGGTGTGCCTGGTTTGGCTAAAACTTTAGCCATAAAAACATTGGCTCAGCTGATAGATGCAGATTTTAGTCGCATTCAATTTACGCCCGATTTGTTGCCTGCCGATGTGATAGGAACGCAGATTTATTCGCAAAAGGATGAGCGTTTTCATGTCAAAAAAGGACCTGTTTTTGCACACTTTGTCCTTGCCGATGAAATTAATCGTGCTCCAGCTAAGGTGCAGAGCGCGCTTTTAGAGGCCATGCAAGAGCATCAAGTGACTATTGGCGAATCAACATTCCCGCTTCCAAAACCTTTCTTGGTGTTGGCTACACAAAACCCTATAGAGCAGGAGGGAACTTATCAATTGCCCGAAGCACAGGTAGATCGCTTTATGTTGAAAGTGGTGATTGACTACCCCACGTTGGAGGAAGAAAAACTCATTATTCGTGAGAATATAGCAGGCACATTTCCAACCGTGTCTGCAGTGATTTCTGCCGATGAGATTTTAAAGGCGCGAGAAATCGTTAATCAGGTTTATATCGACGATAAAATTGCACAATATATTGCCGATATCGTCTTTGCCAGCCGTTATCCTGAGCGTTATGGACTGGGAGAGTTGAAAGATATGATTACCTATGGTGGAAGTCCACGTGCCAGCATTAATTTAGCAAAGGCCAGTCGTGCTTATGCCTTTATCAAGCATCGTGGCTATGTTATCCCCGAAGACGTGCGCGCAGTTGCACATGATGTCATGCGCCATCGCATAGGTCTTTCTTATGAAGCAGAGGCCAGTAACATCTCTTCAGAGGAGATTGTTTCAAAAATTATTAATAAGGTAGAGGTGCCTTAATGGAAGCATCAGAGATAATAAAGAAGGTAAGAAAGATTGAAATCAAGACACGTGGCTTGAGTCAAAACATCTTTGCAGGGCAATATCATTCGGCCTTTAAAGGGCGTGGTATGGCCTTTAGCGAAGTGCGCGAGTATCAATATGGCGACGATGTGCGCGATATTGATTGGAACGTTACGGCCCGTTTTCATCGTCCTTACGTAAAAGTCTACGAAGAAGAGCGTGAACTGACTGTGATGTTGCTTGTTGATTTGAGTGGCTCTTTAGACTTTGGTAGTGTGCAACAAACCAAACGCGATTTGGTAACCGAGATAGCGTCAACCTTGGCTTTCAGCGCCATTCAAAACAATGATAAGATTGGCGTAATCCTTTTCACCGATAGAATTGAAAAGTATATTCCGCCCAAGAAAGGTCGCAAGCACATTCTTTATATTATTCATGAATTGCTTAATTTCAAACCTGCAGGTATACGAACCGATATTGGCATGGCAGTATCCTATCTTACTCAGGTGATGAAACGCAGATGCACAGCCTTTTTGTTGAGTGACTTCTATTCGCGTTCTGATTTTAGTAAACCCATACAGATAGCCAACTCAAAGCATGATGTTGTTGCTATTCAAGTCTACGATCCACGAGCAAAGTCGCTTCCTGACATTGGTTTAATGAAAGTGCGCGATGCCGAAACGGGGCATGAAATGATTATTGATACAAGTTCGGCTAAATTACGGCAGGCACATGCACGTTATTGGATAGAGCGAGAAGATCTTTTGAATCGCACTTTTGCAAAAAGCAAAGTTGATTGGACTTCAGTAGCAACAAATGAAAATTTCACAAAGGCGTTGCTCTTACTTTTTAAGAAACGGATATAATGAAGATAATTAAATTGTTGCTGGCTGCAATTGTAGCTCTGTTAGCAGTGCCTGCGTGGACACAACGCGTGCAAGTAGAGCAAAAGATAGACTCTGTATCAATTCTTATTGGTCAGCAGGCACATCTTTCTTTACAAGTTACAGCTCCCCAAGGCGCACGTCTGCAATGGCCAAAGCTACATGTTCCAGGACAACTTCTCCCAGGAGTTGAGATTCTTTCTGTTGAGAAGAAATCTCCAGCGATTGTTGATGGTATGTCTGTTGAACAGCGTGTTTATACTTTAACGAGTTTTCATGAGCGGCTTTATGCTTTGCCCCCCTTAGTTGTTCGTGTGAATGGCAAGTCCTACCAAGGCGCAGCTTTAGCTTTGAAAGTTTTGACGGTTCCAGTTGATACATTGCATCCTAATAAGTTTTTCCCACCCGAAGACGTTCAAGATAATCCTTTTTCTTGGAACGATTGGCAAGGAATCTTTTGGCTGAGTTTAGTCTTTCTTGTGTTGGGTGCAGGTGCCGTTTATGTCTTTATATGTCTTAAGCGCAATAGACCTATTATAGCCCACGTGCGTATCGTGAAGCGTATACCAGCTCATCGCAAGGCGTTGCATGCTATAGATGAAATCAAGGCCAAGCAGTTGGTGAGCTCTGAAGACCAGAAATCCTATTATACGCAGCTTACAGATGCTGTTAGATTATATATCCAAGAACGTTTTGGTTTTAATGCAATGGAGATGACCAGTAACGAAATTATTGCAAGGCTACAGCAAGCCAACGACCAAAAGGGATTAGAAGAACTGCGAGAACTGTTTAGAACGGCAGACTTAGTAAAATTCGCTAAATACAGTGCACTAATTAATGAAAACGATTTAAATTTACTCCATGCGGCTAAATTTATTGATGAAACCAAAACAGATGTGCAAGAAACTGTAGAAAAAGTAGTAGAACAATTAAGTGAAGATGAGGCGAAAACGCGTAAGAATCATTTTACTTTAAAGGTTTTACTTTATGTTTTGAGCATTGCGCTTATGGCCCTACTCGCTTATATTGTGTATCAGTGGATTGAATTGATAGGATAAAAGATGGAATTTGCAAGTAAAGAATATTTTTTGTTGTTGCTTTTGTTGATACCTTACATCGTTTGGTATTTCTTTTATCGTGCTAAGCGTGAGCCCAGCATGCGTATGAGTGACACCTATGCTTTTCAATATGCTCCCAAAAGCTGGCGAATGCGCATCATTCATTTGCCAATATTTCTGCGCTGCGTCACTTTCTTTCTGATTGTTGTTGTCATGGCTCGTCCTCAAACACATAATTCGTGGGGAGAGAAACAGGTTGAAGGGATTAACATTATGCTGGCTATGGATGTTTCCACTTCCATGCTCGCCGAGGACTTAAAACCTAATCGGTTAGAGGCAGCAAAAAAGGTCGCGGCTGAATTTATTGCTGATCGTCCCAATGATAACATTGGATTAACAATCTTCGCAGGGGAAGCTTTCACGCAATGCCCCATGACAACCGATCACACATCACTCATTAATATGTTACAGAATGTACGTACAGATATAGCTTCGAGGGGGCTAATAGCTGATGGTACTGCAATCGGTATGGGATTAGCTAATGCGGTGAGCCGGTTGAAAGATGTGAAAGGAAAGAGTAAAGTCGTTATTTTGCTTACTGATGGTAGTAATAATATGGGTGATATCTCTCCCATGACAAGTGCAGAGATAGCTAAACGCATGGGAATTCGTGTTTATACGATTGGAGTTGGAACGAATAAGGTAGCGCCGTATCCAATGCCTGTCGCAGGTGGAATACAATATGTGAATATTCCTGTAGAAATAGATAGCAAGACTCTGCGAGAGATAGCTCAGATCACAGATGGTAGTTTTTATCGTGCAACCAACAATAAGCAGTTGAGACAAATTTATACAGACATTGATAAGTTAGAGAAAACGAAAATGGATGTTAAGAAATTTTCTAAATGGTATGAAGCTTATCAACCTTTTGCTTTGGCTGCATTGATATTGCTTTTGCTGGAGTTAATTTTAAGAACGACCATCTTGCGTAGAATCCCTTAGATAAAATGGTATTATGTTAAGATTTGAAGACCCTATATACTTATGGCTATTGTTCATTATCCCCATCATGGCTTGTGTACGTTTTATGATGTGGAGAAGACGCAAGGCTAAGTTCTCACGTTTTGGAGATCCTGTCTTGTTGCAGCAAATGATGCCTGATGTTTCAAAATATCGGCCAATAGTAAAATTCTGGCTGTTACAAGGTGCTATAACACTTTTAATTATTATGTTAGCTCGTCCCCAAGCGGGGATGAAAATATCCCATGATAAGCGCAATGGGGTAGAAGCTGTTATTGCTATGGATATTAGTAATTCGATGCGTGCAGAAGATGTTGTTCCCTCGCGCTTAGCCAAAAGTAAGTTGCTGGTAGAAAGTTTATTTGATCATTTTACGAATGATAAAGTTGGATTAATTGTTTTCGCGGGTGATGCCTTTGTGCAACTTCCCATAACAAACGACTATGTATCAGCTAAAATGTTTCTGCAGAATATTGATCCTTCTCTGATTGCTACGCAAGGAACTGATATAGCCCGTGCTGTAGAATTGAGCGAACAAAGTTTTACTCAGCAAAAGAATATCGGGAAAGCTATTATTATTATTACGGATGGTGAAGATCATGAAGGAAGGGCTATAGAAGCAGTTAAAGCAGCTCATGAACATGGTCGGAATGTATTTATACTTGGTGTTGGCAATGCGAAAGGAGCACCCATTCCCGACGGGCATGGTGGCTATTTGAAGGATGAGCGTGGAGAAACGGTTATGTCGGCATTAAATGAGCAGATGTGTCGCCAATTAGCCGCTGCAGGAAATGGAATGTATATTCATGTTGATAATACGAATGATGCTCAAGAGAAGCTGAATAACGCTTTAGAAAAACTTCAGACAGGTGCAACCGATAGTGTAGTTTATAGTGAGTATAGTGAACAGTTCCAAGCTTTTGGTATTCTTCTTTTGGTGCTATTGATAGCAGAGAGCCTTATACAAGAATCAAAAAATCCTTTATTTAAAAGTATAAACTTTTTTAAGAAGCAGAAAGCATGAGCTATTTAAGAAATATTTTTTTATTCCTCATAAGTATGTTATGGTTTGGTGTACATGCACAGACTGACAGACAATTAATACGCAGTGGAAATCATCATTTTCGTCAGCAGAACTATGTTAAGGCTGAGATTGAATATCGTAAGGCGTTGGTTCAAAATGGTAACAATAGCCAAGCACTCTATAATTTAGGAACCGTGTTGTTGATGCAGCAGAAAGATTCTGCTGCAACTATCTATCTTGAGTGTGCAGGAAAAGCTGAAAAAAGTAAGCTAAGGAAAGCAAAAAGCTATCATAATATGGGATATATTTGTCAGCGACACCAGATGTATGCTGATGCGATAAAAGCTTATGAAGAGGCTTTGCGTAACAACCCCAATAATAATGCGACTCGCTATAATCTGGCTCTATGTCAAAAGTTATTGAAAAATAATCCACAGAAGCCTAATTCGCAGCAAGATAATAAGAAAGATGAGCATGGGAAAAAAGATAATAAAAAAGATAAGGATAAGCAAAAACAAGATGATAAGAAAGAAAAGCAACCACAGAAGGAGTCAGCAAATAGCTTGAGTAAAGATAATGCCGAACAGCTGTTGAATGCAGCTTTGCAGAATGAAAAAGCTACGCAGCAGCGTATATCACGTGCATTGCAGCAGCAAGGAAGTAGAAAATTGCAAAAGAACTGGTAATAAGTTAATATTGAACGATGCGCATATTATTCAAATATAGTATAATTTGGGTGTTCCTTTTGGCGAGTGTACAATCTATCTTGGCACAACATATAACAGTATCAGCTCCATCAAGTATTGTGGCGGGTGAGAATTTCCGTCTCTCTTATACCATCAATACACAGAATGTTGAGGATTTTAGAGCTGGGACAATGCCATCGACAATTGAAGTTATAGCAGGGCCTTATACATCCAGACAGTCAAGCTATCAGATGGTTAACGGCCACACATCCAGTTCTTCATCTATTACTTATACCTATACGTTATATATTGCCAAAGCAGGTGTTTACACTATCGCGCCAGCTTCTGCCCAGATTGGTGGCCGGAAGGTTTATTCTAAGAGTATAAGATTGTCTGTCTCAGGGCAGGCAAAGGGAGGAAATGGTAATGGAACTTCTGGGAGTAGTGGAGCAAATGTACGTTCTGTGGGGACGAAAATATCGGGGACAGACCTTTTTATACGAGTAAGTGCAAACAAGAGAGAGGTGCATGAACAAGAGCCTATTCTGCTTACTTACAAGGTTTATACTTTGGTAGAACTGACACAATTAAAAGGAGATATGCCTGATTTGACAGGCTTTCACACACAAGAAATAAAATTGCCTCAACAAAAAAGCTTCCATATAGAGCGTGTAAATGGGCGTCCTTACCGCTGTGTTACATGGAGCCAGTATGTGATGTATCCACAGATGACAGGCAAACTTACTATTCCCAGTATAACTTTTCAAGGTGTAGTCGTGCAACAAGACCGTAGCGTCGATCCATTTGAAGCATTTTTTAATGGGGGATCAGGTTATGTTGAAGTGAAAAAGAACATACAGGCACCAAGTCTCACCATCAATGTTTTACCACTTCCTAATCGCCCAACGAATTTCTCTAATGGAGTTGGAACATTTTCTCTCTCTGCGCAGTTAGGGAAATCGATAGTGAAAGTAGGCGATCCTATAAACTTGCGTGTGGTGGTTAGTGGGAGAGGAAACCTAAAATTAATCAAGCAGCCGACCATTGCATTTCCCAAAGATTTTGAACAATATGATGCAAAAATTACCGACAAGACGCAATTAACAAACACTGGTTTGCAAGGGAGTATGCTGTATGATTTCTTGGTTGTGCCACGTAATCAGGGCAATTTTATTGTACCTCCAGTTGAACTCACCTTCTATAATTTAGTGACGCAGTCCTATCATACAATCAAGACACAGCCTTTACACATCCATGTACTTCCTGGTGTAAGAGGGAAAAACTTGTTAGATGATTATGCAGCAAAGGGGAATGACATACGTCCATTGATGAAAGAAACAGGCTTAAATTATGTTTCAAGTGACGTCTTCTTTGGATCTGTAAAATATATAATAATCTTATGTTTACTTTTATGTCTTTTTGTAGTTTTGTTGATTGTATTTAGAAGACGAGCACTCACACTGAATAATGTTGTGGCATTGAAGGGTAAGAAAGCAAATAAAGTGGCAACAAAACGATTAAAGAGAGCCAATCAGTTGTTGAAAGCCGGCGATGAAGTACATTTTTATGATGAAGTGTTACGTGCATTGTGGGGGTATGTGAGTGATAAACTGAGTATGTCTGTGGAATTATTATCACGTGATAACATTGTAGAGCGACTTCAGCAGCAATCGGTAGCCCAACATGTAATAGATTTGTTTATCAGCGCACTCGACGAATGTGAGTTTGAACGTTATGCACCAGGTGATGCAACTGGAAACATGAGTAAGACATTAGAGTCAGCTATGTTAGCGATAACGGAAATTGAGTCGACCTTTAAGATAAATAAAAGTGCAGCAAATTGCAAGTTAAATGCGGCTAAATTAGTTGTTATTTTAGTAGCTATTGCAGTACAATCACTATCATTTTCTCCTGCACGTGCAATAACTATACAAGATGCTGATAAAGCTTATACAGAGCAGAATTATCAGCAAGCTATAAGAGATTATAAAGCATTATTGCATCAAAGAAAGAGTGTGGCCTTGTTTTATAATTTAGGCAATGCTTATTATCGTACAGATAATATTACTCAGGCTATATTGAATTATGAGCGTGCACTACGCCTCTGCCCAGGAAATAACGATATTCGTTTTAATTTGCAGTTGGCACGTAGTAAGACAATTGATAAATATGCTGATGGTGAAAATATGTTTTTTATTACATGGTATAATGCAGTTGTAAACTTACTATCAGTAGATGGATGGGCTATAATTAGTATTAATTGTCTCATTGTAGCACTTTTAGGATTATTGCTTTACTTATTTGCCACTCCTTTATGGAGGAAGAAAATAGGATTCATTGCAGCGATTATAGGCTTTTTATTCTTTCTTCTAAGTATTGTAATTGCCTATCAACAGCAAGCTTCTTTGAATAAGCAAGACGCAGCCATTATTATTTCGTCAGAAGTAGGTGTTAAAAATACACCAGTGCGTGGTGGCACTGATGACTTTATTATTCATGAGGGAACCAAAGTTCATATTAAAGATAATAGTATTCCACATTGGTTAGGCATTGTTGTTCCTGATGGACGGGAAGGTTGGATATTGCGTTCTACAGTCGAATACATATAAGGTAATTGATATATGTGGGATCTCACAACTATTTTTAATATTGATCGGCAAGTGTTATTGACTATAAACAACAACGATAATCTCATGCTAACAGGTATTATGTCTACATTTACTACAGCCTGGACGTGGGTTCCTCTCTATTTTTGTCTGTTCTATGTAATAGTCAAGAACCACGAGACAATGCAACAGATAGTGTTAGTGGTGTTTGGATGTTTGCTGGCTGTGGGATTTTCTGGTGGAATTGATAATTTGGTGGTGAAACCTTGGATAGCCCGTTTGCGTCCATGTAATGACGAGTCAATTAAATACATGATTAATACAGTTATATGGATTAGTAAGAATGATTACAGCTTCTTCTCGGCTCACGCTGCTAATACTTGTGCTATAGCGGCATTCTTTGCTTTTTTGGTGCGTAGTACTCGTCTTACTATAGGTCTGTTTTTTTGGGCACTAATGAATGGCTTTACTCGTATCTATCTAGGTATGCATTATCCTTCAGATGTTATTATCGGAACTTTATGGGGGATTTTAAGTGGCTATGTGGCTTATTGTATTTATCATTATGTCTACTTCCGCACGAATCCGCACCAGAGTTATGTCTCAACTCAGTATACAGTGACAGGGTATAATCGGCAAGATACCAACTTGATATTATGCGTTTTAGTGCTGTCAGCTTTAGTAGCTACCATTATCTCGCTGGTGATTGATTTCTAAATATAGATGTTACAAGGTATGGACACTAAACAGATTAAAATAAGCGATTATCAGTATAATCTTCCTGATGAACGTATAGCAAAATTCCCTTTAGCTCAGCGCGATCACAGTAAGTTATTAGTTTACAATAAAGGTGAAATCTCAGAAGCACATTTTTTTGATCTTCCATCATTTTTACCTCAATGTTCTTTGATGGTGTATAACAATACGCGGGTAATCCAGGCACGAATGCATTTTAGAAAAGAGACAGGAGCTCTGATAGAAGTATTCTTAATGGAACCAGCCAATCCTGTGGATTATGAGCGTATGTTTCAAGCGAAGAGCCATTGTTCATGGTTTTGCATGATTGGGAATCTAAAGAAATGGAAAGGGGGAGCACTGAAATGCAACTTTGAAATTAGCGGGCAGACGTTTACCCTTATTGCGGAACGGCGTGAAGATGGGGAACAACCCTTTGGAAAAGGGACAAACTATTGGGTCGATTTTAGCTGGGATAATGAGCAAATCAATTTTGCGGACATATTAGAAGCTGTTGGAGAACTTCCTATTCCCCCTTATCTAAATCGCAAAACGGAAGAAAATGACAAAATTTCCTACCAGACAATATATAGCAAGATTAAAGGGAGTGTCGCAGCACCTACGGCAGGACTTCATTTCACTAATGAGGTGTTGCAGGCTATTAAGCAGCGCGATATCGTTGAAGAAGAGGTGACATTGCATGTTGGGGCTGGTACGTTTAAGCCAGTAAAAAGTGAAAGTATTAATGGGCATGAAATGCATACTGAATATATTGTTGTGCATCGTCACACGCTTGAAAATCTTTTGCGTTTTCATTGTGTGGCTATTGCTGTGGGTACAACTAGTGTGCGTACACTTGAAAGCCTCTATTACATGGGCGTAAAGTTAGCTTCCAATCCGGAAGCAACAGAAGAAATGCTCCATGTGACACAGTGGGAGCCTTATGAGGCTGAACGTAATGGAATGTTTGTGAACGGAATTTCAGCGGAGCAGGCTATTTACAATGTTTTGGATTGGTTGAATCGTAATGGCTTAGAGGCACTGCATAGCAGCACACAAATCATTATAGCACCAGGTTATCAATATAAGATTGTGAAAATATTGATTACTAATTTCCATCAACCACAAAGCACTTTGCTGCTCTTAGTGAGTGCTTTTGTGCATGGAGAGTGGCGTAAAATCTATGATTATGCTTTGGCGCATAATTTCCGTTTCTTAAGCTATGGCGATAGTTCTTTGCTCATACCTTAAGCATAATGACAAATTAAAATTTAAATAAGGAATGAAAAAAGGAGATAAGGTACGCTTTCTAAACGAAAAGGGTGGTGGAATAATTACAGGCTTTTCTGGTAAGGACATCGTACTTGTAGAAGATCAAGATGGTTTTGAAATTCCCTTTCGCATGAATGAAGTTGTAGTCATAGAAAGTAATAGTTATGGTTCGGACAGACTGGCTGCATTGACAATGAAGCCTATTATCACGGATAAAGGTGAAACTATTATCAATACCAATCAACGTAGTATTAAGTCGATGCTCAAAGAGGGGCAAGATGATACACCTTTCAATATGGCTGATGGCGATGAGCGTTTTGATATACTTGACGACACACGAGAAGTAACCTTCCATGCGCCAATAGAAGAACGTGAAGGAGGTAATCTGTTAACAGCTTACGTGGCATTTGTTCCGTCAAATCCTACTTTGCCTGTAGATACAACGTTCGATGTGTACCTAGTGAATGACTGCAACTATTTCTTGCAGTTGATCTATATGATAGGAGAGAACAATAGCTGGACATTAGTCTATCAAGGTGAACTCGCCCCCAATACAAAGAATTTTGTAACGACACTTGGCTATGCTAATTTGAATGAGTTAAGTCATTTGGCCATTCAAGGTATAGCCTACAAACGAGAAAAAAACTTTTTGGTGAAGCCCATGTTCTCAGCCCATATTAAATTTGAGGCAGTGAAGTTCTACAAGCAATCTACTTTCCAATCTAATGATTTTTTTGAATCTCCAGCTCTACTTTATGGCATTATTGTTAACGATGAACCAAAAAGGGTGTTGCAAGTAGATGTTGCACAATTGGCTAAAGAAATGCAATCCAAACCGCACGACAATATGAAAGTCGTACCTACAAAAATGGATTCTGCTCAAAGAGGAGACGAACCTGTAGTAATTGATTTACATATTGATGCTTTGTTGGATAATACTCAGGGGATGACCTCTAAAGATATCTTAGACTATCAGTTGCAAGTATTCAAAGACACTCTTGAAGCCTATCGTAAGCATCGGGGTAAGAAGATTATCTTCATTCACGGAAAAGGTGAAGGAGTATTGCGTCGGGCACTCATTAATGCTTTGAACTATCAATATAAGAAATTTACTTATCAAGATGCGTCATTTTGTGAATATGGCTATGGCGCAACACAAATTACCATTCATTAGTTATGGAATATGGTTTTATTAAAGTAGCAGCAGCCATTCCAGCTGTTCGTATTGGTGATGTCCAGTATAATACCGAGCAAATAGAAAGGCTTGTTACAGAGGCTGAAGAAATAGGTGTCGAAATAGTAGTCTTCCCAGAGCTTTCACTCACGAGTTATACCTGTCAGGATCTCTTTCGACAGTATTCACTGCTTGAAGCTGTTGATGTAGCCATAACTCATTTGCTGCATTTTACTCAGCAAAAAGATATTATTGTGATTGTAGGAGCACCACTCATGGTAGGGAATCTGCTTCTTAACTGTGCTATAGTGGTACAGCAAGGCCAACTTCTGGGTGTTGTCCCCAAGAGCTATCTTCCCAATTACAATGAATTTTATGAAAAACGATGGTTCACTTCGGCACAAGCTCTACGCCCTACGACCATTTCTTTAGCAGGTATTGCAGTGAAAGTATCTGCGCAACCCAAAATATTTGAAACGGCGCAGGGTGTGAAATTTGGTATAGAGATTTGTGAAGATGTGTGGGCTCCCACTCCTCCCAGTAATCATTTGGCATTAGCTGGTGCAGATATCATATTCAATCTTTCGGCTACCGATGAGTTGGTTGGTAAGCATGCTTACCTTAAGAGCCTCTTAGCACAGCAGAGTGCACGTACTATTAGTGGTTATGTATATAGCAGTTGTGGGTTTGGGGAAAGTACACAAGATGTTGTTTATAGCGGTAATGCATTAATTTATGAAAATGGAACCCTCTTAGATGAGGGAAAGAGATTTACTTTCTCACCACAATTGGTGACAGCCCAAATTGATATCGATCGTATCCGCTACGACCGCTGTAACAATACAACGTTTGCTACAGCACAGTTTAATGAAGGTTATGAAACTGAGAATATAGCTTGCTGTCCATTGCAAAATTTCAAGCCCTTCCGCTTGGAGAGAATCTTCTCTTCATCTCCTTTTGTACCAACAGGTATTGGAAAGGGGGAGGCTTGTGAAGAGATATTAAACATCCAAAGCATGGGTTTAGCTAAGCGTCTTTATCATATTAAGGCGAAGAAAGTGGTTATTGGTATCAGTGGTGGGTTGGATTCGACGTTGGCACTGCTCGTTTGTGTGCGTACTTTTGATAAACTAAAACTCAGTCGACACGGGATTATTGGGGTAACAATGCCAGGTTTTGGAACCTCTGACCATACTTATCAGAATGCAATTCATTTGATGCGAGCTTTGGGTGTCACATTGCGTGAAATCTCTATTGCGGCAAGTGTTATGCAGCATTTTAAGGATATCGGTCATGACAGTGCGGTGCATGATGTTGTTTATGAAAATAGTCAAGCACGCGAACGTACACAAATTCTCATGGATATTAGTAACCAAGTGGGAGGAATTGTAGTTGGGACAGGGGACTTGTCTGAATTGGCATTGGGATGGGCTACTTACAATGGCGACCAGATGAGTATGTATGGAGTGAATACCAGTGTGCCTAAGACTTTAGTGCAATGTTTGGTGAAACATGAGGCTCTGCAAGCAACGAATGAGATTTCGGGTTTGCTTAATGATATTATAGAAACACCTATAAGTCCAGAACTTACTCCAACTGATACAGAAGGGCATATACTGCAACGCACAGAAGACCTGGTTGGACCTTATGAACTTCATGATTTCTTTCTTTATTATGCTTTGCGTTTTGGTTTTTCTCCTGCTAAGATATTCTTGATGGCTGAGCATACCTTTGCTGGTTATTATACGGGCAATGTGCTAAAACGCTGGCTCAAATCTTTCTATTACAGGTTTTTTACGCAACAATTTAAACGTAGTTGTATGCCCGATGGCCCAAAAGTTGGTTACATTAGTCTAAGTCCGCGTGGCGATTGGCGTATGCCTTCTGATGCTATGGTAGAATTATGGTTGCAAGCTTGCGAAGCGCTTTGAATATAGCTCTGTTTGCTTCTGTCAAGTGAATATATAGTTAATATTTGGCGTGATAGATATATAGGGTTTATAACTCTGTCAAATGTCTATTACGCCAAGTTCCAATATATTAGGAGGAGTAGAGTAAGATATGCTTATGGATATCTCAGAACTATATGTCTTAATAGCATCAAGAACTTTCTTTTAAGCGATGCTTTCCCATACTCTTCTATGTTTTTTGGTAAAGGTAGCGTTTGATGCTCTTTTTGGGTGTTTTCTCGAATTCCTCATTACGCAACTGTATGCTGGCCAAACGGCAGTAAGCGGGTTGAGACTGATTGAGCTCGACGCGATTTTGTTCCATTACCTTGTCAATGTCACTATTAGAGAGACCGAAACTCTTTGCCTCATCATAATCAGGATAGACCAGTCCTATGAGCTTATCACCTTCTTGAATGACAATACATTCGTTGACCAGTTCCATAGAATTGAGTTTATCTTCTATTTCCTCAGGATAAATGTTTTGTCCACTGGCACCTAACAACATGTTCTTAGAACGCCCTTTGATGAAGACATTTCCTTGCGCATCCATCGTCCCTAAATCGCCTGTATGATACCAGCCTTCGGTATCGAGTGCTTGACGTGTAGCTTCTTCATTTTTGTAGTAGCCCAACATGACATTCATTCCTTTAGCTAAGATTTCACCAGGTATGTGTTCTGGATTGGGGCTATCGATTCTCACTTGCATGTTGACTACAGGGCGACCGCAGCTGCCTGGCACATAGGTATGGTAGTCTGCGTAGCAAATGATGGGTGCACATTCTGTAGCACCATATCCAACGGTATATCTAAACCTAATGCGGTGGAGGAATTTCTCAACTTCTTGATTGAAAGCTGCGCCACCAATAATAACCTCGTAGAATTGGCCACCAAAAGCATCTGACACTTGTTGACAGATCTTATCGCCCAGTTTTTTGGCAATTACAGGCATGTGCATGAGCATGCGTATACCACTATTTTGCAATTTGGGGAACACGCGTTTGCGGATGATTTTCTCAATAATGAGGGGTACACTGATAATAACTCTAGGCTTAATTTCACTGAAGGCCTGTGCAATGATTGCTGGGCTTGGAATGCGGGTTAGGAAATAGATATGGCAGCCAGTAAGAAATTCAAAAATGAATTCGAAGGCCATGCCATACATGTGAGCCATGGGGAGGATGCTGATGATGGGGTCGCCGCTTTTCACCTCGCTCCCCAACACGCTCTGTGCGAAATAGGCATTGCTCCAAAGGGCGCGATAGGGCAGCATCACGCCTTTCGAGAAGCCCGTCGTCCCACTTGTGTAGTTGATGAGGGCCAGCTCTTCGGGGCTTTGCTCAATATGGTAGTTCACATGTTCTTTGCGGAAATATTTCGGGAAGCGCTGACCGAATATCTCATTCAGGTGCTCGCGTGCAAACGTTAGTTTCTCTGTGCGCGAAAGCACCAATGAATAGTCGGGGATGTAGATGATGCCTTCGAGTTGGGGCATCTTTGTTGCGTCGATCTGCGTAGCCACCACGTCGCCCACAAACAAAAGCCGTGCTTCGCTGTGGTTGACGATGTTGTGCATCTGGTCGGGTGTGAATTCATGCAAAATAGGAACGGCCACGCAACCATAAGTGAGTGTGGCAAGAAAAGCTACGGCCCAGTTTGCACTGTTGCGACCGGCGAGCGCTATTTTGTCACCCTTCACGATGCCGCTGTTTTCAAACATGATGTGGAGTTTCTCTATCTTCCGTGCAACGTCGTGATATTGAAGTGTTGCACCTTGAAAGTCGGTCAAGGCATCCTTGTCCCAGTTATCTATAATCGACTGTTGTATCAGACTATTGAAATGCTGTGTTTGATCCATAATCTTGTTTTTGCTTTTATGCTTTTAATTCGTTTATTGTTGCGTGTAGGTTCTTCTGGGATGCGTTTTGTGAAGCACCTTGCACAAATCCAAAAATTCTGTGCAAAGATAGCGCATTCTTTGCACATTCCAAAACTTTATGTGCACTTAATTGGCTGTTTATTCGTAGCGCATTGATTTTGCCGGATGAATGTGCGATATGAAATAGCTCGGCGCAATGAGCACCGCTACGCAGATGAGCAAGGTGGCAAGATTGAGCAGTGTGAACAGCAGAAAATTATATTCAACAGGCACGGTGCTTACATAATAGGTCTGCGGATTTAATTTCACTAAGCCTGTGAAGTGTTGCAGGCTAATGAGACCTAAAGCAACGAGGTTGCCTATCAGCATGCCACGGCCAATAATGAATGCGGCAAACCAAATGAAGGTGTGGCGAATGGTTTTATTCCGTGCACCAAGTGCTTTGAGTATGCCTATCATCACGGTGCGCTCGAGAATAATAATCAGCAATCCCGAAATCATGGTCACGCCCGCAACAGCTATCATCAATGCCAAAATAATCCAGACATTGAGGTCTAACAAGTCGAGCCAGGAGAATAGTTGTGGTGCGATGTCACGAATTGTTTTTGATGAATAAGTCTCGCCATAATGGTCGGTCGTCCGATTTACATACTTCACGAACCGGCTCTCCACCAAGTCGGCATCTTTGAAATCCTTCAAACTGATTTCGGCTCCGGTCGCTTGGTCATCGTTCCATCCATTAAGTTTCCTTGCGGTATACAAATCGGTGAAGCAGGTCACATCATCATATTGTGCGAGGTTGGTTTGGTAGATGCCGCAAATTGTAAACCGCCGCATACGCACTCCACCTTGATTAATGAAATAGGCGAAGAGCTTATCGCCAACTTTTATACCTAACTTGTTGGCTATGCTTTGTGAGATAACAAGTTTGTTGCTGCCTTTGTGATCAGAGAACTTGGGTAGCTCGCCTGCTTTCAAATAATACTGAAGGAAAGTTGTGTCGTATTCCGGCCCAATCCCTTTCAGCATCACCCCCAAAAAGTCGTGATTCGTTTTGAGAATGCCTTGTATATAGGTATAGCGCTGCACATGCTTTACGCCTTCTGTGGCACGCAACACAGCCATCATAGAGTCATCCATCTCAATGGGATAGTTGTCGCCCGTCTGTAGTGTTAGGAAATTAGCTACCTGAATTTGTCCACCAAAGCCGATTACTTTATCACGGATTGTATGCTTAAATCCTAACACCACACTCACGGAAATCATCATCACCGCTAAACCTATGGCAACACCAGCCATAGCAATTCTAATGGTCGGTCGTGAAACGTTTCTTCCATCCCCAGCATGATGCGCTATTCGTTTAGCTAAAAATAGAGGTAAATTCACAGCGGTTTTTCTTGTAATGTTCTTCCAGGATAAGTCTCAAGTGCTTTTCTAAGCACCTCAAGTGCCCGTTCCAAATCGGCTTTTTTCAATACGTAGGCGATGCGCACTTGATTTTGTCCTGCACCGGGCGTAGTGTAAAATCCAGACGCGGGCGCCATCATCACCGTTTCACCATTATCATTAAAGGATTCTAAGCACCAACGACAAAACTTTTCACTATCATCGATAGGAAGTTGTGCAACAGTATAGAAAGCCCCCATTGGAATAGGAGAATATACGCCAGGGATGCGGTTTAATCCATCAATTAAACACTTTCTGCGTTCTACATATTCATCATAAACATCACGATAATAAGATTCTGGCGCATCTAAAGAGGCTTCGGCAACAATTTGACCTATCAGAGGCGGAGATAATCGTGCCTGACAAAACTTCATAACAGCGTTCCTTACTTGCTCGTTTTTCGTAATAAGTGCACCTATTCGAATGCCGCATTCAGAATAACGCTTTGAGACAGAGTCTATGAGGATAACGTTGTTTTCGATACCTTCCAAGTGGCAGGCACTAATATAGGGTGAACCCGTATAGATATATTCACGATATACTTCGTCCGAGAACAGATAAAGATCATACTTCTTGACTAAATCCCTAATCTGATTCATCTCCCTTCGCGTGTAAAGATAACCTGTAGGGTTGTTAGGGTTGCATATCATGATGGCTCGTGTATGTTCGTTTATCAACTCTTCAAACTTTTCAACTTTCGGAAGAGAGAAACCTTCTTCTATCGTTGTTGCTATTGTTCGAATGCGCGCACCAGCACTGATAGCAAAAGCCATATAATTTGCATAAGCCGGCTCTGGAACGATGATTTCATCACCAGGATTTAAACAGCTCATGAAAGCAAATAAAACAGCTTCACTTCCACCAGACGTAATGATAATGTCATCGGGAGAGACATGGATATTATATTTCTCATAATATCCCACTAATTTCTTGCGATAGCTCAAATAGCCTTGGCTTGGTGAATATTCGAGGATGGTGCGATCTATCTTTTTGAGGGCATCCAAACCACATTGTGGAGTGGGGAGGTCGGGTTGACCAATATTTAAGTGATAAACTTTTATACCTCTTTCTTTTGCAGCATTAGCCAATGGAGCTAATTTGCGAATGGGCGATTGAGGCATTTCCAAACCACGAACAGATATTTCGGGCATATTTATTTTAAATTAAAGTAGCAGCTGATCAACCGCTACTTTGTGATGATACATTTTATGAGACTATTAATAAACACGAGGGCCAAAGATGTTTGTTCCAACGCGTACCATTGTTGAGCCATGCTGAACGGCAATCTGATAATCGTGGCTCATTCCCCATGAACGTTGGCAAAAGGCATCGTCATCGGCAAAATATTGCTGCTTTATCTCATCGAAGAAGTGCCAGGCAGCATCAAATTCTTGTGCTATCTTGACAGCATCATCGGTATTGGTGGCCATCATCATGATGCCACAAATTTGAACATGATTCAGTTGACGCCATTCTCCTTCATCTAAAAGCGCACGACATGCGTCGAAAGATAGGCCAGATTTCGTCTTTTCTTCAGCCACATGAAGCTCTAAAAGCACTTGAATTGTACGGTCGTGTTTAGTTGCCAGTTTATCAATCTCTTTGAGGAGTCTCAAACAGTCCACCGACTCAATCATCGAAATATAGGGGGCAATATATTTCACCTTATTGGTTTGCAAGTGCCCGATAAAGTGCCATTTAATATCCTTAGGCAGTGTGGCGACTTTTTGCTTGAGCTCCTGTTCATGACTTTCACCAAAAACACGCTGCCCTTCAGCATAGGCTGCTTCAATATATTCTACAGGATGATATTTGCTGATGGCTACTAATTGCACTTGCTTTGGCAATGCTTGCAATACAGTCTTAAGATTTTTCGCTACATCAACTTCCATACTTTCTTTGCTTATTGATTTTCTCCCGTTGAAGTAGCCTCGTATTCGGGGACATCATTATGCGCCTCGTCCTTTGCTTTGGTGCTATTGTGTTCAAACACATCCATAATTTGTGTTTCTTGCACAGTAACAATCGCATAGTCAATCATTGTGCCATTCATAACCTCATCAACATGTTTTACGGCCATTGGCAAGTTGTTGGCTTGTACCAAATAGGTTACGTTGGAGCGCTTTTCCTTCTCCGTTTTCTCGTCAATGGTGATAAATTGCAACTTGCATTTATACCACTTATCGTCACTATCTGCATCGCTGAAGAAAATCTCACCATAGCTGGCTTGTTTTAAGTCGGTCACTTTAAAGTCGCCGCTGATGTATGCGCTCATCTCTTCTATGATTGTATTTTCAGCCTCAGTGAAACTCAGCGCATCTACAACATAGCTTTCAGAAACTTTCTTTTGCGAACCATCGTCAATGGTTTTCTCATAACGTATCTTGGTTTCAAACCAAGTTGCTGTTCTACTTCTCATATTCTTCTTTCTTTATGGGTCAATCTTATCCATTCATTAATAACTACGTGCTATGATGACACGATATTTTGCAGGTTTCCCTGACACCATGTCTACGCCTTCTGTTTGTTCATATCCAAACGGGATACAGCGAATGGTAGCCTGTGTTTCCTCTTTAATTTTCGCTTCGGTCTCTGCAGTGCCATCCCAATGGCAAAGGAAGAAGCCACCATCTTTTACTTTTGTTTTAAACTCATCGTAGTTATCGCACTCGTAAATATGAGCATCACGATAGCGACGTGCCTTTTCGAAAAGATTATTTTGGATATCTGCCAGCAGTTCTGTCACATGTTGAGCAATGTTATCGAAGCTAACATTCTCTTTTTCGAGTGTGTCACGTCGCATCAGTTCGATGGTGTTGTTTTCTAAATCGCGTGCACCCATAGCCAAACGCACTGGGACTCCCTTCAGTTCGTAGTCAGCAAATTTAAATCCTGGACGTTTATTGTCCGAATCATCTAATTTCACCGAGACGCCTGCTGCCTGCAATTCGAGAATGACGGGTTGCAACTTCTCGCGGATGGCATTCAGCTGTTCGTCATTCTTGTAGATGGGGATCATTACCACCTGAATAGGTGCGAGGTTGGGTGGCAACACCAAACCATTGTCATCACTGTGCACCATGATAAGTGCACCCATCAGACGCGTGCTCACACCCCATGACGTTGCCCAAACATATTCGGGCTTATTCTCTTTATTTAGAAAAGTGACGTCAAAACTCTTGGCAAAGTTTTGACCAAGGAAATGGCTGGTCCCACTTTGTAGAGCCTTGCCATCTTGCATCATCGCTTCAATTGTATAAGTATTGAGAGCACCGGCAAAGCGTTCTGTTTCGCTCTTCACCCCTTGTATTACGGGCACAGCCATCCATTTCTCTGCAAAGTCGGCATAAACCTTGAGCATCTTCTGTGCTTCGGCTTCGGCCTCTTCTTTTGTGGCGTGTGCCGTGTGGCCTTCTTGCCAAAGAAATTCTGATGTGCGAAGGAATGGGCGTGTACGCATTTCCCAGCGCATCACGTTGCACCATTGGTTGCACATGATGGGCAGATCGCGCCACGATTTAATCCATCCTTTATAGGTGTTCCAGATAATGGTTTCCGAAGTAGGACGAATAATCAACTCTTCTTCTAACTTAGCCGACGGGTCGACCACAACATCGCTACCATCCTCATTTTCTTTCAAACGATAGTGCGTCACCACGGCACACTCCTTAGCAAAGCCTTGCACATGTTCGGCCTCACGACTAAAGAAGCTTTTTGGAATTAACAGTGGGAAGTAGGCATTTTGCACGCCCGCCTTTTTAAATTCCTTATCAAGTTGTTGCTGCATTTTTTCCCAAATGGCATAACCATAAGGTTTAATTACCATGCAACCGCGCACGGGCGACTGCTCGGCCAAATCAGCTTTCACCACTAAATCATTATACCATTGGCTGTAATTCTCAGCCCGTTTGGTAAGTTCTTTGAGTTCTTTTGCCATTATCTTTCTTCTAATTTTGTTGCGTTCTACTTAGGGAAACCCCTAATTAAAATAGGTGCATTCCACAGAGAAATGCTCCCAAGAAATTCTAAATTTGCCTGCAAAATTACAAAAAAATAGTTGGTTTGCAATCGTTCGTGTTGGAAAAACAACTACCTTTGCAGCGATAACATTTCATCAAAAATTATTAGAGATATGAAAAATTTAAAAACAGTAGTAGCAGGATTATGTGTGCTTTCCGTTTTTGGTTGTGCAACCAAGCAAGGCACAGGAGCTTTGGCTGGCGGTGGTGCCGGCGCAGTTTTAGGTGGTATTGTGGGTAATATCATCGGTAAGGACACAAAGAGTACGGCCATTGGCGCAGCTATTGGTGGAGCCCTTGGCTCTGGTGCAGGTGCACTCATTGGCCGTCACATGGATAAAGTTGCGGCGCAGGCTGCACAAATCAAGAATGCTAAGGTTGACGAGGTGACCGATGCTAATGGTTTGAAAGCTGTCAGAGTGACGTTTGATAGCGGCATTCTTTTCGCTACCAACAAGGCTGATTTGGCAGCAGGCTCAAAGAACGATTTATCGAAGTTCTCAACGGTGTTGAAGAACAACAACGATTGCCACGTAGATATTTATGGTTACACCGATGCAACGGGTAACGATGGTATCAACATTCCTTTGAGCAACAGTCGAGCACATAGCGTAGTGAACTATTTAAAGAGCTGTGGCGTTTCATCTTCGCAATTTAAGAATGTAGAAGGCAAGGGTAGCGAAAATCCTGTTGCAAGCAATTCAACCGCAGCCGGTCGCAAACAAAACCGTCGTGTTGAAGTTTATTTGTATGCTTCACCAGCGATGGTTGAAAAAGCAAATAAGGGGACGCTGTAAGCTCACCATTTATTCTAAAGTAACAGAGGAGAGGGGATGTCGAAAGGCAGGCATCCTCTCTTTTTGGAGTAAAAGAACTTGCCGAGGTTCCGGCAAACATCAAAGAATAAATTTGAACCTTGTCGAAGTTCCGGCAAACGTCAAAAAATAAATTTGGGACTTGCCGACATTCCGTCAAACGCCAAAAAAATAATTTGAGACTTGCCGAGATTCCGGCAAACGTCAAAAAATAAATTTGAGCCTTGCCGACATTCTGGCGAACGTCAAAAAATAAATTTGGGACTTGCCGAGGTTTCGGCAAGCGGCAAAAAAATAATTTGAGACTTGCCCAGAGTTGGGCAATAACGATATAAAATAAAACGCTTGTAAATGGCACTAAAAAGCATCATTTGGAAAGTTGTTCGATGGGGTGGGGCTTTGTTTTTCGCCTCATCCATTCTTTCTGTCATCCTGTTGCGCTTCCTCCCAGTTTATGTCACACCACTCATGTTTATTCGTACCTTCCAACAATTGGGTAGTGGCGAGTCGGTGGTTTGGCATCACCATTGGGTTCCGTTAGACGAAATTTCGCCCCATCTCCCTGTAGCGGTGATGGCCAGCGAAGACCAGCGCTTTTTGTTGCACCATGGTTTTGATTATGATGCCATTGAGAAGGCGGCCAAGCGCAACATGAAAGGTGGTAAACGCAAGCTCGGTGCCAGTACCATTAGTCAGCAGACGGCCAAGAATGTGTTTTTGTGGCCAGGGCGGTCGTGGGTGAGAAAAGGGTTTGAGGTTTATTTCACGGCCTTGATAGAGGTGCTTTGGAGCAAGCAGCGCATCATGGAAGTTTATCTCAATTCAATCGAGATGGGCAAAGGAATTTATGGTGCTGATGCCGTAGCCGAATATCATTTTGGGAAAGACGCACTCGATTTGTCGCGCCGCGATTGTGCCACGATTGCCGCCACGTTGCCCAATCCCATTCGCTTTAATAGTGCGCAGCCCGATAGCTATGTTTTAAAGCGACGCGCTCAAATTTTGCAAAACATGCGTTTCATGCCCGCCTTTCCGAAAGAGGGCGAAGATTATAATCCACGAACAGCGTCGGGCGGAGTTTATGCACGATAAGACAACATGCAGTTAGATTTAAATCAAAGTCAGCTTGAGGCTGTAAAATATTGTGACGGCCCACAATTGGTGATAGCCGGTGCAGGTTCGGGCAAGACGCGCGTACTCACCTATAAGATAGCCTATCTCATGGATGAGTTGCATTATGAACCTTGGAGTATTTTGGCCTTAACGTTCACCAACAAAGCGGCGGGCGAAATGCGTCAACGCATAGCCACCATGGTGGACGAGAATCGCGCGCGCTATCTTTACATGGGTACCTTCCATAGTATCTTTTCGCGCATCCTGCGTGTTGAGGCCGAGCATGTGGGCTATCAACGCAATTTCACCATTTACGACGAGTCGGATAGTCGTTCGCTGCTCAAAAATATCACCAAGGAGCTTGGATTTGATGAGAAGGTCTATAAGCCATCGTCGGTGCACGCCTGCATCAGCATGGCCAAGAACCATCTTATTTCGGCCGACGATTATGCCACACGTGTGAATCTGCGTAAGCGCGACAACATGAATAAGCAGAGCTATCTTTATAAAATCTATAAAGTTTATGAGCAGCGATGTGTGCAAGCCAATGCAATGGATTTCGACGATTTGCTGGTGCTCACTTGGAAGTTGTTTCATGAACACGAAGACATCCGCCAGAAATATGCTGCGCGTTTCCGCTATGTGTTGGTCGATGAGTTTCAAGACACCAACGCCGTGCAGCAAGAGATTGTCACGCAACTCACCCGCGAGCAGCAACACATCTGTGTGGTAGGCGACGATGCGCAGAGTATTTATGGTTTTCGTGGTGCGAACATTGATAACATTCTTAACTTTCAGAACATCTATCCTAAGTGCAAGCTCTTTAAGTTGGAGCAGAATTATCGTTCGACACAAAATATTGTTCAAGCGGCCAACAGCCTCATTCGCCACAACGAGCGGCAGATTCCCAAAGCATCGTTCAGCGAAAATGCCCTCGGCGAAAAGCTTATTTATGAGCCGTTGCACAGCGATCGCGAAGAGGCTACGGTCGTGGGGCATCACATTGCCAACATCGTGCGGCAGGAACATTGCGACTACACCCAGTTTGCCATTCTCTACCGCACCAACGCGCAGAGCAGAATCTTAGAAGAAGAACTGCTCAAGCAAGAAATTCCTTATCGCATCTTTGGCGGAATGAGTTTCTATCAGCGCAAGGTCATCAAAGATGTGTTGGCCTATTTCCGCATGGTGGCCAATCCCGACGACGAAGAGGCACTGCGCCGAATTATTAACTATCCGAAGCGCGGCATTGGTGACACCACCGTGAGCAAAATCGCCGTTTGTGCACAAACCCACCAAACGAGCCTGTGGAATGTAATTCTAAATCCGCTGGCCTATAATTTAGAGGTGAGCGGCAGTGTGGCCACCAAGCTGCACAACTTTGCAACGCTCATCATGTCGTTCATGGCGCAGGTAGCCGAAAAAGATGCCTACGAATTGGGCACGACAATCATCAAAGAATCGGGTATCAGCACCGACATCTTCTCGTCGAAGGATCAAGAAGCGCTCGACAGGCAAGAAAACCTAAAGGAGTTGCTCAACGGCTTGCAAGATTTTGTGGCCTCGAAAAAGGAGGAAGGCAATGCCGACGAAATCTATTTGGTGGACTTCTTGCAGGAGGTGTCGTTGCTCACCGACCAAGATCGCAACAATCCCGATGACAACAACCGCGTTTCGTTGATGACCATTCACTCGGCCAAGGGATTGGAGTTTGCCAATGTTTTCATCGTGGGCTTAGAGGAAAACATCTTCCCCAGTCCGATGTGCACCACCACAGCACGCGAATTAGAAGAGGAGCGCCGGTTGCTCTATGTTGCCATCACGCGTGCCGAAAAGCGCTGCTTCATCACCAATGCCAAGAGCCGGTGGCGTTATGGCAAATTGGTGTTTAGCTCGCCCAGCCGTTTCATTCGCGACATCGATGCGCGCTACATGGCTTTGCGCGAGAACGGCAGCTTATTCAATGAAACTAAAACAGCCGATTTCGATCGTCCGGTGACTCGCGTTTCTCCCTCACCGCTTCAATCGCACAGCAGGTTGCAAGCACTCCACACGCCATCTACCACCATTTCGGCTGGCGGCAACAGCAACATTGTTGCAAGCGACGGCCTGAAAAGTGGCAGCATCATCGAACACCAGCGGTTTGGCATCGGCACGGTTGATTTTTTAGAGGGTGAAGGAGACAACTTGAAAGCCACGGTCACGTTTGAGAACGTAGGCCGAAAAGTGCTCTTGCTGAAATTTGCGCGCTACAAAATTAAATCTTGAATGGTGCACAACCACCATTCGAAACCTCCCATTCTATAAGGGTTTCTGTTGCACAGCATTTGTTTCGAGGTGAATTTGCAAAGAAACGCTTTCTCCCAAAGCGAGGAACGGCCGTCATAACCTTATGCCAGCTCCATCCTGTTCGGGGAACGGCAGTCATAACCTTATGCCTGCTTCACCCTGTTTGGGGAACGGCTGTCATAACCTTATGCCTGCTCCATCCTGTTTGAGGAACGGCCGTCATAACCTTATGCCAGCTTCACCCTGTTTGGGGAACGACAGTCATAACCTTATGCCTGCTCCATCCTGTTCGGGGAATGGTAGTCATAACCTTATGCCAGCTCCATCCTGTTTGGGGAACGGCAGTCATAACCTTATGCCAGCTTCATCCTGTTTGAGGAACAAGAGTCATAACCTTATGCCTGCTTCATCCTGTTCGGGGAACAAGAGTCATAAGCTTATGCCACCTTCAACCGACATGCGGAGAGGAAGATTATTTCAGCAAGTCGGGGCGCAAGCGTTTGGTTCGCTCCATGGCTTGCTCAAATTCCCATTGGCGTATTTTGGCTTCGTTGCCACTCAGCAAAATCTCGGGCACGCACCATCCTTTATAGTCTGCCGGACGTGTATAGATGGGAGCAGCCAAAAGGTCGTCTTGAAAGCAGTCGCTCAGTGCACTTTGTTCGTCGCTGATGCTGCCCGGGATGAGCCTCACAATGGCATCGGTGATGGCGGCGGCAGCCAATTCGCCTCCCGTGAGCACATAGTCGCCAATGCTGAGTTCGCGTGTGATGAGGTGCTCGCGTATGCGCTGGTCAATGCCTTTGTAATGACCGCAAAGCATAATGAGGTTTCCTTTGAGCGAGAGCTCGTTGGCGATGTGTTGATTGAAGGTTTCACCATCGGGGCTCATGTAAATCACCTCGTCATAGTGGCGCTGGGCTTGCAAGGCCGAGATGCACCGGTCGATGGGCTCGCATTGCATCACCATGCCAGCGCTGCCTCCATAGGGGTAATCGTCAACGCGGCGCCATTTGTCGGTGGAATAGTCACGCAGATTGTGCAACTGAATGTCGACGAGCCCTTTCTTTTGTGCTCGCGCTAAGATAGATTCTTGGAAAAAGCCCTCCATCATGGTGGGCAGAACGGAGATAATATCGATTCGCATATTTGCAAGAATTTCGTTTTATTTTGAATACTGAAGGGGTGCCGATGTGCTGTTGTCGTGCTCGTCGGCAGCCGTGAACTTCGCCATAAATTCGTCCTCGGTGATGATGGGGATAGCCAACTGGTGGGCCTTTTGATTTTTGGCACTGGTCGACGTTGCGTCGTTGTTGATGAGGTAGTGTGTTGATTTGCTCACGCTTCCCGTCACCTTTCCACCCTGACTTTCGATGTAGGCCTTGAGCGCATTGCGGTTTTTATAGTGAACGACGTCGCCCGTGATGACAAAGGTGAGCCCGGCACAACGATTGCCTTGCTGTGTCACAGGTGGCTGCGAGATGTGCAGCTGTTGCATCAGACGAGTTACGATGTTGAAATGCTCTTCATCGCGAAACCAACGCTCAAACTGGCTGCTCTTTTCGGGGCCAATGCCTGCGATTTCGGCCAACGGAGAATGGCCCAGCTCAGCATTTGGTTGGCGTGCGATAGCCATCAAATCGGTTAGCGGATAAGCCTGCAATAGGCGGCGGCAAACGTCTTGTCCGCAAAGCGGAATGCTCAAGGCGAAGAGAAAATGCTGTGCATCGACATTGCGTGCCCGTTCGATGGAGGCCAGCAATTTCTGCGTGCTGCGCAAGCCAAAGCCATCTAATTGTGCCATCGCTTCAGCATAATCTTTCAACAGGAATAGGTCGGCGTAGGTCTTAATCCAGCCTAAATTCATAAACTTCACGACAGTCTGCTCGGACATTCCTTCAATGTTAACCCCTTCTTTACTCACAAAACGGGCAAACTTTTTTAACTGTTTAGCCGGACAATCTTTGTTCGTGCAATGTAGGGTTTTGGTGTTGCTGACCTCGCTCACCGAAATTTGGGTTGGCGATTGGCAAACAGGGCAGGTGCACGGCACTTGAAGCGTGCCCACCGTTTCAATCACCTCGATAACCTTTGGTATAATCTTGTTGGCCTTGATAACACGCAGCTTCGTACCCTGTTCGCCGATGCCTAATCGCTCGCATTCGCTGATATTGCAAAGCGATGCGCGCTTCACGGTGGTGCCCTCAAGCTCTACGGGCGAGAAGATGGCTACGGGCGAGATGGTGCTGGCTGCACAACTCCATTCCACATGATCTAAGGTGGTGTCGGCATGCTCGTCTTGCCATTTAAATGCGTAGCCAGCGCGGGTGGCATGATGCCCTGTCACGCTGCCCGTTTGTGCATATTGCGTGTCATCATACGTAATTACCAAGCCGTCGACAGGGTAGGGGTTAATCTTCTGCGTCACCAGCTCTGTCCAGTGCGCAATGGTTTGCTCAATATTTTGTAGCGTCGGGTGCAGAATCTCTTCGTGCGCAACAGGATGCATTCCGTTCTGGCGCAGCCATTCCATGCGTGCACCCCAAGAACGAATTTCGTTGTCGGTGTGAACCAAGGTGAATGGAATCCATTGTAAATGGCGCAACCTCACTTCGTCCACGTCTTTTAGCGTGAGTGACCCCGAAGCCAAGTTGCGTGGATTGGCATATTCTTCGTCACTCTCGATATTGAATTGCTCGAAATCAGCATAACTAATAACGCACTCGCCGCGCACCACAGCGTGCCCCTGATAGGGGATCGTTTGCGGGATGCCTTGAATGGCATTGACCAAATGCGTTATATTGGTGCCGATGTGTCCATTACCGCGCGTGACGACCTTGGTCAATTTCCCTGCATCGAATGTCACGACGAGGGTTAATCCATCAAGTTTCCAACTCATCCAAATGGGACGCCCCTCAGCCCATTTGGCTAAATCTGCAGGCTGTTTTGTCTTGGCTAAGGATAGAGCAGGAAACTCGTGTGCCTCTTTTGCTCCACTAATGTTATCGGCTGAAACTTTATTGGTGGGCGAGTCGGGCAAAACTACTCCTGTTTCTTCTTCTAAGTGTTTCAACTGGTCGAAGCGAGCATCCCATTCATAATCACTAAGCAGCTCGTCCTGCCCATTATAATAGGCATCGGCTGCTCGATTGAGTTGGTCAACCCACTCACGCATTTGCTGAATTTTATCTGTTGACATAAGCTTTGTCCGTGTGAAGAAAAAATGCTACTACCCAACGCTATGCCGGATAGTAGCATGATATAAAGTCTATTTGTTACAATATCGTTATTTCTTGGCGGCAGCTGCCATTTTGGGTGAAGGCTTATAAGCCTTGTTTAAACCTGCAACAACCTCGTTGGTGATGTCGAAAGCCTTATCGGCATAAAGTAAGTTGTCGCCCGCCTTACTCAAAATCAAACTGTAATGTTTGTCTTGATTATACGTTTTAAGGTAGTGCTGTATGCTATCGCGTAAAGCATTGTTATATTTCTCAGTCTCCTTTTGAAACTCGTTGGTCAAACGTTGATTAAGCGCTTGTAGGTCTGCATTCTGCTTTTGAAGATTTGCATTAATAGCTTCTGCTTGCTCGCGGGAATAGGCATTCTGTTGCACTTTCTGTTGGAAATTGGCTGCAGCTGCCTGCAATTGCTGCTGTTTCGCAGCCAAAGTGCTTTGAATGTTTTGTCCTTTACGCTGCAAAATAAGCGAGTAATCTTTGCAAAACTTATACTGACTCATGATGCTATCTACTTCGACATAAGCAATCTTGAGTGATGTCGCCTCTTTTTGCGGTGTATCAGATTTTGCATCGACCTTTGGCGCAGACTGGTTACAACTTGACAACGCAGCCATAGTGGCAGCTGTTATCGTCAATACTTTCAAAATGTTTTTCTTATTCATATTTTCATTTCTAAATCTAAATTCAATATTTCCTTAATAAGCTTTTCCTGCACGACGTGCTTCTTTATCTTGGTCTATCACACAATGAATACCCTGCTTACGTAAAGCTGCATTGTCATGAATGTGTTGTGATGTAAACTTTCCATTCTTTAAAAACAATAGTTTAACAGCTAATAATGCGAAAGCTATTGCAATTATTAACATAGACAAGAGAAATATCTTAATCATTTTTATTACTTTTGTGCTTACCTTTTTGGATGATTTTATTGCGAGCAAAGGTAATATAAATCGAATAAAGGACAAAACAAAACGAAATAAAAAGATATTAAAATGAGTAATGTAGAATTAAAACCAGTACGGGTGTTTGAGCAGTTCGCTGCCATCAATCAAATACCTCGTCCTTCGAAACACGAGGAAAAGATGGCTGCTTATTTAAAGAAATTCGCAGCTGATCGGGGGCTTGCATGTAAGGAAGATGAAATAGGCAATATCCTAATTAGTAAGCCTGCTACGAAAGGTATGGAACACATGGGTACCACTATTTTACAAAGTCATATGGATATGGTTTGTGACAAATTGGTGGATGTGGAATTCGATTTCCATAACGATGCAATCCAAACCTATGTTGATGGTGAATGGTTAAAAGCAAAAGGTACGACATTGGGAGCCGATGATGGTATTGGCTGTGCCATAGAATTGGCTATTTTAGATAGTGATGATATAGAACATGGTCCCATTGAATGTGTGTTTACGCGTGATGAAGAAACTGGACTTACAGGGGCATTTGGTATGAAATCAGGCTTCATGAGTGGTAAATACCTCATCAATCTCGATTCAGAGGATGAAGGACAGATTTTTGTATCGTGTGCCGGTGGTATTAATACAACAGCTACATTCACGTTTACGCGCGAAGCTGCTCCTGCAGACTACACATTCATGGAGGCTTCGCTAAAGGGACTCACAGGAGGGCATTCGGGTGATGATATCAATAAGAAGCGTGCAAATGCCATCAAAATTATGGCACGTTTCCTCTACTTGCTGCAAAGCCAGATGCCACTTCGCTTAGCACAATGGAATTCGGGACGCATGCATAACGCGATTCCGCGCGACGGAAAGATTATCTTTGCCGTGCCCGCAGACCAAAAGGCCGAAGTGGAGCAAGTGTGGAAAAAGCTGATTGCGGGTGTTGAAGAAGAATTCCATGTGACTGACCCCGTGATGCATTGGAATTTGACTGAGACAGAGGCACAAACTGTTTTGCCGGCTACTGTTTCGCAAAATCTCATTCGCAGTTTACAAGCATTAGACAACGGCCCACTCACATTCTGTCAAGACAAAGCACTTGAAAATATGGTTGAAACATCGAGCAATGTGGCCAGTGTGCAAAGTGAAGAGAGTAAGGTTGTGATTGTGGCCAGTCAACGTAGTAACGTGATGAGCAATCTCAAAAACATGGCCAATACCGTGAAGGCTGCGTTTGAGTTGGGCGGTGCTGACGTATTGCAAAACGATGGTTATCCTGCTTGGAAAATGAATCCCAATAGCAAATTGGTAAAAGTGACGGTCGAATCCTATAAGAAGCTGTTTGGCAAGGAGCCTATTGTTCGGGGAATTCATGCAGGTTTGGAATGTGGCCTATTTTCTGAGAAATATCCTGAGCTGGATATGGTTAGTTTTGGGCCGACCCTTCGTTATGTTCATACTCCTGATGAACGCCTGCTTATCCCTACTGTAAAAATGGTTTGGGATCACTTGTTAGATGTTTTAAAGAATATTCCGCAGGAGTAAATTTTGTTTGTTATGTAATGGAGTGGGTAGTTATAAGTTTAACTACCCACTTTAATTATGTCCTATAAAAGATGCCTATTCATTAAATGGTAGATACACGATTTAGTAACTTTCTATGCATCTGGTAGCTAAATCTTTTGAGAAAAAATGTAGTAGGCGAGTTTCCAATTGAGCATTCTAAAAGTAGCTAAGGTCTGGTATGGGAAAATACTACGACCACATTTTTAGCACCCATACTGCGTAGTAGTTCTTTCACTTGTTGTTGTGCATTCTCTTGTGCGAGTTGCAAGTTCTGGCGTGAAAGAGCGCGTTTCAGCATCACGTTATAGGCTTTCTCATACATATGTTTGCGGTCGGTTTCTGTCCAGCTGCCCTTTTCGTAGAAAGACATTGTGCGCGCTTCGTCAATGAAATGAAGATCCAATAGCTTGATGGGGGGCAGCGTGGCGATGAGTGTATCGTGCTTCTGTGTGAGCCAACCTTCGGGTGTTTCTTTAAGGTTAATGCCCAAACGGAGCGTGCCATAATAGATGCGTGCCAGTTCACTATCGCCGAAGAAGCCATGCTTAATGGTGTCGATGAGCTCTTCATCGTTCACTTGAAGAAATTCCCATTCGCCAATAGCTTCAATATGTTCCACTTGTGTGGGGGTGAGGTCGATATTGCTATTGTCGGCGAAGGAGAGGCTGTTTCCCTTTAATAGCAGTCTAATGCCCCATAAGACGAGAGCTGCAAGGAGCACAATAGCCAAGACGATATAAACTTTGTTGACGAGCCATCGCTGTGCGAAATAGGCGATGCCATGCGACTTTTTCTTATCTTCCATGTTCGTTGGTTTTATCAATCAGTTGTGGGATATCTTTAGGTTGCAAATTGTTGCTGAAGGTGATGGTAATATCCTTTTCTTCGTAGCCTAATTGTTGTAGTATGGGAACGAGCGTGCGGGTGGCGCTAATGCGTGCATATTCTAAGATGTCAGATTTCTCAAGGTCTTTAAGAATTTGCTGTCGTCCTTGCTGTTCGAAGTGAGCCAGCTCTGCATCGGTGAAGTTTGTACGCATGAAACTGACGTATTCGCGCACACTTTTGTGATCAATTTCAGTGCTGGTGATGACGAGATGTGGATTGGGCAACTTGATGGTGATGCGCTTTCCGTGGCGCTCGATGTTATCTTCATTAAAGCCTTCGAAGTTAATATAGGCTTTGATAGTGGCGTCCATAGGGATAGCCACTTCTCGTTTACTGAAGGGTAGGTTGATGTTGATGTCTGTGTTGAACAATGACCCCTTGATGGTTTTCTGGTCGTTATGCGTCACAATCTTGTGCACTTGGTAGGACATGGTGTAGAGTCTGGAGCATTGTTGAATGCGGTTCACCAGCATAGGAATTGTGTCGAAGGCTTGCTGTGTAGGAGCCGTCTCATGTTTGCATCCCATGATAAATCCTGCCAAGAGTGCTATCGACAGACAGATGATGTTTCTTTTCTTCATTGACTGATTTGAAATAATGTGCTGCAAAGTTACTAAAAAAGCCGAAAGCATGCAATGTTCGTGGAAAAACAGCATATATTGCATATTAAACCAGTATGGATTACGGCAATAAAGCGTATGAATTACTTTGTTTTTTCTACCATTTGCCGTACCTTTGCAGTTGCATTGATACATGAGATGAAAATGAAACACTTTATGATATGTATTTCCATTGCCCTGTTCATAGGAAGTCTTGTTGGTTGTGGTGGAAAGAAAAACAATGGTGACATTATAACAAAGAAACCTGTATTGGTGGTGCATCGCACCATTCAAAAGACGGGCGACTACGTGCAGCGTCGGGAAGTGAGTTGGCTGGGCAGCCATTACACGGTGGAGGTGAAGCGCATGGCTGACCCTTCTTTGCCTGTTATTAACGATGGCAGCAGCAGATATTACGACAATCGCATTACTATCACAGTAATTCGTGCCGATGGAAGTACGTTTTTCTCACGGTCTTTTACCAAGAAAGATTTCTTAGCCTATGTAGATAAAGCCTATGCCGACGAGGCCTTGGTGGGCATAGTGCTCGACCATGCAGCGGGCAATAATTTGCGTTTTGCGGCCAGTGTGGGATCCCCAGACAAGCTAAGCGACGAATATGTGCCGCTGAAGATGACTCTCTCACGCACCGGTGGCGTGTCGATAGCGCGTGACACGCAATTAGATACGGGTAGCAATGAACCTTCAGAAGCTGATTTGAGCGACGAAGAGGATATTTGATAACGCAGTCAGGTATACCGACTTCGGCCATGAATCGATGACTAAGATTTGACAGGTATTTCGAGACAAGTGTTGTATTCTTATATATTTTTTTGTACCTTTGCGGACAAAATTCACACTTTAAAATAAAGGTTTTATGATATCAAGTTCATTAGAAAAGGCTCTTAACGAGCAGATTGTTTGCGAGATTTATTCTGCAAATCTCTATCTTTCCATGTCGTTCTATTTTGAGAAGGAAGGTTATAATGGTTTTTCTACCTGGATGAAGAAACAGAGTGCAGAAGAGATGGATCATGCTTATCAAATGGCTAATTTCATTATCAAGCGTGGAGGAACAGCCGAAGTAAACACGATTGATGCAGTGAAGAAGACCTGGACAAGCCCTCTCAATGCCTTCGAGGATGCTTATGCACATGAATGCAAAATTAGTGCGCGTATCAACGACTTGTTGACCCAAGCACAAAAAGAAGGCGACAATGCTACACAAGATTTCTTGTGGCAGTTTGTACGTGAGCAGGTTGACGAAGAAGCTACGGCAAGTGGCATTGTAGACCGCATCAAGCGTATGGGCGATAGTTCACTCTTCAATTTGGATGAGCAGTATGGCCGTCGTCAAGGCTAATCCCTGCAGAGTTATTTTTTTTATGCAATAAAACGAACTGGTGCATGCTCATGGTGGTATGTGCCAGTTTTTTATTCCAACCATGCCAGATATCGATTTGTATACAACCGTAGTGAGCGATGCTGTAGGCGAAGGCTTTTATAGCGAGAAGCGCAGCAAGTTTTATGCTTTTGCTCACCATGTGACAACGCTCGACGAAGTGAAAACGCTGGTGGCATCCTATCGGCAGAAATATTATGATGCACGCCATTGTTGCTATGCTTATGTTTTGGGGCCTGACGGAGCGCTTTTCCGTGCCAACGATGATGGTGAGCCGAGTTCAACAGCGGGCAAACCCATTTTAGGGCAGATTAATGCCCGGCAACTTACGGATGTTCTTGTGGTGGTGGTGCGCTATTATGGCGGCATCAATTTAGGCACAGGTGGGCTGATTGTGGCCTATCGTGAGGCGGCGGCCGATGCCCTATCGCATATTGCATGGGTTGAAAAGCAGGTGGAAGAGACCATCGACTATGAGTTCACCTATCCGATGATGAATGGTGTGATGCATTTAATTAAAGAATTCAATGCCACAATTGTCAGTCAGGAATTTGACAATGTTTGTAAAGTTTCGTTGCGCATTCGCCACCGCGATGCCCAATTACTGCTCAATCGTTTGGCGCAGCTGTCTTTTCAATAATATAACCTATAATGTCTGTTAAATATCCATGTTTGCCGAGTCCTTTTCGGATAGGTTCTCATGCTTTTTTATTAAATTTGCACTCGCGAAAAGGAAGATTGGCAGAGTGACCGAATGCGCTGGACTCGAAATCCGGTATACGCCTTTCGCGTATCGGGGGTTTGAATCCCTCATCTTCCGCCACAAATTAGTAAAGGTTTAGACCTACAGTGAATTGGCTTTCCGATGCTGTAGGTCTTTTTTAAATTAAAGCAGGATACGAATGGCAATAGAACAGTTAAAGTTGAGCAATCAAGTTTGTTTTCGTTTATACAGTGTGAGCAGGCTCGTTATTCAGGCCTATCGCCCGTTGTTAGACCGCTTGGGAATCACCTATCCGCAATATCTGGTGCTTATGGTGTTGTGGGAAAACGACCATCAGTTGGTGAACGACATAGCACATCGCCTGATGTTGGAAACCAACACGGTGACACCATTAATGCAGCGCATGGAAAGGATGGGCTTGCTGGTGCGCAAGCGTGGAAAGAGTGACGGCCGGCAGCGCATTGTGTCGTTGACCAAGAAGGGCAAGGAGATGGAAAGTGAGGCGCGCGACATTCCGCAACAATTGGCCAATGGCTTGGGCAGTTGTGGCATTCCTGTAGAAAATGTGTTGGGGCTCGTGCCCGTTTTAGACCAGATTATTGAGGGGTTGTATCCCCACGAAGCACCAAAAGCAGAGTAGCTTTTCCTCGGTGTAGCCTTGAAGGCAGATGCGTATAGGGCATAATGGCAGTTGGTTGTCGTTGTGCCCTTTGCTTTTGTTCCTGCTTTTCGTTTGGATGCAGCAAATGGTGCTGCCTGCTTGCATCGGCCTCTTTCTATTGGTAGCAGCATCCGTTTTTGCCAGCATTTTGCGTTTTTGTTCGTCGGAAGATCCCCTCGCTCACGATAACCGAAGCAAAATATTGGCGGCGAGCCCCTCGCTCACGATAACTGAAGCAAAATATCGGCGGCGAGCCCCTCGCTCACGAT